>NZ_CP053482.1:0-710625 GCF_016772315.1 Thiothrix subterranea | reverse complement strand
CATGCGTTCGCCTGCGAGTTCGCCAAGGCTTAGGCTGCCCATGCCGAATAACATGCGGCGCAACGCTTCTTTTTCATCGAGTGCGAGGAAACCGCTGCGGTAGTTACCGGCTTTACCATCTGCCCAGTCATCCGCCATTTGTTGCATATCGGCAACCAGTAAATCGGTGGCGGCTTTCAGGTAGGCGGCGCGGCGTTCGCAGTTGCCATTGGTACAAGTGTCACCTTTTGCGTAATCGGTGTGGGGGCGCTTTCCGGCATCTTTGGGGTCTTCGTTAAAATCTTGTCCCCACAGCAGGAATTCGATGGCGTGGTAGCCAGTGGCAACGTTAGCTTCGGAGCCACCTTTTTCATGCAGCGATTTCAGAAATTCCACTGTGATCGGGTCTTTGCCCGCTATGATATTGGCGCTGGCAAACTGGTTGCCTTCTTCGTGGTCGTAGGCGTCGGCTTTCACGTAATCAATCAAGCCTTCGTCAAGCGGCCATGCGTTGACCTGACCTTCCCAGTCATCCACGTTTTTATTGCTAAAGCGGAAGGCTTCGGTTTGGCTGTAAGGTTTACGTGCGGCTAACCAAGCGTCTTTCGCGGCTTGCTGGGTTTCGGCGGTGGGGTTGGCAATGAAGGCATCGACTTTTTCTTGTAAGACTTTCGCGGTGGTGAATGCGTCACTAAAACCGGCATGGGCAAGATTGACGTAGGTTTCCATCACCGCTTTGGCAGTAACGGTTTCAGCGCTGACTAACAGGGGTGTGGTGCATAATACGCCACCGAGTAGGGCGGCTGAGACGATGTGGGAAAGGGATTTCATGGGTAGTCTCCGAAAAAACAGGTCTGGCTGGGGCAATAACGCTGATTGGCTTGACTGTTAAAGGTGTTGATGAATCGTTATCGGTCGGACTCTTCAGCGGAACGGTCAAGCAAAGGTTGCTTGTCTGCGTCATCATCTGCCGAAGTGAGGATCAAATTGCCCCGGCGGGTAATGGTCAAACAATAAGGTCGCTTGCCGTGCTGAAGAATGATTTTTTTGCAGCCGCGCATCAATTCTTCCAGATTGATACGGTGTGGTTCTACATCCGTCATTCTCAAAGCTCCAGTCATCATGCGAATGCACCTTGCATCAGGTTAAGGTTAAAGTGGAGGGTATCAGGGTTGAGGGTTTCTTCGATGACTTCACAGGCATGACTTTTGCAACGCCCGCAACACGTGCCGACTTTTAGCTCTTGTTGAATGGCTTCCAGCGTCTCGTGGCCTTGTTTAACGGCTTTCTTGATCGCTTTGTCGGTCACAGAGTGGCAAATACAAACGTACATGGCATCACCTAAACAGTAATCATTCTTAAACGTCCGGTGATGATAATCATGATCAACTACAAATACAAGTGGTTCTCAGTTATTTTTTGAAATGAGAAAATTTCTCAAAAAATGCTTGACTCGGTAACAGGAATCATTATCATTGGTTGCATCTTACAGGTTTTTGCCCTCTCCTCAAAACGGCAACAAAAAGTAGTCAAGCCAGTGTATGACGTTGTAACTCCGCACCAGCCAGATTATTTCTTATTTTCAAGGAATAGTGAGGTGTGTGATGACGTTTTATGTAAACGCATGGCTGGATCGGGTTGACCCGTTTATCAGCTTGCACAATCGCCAGACGGGTGAACAAGTCGCCAGATTTGACAAACACGAATTGCAGCAATGCCTTGAACAAGGCGATTTCTGTCTGAATGAGCTATGCAACCCTAGTCAGCAGGTGCAGCACGAATTGGTAAAATGTTTGTTATTGGTTCGCTGTTCGCATGAAGTCAGCCAGCAATTGGAAAGCATTTACCACAGCTTTTTTCCGCGTCCGTCGAGCGCCGACATTATTCCTTTCAGGTCAAAACCAACGGCTGTGCAAGCACAGCGTGATTGTGCCTGAGTTAACGTGTGTACAACCTGTCGGGTTAGCCTTGATAAAAATAACCTTGGCCTGACAGGCTCCTAGTTCCTCTCTTGGAATTTTGAACCTTGCTAGGGGCGTAAGCCCCTTTTTCTTGAACGGAATCAATACGCCAGCCGCGCTAATTCGTGTGTGAATGTTGCGCTATTGCTCTGTTCTGAAGGGTGTTCCATTAAGTTAAACACGCCACACACTTCATGCCAGCCAATGCCTTGCAGCCAGTCCGGTAAACTCACCGTGCTTTGTCCTTTGCGTGGCAAGATGTAACAACTTTCACCCCGATACAACAGGTTGTAAGGTTGGTTAGCCTGCTGCAATGATTTCCCCACGCCATTTGCGCATAATCTATCCACCCGCAGTGCAACGGGTAGGCTTGTGTGCCGCCATTATGTTGCCATTGAGCCGCTTCCACTGGAAAGCGTGATGGACTGATAAAACAGCGTCGGGGGAGGTGGTGAAGAGCATGACCGTTGCGCCTTGTAGCATTAATTGTGAGGGAGTGATGGTTATAGCGGCGACAATGGTTTTCAAGCATTGGATAGTGCATCACATCATTGCTGCGGCTCCATGCCCAGCAATAATTTAGTCCAAGCCACGGATTCCTGTTCCCCCGCCCACGATTATCAGTCATCACCATGATTTCCTGCCCGTGCCAGTCAAACACATCCAGACTTGTTACCCAGCCATCATCTGACGGTTTGCGTAACCGCCAGACTTCGCCGATTTCCCCGGTGCGCAAATGCAGGTTGAAACCGGGATCAAGCACGTTGAACCACGGCCCGGTTTGCAGCAATTTACTGATCGTGCCGCCGTAGGATTGCACCGTTGCTTCATTCATGCCGAACAGCATTAGCGGCAGTTGTTGTTCTGCCAATGCGGTTAGCAATGTTTCCACCGTACTGCTGGGTAGCAACTGTGCGTAGTCTGACCCCAGGGCGCGGTAAATGGCTCGCCTGTTGCCGCCGAGGTTTTTGATAATGCGGTTGCCTTCGTGTACATCGCGGATTTTTGCCCAAGACTGACGCAAGCTGGTAATGTCTATGGTCTGATCGACCAATGGTTGGGGCAGATCAGGCACGGCACGTTCCACATGGATGTGCTGACGTTGTTGTGGGGTGCGGAAATCGGCAACCAGTTGATGATAAGCACTCAGATGGCTATGTTCCTGCATATAAATCTTGTGTGTAGCCGTGCCGTAGGCATCAAAAAACTGCAAGCTCAGCCGTCCATTTTCATTCACGGCGTAAGCATGTTTCCAGCTTCCCAAAAAATAGCGTGTATCCAGACCGGGGCGGAAAAACAGCGCGGTATCGCCGTGGAAATGCGGTTCGGCGAAATATCCGGTGGCCTCATGCACCATTGCATCGCTGCGGGTCAGTGCCATCACCGTTCCCAGCGTGTGCAATTGACTGAGAATGGCGTGCCAGTCCAGCAAGAGTTGGGTGCAGGTTTCGCTACAGCCCGTTGCCACTAATTCCGCTTCGCTTACGCCCAATTGCGCGGCAGCATCACGGATACGGACAGTCGGGTTGGCGGTGTGGAATTCTTGCCAAATTTCCTTGAGGGGACGAGTGTTCATAGTGGTTTGTTCCTAAGCGGTAGGGTGCAAGTTAAAGACGGGTTTGCGGGCAATCACCAGCGGGCTGGCTGCCTGTGCGGGGTGGGGAATCACTTCCACATTCACGTCGAAAGCGGTTTTAATCTGGCAAGGGCGCAATACCTCGGCGGGTGTGCCGCAGGTTTGCAGTTTGCCATCGGCAATGATGGCTATTTGGTCGGCATACAATGCGGCAAGGTTGAGGTCATGCAACACCGCGAGCACGCCGATATTTGCGGTTTGTGCCAAATGGTGCGCCAAGCCCAACACATGGTGCTGGTGGGACAAATCCAGTGCTGAGGTGGGTTCATCCAGTAGCAGGTAACGTGGGGCGGACGAATTTGCGTTCCACAATTGCGCCAAGACCCTCGCCAGTTGCACGCGCTGCTGTTCACCGCCAGACAGTGTGGTGAAAATGCGTCCGCGCAAATGCCCAACTTGTGCCATGTCGATGGCTTGCTGGGCGGCTTCCTGATTCTGGCGGTGGGTATGGGTGTGACGGTAGGGGCTACGCCCCATCATTACCACGTCTTCCACCCGAAACGGAAAACCCAGTCGGGAACTTTGCGGCAAAATAGCCCGCACTTGTGCCTGTTCGCGGGCAGGCCACAGGTGCAGCTTTTTATTGTTCAGCCATACCTGCCCTTGCGTGGGGGCAAGTTCGTCACTCAGCACTTTCAACAAGGTGCTTTTGCCTGCGCCATTTGGCCCGACGATGGCAAGCACCTGACCGGGAAGCAGATCCAGCGACACGCCATCCAGCAAGGTTTTGTCGCTAATCTGCACATGAATATTGTCAGCCTGTAACATCAGAAACTCCGGGTGCGGTAGCGGCTCAACAGCCACAGGAAAAACGGCCCGCCAATCACAGCGGTGATAATGCCAATCGGCAATTCAGCCGGGGCAACCAAGGTACGCGCCAGCAAATCCGCAGCCAGCAACAGGCTTGACCCTAGCAGGGCAGAGGCGGGCAACAGGAAACGGTGATCCGGCCCCAATGCCAGCCGCAGCAAATGTGGCACGACCAGCCCGACAAAGCCTATTACCCCCGTCAAAGCCACCGCTGTTCCCACCACCAGCGCGACCAGCACAATCAGCACCCGCTTGATGCGTTCAAGGTTGAAACCCAGATGCCCCGCTTCGGCTTCCCCCAGCAAAATCGCGTTGAGCGCGTGGGCAAAAAACGGCAAGGCCATGATCGGCAACAGCAAGAGCGGCGCGGCACTCAGCACTTGCGCCCAAGTTGCATTGCCAAGGCTGCCCATTGACCAGAAGGTGAGGGTACGCAATTGCGCATCATTGGCGGCGTAAGTCAGCAAGCCCGTCGCCGCGCCCATCAGCGCATTGATGGCTATCCCCGCCAGCAACATGGTGGCAATGTCGGTGCGCCCGTGAATATTTGCCAACCGATACACCAGCATCGTCACCCCCAAACTGCCAATGAAGGCGGCAATCGGCAGGGTGTAATGCCCCAGCAAAGTACTGATGCCCTGCAACCAGGTTGCCCCCAGCACAATCACCATGACCGCTGCTAACGCCGCGCCGCTGGAAACACCGATCAAACCGGGGTCAGCCAGCGGATTGCGGAACAAACCTTGCACGGTTGCGCCCGTGATTGCCAACCCAGCACCGACCATAATGCCCAGCACCACACGCGGGGCGCGGATGTCGAGCAATACCGATACATGACCGGGATCAAACGTGGAAGCAACGGGCAAGCCAAGCTGTTGCGCCAGTATTCCCAGCACTTCCAGCGGTGGGATGGCAACCGCACCAATCCCAAGGGACAGCACGAACACGATTAGTAGCAAGCCTGTCAGCAACAACAGCGTCAGGCGGGCGCGGGATTCCATGAGCATGGGGGCTTATTGTCCCTTGTGGAGTAATTGCGCCAGTTCTTGCACCGCTTCGGGCAGGCGTGGGCCGAAACCGAGCATGTAAAGGCTATCCATTGTGACAATGTGTTTGGTTTTGCCTGCGGTGGTGAGGGAAACGCCGGGAATGGCGATGGCTTTGTCGATGCCGCCGAGGGTTTCCAATGTGTCTTTGGTGAGCATAATAATGTCGGGGTTGGCGGCAATCATAGCTTCGCTGCTGACGGGTTTGTAACCGTCGTGGGTGTCACCGAAAGCATTATTGCCACCTGCTAAACCAATCATGGCATTAGCGGCGGTGTTGCGTCCCGCTGCCATTGGTGAGCCATTGCCGACATTGAGTAGGAAGACTATGTTGGGTTTGTTGGTTTGCGGCAGGGCTTGTTGGGTGGCTGCCAGTTTACGTTTGAATTCCAGCACCATTGCTTCACCCTCCGCTGTTTTGCCGATGGTATCGGCGACTCCCTGAATTTTCTTTACCACGCCGTCAGCGGAATGTTCAGCCGGTAGGGTGACGATCTTGATGCCAGCCGATTTGATTTGTTCTAGTACGGCGGGTGGCCCGGCTTCTTCGGTCAGCACAATCACATTGGGTTGCAGTGACAACACGCCTTCGGCGGAGAGTTGGCGTTGGTAGCCGACTTGCGGCAGTTTGGTGGCAGTTGCGGGGTATTGGCTGGTGGTGTCTACGCCAACCAGTTGCTTGTCAGCGTTGAGGGCGTAGACGATTTCGGTGAGTGCGCCGCCGACGGAGACAATACGTTGCGTGGCGGCTGGCTGGGTTTCAGCCATTGCTACACGGGCAATGACGAAGACGAGCAGGGCGAAAACTGAGAGATTTAATAATATGCGCATGGTTTTCTCCTTTAGCTGCCTGTTCCGTCGCGCAGGTCATCCATTTCGCTGGCGGTTGCCTTATCCGGGCTTCGATGCCCTTTTTCATTACGGTGACGAATTTCACTCAAGCCTTCACCACTCAGCGTATACGCTTGCGCAAAGCCTGCCACGTAGCCACCCGTTTGCGGTTTCAGGCGGAACAGATGGAAGTCATTAAGTTTGCGCATCATGTCCATGAATTTGCCGAAACGTGCCACAAACGCATCCAGCACGATGTCAAACGCGGCGCTTTCACGCGGAATTTCTTCCGCCTCACAGCGCAGCGTGACCCGGCGGCGTGCAAACACGTGTTTGGCATCGCCTTCATCTTCGATGAACATCAGGCTGCATCGCCCAGTCGCGGTCAGGTTTTCGGTGTGGGTGGCAAGTTCACTCACGTACACGTAGTAATCGCTGAGGTGTTCGACATAAGGCGCGTAGCTGGCATCCGGTTCGCCTTGGGCGTTGCAGGTTGCCATTAGCAGGGTTTCAAATTCGTGGTGGAAGTTGCGGAATTCCGCCATTACAGCGTTCAGGTCGCGGGGTTGAATAGTCATTGTCGTTCGCTCAGGTTAGGTTCAAGCCGTCTTGGCGGCAAAGTCTTGTAACAGTTGTTGCCATTGCAGCGTATGCGGCAAATTGGCGGGCGGTTTGGCGGATAGCATCAACAGCAATTCGCCGTTACTGTCGTAGCCTTCCAGTGAGGACACCATGCCCGTCTGGGTGGGCTTGTGGACAATCCACGTATGGTGTAAATCGCTGTCATCCAAATGCAGGCGAAACCACGCATCTTGCGAGCGGTTGTAGACCGCATTAGGTCGGGTCAAATGGGGAATGCCAACGTGCGTTTGGGTAATGCCGGGGTTATGCAGGGATAGCCATACCTCCAATTGCTGGGCGCGAGCCTGTTCCAGTACGTGACGGATAGCATCAGGTCGTGCAGGCTGGACATATTCACGCGGCAATAGTTGAATGGCTTGCCAGCGCGTCAGTTGGTGTTTCTGAAGGATCACCGGAATGGCATGGCAACTTTGCAAATGCCGCCAATGTGCCACCAATGAGCAGACGTCCGCTGCCGCTGAGGTGCGCCGTTTGTGGGGGAGACTCGGTGGCAGCAGAAACGTTTCAGGTGTTTGATCAACGGCATACAGTGGCAACAGCCAGTCAGCCCCCAGTTCCTTGCAGGAGAGTGTGGGGTAAATGCTGTGCAGCAATTTGCCGTGAATGTCGAAAAAGTGAAAGCTGACACAGGCTTTATCCAGCTCACACTGGTCGTGCAGGGCAAATGCACAATGCCAGTGACTGAGGTCGAGTTCCAGACTGCCATCCTGATCTGTAATGCTGGCGGTGTTGCCCGAAAGGGCTATTTTGTAAAGGCGCAGCAGTTTCTCATGGCTGGTCTTGCCGTGGCGGGTGATGAATAAGGTTCCACCCAAACGGCTTAGACGCAGCAACAATTGTTGCCAATCGTTATGCAGGCGTTTGGCCTGTTGCCCGACCAAGGCAGCCATAATGGCGGCTTCATTATGGCTGGATGCCGCTTGGTTGCTGGCATCATTGGCAGCGGCAACCACCGGGTTGAAGCGCATTAGCGGGTGGCGTTCTGCCAAATGGGTTAGCGGTTTCATGGCGGTATCCTTTAAAAATCCCAAGTCAGGCCGACTTTGACGTGGCGGGCAGGTTCGGAACGGCTACGTTGAGTGGCTGTCAGGTTACGGGCGCTTTCCCATTCCCAATATTGCTTGTCGGTAGCGTTGAAAACACCCGCATCCAAGCGCACATTTTTGCCCAGTTTGCGGTAGGCGGTAACATCCACTAGGTTGTAGCTAGGGGAAAGGAACGGGGTGGTGGTGCTATCCACATCCTCTTTCTTTTTACCGGCAGCGGCGGTTAATGACAGTTCGCTACCCCAGCGTTTGCCGGGTGCGTCATAGCTAACGCCAACCACACCGTGTATGGGTGCAACGGAGTTGAGCGGTTGTTTTTGACCAGATTTTTCTGCTGTTCCTTTTGCATAGGCCACTGCACCACGCACTTGAACGTTATCCGTGACATTGACGCTGGTTTTGGCTTCTACGCCTTTGATGGTGACACCGCTGAGGTTCTGGTTTTGGAACACGCCCATTGGGTAGCCTGCTTGTGCGCCTAGATTGACTTGCTCAATGAAGTTTTCATATTTGTTGTGAAACGCCGCGACTTCCACATTGGTCTTGTCTGTGCCGAAACGGTAGCCGAGTTCCACACTGTCGACGCTTTCCGGTTTGAGATTGGGGTTGGCACTGTTTTTGTAAGCGCCGGGGCGGTCAAAACTTTCGTACAACTGGTTCATATCGGGGGCTTTAAAGCCTTGGGCAATGTGACCGAACACACTTTGCTGATCATTCAGGTCGTAAGTTGCGCCTAATTTCAAGGAGGTTTGCGTTTCGCTGCTTTTACCCGGTGTGCGGTCGGCAGGTGAGCTGCTGAGGTAGAGCGCATCCGGTTGCGGGTCAATCGTGTAGCTGTCGTAGCGGATACCGGGGGTTATGGTCAGGTGTGAACCGTCTGATTTGATCCGGTCTTGTGCGTAAACGGCAATGGATTTACTGGCGGATTTGGGCATTCCCCGCCCGACACCGCTGGCACTGCTGTTACGCCATTGTTCATAATCGGTTTTTTCAGTATTCAAACCGTAGCTGAGGGTGTGTGCAGTGCTGGACGTGTCGAAGTCTTTTTCAAAATCCAGATTAAAAACCGTGGTGTCTTCCTTGTAATCGGAGTCATAGCTGGCAGGTGCGCCGCGTGATACATAAGTTGCTAGTTGATCCGTATCGGTTTTTTGCCAGTCGAGGCGTGCGGTTACTTGGTCAAAGGCGGCGGTGGCGCTTTCCAATTGGTATTCAGCACTGACACGGGAGCGTTGCTTTTCATCTTTGTAAACGGTGTTTGCCAGTGAGTTACTGAGTGCTTGGGTATTTTCTTCGGTTTTGTTTTTCTCGGCAGTTAGCTTCAGGGTTTGCCCTTTGCCTGACAGAATTTTAACTTTACCGAGGATGTTCATATCCTTGGTATTTTGTGGGTCGGCAATGTCACGGGTTGCGCCTGTGCCAGCGCGTTCGCCTTTGTTTTTGGTTTCCTCACCGTCTTGTTGGGTCACAACCAGCATGGATTCGACATTGCCTTTGCGCCCCGCGACGCTGACGGATTTGGAAAAACCTTTGTCCGAACTGTCGTAATGCAGGTTAGTGCTGCCACCGATGCCATTGCCTTCTTCCTGGAAAATATCGTCGGGGTCTTTGGTGATGTAGGAAACTACCCCGCCCAGTGCGTCACTGCCGTACAGGGAAGAGGCAGGCCCCGGAATCACTTCCACTTGCTTGAGGGTATTCGGGTCGAGAAAATGACGGCTGGAACTGAGGAAGCCGAAACTCAGGGCTTTGGGTTGGCGCACGCCATCGACGTTGGTCAGTACCTGGTTGCCGGTAATGCCGCGAATATTGATGGGGGAATCACCCCGGATACCGGAGCCGCTGACCGTCACGGATGGCGTGTACTTAAAGATTTCATCCACGGAACTCGCCATGTTTTTCTGAATGCTTTCCTGTTTAACGACACTCATGGTGCCGTCGGTTTCGCCTTGCTTCTGTGCAGTTTTGGAGGCGCTTACGACTACAGTATCAAGTGAAAATACCTCTTCGGCAGATGCGTTGGTAGCGGCGATAAGGTTCAAGAGCGAGCAGGATAACACTAACGATTTTTGGGTTACGAATGGCATACAAATTGTCCTCAAAACTTCAATAAGGTCATTTGGCTACCAACGCAAGCGTGGATGGCTAAGTGTAAAGGGGGAGGGCGTTTACACGGTGGTGCGCCCACCGTTTAAACAAACCAATACCGGTCTGACGTGGCGGGTTTTGGTGACAATATCCTGATTCAGCGCCCGGAGTTTTTGCTGTTTATGCCGGATGAGATTTTGCACTATTTTCAGGTCATCTTGCAGTTCGGCAAGGTCTTGCTGTAGTTGCTCACGTTCTTGTTGCAAGCGGTTGAGTTGGGGGTTTTTGCTGTGTTGTTGCTTGCAATATTCAGGCTGATTCATAACGTCTTTTTTCCATCATGTTTGAAAAAAGTACGCTGGCTGACTTGGCTCAGAAGCTGGCTTGCGCAAGATTATAGGAGGTAGTAACGATATTTAATGATAATTGTTAGCATTTGTGTTGGCAAGTGTTAGAGTGCATTTAGATGAAATTAATTCTTATTAATATTATGCGCACAACCTCATCTCCAGCAACTCATGTGCGGGCGTGCGCTTGCGTTGCAACATATCAAACAGCGGTTCCAACAACTGATGGTCAGGGTCATTGCCCAATGCCCGATCAGCGGCATGGAGTGCTTGCCATGCAAACTTGAAAATCAAGGGGTTATCAAATGCCTGCATCGCCGCCATTTGATGTTGGTGCGCATTCGGTACAATGGCTCGCCCCGGTAAGCTATCATCCAGCACCAGACCTTTCAGCAAGGCAAACAGTGCGCCATACAAGGTAAAATCACTGCTGGAATCAAACGCTTTGAACTCAATCCGTCCTGCTTCTGCCGGATGACGCGGTGCTTTAGTCAGGGTAGGGTTTGAATGCAGCAGATGCCCGCTATCGGGTGGGAACACCAACGCGGCGGGGCGTGCACCGGTACGTTTCCATGTGCGGATCGACAAACCCGACCAGATTTCTCCCGCATAAAATGGCGAATTGAAGCTGAACGGCACAATAAACGGGCTGTAATACGTCAGTTTGCTGGCAGCATCCACCATTACCGCACTATTCATGCCGAGTTGCGATAAGCTCAAGTCAGGGCCATAAGTGAGCATGGGGATGTGGGCAGTATCGCGTTCTTCGGGCGATTCGTTGCGCTGTTGTTCGCGCTCAAACGCATTCAGCGGTGGGTTGGGAGTGAATTTTACCTGTTCTGGGTTGAAACTGACGGGGGCAGGGCGATAGCCATAACGCGCCGCCATCTCCAGCAACAAGGTGTAACTGTCTTGCAATTCGTTCAACGCACTTTGAATACTGGTGTGAATGGTGGTACGGATCTCGATGCCTTTGGGGGTGCAAGTCCGCAGTGTGCCATCTTCGTTGAAGCGTTCGTAACCCTCGATATACCAACGTTTACGGCGGATACCCGCATCGCCACTGCGCAAATGCTCGGCATCAGCGGGGTGTTCCGGCAGGCGGTCAACGATTTGCTGGAAATCCTCAAAACCAGTGTTGGTGAAATCGGCAAATTTGCCGTCAGCGCGGTAAAACGCGACTTCGTGTTCAATGCCAAAACGGAACGGATTCATGCAGCTTGCTCCTGTGGTTTGCTCAATGACACCCACGTGCGCCAGCTATCCGGTGTGCCGCGTTGGTTGCGCAATTTGCCTTCGTGAATGTCTGCGGCACTGTCTGGTTGGGGCGGGAACATGAAAATTGCGCCCAATAATTTTTGTTCTGTGGGGATGCCGCACAGCTTGAAACATTCGCTGGAGGCTAACACGCCACCGCTAGACCAATAGGTTTGCAGATCGCGGGCTTCGCCTGCCAGTAACAGGTTTTGGACGGCGGCGGCAGCACCGGCAAGGTGTTCTTCGTTCATGTGTTGCGCTTTGCTGCTGTGATCCGGTTCGGGCAGCCAGGTGCTTAACACCACCGAACCGGCAGCGGCTAACATGCGGATAATGGTGGAATCTTCGGTCACATTGCCCGCGCCGTTATCCAGCAGGCACTGTGCCAAGGTCAGGCAACTGGCTTGATCCAGCGCGTAAAAACGCCAAGGGACGCATGAATCAAGTTCATTCTGACGGTGAATTTTATTGGCGGGGAAATGGAACGGTGCCCAACCGGCGATGCGCACGGCTTCTTCCACTTTTTCGGTGAAGCCGTGGGGAATAACGGCAGGGGAATGCAGGTGGCCTAACACTTTTCGTGTGCGGCGGTTGCGGATGACGCGATCCACTGCCAGTGCCAACGCCATATCCTTGGGTTTGAAAATGGAGTGCAGGTAGGTCATGACCAATCCTCTGGTATAGGGGTGTAAAAAACACGCTGGCTAGTAGGAGAGGTGGCTTACGTGAGGGGAGCGACTTGTCAATAATAATATTGATTCTCATTTATTTTGGCAAGTGAAATCGGTGTTATTGGGAATGATTTTGATAATTGTTACTTAAGTTATTGTTACACAAAGAAAATATGTAATTGCTTCAATGCTTGTTGAACGGTAGCATTGACTTCCACGCAACTATAAATCACACAAACAATCAGGAGATAATAGCGATGAAAGGAAATCCCGACATCAACCGTTCGCTGAATCTGGCGCTACGCAGCCAGTTGACGGCGATCAACCAATACTTCCTGCACGCCCGCATGTGTAAAAACTGGGGCTTGGAAGGTTTCAACAAGCACGAATACAAGCGTTCCATTAACGCCATGAAACAGGCGGACGAGCTGATCGAACGTATCCTGTTTCTGGAAGCACTGCCCAATCTGCAAGACCTTGGCAAGCTGTATCTTGGCGAAGATGTGCCGGAAATCATCGCCAACGATTTACGTTTAGCGGGTGAAGTGGTGGCTGAATTGCGCAGTGTGATTGCGGCGTGTGAACAAGCGCAGGATTACGTAAGCCGCGACATGCTGCAAGAAATCCTTGAAGAGGAAGAAGAGCAAATCGACTGGTTGGAATCCCAGCAATGGGCAATCCAGAATGCCGGTTTGCCCAATTATTTACAATCCATGATGAACGCATAAGGAGACGACATTATGAAAGGAAACGACCGCGTTATCGACGTGCTGAAAACCCTGTTAGCGGGTGAATTGGCAGCACGCGACCAATATTTCATCCATTCGCGCATGTGTGACGACTGGGGCTTGACCAAGTTGTTTGAACATTACGAGCATGAACGTCAGGAAGAAAGTGCCCATGCCGATGCCATTATTCGCCGTATCCTCTTCCTCGAAGGTGTGCCGGATCTGAACAATCAAGACAGCCTGAATGTGGGTTCCGATGTGCCCAGCATGTTTAAGAATGACCTTGCGCTGGAATACCATGTGGTGGGTGCGCTGAAGGCGGCGATGAACATCTGCGAAGAAGAGCAAGATTACGTCACCCGCGAAATGCTGCGTAGCCAACTGGATGACACCGAGCAAGATCATGCCTATTATCTGGAAAAGCAACTGGGTTTGATTGACAAAATCGGCTTGCAGAACTATTTACAGTCACAGATGTAAGTTCCCTCCCATACTCTGTTCAGGCACACGCGGTCTTCGGATGCGGCGCATTACCCAGACAGGGATTTTCCATATTGTTATGTAAAGCATTCTCATTTATATTACAGGCTTTGTAATCACTGAAAGCCACACCATGCGCCTTCTTTTTTTCTGCTTATTGTGCTTGGCATCAACTGCCATTGCTGCTAATCCTCCCCTCAATACCAAAGCCGCCTTGGGCGAAAAGCTGTTTTCTGACGTGAATCTATCGAAAAACCGCACGCAATCTTGCGCCACTTGCCACAATCCTGAACACGGTTTCGTGGATAATCGCAGCACAGCGGTGGGTAAAGCGGTTTCCTTGGGCGATGACGGCAAATCCTTGGGGGATCGCAATGCACCAACAGCAACTTACGCCAAATTCAGCCCAGATTTTCACCAGAACAAAGCGGGTAACTATATCGGTGGGCAATTTCTGGATGGGCGCGAGAACGATTTAGCTGGGCAGGCGGGCGAGCCGCCACTGAATCCGGTGGAAATGGGGATGCCGGACAAAGCGAGCGTGGTGGCGCGTTTGCAGGAAAATCAGGATTACGTTAGCGCGTTCAAACAGCTTTTCGGCGCAAGTGTTTTCGACACGCCGGAAACGGCTTACGCGGCAATGGCGGAAAGTTTGGGTGAGTTTGAAAAAACCGAGCTGTTCGCGCCGTTTGATTCCAAATATGACCGCTATTTGAAAGGGGAGGTCGAACTGACGGATCAGGAATCGTTGGGTGAATCCTTGTTCTTTTCCCAGCAGTTCACCAATTGCAACCGCTGCCATCAGGTGAAAGCCTTTCCCGGTAGTGAGGGCGAAACCTTCAGCAATTACGAGTACCACAACTTGGGAGTGCCGACCAATCACGCGGTACGGGCGGCGAATGGCAAGGCTAAGGATTTCGTTGATCAAGGTTTGTTGGCACACCCCGACATTAGCGACCCCACAGCGGCGGGCAAATTCAAAGTGCCAACCTTGCGCAATGTCGCAGTGACTGCGCCGTATATGCACAATGGCGTGTTTGCCGATTTGCGTACCGTTGTATTGTTTTACGACAAGTTTAATAATGCGCAGCGCACCCTCAACCCGGAAACTAGCAAACCGTGGGATGTGCCGGAAGTCGCAGGTAATCTCGCCTTACAAACCGATGAATTTCAAGCATCTGCTTTGAAAGATGCGGAGGTGGATGCGTTGGTGGCGTTTATGAAGACGCTGACGGATCAGCGTTATGAACATTTGCTCAAATAAAAATGTATGCAGTTCTGGTCTCAAGCAGTTAGCAGTGATAGCTGATCCGAAAATACCGTGCTGTGCATCGTTGCCGCTGATCTATCCACCAAGTTAAACACGCCACACAGCTCGTGCCAACCAATGCCTTGTAACCAATCCGGTAGGCTCACCGTGCCTTGCCCTTTGCGTGGCAGGATGTAACAACTTTCAGCCCGATACAACAGGTTGTAAGGTTGGTTAGCCTGATGCAATGCTGCAATGATTTCCCACGCTGCTTGCGCAGAATCCGCCCGCCAGCAGTGCAACGGGTAGGCTTGTGTGCCGCCGTTATGCTGCCATTGCGCTGCTTCCACCGGAAAGCGTGATGGGCGAATAAATCCCTGAAAATGCAGTTGATTAACCGAGGCATACGCGCCGACACTATTGAATGCTATCCCAAACCCCGGTAGGTAGGTGGCGGTGCTGGCAGCCAGCGCCATGATGCGTTCATGGTAGGGTTGTGTCAGGAATTGCGGCAAGGTGGCTTGCGGTTCAGGCACGATCAGCGTGTGCCAAGGTGCAAACGGAAACTTGTTGTAGAACACCCGTAAATTCATGCCTTCCGCTGTGCCTTCCCACAAGATTTCGGGGCGCAGAAAGGGTTTGTTGAAGTGAAATTTGTCCGCTGCAAAGGGTTGGAACAATTCGCTGAAGACTTCGCTCGATACCCGCGCTGGGCGCAGACTCCGTAATGGGTTTATCACCAATTCCCACGGTTCAGCGCGTGCGTGTTCCCAGCCGGAAAAAATCTCGATGCCGGTTTTCAGCAGCGCCGCGACGGTGGCGACATCATCCACCGGGCCGTCAGGCTTGCGCTGTTGCAGTTGTGCAAACGTCTCGCGTAAAGGTGTGGCGAGTTGTTCGCGTAATCCTGCGTCTTGCATACTGTTGGCGAGTACCAAGATAAACGCGCCCAAGCCGTCGGGCGTGAGCATGTTCTGTAAACCGTCGGCAAAGCGGGTTTTGAAAGCGTCGGGTGAAGTGGTGAAAAGCATGACAGTTGCGCCTTATATTATTGGAACAGGATCAGTCCGTACACCAGCGGCGTCAGCGGAAAGGAACGGCGGGTAAATGCCAGCACCCTGCCGATAATAATGCGGTCTGAGACTATATAACGAAATGAAAATAACGGGCTATCTGTTTTTGCTGCTTGGGGGTGATGGCTTACGGAAAAAATGTTGCATGGTTGGCCTGACAGAAGTGTGCTTTCTCATTCCCCCGGGCAGCTTCGGTTAATATGGTGTTAGCTTTTCCCAACAATCTACCGGTGTTAGTAACCATGTTATATTCATCCAAACCCTCTGCTGAGTCCTGCGTAACAAGCTTCGATGAATTTGCGCACTTGGCAGATTATTCCCTGATGGATACCTTGAATGCCGACCCTGACGCTATAAGCGATGGTCATGATCACCGTGCCCGTCAGGTTTTTTCCGGTCACTTCGTGCTTGTGACACCCACGCCGCTTCCAGACCCGGAATACGTAACCCACAGCAGCACTTTTTTCAAGGAACTTGGGTTGAGTGATGAGCTGACGCTGGATGAAAAATTTCGCCAGGTATTTTCCGGCGATCTCTCTGCGGCGCAGAAGCCTATGCGTCAGGTAGGCTGGGCGACAGGTTACGCACTGTCGATTTATGGCACCGAATATACCCGGCAATGCCCGTTCGGCACGGGTAATGCTTATGGTGATGGCAGGGCAATATCCGTGTTTGAAGGCATCATCAATGGCCAGCGCTGGGAAATGCAATTGAAAGGCGGTGGCCGGACGCCTTATTGCCGTGGTGGCGACGGGCGTGCAGTGCTGCGTTCCAGTGTGCGGGAGTTCCTAGCGCAAGATTACATGCACGCTTTGGGTGTGCCGACCTCGCGCTCTTTGACGCTGTATGTTTCCAAAGCCGAAACCGTTACCCGACCCTGGTATTCTCAGGATTCCCACTCCACTGACCCCGATATTATGGTGGATAATCCTGTGGCTATTTCAACGCGCGTTGCACCCTCTTTTTTGCGTGTTGGTCAGTTGGAGTTATTTGCCCGTCGCGCCCGCAGTCATGCGCATCCAACAGCATTGGGAGAGTTGAGAATGATTGTGTCGCATCTGATTGAGCGGGAATACAAAAGCGATATTAATCAGATTCTTGCTTTTGCAGATCAGTTGGTTGAGCTGGCTAGGTTATTTCGCCAGCGTCTTACGTCACTGGTGGCTAATTGGCTACGGGTTGGTTACTGCCAAGGGAATTTTAACAGTGACAACTGTGCCGCAGGTGGCTTCACCCTCGATTATGGCCCCTTTGGATTTTGTGAAATTTTTGACCCTGAATTTCAGCCTTGGACGGGCGGTGGGCAGCACTTTTCATTTTTCAACCAGCCAAACGCAGCAGAGACTAATTATCACATGTTCTGGAAATCGGTGAGGCCGCTGCTGGCGAAAGACGCTGAAGCTTTAGAACGGTTCGACCAGATACGTCACGATTTTGCAGAGACCATGCAAAAACAGATTCAACAGATGTGGGCAGCCAAACTGGGCTTGACTGAATTCCAACCAACACTTTTCAAGCAGTTGATGCAGTTAATGGCTGACTCAGCGGTGGATTACACCCTTTTCTTCCGCGAGTTATCCCATATCCCGGACGATATTTCAGCATTGAAAAAGAGCTTTTATGTCAAGACTTCATCGCAACTCGATGAGCAATGGCAATCCTGGCTAACAAGCTGGCGTGATCTCGTGATCAACGACGGTGATTTGGCTGAAATATCAAAAAAGATGAAACGGACTAACCCCAAATACGCATGGCGGGAGTGGTTGATTGTCCCTGCCTATCAACAAGCCATGCAGGGTGACTACACGTTGATCAAAGAGCTGCAAGCCGTACTGAGCAACCCCTATGATGAGCAAGCACAAGCAGAGGAAGACAGGTACTACTGCCTGAAACCAACTGTGTTTTTTAACGCTGGCGGCGTGTCGCACTATAGCTGTTCCTCTTGATCCGGCACTGTTAGGTTTCTCAACCGTTTGGTCAGCTAATGTTCTGAAGTCAAGGTGATTTCCATAACTGGGAAACGCCTTGATACGCCACCAGCATCACCGCCACGGCAACCAGCAGCAAGGCGGCACTGGCGATTTCGGGTGTGCCACTTTGTTTGCTCATAATCCCGTAAGCCGCCCAAGCAATCACCAAGCCGTAGATCATATCATGGCGTTTTAAAATGACGATGGCGCTGATGACTGCCGCAATGGCGAGTTTCAGTAATGTCCAATTGATCGCATCCAAACCGGCATTTTCCCACCCCATTGCTTGTTGCACGATGGTGAGATTGGCGATGGTGGCAACCGTAATCCAGCCGGTATAAAGGCTGAAGGGCAGCACTAACAACAGGTGTTGTGTCCAGGTGACAGGTTGGGTAGCAATCCCCAACGTGCGGTAAATCTTCACCAACAGCACGAGTAAAACGACCATCACCAGCAACGATAACCAGAGCTGTTCGTAGTGCCAGCAAAATAACCAGACGATATTCGCGATGCAGGTGAGAATGAACAGCCGGGTAACGTTCGATACCAAGGTGTTGTGGCGTTGCGCGGGGAGTGCCTGATAGATCACAAATCCGGCCAGGCTGAGATAAATCACGCCCCAGATAGAAAACGTAAAACCATCCGGCGTGAATAAAGTGGGGTATTTATCGGAAATGTCCTTCTGCGTTTGACCGCCGAGGGGAATGACATTCGATAGCGCATTGACCAACACCATCAACACGAAAGCGGCAAGCGCCCCGCCCCATTCGGTGCTTTTACGGGTGAAAGTAGGTTCCATGTTGACGGTGCTCCTGCGGATTAATCACGGCTTGGCGGACAGAATCCTAGAAAATCGGGTTTGGCGCAAGTTTGTGGTTAATGCAGGAGCCTGCTTGTCCATTAGCGTCAACGACCGCATTAAAAGCGGGGATTCCGGTGGTGATGTTGCCGTCTACGGTGGGCGGCACACCAGCAGCGACCGATTTGTTTACGCTGTTTGATGACATTATCCAACGCCTGACCAGCGTGCAGAGGTAGCGGATAGATTGGTGGTTACAGCTTTCCATCCTCGCGCCTGCACTGGTGGTGTGGCAGTTTCCGCACTGGTTGCCTCGGCTGTTTGCGCGGCGCACTTTTTATCTGGTGTTCGCGGTGGTGATTACGTTTTCGGTGCAAATCGTCGGGGTGTATTTGGTGTTTGCCAGTTTGGTGATTCCGGCATTGGCGGTGATGGGCAAAGCGCAAGAGCAGCCTGCGTTGCTTCCGGCTTTTGGGTTGGGGGTGTTGGGTTATGCGGCGGGGATTGCGGTGTCGGCGTGGCTGGATTTGCCGACCGGGGCGAGTATTGTGTGGTTTTTGGCGTTGGCGGGGTTGGGGTATCGGTTGGCAAAAAAATAAGTTGCTTGTTGCTTTTCATCTCAGCTTGTTAATTCCCGATAGGTCAATACTTATCCCTATTCCTTTCATCTTCTGCACTCCCTCCTCTAAAATATAGAGGCTGTCCAGTGGAGCGAAGCGGAACGATGGTTGACCGCCTTGTTAAATTTTACAACTTGGTAGAAAGCCAAATTGCAAATTCTGTAGCCCGCCTGACAATATAAAATATTGGCTTGTAGACCAAAGAACTATTTTCATTCGTTTGACCAAACTCTTGATGAGCTTCTTCGTCAGCTTTGATACTTAAAACCGCAGCATGAACTTCAATATCATTTTTACTTAAAAATTCTAATTGCCATTCAAGATGATGCAACACTGTACTTTCAATTGAGTTGGTGCAAACCCAAATTGCATTGCGCCCAATAATAGCAGTAAATAAGCCTAATGAAAAACCACCAAATGCCCAAAAATGGATTGCGTAACAGCGACGAATTGATCGCGAAATCAATAGATTATTGAAAGTGTTGAAATGTACCTTTTCGTGAGCAAGCATTTCCTCTAATTGTGACGCAATATCTTTGTAAAACATCCGAGCAACAAAAAGTTGTGCCTTGTAAATATTGATAGCTCCATATTCACCGGCATGATTTACTCTAAGAATACGTTCCACTTCTTTCATTAAGCGAAGATCTTCCTGACTTGCGAATTTAACGTTTGAAGTAAGGGGATCGGCGCTTTATGCCGAGTCTCAGCCCACAGGTTTTTTTGTGGGCGAACTTGATTGATTTGTTATCATTTTTTAGTTACCGTAAAAAAAGAGTACGAACAAGAATTACCACTTCTACTTGGGCTAGTTTTTACTTCAATCACTCTATTATCATCCATAAATATTAAATTCTCATAATACCGTGGGTCACTATCATTTCTTGCACACCTACCATTATCTTCCATTAAATTCATATTTTCTCTACAGTACGCTAATTTGTCTCTGCCTTTTGTAGAATTGCCATATTTTTTGTATTGCCACCCTTTTGGGTTTAACTGTCTATCATCGAAATGTTCAGTTTCAAAACTGACAGCACTATTATTTAAATATTTTTCACTTAATAATTTTGCTTTTTTTTCTGCTTCCATTTTCATTGGCTCATCAATTAATGATAACGAGGGTGTAGAAAAACCTAGGTTTCTCTAACAAAATTTCAAAAGCGGCATGATCTACGTAAATCTTTGAACATTTTTCACTGAAAACTCATCAAAGATTTACGTAGAATTGCACGCTTGTTTATTCTTCGTTCAATTCCAAAAAATCGAAAAAGTGGTTTGGAGGTTTTTCTACAGCCTCAACGTCCGACTTGACGGGCGGGGCGGGGAGTAAGTCGGTCGGAGTCGCGGGCTGTCACCGCGTCCGTCGTCGACACACTTGTTGGCGCATCAATTGTAACCAAAAACGAAACAAATATTTGATTTAATTAACTTATTTATTTTTTGTTGAATCTTTCCTCCAAAGCAATAGCTGCATCTTTATGACCATTTTTTGCCGCTAGTTGATACCAAGCTTTTGCTTGTAGCCAATACTTCGGGATAAGACCTTGAGAACGAAGTTCTTCGATACATCCTAATCTATACTGTGCAGCAAAAGCACCAGGGTGTTTATTATCTAATGCTGCTAGAGAAAACCATTTGATTGCTTCAGCAGTGTTATTTTTACTCCAATGGTATGAGCCAAGGCTAGTATAAGCACCAATATCTCCTTTATCAGCAGCTATTGTTAGTAGTTCAACTGCCTTGGTTTCATCACGCTGAACACCGTAACCATTAATTAGTAGAGATGCCATATTAACCATAGAAGTTAAGTGTGATTGTTTTGCTGATAATGCATAGTAATAATAAGATTTTTCATAATCTTGATCAATGCCAATTCCAAAGCTATATGCATAACCTAGTTCATATTGTGCAAAACTATCACCAAGTTTAGCTGCGGCTTCAAAATATATGAAGGCATCTTGAGCATTCCCTTGCTTTTTAACTTCAATACCCATACTATATATTTTTTGTGCATTCGTTAATTCACTCATGATTTCCTCATGTCTACCCGGTTATTAGGATACAATAAAAATTAAGATTCTGATAAATACATCCGAATTTATCAATTCATTTCTTAATCATGCCACGTTTTACATCATTTATATTATTCCTCAAATACTGTCCAACGTTTTTTAAAGAGAAAGTGGATAAAAATAACTTACTATTAATTTTAGAGGAAAGCTACTTATATCTAGAATTAATTTAATCTTTGCTTTAAGAAAATTTTTATAACATCATTCTATCGTATTTCTCGTAGATCCGATAAAAGCTTTGAAAGATAATTATCTAATTCTTGATTTTCTGCATCCGGTAGTATCAGGCTGGATTCAAGGAATTTTTGAACATCTGCTCTGTACTGCGGTGGAATCTCTGACACAGATTTAGTAGAAAGTTCCTTATGAATTTCAATCACTGCTTTAGGAGAGATAACCAGATCAAAGTTCTCTAAAATCTGATCTTCCCTACGATTATCTATTTCTTTATAAAACTCTACTAAATTCATATCTGGTATTCCTTGCATTAGTATGTTGGTACTTAAGATCATCTCCTTATACACAAATCAATCCATTCCCAACTCACTAGCCATCTGAATGCCATAAATGCAGTCCAGCACCCTTGAGTAGCCAAGCCAGATACTTTTAGCCCCCGGTTCGCCATCGGATTTTCTGCCCAAAAAGCCCCCAGTTCTGCCAGATTGCGGATCACTTGATTAAGGGTGGGTATGCCATCGGGTAGTGCTTTTTTGCCGAGCCGGAAGGATACTTTCCATTCCAGCGGGTCAAACACCAGATCAGCCGGAAGTTCTGGGCAGGTACGCCCCAAGCGCATCAGAAACATAATCCGCCAGGCCACCATGATGTAGAGCGCGAGGGCTTTTTCGATGCGCTCTTTGGTGTCCAGTTGCAGTTTTTCGATGCGACAACCAACTTTCAGGACATCAAAAAACATTTCGATTTCCCAACGCGCTCGATACCAGTCGATGAGTTCACAGGCAGCATCAGCGGTCTCCACACAACGGTTGGTGACTAAACGCCAAATGAGGGGCGATTTTCCGGCGGGTGGGTTGATTTCTTTGGCTTGAACTAAGGTTAATAGCATCGGATGCTTACTCTTGGGACGCAAGGTATAACGTAACACCTTGATTTCTTGTACCACTTTACGGGGCTTTTCACCCTGCTTGCGCGGTTTGGTAAAGGTGATACGGGTCAACGCCTTTTGTTGATCAATGGCGTCCCACAGTTTGAGGTCATCCCCCAAGGCGCGGTTATGTTGCGCCCGTATCAGCAGGTCAGCCGGGTAATCCAAGGCTTGCGCCCGTTTGAGTAAGTCGTAAAAGTCGCTTTCACGGTCGCCCGCATAGATGAGGCGGTGTTCAGGGCAGCGTGCCGCCAGTTCGGCTACTCGCTCATACCCTTCAATCCAACGGCGGCTTTCTTTGATGCTGGGGTTGGCTTGGTCGGCAGCTTTGCTCAATCCCCGTGACCACATCCACGTATCGGTGATGCCCAACGGCAAACGTTCTGGGGTGATACACAAGGTCGGATGCAGGTACATCCCGCGTTGCTTGTCGTAGGATAACCGCCCTAAACCCTCGGTTTCCTGTCCATTGAAGTCCAGTTCGGTCGTATCTTGAATACACAGGATAATCCGCGAATCTTGTTGACGAATTCGGCACTCTGTCGCTTCAAAGTGGGATGCCATCAAAGCATCATGGCTCACCGCTTCATTCCAGAAGAAACGGTACGTCGCCAAGGTGCTTGACCAACTTTGGCAAGCCTTAGGGATGCTGGACTGGGGGGCTTTCAGCATGGCTTTGAGGATATGAGCGGCTCGTGTTTCGAGACGCTTGTCTCCCAAATCAAGATCGGTGAGTTCGGTAGATGACCAGTTCATGAGTGAAAATTGCTTATCTTACATCAGCTTGGGAACTTGTGTATAAGGAGATGACTTAAGATACCACACCAACATTTAATTAAATTTTCTCTGTATATGAAAAATTTTCTATGATTTCTAGTACTTATGATGCCTGATTATCACCCAAAATAATCCGAGAGAGTTTCTACAGCCAACGTTAAAGCATTTTATGCCGTGTGCGGCAGCATTGGGCATAAATGCCTTGTTGGACGGAACCGCGTGCTACGGAGTCCGACACCTTATCTATAAGGGGATTGCTTTTTTTGCCCATCGCCCCGTCAGCCCCTGTTGCCTGATGATTCCCCACCAACCGTTGCCTATCCATTGCCGTCCTGCCTGTTTCCGCCCTGATTGTGGTCAAACATAGCACAGGGTTCTGGGTGTTTCGAGCCATTTGTCCAGCAGGTACAACAGCGGTGTGTGGCAGTCCCGCATCATGCCGGTTTTGCAGCAAGGGCAAGGGATGCCGTCAAAGCATTCATTACCGGGTTCAGTGTCCCGTTGCTTGGCTCAGCGTGAAGTAACGCCTCTTTGCACCGCAGCATACGGCAAGTTTACGCCCCAAAAACGACGCTACCGCCCTAGTGCGTACACACTAAATCGCAGGGAGAAGGTTTTCGTTGCTTATCATTTGAGCGAGTTTAAATCATTATCGTGCTTTATGGAACCTGAATTTTCCATATTTTATAAGGAATTGTCGGACTAAAGTCCGAACTACAAACAAGCGCTGCGCAAGCGTGCTTCCACCCGTAAGGCTGTCATGCGCTGGGCATCTTAATCGGTTTCTACAGGTAATGACAAAGCAGGAAGGCAATCGGGCAGTCGCCAGCGTAATTTTTTTGAAATTTTTTATTGCTTGGGGGATTCCAGCCACAACAGGTAAGGGTTTGAAGCAGCTACCACAAAACCCACCCAAACCTCTCCAATCTTTGTCATTTTGGAGAAGTTACAAGGCGCAGACTACCGTTCATCTGTCGATAGCAACATCAAAAACACTCACCTCTAGACAAAAAACCTGCCGCATTGCATCCTATCCCTCATGATTATCAGCCACAAAATCCGTCTTGACCCCAACAATAAGCAAGCCACGTACTTGGCGAAAGCCGCAGGTACAGCACGGTTTGCTTACAACTGGGCGTTGGCGGAATGGCAAACCCAATACGCGGCATGGAAGGAAGACAACACCCAGCCCAAACCCAACCAAATGGGCTTGCGCCGCCAATTGAACGCCATCAAACGCGAACAATTCCCGTGGATGCTCGAAGTCACTAAAAACGCCCCACAAATGGCGATTATCCAACTCGGTGCAGCTTTCAAAAACTTCTTTGCAGGGCGAGCCAAGTACCCACAATTCAAAAAGAAAGGCAAAAGCCGCGACAGTTTCACCCTCACCAACGACCAGTTTGCTATCGACGCTTGCCGCATCCGCATTCCCAATCTTGGGTTAGTGCGGATGCGGGAAACATTACGCTTTTCCGGCAAAATCCTCTCCGCCACGATTTCCCGCACCGCTGACCAGTGGTTCGCCAGCATCACCGTGGATACCGACCAACATCACCTCCCGCCTGCCGAAAACCAAGGCACAGTGGGTGTGGATTTGGGCGTATCCGCACTGGCAACGCTATCAACGGGGAAAAAAGTGGTTGGGGCGAAGCCGCATAAAGCCTTGCTTTCACGCCTAAAACGGCTATCCCGCAGCCTGTCGCGCAAGGTCAAAGGCAGTGCCAACCGCCATAAAGCCAAGGCAAAACTGGCAAGGCTTCACGCCAAGATAGCCAACATCCGCCAAGACAGTTTGCATCAACTCACTACGGATTTAACCCGCCGTTTCCACACCATTGGCATTGAAGACTTAAACGTATCGGGCATGGTGAAAAACCGCCATTTATCCCGTGCCATCAGTGACATGGGGTTTTTCGAGTTCCGGCGGCAACTGGAATACAAGGCGGGAATGCGGGGTGCGGTGGTCGTGGTGGCTGATCGGTTCTTTGCCTCCAGCAAGACCTGTTCTGCCCCCGGCTGTGGGCATAAAGTGGACAAGCTACCACTATCGGTACGTGAATGGACTTGCCCCGTATGTGGCGCAGTCCATGACCGTGACATCAACGCCGCCAATAATTTGGAAAAATACGCCGTGAGTTCCACGGTGTCTGCCTGTGGAGGGGAAGGCGCTGGTCTTGGGCGCAAGCCGAAGACGAAACCAGCCCCCGTGAAGCAGGAATTTAACCGCAAACTTGACCTTGGTTAAGTTTGTATAAGTTTAAAAGAACGGCGCAGCAATATGACAAGGAAGCCCCCGACATTAACCGCAAGTTTGAATAACTGGTTCGGGGGTGTAAAACCGACTATTCTTAATGTGAGCCTAAAACAGGCTTGTGCAGAATGGAGTCGTTGTTATGCATAAAAAATTACCTGCCATATTATCTGCCAAGCAATTGCTAATCAATGAAAGCAACGAGTTGCGAATGCGGCTGGCGCAGGTTGAGGATAATTTGCGTACTATCCGTGCCGAGGAAGTTTATGTGCTACGTGCCGCCGAGCAACGGATGCGGCTGGCGACCGAGGCGACGGGTGTGGGGATTTGGGAATGGCATGTCAGCACTAACCAGATCCGGTGGGATCCGCAAATGTTTCGGATTTATGGCATTACCCCGACGCCGGACGGCACTCTGGCGTATAGCGATTGGAGTCATTGTGTATTCCCAGAAGATTTGCCCCAACAAGAAACAATTTTAAAAGAAACTGCTTCACAAGGTGGGCAGAGTTCCCGCGAATTCCGTATTCGGCAGCCCAATACGGGGGAATGCCGCTGTATCCAATCGGTGGAAACCGTGCGTACCGATGCGAGCGGGCAAATCGAATGGGTGGTGGGCACAAATCTGGACGTTACCGAACGCAAACTCGTTGATACCGCCATGCGCGAGAGCGAAGCCCGGTTGCGATTATTCATCGAACATGCGCCCGCCAGCATTGCCATGTTTGACCATGAAATGTGTTATCTAGCCGTCAGCAATCGCTGGAAGCAGGATTTTGGTCTGCCGGATGAGCTGGTGATTATCGGACGTTCGCATTACGAGGTGTTCCCAGAGATTCCCGAACACTGGAAAGCGTTGCATCGCCGGGGGCTGGCGGGGGAAACCTTGAATGCCGACGAAGACCCCTTTGAACGCTTGGATGGCACGACGCAATGGCTAAAATGGGAAGTGCGCCCGTGGTTCACGGCTGATGGACAAGTGGGCGGTATTCTGACCGCTGCGGAAGAAGTGACCGAGCGGATGCTGGCTCGAAAAGCCTTGCAGCAAAGCCGTGAAGACTTGAACCGAGCGCAGGCCGTCGGGCAACTTGGCAGTTGGCGGCTGGATGTCGGTCGAAACGTGTTGTTTTGGTCTGATGAGAACTACCGCATCTTCGGCGTACCGAAAGAGACGCCCTTAACCTACGAAACTTTCCTGGGAATCGTTCACCCCGACGATCGCGAGTCTGTGAATACGCAGTGGCAAGCCGCTCTGGATGGCACACCCTACGCCATTGAACACCGCATTGTGGTCAATAATCAGGTGAAATGGGTGCTGGAGAAGGCTTATTTGGAATTCGATGCGGCTGGAGGGTTGCAAGGCGCTTTCGGTATTACCCAAGACATTACCGGGCGCAAGCTGGCAGAGTTGGCTTTGCAGGAATCGAATCACCACAAGGATGCTTTTCTGGCGATGCTGGCACACGAATTGCGCAATCCGTTGGCATCCATCTGCAACGCCGTGCATGTGATCCATTTGCAGGGGGCGCAGCAACCGACCTTGAGCCGTGCCACCGCGATGATTGAACGTCAGGTGAAGCAACTCATTCGCTTAGTGGATGATTTGCTTGATATATCGCGGGTCTCGCGGGGCAAGATTGCGCTCCAGAAAGAAACGGTGGAGGTGGCAGCCGTCATCCGTCAAGCCATTGAAACCAGCCAGCCGCACATCGACGCACGCCAGCACCAACTGCAAGTGGAATTGCCGGTCTCAACACTTCGGGTTGAGGGTGACTTCACCCGTCTAGCGCAGGTGGTCAGTAATGTGCTGAATAACGCCGCGAAATACACCGATGCCGGTGGCTCAATTACGGTGGCAGTGGCACAGGTCGGTCATGAAGCGGTGATTCGGGTGCGTGACAATGGGCGCGGCATCGACCCGGTAGCATTGAAGAGTTTGTTTGACCTGTTCTATCAGGTAGACCGCAACCTCGACCGTTCCGATGGTGGTTTGGGTATCGGTTTGTCGCTGGTCAAAAGTCTGGTCGATATGCACGGTGGTCAGGTTGAGGCGCACAGTGAGGGGCTGGGCAAAGGCAGTGAGTTTATTATCCGCTTGCCCTGTTTGGCTGAAGAAGCGGCGCTCCAATCCACGGATGTATTAGCTAACTCGCCCGCACCGTCCCGCGCCCAACGCATCCTACTGGTGGACGACAACCCCGACGTGGCAGACAGCATGGTCATGTTGCTCACGATTTTTGGTCACGAGGTGCTGGTCGCCCACGATGGCAAGCAAGCAGTCGAAGTCGCGTTGCGGGAACGGCCTGCGGTGGTGTTGCTGGATATTGGTCTTCCGGGGATGGATGGCTATCAGGCGTGCCGTGCAATGCGCAACGGCGGGCTGAGCGATACGCTGATCATTGCGATGACGGGCTACGGTCAGGAAGATGACCGGCGCAAGGCTGAAGCGGCTGGATTTGATCTGCACATGCCCAAGCCAGTCGACGTCCAAGTGCTGGAAGAACTGCTGGCTTCGCTGCCATCTTAAGCATTGTAATAATAACGGTTCTTATTTATTATGGTTAATTTTGGAGTTTTATAGTGATGTATGCAGTTAAATGGCTGGCTCTTACGGTGGCAATGGGTGTGGTGATGACGGTGGGGGCTTGTTCCAAAACCGAAAGTGTTGGCGGGGCTAATGCGGTTGCAGCGGCTGCACAGGGGGCGGTGAAGAATGTATCGAATGCCGAATTACAAACCTTGTTGGATCAAAAAGTTACCTTGATCGACATTCGTTTGCCGGAAGAGTGGGCGCAAACCGGCATTGTCGCGGATAGCCATCGGATTACGCTGTTTCAGAAAAATGGCTCTGTTGCGCCGGATTTTTTGACTAAAGTGCAGCAAGTAGCCGCTACCGATAAGCCCGTTGCTTTGATTTGTCGCACCGGCAACCGCACACGAGCGGGGGCGGATATGTTGGCGCAAGTCGGTTACAAAGACGTGTATAACGTGACGAACGGGATTATGGGTTGGATCAAAGCGGGTAAGCCGGTCGTGCGTCAATGAGCATGGAAGCTTTTCTGGTCTCAACCGGCATTGTCGCCCTCGCGGAAATCGGCGATAAAACCCAATTGCTTTCGCTCGTGCTTGCGGCAAAATTCCGCCGCCCGCTTCCCATTATTCTGGGAATTTTGGTGGCTACTTTGCTGAATCATGCAGGCGCGGGGGCGATTGGTGCGTGGGTCACGACGGTGTTAGGTGAAGAGGCGTTGCGTTGGATTTTGGGCTTGTCGTTTCTGGCAATGGCGGTGTGGATTATGATCCCCGACAAGCTGGATGACGATGATGTGAAGGTGGATGCGACGCACTACGGCATTTTCGGCGCAACGGTGGTGGCGTTTTTCCTTGCGGAAATGGGGGATAAAACCCAGATTGCGACCGTGGCATTGGCGGCGCAATACGCCTCTTTGTTCTGGGTGGTCGCGGGTACAACCTTGGGAATGATGCTGGCGAATGTTCCGGCGGTGTTGCTGGGCGATAAGATGGGCAGCAATTTACCATTGAAATTGGTGCATGGGATTGCGGCTGCTATTTTTGCCACCTTGGGTATCGCGACGTTGTTGGCGCTGTAGGCTTGGGCTGGAAGGGTAGAGACGCAAGATGTTGCGTCTCTACGGTGATGGCAGGTATAGGGGTTAGATTACAGCGATTTCTTGCAGAAATACCAGTCGGTACATTCGTAACCTTCGTTCATGCGGGCTTCTGCGCCTGCGACATCTTGCGGCGGTGGCACGATGACTTTATCGCCCGGTTGCCAGCCTTCTGGTGTCGCTACCTTGTGGGTATCGGAGGTTTGCAGTGCCGCGACCAAACGCAGGAATTCATCAATCGAACGTCCGTTAGTCATCGGGTAGTACACCATTGCCCGCATAATGCCGTTCGGGTCGATGATGAAGGTGGCACGCACGGCGGAAGTATCCGCTGCGCCGGGGTGGATCATGCCGTAGGCATTCGCCACTTTCATGCTCAGGTCTTCGATGATCGGGAAACCGATTTCCACGCCAAATTTTTCCTTGATATTGCGTACCCACGCGACGTGGCTGTAGTAGCTGTCGATGGATAAGCCCAACAGGTCGCAATTCAACGCGGCGAATTCGCTTTGGCGTTTGGCAAATGCCATGAATTCGGTGGTGCAAACTGGGGTGAAATCAGCCGGGTGTGAGAACAGTACCAACCATTTGCCTTTGTAGTCTTCCAGCTTTTTTACACCGTGGGTGGTGCGGGCTTCAAATGCGGGGGCTGGCTCGTTAATGCGTGGCATAGCGTTTGTCATGTTTTCCATTTCAGTATCCTTTACTGTGAGCAGTCAGATGTGATTAAGAAAGATTGATCTTGCTAGTCGATCGTTTTGCTTTCCATGATCGGTATATTATTAAATACTGATTCATTTGTGAAATGGATTATTTGGGATGATTCGTTCGGTTTTCTGTTTATTTTTGATGGCAAGGATGGTTTGACATTACTTATCGGCATTGCAACTGAATAATTTGCGCAGCTTCACCATGTTCAAACGTTGGTTTCTGCTCGATAGTCGTTTGACAATCTTGCTGGGTTTGCGCCCCTAAGGTAATGCTGTTTTGATCTTTATACATCGGAATGGCACTGCCTGTGGGGTCGGCTAACGCAACAGCCAAACGCTTGCCGGTCAGCGTTTGTGGGGCAGCAAAAGGCAATACAAAATCCAGTTGCAAGCGTTGGTCGGGCAATAAATCCAAGTGATATTCGCTGACATTGGCAATGGGCAGTGCGGCATCGTTCAATGTAATCGTGGTGAAATAAGCGTGTGTTTTTAAGTCAGACAGCATCAGATCACCAACGGTTTTCAGGGTTGCAGTGCGGTTATTCGGCTGCAAATCTTCCCCTTCGATCAGCATGGCGGTCACTGCCGCATCGTAAACCCAGTGCATTTGCAAACCCGTCAACTGACCTGCCGCGTTTTCCTGCACCTGATGGCTGGCCTCAATGCCATAGTGGAAGTCGTTAGCGTGTAACGGTAGAGCCATCGCGAGTAACAACAGTGCGGCGCGGCTGGAAAAATTCACGGTTAACATGATGACCTTATAATGCGATCGAAGTGAACAATATTAGTGTTTGGCAAACAGCAACGCCAACACCATCAAGGCGCTAGCCACGACCCACGAGCCGAGCACCCGCAGCACGATACCTTCCCAACGTGTGCGCAAACCGACCGCAATAGCGGCACTCAGTAAAACGATGAAGGTGGCACTGCTGACTGTACCTGCCATCATGGCATAGATTTTGAACGCTTTTAGCCCTGGAATCAGGCTAGGGGCTGAATCCAACCCCAGCAATACCGCTATTACAGCGGCAAACGCGACACAAACACTGAGCCACAGCGGTAGGCGTATGGCCAATAACATCCCCGCCACTCCCGCCCCAGCGAGCAGTGCCGTTTCCCAAGGCCAAGCCAGCAGTGCAAAGCGTGTCAGCGCAATCCCGCTGCTAATCCCAATAAAAAACGCCATCACCCCGTAGCGTAGTGGGCGAATGCCTTGTTGCCCCAACAACAAACCCAAGCCGATCAAAGCAAGGATATGTGCCGGAACGTGCAAGGGCTGGGTCAGCCCCTGTAAGAAAAAGCTATACATGGCGGCGATGACTTACAGCAGCCCAGTCAAAAAACCAACCCCAGCCAAGCTGATGATTGCACCGCCAGCACGCACGGCACTGCTTCCCCAAGGCCAGCGAGTCAACTCACCAAAGGCAATGCCAGACAGGTGCAATAAACCCGTCGCCATCACAAACCCAAGGCTATACGCCAACGGGCTGGCAGCATCGGGTAATTCCGTGCCGTGTGCATGACCGTGGAAAATCGCAAACGCACCCACCAACACCGCCGCCACCCATAACGGCGGGCGCACAGCCAACACCACCATTAACCCCAGCACCAATGCCGATAGCGCAATGCCGGTTTCAACAGCGGGAAGGGGAATGCCTGCGATACCCAATACCCCACCGAACGCCATGACGACTGGAAACACCACGGGCAGCATCCAAATGGCGGGTCGCCCTAAAAATGCACCCCATAAACCGACCGCGACCATTGCGGCGACGTGATCCCAGCCAAACAGGGGATGGGTAAAGCCACTGAAAAAGCCGCCGCTCATCCCCGCCGCATCGGAATGCGCCCACACGCTGCTAGTCATGCCCAAGAGCAGTAAGGCGATGCCGAAACGTTGTTGTGTTGAAATCATCTGCTGATTACCTCTATCGGTTGATGGGACAAAGTGTAGCGTATTCCCGCGATTTTATTGCCAACCCACCTTATCCATCATTATCACCGCCTGTGCGTTGTGTTTGCCAAGGTTAGACAGGTTCAGTGCATCGCTTTTGAACGCACCCCAGCTTTGTAATTCCGGGCTGGCAGCAATACCGCGTTTGGCGGGGTATTCGCCGTTGGTGTTGGAATACCAGCGTTGCGCATCATCCAGCGCCATGTATTCCAGCAATTTAATGGCATTTTCCTTGTTTTTGGCGGATTTGGTCACGCCCGCGCCGCTGATATTGATGTGTGTGCCACGGTCACGCTGATTGGGGAAAAATACTTTCACCTTGCTGGCAGCGGCTTTCTGCACGGCATCGCCCCCGTACAACATTTGCGCGTAGTAATACGTGTTGGCAATCGCGACATCGCATTGACCCGCCGCCACCGCTTTAATTTGGTCGCGGTCGCCGCCACTGGGTGGTTTTGCCAGATTTGCCACCAAGCCTTGCGCCCACTGTTCGGCTTGCACCGTGCCTTTGGCGGCAATCATCGACGCCAGCAACGATTGGTTATAAATGCTGCTGGAAGAACGTACACACACGCGCCCTTTCCATTTCGGATCAGCCAAATCTTCGTAAGTGGAAAGCTCATTCGCCTGTACTTTTGCGGGATTGTAGAACAACACCCGTGCGCGGTAAGTCAGCCCAAACCACTGATTAGCAGGGTCACGCAAATTTGCCGGAATCGCCTGATTCAGCTTGGGGGACTGTATCGGTTGCAAGGTGCCAGCCTCCACCGCACGGTGCAAACGCCCCGCATCGGCGGTAATCAGCACGTCAGCAGGTGAATTCGCACCTTCGCGTTTCAAACGTTCCAGCAATGGGTCATCATCGCCAGTAATCAGGTTGACCTTCACGCCCTTGTCTTTGCTGAACGCATCCAACAGCGGCTTGATCAATTGTTCTTCACGGGCAGAATATACATTCACTTCATTAGCCAGCACTTGTGTGCTGCACAACAGCAGTACAGTAGCAGTCAATTTTTTCAACATAAGATACTCCTTTACGTATCCGCCCAACGGCGAACCAAATTGTGGTAAATTCCGACGAGTTTGACGGTTTGCGGATGCCCCACACCGAGTTCTATCGTCAATTCCTGGATGCTTTGGTCGAGGTCGTAGAGCAGGGTGCGTTGCCCGTCATCGCGGATCATGCTTTGCATCCAGAAGAACGAGGCGATGCGTGCGCCGCTCGTAACGGGAAGTACTTGATGCAAACTGGTGGCGGGGTACAGCACCATATCGCCTGCCGCGAGTTTCACTTCCTGTGCGCCGAAATTGTCTTCGATCACCAGTTCGCCACCTTCATACTCTTCCGGTTCGGCGAGAAACAAAGTGGCAGAAACGTCGGTGCGTACTCTGACAATCGTGCCCGGCACGTAGCGGATGGCATTATCGACATGGATACCGAAATTACCGCCGCCTTCATAACGGTTGAACAGCGGCGGGTAAATTTTCAGTGGCAGCGCGGCAGAAATGAACTGCGAATTGTTGGCGAGTGCATCAAGGATGAAATCGCCTAGCTCTTGCGCCAGTGGCGAAGTCTGCGCCAGTTGCAAGTTATTTTTGGCGGTGGCGGCTTGTTGACCTGCCGTCACTTTTCCATCGACCCATTCTGCCGCATCCAGTTGGGCGCGACACTGGGCAACTTGTTGTTTGGTCAAGACATTGGGTATACACAGCAGCATAATTAAAAGTCGTAGGTTAGGCTAAGGTTAGTGGTGCGACCCGGCGCAACGTAAGTGAACGGTGCGCCGCTGCGGTATAACGCTTCGTAGATGGTTTCATCCGTAGCGTTTTTCATATTCAACTGCGCTGACATCTTGTTGTTGATTTTGTATTCACCCATCAAATCGAGGCGGTTGGAGGCTTTGATGGTGTTACCCGTGGTTGCGGCAAATGCACCGCCGCCCACTTCACCGGTGTGAATCACGCTGCCACCGACGGCGATTTTCGGCGTGATCTGGTACTTGGTTTGCACACTGGCGCTCTTTTCGGCAATGTTGGCTAACGGTTTGCCGAGGTTCGCAGGGGTTGCTGAGCCGGTGATTTCGCTATCCATGTAGACCGCGCCACCGGCAAGGCTGAGTTTTTCGGTGACATTACCGGAAACGCCCAGCTCTACACCCTTGATGCGTACTTCACCTTGGTTACTGGTGTTGGATTCGATTTTGTTGCTCTTATCCAACTGGAATACTGCTGCACTGACCGCGAGGTTATCGTTGGCCAGGTTCCATTTGGTGCCGAGTTCCACACTCTTATTGCGCTCTGGCTCAAATGCAGCAACTGAAGCATTCAAACCACCGTAGGCAACATCGCCCACGCCGTCATACATTTCGCCCGGTACGTTGGATGAGGTACTAACCGAGGCGTAAACGCTGCCGTTTTCCTTGGGCTTATACACGACACCGGCATGACCGTTGGTAAAGCCTTCGTTGTATTTGACCGGGGGCGCGACCCCATTCACCGCACCACTGGTTGTACCCGCCCCGTAAGTGAGGGATTCGCTGGTAATGTCGAAGGTATCGTGACGGATACCGCCGAATACTTCCCATTTGGGGTTGAGCTTGACGGTATCCATGACATAAACCGAATTCACATCGGCATTAATGTTGGAGGTACGGCTTACACCATTGATGCCCGGTGCGGCAACGTTATTATTGGGGTTAATAATGTTCAGTACGGGAGCGGGAACGCCAGTCGGATTGGTTGTGGCATTAAAGGTATTCAAACTCGGTACATCGTTTTTGATTTTTTCCTTGCTCACTTCAAAACCTGCCACCACGGTATGTTCGACATCACCTTTGTGGAATTCATGGGTGATTTGGGTACTGTTGCCGGTGAAGGTATTGGTGAAATCAGCGGTATTGGTACTGTTGGTGATCGTCGACGTTGCGGTCAAGCCAGTGGCAGGGACGCTGCCGGGTTTGGAAACGATGTACTTATTGGTGGTTTCGCCCACACGGGTTTTGCTGTTGATCGTGGTGTTTGGAGAGACTTTGTAGTCCACCGTACCCGTTAAAATATCCGCACCCGTGTCGTGGAAGTCACGCCCGACAATCACGTAAGAATTGCTACGATCAACCGCTGCCGGTGCGCCGGTTGTCCGATCCCACGGATGCCCACGGTCTGGCATGGCTTCGTTACGCAGGTGGTAATAATCCAAGGAAACGTCCATTTTCTCGCTGGCTGCAATATCAGCAGCGATGGCGGCACCGTGACCTTTTTTGTACAGGTGATCCCGTCCGGCAATTTCGGAATCTTGAATCATCAGGTTGCTGCGCACTTTCACTTTGTCGTTGACCACGCGGTTAGCGTCTAGGGTTGCACGGTTGTCGTCGCCCACAGTCAATGTGCCGCGTGCAAAGTTAGCATCCTGCGGTTTTTTGGAAACGCTGTTGACCGCGCCGCCTGTCGTACCACGCCCTGCGAAGGTAGAGCTTGGGCCTTTGGCAATTTCGATTTGCTCAGAGGCGAACACATCACGGGTAGTGGAACCGGGGTCACGCATTCCGTCGACGAAAATATCGTTACGTGTGTCGAAACCACGGATCAGGAAACGGTCGCCTTCCGCATTACCGCCTTCGCCGGTTCCCATGGTTACGCTCGGTTGGGTGCGCATCAGGTCTTTCAGCGCCATTACGCCCGCGTCTTCCATTTGTTCCTTACCGACGACAGTGATGGTTTTGGAAACGTTCAGGAGGGGTTCGGTGAATTTGGTGTTGGCGGATTTGTCGACTTTGTATGGCGCTTCCGGGTCAGCGTTTGGGTTGGAACCGGGGGCGGCTTGCTTGGCTTCTGCGGTCACACCTTCGAGTTGGGTAACGTCGGCTTTGGCATCTTTGGTTTTTTTAGTGTCATCCGCCGCTTGGCTAGGGGAAGCAATGCTTGCCATCATGACAAATGCAGCCGAAGCAAGGGCAATAGCGGGGGATTCGGCACGGTTAACACTGCTACGGATAGCAAGGGGTTTTTTCTGACAGCTCACGGGATACTCCTAAAATAAAAATGTTACTCGAAGAAGCATCCGTGGCTGTCAGGTTAGTGGCTATGCGATGCGTACTCTATAGCTTGCAGATGATAATCATTCTATTTTACAGGTCAAGACTTTTATGGTAAAAATGCGAATAATTTCTATTTGACAGCTTGCTGCACTTTGACGAACATTCAGCAGCACGCGGTATTAACTGAGATTAGTCGTTTAATTTTACGAGGTTTTACTAACACAATGGAATTTCTCAAACTGTATCTGGATCACATGGTGCTAGGCACGTTGGGCTTTATGAGCTTTATTATGCTGGCGTTCGCGGTGGAGCGTTATATCTACTTCTGGCGCATTAAACTGGCGGAATTCAAGCACATTGAGCTGCTGAAAGTCGCGCTGACCCGCAATCTGACCACTATTTCCAGTGTTGGCGCGAATGCGCCGTATGTGGGGCTGTTAGGCACAGTCTTGGGGATTTTGATTACCTTCCACGAAATGGGACAAGGCAACAAGCTGGATGTGAACAGCATTATGCTCGGTCTGGCAATGGCGCTGAAAGCTACCGCTGCCGGGCTGTTGGTTGCGATTCCCGCCATCCTGTTTTACAACGGCTTGATGCGCAAAGTGGACGTGCTGGTATCACGTTGGACGGCTTTGCAGGATGGCTTTGCATGAAACGTTTCGACCAGATCAATATGATCCCCTTCATCGACATTATGCTGGTGTTGCTGGCGATCGTGCTGACCACGGCAAGTTTTGTGTCTCAAGGGCTGATTCCGGTTAATCTGCCCACCGCCGAACAAGTCAGCGAGCCATCGAAAGATGAAGAGCCGTTGGAAATTGCCATCAATGCACAGAATGAGTTTTTCCTTGGTGAAGAAAAAGTCACGCTGGAACAAATGGCTGCAAAGCTCAAGGTGCAAGCCAAGCCAGAAACGTTGATTGTATTGCGCATTGATAAAGCTGCTGTGTTTGAGCATTTCGTCAAATTGATTGATTTGCTGAAAGCACAGGAACTCAATAACCTTTCGATACAGGCACAGCAAGAGCCATGAAAACCAATCATATCAGCGGCTTTGGTATTTCCACGGCTGTGCATATTGGGTTGGCATTGTTCCTGATGCCGCTCCTGTTTGCCGCAGAAACCAAACCGGAAGAACCCCCCATTCTGCCGGTGGAATTGAGCATGTTCGAGCCGCAAGCTCCCGAACCTGCCCCCGAACCCGTGCCGCAGGTAGCGCCGGAACCACCGCCGCCGCCACCCCCACCACCGCCGCAACCTAAGCCCAAGCCAAAGGAAAAGCCGAAACCGGAAAAACCCAAGCCGGAAAAGAAGGTGGAAAAACCCTTGCCCAAACCTGAGCCAGAAAAGGATTTGCGCCAAGAGCAGGAGCAACGCGAACGCCGTGAAGCAGAACGTCGTGAGCGTGAGGAACAGCAACGCCAACAGGAAATGCGCGAACAGCAACAGCGTGAAGTCGCCGAACGTCAGGCACGTCAAAGGGCGCAACAGGAAGCCGCTGCGCGTGCAGCAGCACAGGCACAAAACGAAGTGCCGGTGATTACCAACCCGCGTTATCGCCGCCCACCGCGCCCACCGGAGTATCCACGCCGTGCACTGGAATCGGGTACGGAAGGCACTACCATTGTACGTGCCAACGTTAGCCCCAGCGGTAGCGTGATAGCCGCCAGAGTCCAGAAATCCTCTGGTAATGCATCACTGGATTCTGCTGCTGTCAAAGCGGTACGCGGTTGGGCATTTGTACCCGCGACCCGTAGCGGTCAAAACATCGAATCCATCGTCCAAGTACCCGTTAATTTTAGAATCAATTGAGGAGAACTCTCGTGAAATCATTAGCCAAAGTCTGGCAAATATGCACAGCCATTACTTTAATCGGCTTGTTGGGGGCATGTGCTAACGATCCCGTGAAAGCGCCGGTAGCGAATGCTAAACCGATTAACTACGGATGTTCAGGGACGTCGATGAATGACTGCATGACATTTCATTCCCCTACTATTGATAAAAAATAGGATGATACGTTCGTTTTAATCAGCTAGATGGATTGATGCGAAAAGACTATAACTATTAAGGAGCTTTACACAACACCAATCACCACTAGGAGAAACACCATGAGTGACGTAAGCAAATGTCCTGTTATGGGACACACCAGCACACCCGCAGCCAGCAATGCCGGTCGTGGCACATCCAACCGCGACTGGTGGCCTAACCAGTTGAAACTCAACATCTTGCACCAACACACCGCCAAATCCAACCCGCTGGGCGCGGATTTCCATTACGCCGATGAATTCAAAAAACTCGATCTGGCAGCCATCAAACAAGACCTCTACGCGCTAATGACCGATTCGCAAGACTGGTGGCCTGCCGATTACGGTCATTACGGGCCAATGTTCATCCGCATGGCCTGGCATAGCGCAGGCACGTACCGCATCAGCGACGGGCGCGGTGGGGCAGGGCATGGCAATCAGCGTTTCGCCCCGCTCAACAGTTGGCCGGATAACGTCAACCTCGACAAAGCGCGGCGTTTGCTGTGGCCGATCAAGCAAAAATACGGCAATCAGATTTCGTGGGCCGATTTATTCATCCTCACCGGTAACTGTGCGCTGGAGTCGATGGGTTTCAAGACCTTTGGTTTTGCGGGTGGGCGCGAAGACATTTGGGAACCTGAAGAAGATGTGTATTGGGGCAGTGAAGCCGAATGGCTGGGCGGCGACAAGCGTTACAGCGGCGAACGTGATTTGGAAAACCCGTTGGCAGCGGTGCAGATGGGCTTGATCTACGTGAACCCCGAAGGCCCCGACGGAAACCCGGATGTACTGGGTTCAGGCCGAGATGTGCGCGAAACCTTCGCTCGCATGGCGATGGACGATTACGAAACCGTTGCCCTTACTGCTGGGGGACACACGTTCGGCAAATGCCACGGCGCGGGAAGTGCTACCCACGTTGGTGCTGCCCCTGAAGCCGCAGCCATTGAACAAATGGGCTTGGGTTGGAAGAACAGCTTTGCCAGCGGTAAAGGTGGCGACCAAATCGGCAGCGGCTTGGAAGGTTCGTGGACACCAACGCCGACTCAGTGGGACAACAGCTATCTGGATATGCTCTTCAATAACGAATGGGAACTGACCAAAAGTCCCGCCGGTGCATGGCAATGGACACCCAAAACCGCCACCGAAAGCAATCTTGCGCCAGCGGCGGATGACCCAGCCAAGCGTGTGCCGATCATTATGACCACGGCTGACATGGCAATGCGTTTTGACCCGATTTACGAGCCGATTGCACGGCATTTCCAGCAGAATCCTGATGAATTCGCGGATGCGTTTGCACGGGCATGGTTCAAACTGACTCACCGTGATTTAGGGCCGCGTTCACGCTATCTTGGCGTTGAAGTTCCAGCCGAAGATCTGATTTGGCAAGACCCTGTTCCGGCGATTGATTATACCTTGATCGACGCGCAGGACATTGCTGACCTGAAAGGCACGCTGTTGGCATCAGGACTTTCCATTGCTGAGCTGGTGACAACGGCGTGGGCTTCGGCATCAACTTTCCGGGGCTCGGACAAGCGCGGAGGGGCAAACGGGGCGCGGATTCGCCTTGCACCGCAAAAGGATTGGGCGGTGAATCAGCCTGCGCAACTGGCTAAAGTGTTAACAGTGCTTGAAGGCATTCAGAGCGCATTCAATGCAGCGCAATCCGGCAGCAAAAAAGTATCGCTCGCGGATTTAATCGTGCTGGGCGGTTGCGCGGCGGTGGAGCAGGCGGCGGCGAATGCCGGATTTACCGTCAAAGTACCGTTTGCAGCAGGGCGCACTGACGCAACACAAGAGCAGACCGATGTCGAAGCGTTCGCCGTGCTTGAACCCGTGGCAGACGGTTTCCGCAATTACCTCAAGGGCAAATTTGCTGTGTCAGCCGAAGAAATGCTGCTCGATAAGGCGCAATTGCTGACGCTGACTGCACCGGAAATGACCGTGCTAGTGGGTGGGATGCGGGTACTCAATGCTGCGTTTACCCAACGGCCTGAAGCACTCACTACCGATTTCTTCGTGAATTTGATCGATATGCGTACCGACTGGCAAGCCACTGCGGATGAGAATGTGTTTGAAGGGCGTGATCGTGCCAGTGGTGCGGTGAAGTGGACGGGTTCGCGGGTTGATTTGGTGTTTGGTGCCAATTCTCAGCTTCGAGCGGTTGCAGAGGTGTATGCGCAGAACGATAGCAAGGAAAAGTTCGTGCATGACTTTGTGGCAGCATGGAATAAGGTGATGAATCTCGACCGCTTCGATTTGGCATGAAACCAGGGAGTAACCTTACCCCTCAAGATTTGCCAGCCATCAATGCGGTGATTGAAGCCGCTGTGATGGGCTGGCAGTTGCCGGAACGGGTAAAACGCTTGTCCTTACCGAGTTACCGTTACGATGTGGCGGATCTTCAGCATTTGCAGATGCAGGTGTTGCGGAATGATGCCTCGTGCATTGTGGCGGTGGCGGCGTGGGAGGCGGCTGATCCGCGTGATACCCCGGCGCAACAAGCGGGTTTATTGCTGCACGGCTTATACGTTCACCCGGATTTTCAGCGTCAAGGATTGGGGAAGAAGTTGTTGCAGGCAGCGCAGCAAGCAGCCTTGGCAGGCGGGTATGCAGGGTTGTTAGTGAAAGCGCAGGCGGATGCTGAAAATTTCTTCGCCGCGTGTGGTTTGGTGAAACTGCCGGTTGAAAATCCTGCTCGTCATTACGCTAATCGTTATTGGTTAGCGCTAATTAAATCAGTTTAACCTGATACCGATAGCCGAAAATATTATTCTTTTTATCATGATTTTTTAAAATTTTTCCGTAATTAATGCTACTACACTACATACTGGATATTTTGTTAATGATAACCAAAGGATAGTGTGATGGAAAAAAATAGCGCGTGCTGTTGCGGAGCACTGCCCGCAATGTGGTGGTGGTTGCTGACATTACTGGGTTTACCCCTGTTGTTTTTCCTGATGACGGGAGCGCGTCAGGGAGCAGTTGAAACGGATTTAACGACGCGAAGTACAGCGGCATTAAAAGCGGCTGGTATGGATTGGGCAACAGTGAATCTTGATCAGCGTGGACGCGACGTACAGCTTAACGGCATGGCTGCATCAAAGCAGGATCAGGACGCGGCTCTTAAGATTGTCCAAGGTGTGTACGGGGTACGTGATGTGCAGAATATGGTGGAAGTGGCAATAACCCCAGAATCCGATCCTGTCGCGGCACCCGTGCAAATGTCTGATGCTGCACCGGAAACCGCGCCTGCTACGGCTTCTCCTGCTGATCAAACAGCACAAGCCGCAACCGAACCAGAAGTTCCTTCTGCTGAGCAAGAAGCTCCGGCTGCTGATCAAACAGCGCAAGCCCCAATTGAGCAGGCTGTTCCTCCTGCTGAAGCTGCGCCTGCGCCGGAACAACAAGCTGTCATGAATTGCCAACAGCAGTTAAATGATGCCATGACTGGCAAAACCATTTTATTTGAAACCAATAAGTCTGCCATTAAGCGGGATAGTTTGGCATTGCTGGATTCCCTCACCGGCATTATAGCTGATTGTAAGGATGTGATCGCCGGTCGGGGCATTCAGGTGAGTGGGCATACCGATAACGTTGGGAATGATGCTTACAATCAGAACCTGAGCACACAGCGTGCCGATGCGGTGAAAGATTATCTCGTCAAAAAAGGTGTTGATAGTACTTTAATCAAAAGCGCTGGATATGGTGAAAGCAAGCCGATTGCCTCCAACGATAGTGAGGCGGGGCGTTCCCAGAATCGTCGAATTACTTTTGACATCAACCCTGAGTGAAGGAGATCGTTATGATGTATTTATTTTCAGAATTATTCATGTGGCTCTTACTGACGTTTGTTTTCGGTCTGGTAATGGGTTGGTTTTCACGCTCAGGGAAAGAGGATTAAATCATGACAATGTTTTTGTTACAGGCATTGCTCTGGCTGCTGATTGCTTTTTTGCTGGGGTACGGTATTGGCCGTTTTCTGAAATCATTGTTCTGCCGTCCTGCTGAGAATGCGGCGATCCCACTTTATGAAGATGTTCCTGCACGGGTGAATGTGCCGGTGGTGGCGACCGTGTTGGGTGGTACTGCCGCCGCCGTGGGTGCTGTAGCCGCCGCTCGTTCTAAGTTAGATACTAATGTGGATGTACCTGATGTGTCATGGAAAATGCCAAAAGCGCCGCGCATGGATTGCAGCGGCATTGACCCACACAAGCCGATTCTGAATCCGCCAGATATGGACATGAACCTTCCAGAGGTCGGTGTTGATTTGCCGGATATGTCGCTGAAAGTACCGGACGTTGATTTGCCGGATGTATCGCTGAAAGTACCAGACGTTGATTTGCCGGATATGTCGCTGAAAATGCCGGAAGTTGATTTGCCGGATGTATCGTTGAAAGTACCGGACGTTGATTTGCCGGATGTTTCCTTGGATGTGCCGTCATTTGATATTGACTTGCCAACGGTTGATGTGAAAGCGCCGCGCATGGATTGGAGCGGCATTGATCCACACAAGCCGATTCTGAATCCGCCAGATATGGACATGAGCCTTCCAGAGATTGATGTTGATTTGCCGGATGTGTCGTTGAAAGTACCGGACGTTGATTTGCCGGATGTATCGCTGAAAGTACCAGACGTTGATTTGCCGGATATGTCGCTGAAAATGCCGGAAGTTGATTTGCCGGATGTATCGTTGAAAGTACCGGAAGTTGATTTGCCGGAGGTGTCCTTGGATGTGCCGTCGTTTGATATTGACTTGCCAACGATTGATGTGAAAGCGCCGCGCATGTATTGGAGCGGCATTGATCCACACAAGCCGATTCTGAATCCGCCAGATATGAACATGAGCCTTCCAGAGGTCGGTGTTGATTTGCCGGATATGTCGCTGAAAGTACCGGACGTTGATTTGCCGGATGTATCGCTGAAAGTATCAGACGTTGATTTGCCGGATGTATCGCTGAAAGTACCGGACGTTGATTTGCCGGATGTGTCCTTGGATGTGCCGTCGTTTGAGGTTGACTTGCCAACGGTTGATGTGAAAGTGCCGCGCATGGATTTGAGCGGCATTGACCCACACAAGCCGATTCTGAATCCGCCGGATATGGACATGAGCCTTCCAGAGATTGATGTTGATTTGCCGGATGTATCGCTGCAAACGCCAGATGTCGGAGCGGATGGTACGGGTAGTGATTTTCTGAATGCTGCGAAAGTGGCTGTTCTTGCTGCGGGAGCAGGGTTAACCGCCAAAGTTGCTCTCGACACTTCCTCTGATTGGCTTTCGTTGCTGGTACAGCAAACCAAAGCCGCTTACCGTGGGCGCAATCCGCGTGCGGTTAGCCGCTTATGGGGCAGTGATAGCCACTATGACTGTTCTACACTCGATGACTACGAATCCATCAGTTTGCAACCCGCGACGTATGACAAACTCGGTTCAAGTCATTGCGGTGTGCCAAGGGCGGGCTTTGTCGCGGTGGGCGGTGATGTTGGCAATATCGAGCAAGGTGGTGGCATCCTGTTCCATTATTGCAATATCGTGGTATGCCGTGGTGCTGATGATACCCATCATTTTATCCGTGTCGTGACTGACTAAAGCGCGTTAATGTCTCAATCGTCTTGGTTAAATCTCCCGCTATTGCGGGAGATTGTCGTTATTCGCGTGGCACTGTTCTAAAAAACCGATTATGACGACCTAAAAACCCTATGATGTTGCGGGGAATTCCTTGACCTGTATCAAGTAGCAGAACCAGCATGAGGCTAACATGACCCCTACAAGATTTACTCATAAAGGTAGGAGATACTCATGAAAGCACAAGCCTTAATCATTTCATTGCTGGCACTTAGCGTTGCAAGCGCTGTGTGGGCAGAAAAAGCCGAAAAAACCGAGCCAGCGAAAGCGGTTGAAGCCAGCGTTGTTAAAGACGAACCGATCAAGCCCATTCCCACTTATGTGCCAAAAGAAGCCGTCGTGGAACTGGGCAAAAAATTGTATTTTGACCCGCGTTTGTCCAAATCCGGTTTTATTTCCTGCAACTCTTGCCACAATTTGAGCATGGGTGGGACTGACAATCTCCCCACTTCCATCGGCGACCATTGGCAACAAGGCCCGATCAACTCACCGACTGTGCTGAATTCCAGCATGAACGTCGCGCAATTCTGGGACGGTCGCGCTAAAGACTTGAAAGCTCAAGCCGGAGGCCCGATTGCTAACCCCGGCGAAATGGCGTTTACTCACGAATTAGCCATTGGTGTGCTGGACTCCATTCCTGCGTATAAGGAAGAGTTCAAAATGGCGTTTGGTAAAGATGCTATCGACATCGACATGGTGACAGATGCGATCGCCGCGTTTGAGGAAACTTTGGTGACACCCGATTCCAAATTTGACCGTTGGTTGAAGGGCGATGAAACCGCGATGAATGACAAAGAAATCAACGGTTACAAGTTATTCAAGGACAGTGGTTGCGTGGCTTGTCATAATGGCCCAGCAGTCGGTGGTTCAAGCTTCCAGAAAATGGGCGCGGTTGAACCGTATAAAACCGACAACCCTGCCGAAGGTTTAGCGGCTGTTACTGGCAAAGATGCTGACCGTTTCAAATTCAAAGTGCCTACCTTGCGCAACGTTGAATTAACGTACCCGTATTTCCATGATGGTGCTGCCAAGACTTTGGAAGACGCGGTTAATATCATGGGACAAATTCAGTTAGGTAAGAAATACACTGAGGCTGAAACCGCTGACATTGTAGCCTTCTTGAAAGCCTTAACAGGTAAGCAGCCCGACATCAAGTTGCCTATTTTGCCACCGTCTACCAATGAAACCCCACGCCCTGATCCGTTCGGTAAGGGTGATACTGCCAAAGCAGGCGACGCTGACAAGAAATCCTGATTAGCGTATTTCTGAGTAAATGATGCCCAGCGCTGTGGTAGTGCTGGGCATTTGTTATGATGCGCGATTCGTTGGTATTTCAGGAAATCGCGTGAACCCTAACCCTTGCATGACTTGCGGCGCGTGTTGCGCCAGTTTCCGCGTCTCGTTTTATTGGGGCGAAACCGACGTAGCCCCCGCTGGCCTTGTACCCGCCCACCTGACCGAAGCGATTGCCCCGCACCACGTTGCCATGTTAGGCACAAATCAAGCCAAACCTCACTGTATTGCACTGCAAGGCGCGGTGGGTGAGTGTGTCAGTTGCAACATTTACCTGCTACGCTCTTCTACATGCCGCGAATTCACTGCCTCGTGGGAACACGGTGAACATAATCCTACCTGTGATCGCGCCCGCGCCAATTATGGTTTGGCGCCGCTACAGCCTGTTCCGAGCTGATTTCTCTGCCAAGCGGGAATTAAATCACGGATTGCTGGGTCAATATGAACTAGAGTCAAGTGTATGTAATATATATAACAACAGCGTATTCTAGCAGGCACGACTTTCTCGCCTGTGCCTGCGGAACACCGTAGGAGTGAGGTATGAAAATTACCGACTGGTTATGGCATAAAGGTATTGAGTGGCTCAATACCGTCCCCCGCGCAGACGACTTCAGCGCCCTGTGTAACTTTGAATTCCTTGAACGCGAAATCCGTCCTGCCGATGTGATCCTGTTTGCGGGTCAATCCCGTGTCAGCAAAGTCATCCAAACCGTGGTGTTATCGCCTTGGACTCATGCGGCGTTGTATATCGGGCGGCTGAATGATATTCGTGACCCGAAAGTGCGTTCCCGCCTTGCTGCCTATTACGATGGGGATTTGAGCGAACCTTTGGTGATCGAATCCCTGCTTGGCAAAGGTACGATTGTCACCCCTTTACGTCAGTACCGCAAAGAACACCTGCGCATTTGCCGCCCTGCCACACTGACTTGGCAGGATGCGGATAAAGTGGTGAATTTCGGGATCGAACACCTCGGCATGGGGTATGACGTGCGCCAATTATTGGATTTGGCACGCTTTATTTTTCCGTATGCGATTTTGCCGCGTTGCTGGCGCTCCAGCTTGTTTCAACACAATGCGGGGCAACCGACACACATTGTGTGTTCGAGCATGATTGCGCGGTGTTTTCAGCAAGTGCATTACCCGATTTTGCCGATTGTGCATAACGCGCAACAGGATGAAGTGCGCTTTTACGAACGCAATTTCCGCCTAATCACCCCTAGCGATTTTGATTACTCACCCTACTTTTCGGTCATTAAATACCCGGCATGGAACACGGGGCGCGAACCCGCGTACCGGACTTTGCCTTGGCACCAAGATAAGGAGGCTTCCCATGAGTTGGCTAACACAATACCGGCAGCACTACCTGAGCCGCCCCGTCATGCGTCTGATGAAACAGCAGTTACCGCCGATCTCGCAGACGGAACAGGACGCGCTGGACAGTGGCAACGTCTGGTGGGATTCCGAGCTTTTTTCCGGCAAACCGGATTGGGGACGTTTGCACGCTCTCTCCATTAGCAAGCTGACGGCGGAAGAACAGGCGTTTCTTGATGGCCCAGTGGAAGAATTGTGCCGCCGCTTGGATGATTGGCAGATTACCCACGAACTCCACGATTTGCCGCCCGACATTTGGGATTTTCTCAAGCAACAACGCTTTTTTGGCATGATTATCCCCAAGGCATACGGCGGTTTGGGCTTTTCGGCGTTGGCGCATTCGCAAGTGGTGATGAAAATCTCCAGCCGTAGCGTGACGGCTGCGGTTACGGTGATGGTGCCAAATTCACTTGGCCCCGGCGAATTACTGCTGAAATACGGCACAACCGCGCAAAAGGATTATTACCTGCCACGCTTGGTGGATGGGCGCGAAATTCCGTGCTTTGCGCTGACCGGCCCCGAAGCAGGCAGCGATGCGAGTTCGATTCCCGATAGCGGCGTGGTGTGCCGTCAGGATTTCAACGGGGAAACGGCGGTGTTGGGAATTCGCCTGAATTGGGACAAGCGTTACATCACCTTAGCGCCGGTCGCAACCTTGCTAGGGCTGGCGTTCCAGCTTTATGACCCGAAACATTTGCTGGGGGATAAGGAGGAGCTGGGCATTAGTGTGGCGCTGATTCCGACGAATCACCCCGGTGTGGAAATCGGCACACGGCATTTCCCGCTGAATATTCCGTTCCAAAATGGCCCGAATTACGGGCGCGATGTGTTCATTCCCATCGACTGGCTGATTGGTGGGCAAGCACAGGCAGGCAAAGGTTGGCGGATGTTGGTGGAATGTTTGGGCGAAGGGCGCGGTATTTCCCTGCCTGCGTTGTCTACAGGTGCGGCGAAAGTGGCAGCGCGTTATACCGGCGCGTATGCACGGGTGCGCCAGCAATTCGGAATGCCGATTGGCTATTTTGAAGGCGTGGAAGAACCCTTAGCGCGAATTCTCGGCAACACCTACCTCATGGATGCGGGGCGTATTCTCACCGCTACCGCGATTGATCAGGGGCAACGTCCGGCAGTGATTACCGCGCTGTTGAAATACCAGTTGACGGAACGGATGCGGCGACTGATCAATGATGCAATGGATATTTCCGGCGGGGCGGGGATTTGCATGGGGCCTTCCAACTATTTGGCGCGGGCGTATCAGTCGATTCCGATTGGGATTACCGTGGAAGGCGCGAACATTCTCACCCGTTCGCTGATTGTGTTTGGGCAGGGGGCGATGCGTTGCCACCCCTGGTTGCTGAAAGAAATACAGGCAGCCAAAGCGGATGATTTAGCGGCGTTTGATAGCGCTTTCATGGGGCATATTAAGCACATTATGAGTAATTTGGGGCGTAGTGTGTGGTATGGGTTGAGCAATGCGCGTTTTGTGGTGTCGGGTTCGCCACTGACACGCCAGTATTACCGTCACTTAAGCCGTCTGAGCAGCCAGTTTGCGCTATTAGCCGATTACGCAGCGCTGTCATTGGGCGGCAATTTGAAACGGCGCGAACGTTTGTCGGGGCGCATGGCGGATATTCTTGCCAATTTGTACCTGTGTTCGGCAGTCCTCAAGCATTTTGAGGAGCAGGGCGAGCCGGAAGCCGATGTGCCATTGATGGAATACGCTTGCAAGTTGACGATTCACCGGGCGCAACAGGCGATGTTGGCGGCATTCCACAATTTGCCGCACCCCTGGCTGGCGAAGACCTTGCGTACCCTGATGTTCCCGTATGGCAAGCCGTTTAGCCCGCCGGATGACCACTTGATTCATCAGGTGGCACGTTTGGCGCTCGAACCTTCTGCAACGCGGGATCGTTTGACGGCGGGGATTTACATTACCAACGACCCGGCGGATCGCATGGGGCGGATTGAGGATGCGTTGCACAAAACACTGGCAGTCGCCGAGTTGGAAAAGCAGTTACGCAAGCTGATGAAATCGGGGCAATTGGTAGCGCATACCGTGATGGAAGCGATTGTCGAAGCGGGGAGCAAAGGCTTGCTGGATAAGTTCAGCGTGGAAAAGTTGCTGGCAGCGCGGCGGGCGACGGCGAATGCGGTGCGGGTGGATGATTTTCCGGCGGAGTATTTCCAGCAGGCGCAAACAATGCCGATTCCCAATTCTTCCCCAGCAAGAATAAAAGGGGGTAATGTCGATCGTTAGTCGCTGGATTTAGCCTGTTAGTCTGGTAGTATACAAACTGTTGATTAAATGTACTTTGATACCACGCTGCGTACTACGGGATAGGGCTTTATGACGATTAGACTCGCAATGCTAGGTTTTAATGACGCGGCGGAATCCGCCCGCTTAGCGGCTTTATTCACCCATGCCCGTCATTGGCAACAGCCGTGGGAGGTGGTGGAGCAAGTCGCGGATGCTGAATTTGTGTTGCTGGCGGCGGATGATGAAACCACACACTATCCGCCGCATTTTTCACCCGACAATATTATTTTGTACGCCAACCAGCCAAGCCAGCAGGCGAAATGGCACTTGTTGCGCCCTGCGAATGCGCAAACGCCATCCCCTTTAGATTTCACGCTGTTATTGAAAAATATTACGCAAAGTCGGGTGAAGTCAGCGCCGGTTATTCCCGTAAAGACAGCAGCCAAATCCGAGAGTTTAAAAGTATTGATTGTCGGTAGCGTTGGCTCTGGCAAAACTACCGCCGTCAAAACGCTAGGTGGAAGCAGTGCGATTTCCACCGAAGCGAAACCCAGTGATCAAACGCAATTGCAGAAAAGCACCACCACGGTGGCGATGGATTTCGGCACTTTGCGTTTGGATGATGCGACACAAGTGCGTCTGTACGGTTCGCCGGGGCAACGGCGCTTTGATTTTATGGGCGATATTTTGCTGCACAAAGCGGCGGGGCTTATTATTTTGATTGGCAATGACCGCAGCGATTGCCTGTCAGAATTGAACTACTACTTGAACGCTTACCACGATTTTTTGCGCACCCACCCGGCGGTGATTGGGGTGACGCACAACGATATTAGCCCAACTCCGGCATTGCGGGTGTACGCCGATTTTATTCAAGCGCGGGGGCAGTTTTGGCCGGTTCGCAAAGTCGATGCCCGCAATCACTTAGAGATGAAGGGGCTGGTTGACTTATTAATCGAGACGGCTAGACTTCGCTAGGTTTTTAACCCCTCAAGGATGGTCAGTATGGCAACAGTGGATTCTTTAAAAAAATTAGATGGATTTTTAGCCGCAGCGTTGGTCGACGCCAGCAGTGGCATGATGTTGGAGTCCATCAATGTGAGTAATTTTCCGATTGAAATTGCCGCTGCTGCCAATACCGAAGTGGTGCGTGCCAAGCTGAAAGCGATGGATGCAATTGGCATGGGTGATGATAATATTGAAGATATTCTCATCAGTCTGGGGACGCAGTACCACTTGATTCGCCCCTTGAGTTCAAACCGTGAAATCTTTTTGTACGTCGCATTGGAACGTAGCCGTGCGAATTTGGCGCTGGCGCGTTTAGAACTGAAAAAGATGGAAGTCAGCATTAAACGAATTTAAAAAATCATCACATTACCGTATAGCGGCTAGTGCTTGCCATGCTATTGCTTTAAGTCATAGCATGGATAAACGCGATATAAAAACCGATAAATGGCGGTACAAGATGACGACAGACACCTTACGTGCTCCGCGCACTTTTTCCGATTGGATTCCGGCGAGTTGGGCGTATCCCGACACGGGAGCAACCCGTGATTTGCGCCTCGATTTTATGCGCGGCTTTGTGATTCCACTGTTATTTGCGTCGCATTTTGAATACTTTTCGGCGTTGATGTTCATTGGTTGGGAACGCATTGGGGTGATTTCCACCGCCGAGATTTTCGTGATTTTATCGGGAATCGTGGTCGGGATGGTGTATGGCAAAAAGGTCAAACAAGCCGGTGTTGCCGCCGCCATGCCGGGGTTAATTAGTCGCTCGGTGGCGCTATACCGGATTAGCGTCTTGATGATATTAGCAATAGCGGCACTGCGTTTTATTCCTTGGCTGGATACCACCATTATTACCACGTTTCATGACCCTTACGGTGGGAAAACTTTCCAATTATACCCACCAATCGACGCCAGTATTTTTCAGATTATCAGTAAAGCGTTATTGCTTCAGATCGGGCCGCATCAGTTCCAAATTGTCGGCATGTACGTGGTGATGTTTATCCTGTTTACGCCGCTGGTATTTTTTATGTTAGCTAAGCGGCAGCTAGGTTTGTTATTAGGGGCAAGTTGGGTGTTATACCTGATTAATTTGGGAAGCAACCCGTTTTTTCGCCCGACGAATGCGCAGTTTGAATACGCTTTTCCTATTCTTTCTTGGCAGTTGCTTTATGTACACGGAATGGTCGCCGGTTATTATAAACAGGAAGTGGTGCAATTTTTCTCGGCAACAGCATGGGGGAAGCGTTTAGTGGCGCTGTGTATTGCCTTGTCATTGGGTTTTATCGTGTTTACCTGGAATCACCCCTTACAACAGTTTCCTGAATGGGCGCGTTTGCATTTTGTGCCAGCGGATACATTTTTGCATTGGTATAACACGTATTTTACTAAAAATACCTTGGGTATTGGGCGTTTGGTGAATGTGGTCGTGCTGTTTATCGCTATTTACACGCTCATGACACTTTGCTGGCAGCCGCTTAACCGCATGTTGGGCTGGTTCTTTATTCCATTAGGGCAAGCGTCGTTGTATGTGTTTTTTATTCATGTGTTTTTATTGCTGTTGATCGCCAATACGCCATTGCCCGATTATCAGAATTTCTGGATTAATACGGGCATCCATATTGGGTTATTGGCGTTGGTCTGGGTGCTGGTGAAACGGCAGTTTTTATTTCGCTGGATTCCACATTAAATCGAATCCAGCCATGAATGCGTGAGGGTTATTTGGGCTTAATCGGGGTGATCATAACGCGCCGATTAGCTGCCCATGCGGTTTCATTATCACCGTCTACCAAGGGTTTGCGCTTGCCGTAAAAGCGTAGGTCAAACTGTTCTTCATCGACCCCGTTATCGACCAAATAATTGCGGATGGCGACTGCCCGCCGTGCTGAGAGTACATCATTGTATTCATGACTGGAACGTTGGTCGGCGTGCGTTTCGATGCGATAACGGTATTGTGGGCAGGCTTTCATATTGTCGGCGATTTTGCCTAAAATTCCACCCTTCGCATCACTGATGTCAACGGCGGCGGTTGGGAAGATTTCGGCATACAACAAAATCGCGGTATCGCAGGCTAAGGCTTCAGCATCGTTGGTTTCGCGCAATTCTACGGGTTTGGCAGTGCTGGCGGGTGGAATATCTTTTGCGGGCTTGTCAGCACTCGTGGGCGGGGTATCTGTGTCGGGTTTTGCTGGTGTCTGCCCCGATTTTTTCTGCCAAGCTTGGTAATCTTTATCGGCTTTTTGTTTGGCTGCGATGAAGTCATCGACGGTTTTTAGCACGACTTCGCTGAGCCATTTGCCCACATTGTTGCAGTCCGTGGTGTTGTGGCCTTCGCCCCACGTTGCCAGTTTGTGGTGTAACAGCGGGTCACGTAGGGTCATGGCGCCTTGGGAGAACGATGTCCAGATACCGGCGGTGCAACAGGCGGCGTTGTATTCGATGCGCGGTTCGCCGGGTTTGAACGGGCCTAAGTGTTTGGGGTAGGAGGGGAACATGCTCATTTCGGGTTGCCCCGCTGTGGTTTCCATTTCTTCCTTGCTCAATAAGCGCATTCCGGCGGCGCTTAAGCGTTGTTGGACGGCTTCTTTAAGGTCTTTTTGCAACTTGACATTTTTGGGTTTGGCACTGCTGATTACATCGTCAATATTGATGTAAAGTGCGGTTAAACCGTGCAACGCGAGGCTGCTGGGTTGGTAGTCTTCTTTGCCGATGGGTACGGCTGGCGTGTCGCAGACCGGGTAAAGGGCGGCAGATTTGGGGGTATCGGCGTGTGTGTGGCACGGCTAACCCTGCCATCGCGCACAATATTGCCACTTGCAGCGGGCGTTTTGGGAACATGGGCATCACCTTTATTGTTATGATTGCTGGATTCGATGATAGGGCTACGTTTGTCTGACGGCAATTGACTTCCGACGACTGCACGGTAAAAATCAAGTTCCCCAGTGCAGGAACAATCATAAAACCATGCTGCGCCTTAGCTTAGCCTTAGCCTTTATTACCAGTGTGTGCGGTGGACTCTGGCTGAATCCTGCCAGTGCCGACGCTGCGCAACCCACTAAACCCACGTATTGCCCGGCTCGCAAAGCGGAGTTAAACGAGCGCGATAAAGCGCTGGCACGTGTCGCTTGGCAATATTTTGAGAACAATATTCAAGCTGAAACCGGCTTAGTGAATGCTGCTGATCAATACCCCTCCACGACCTTGTGGGATGTTGGTTCATCACTCGCCGCGTTTATCGCCGCCGAAAAGCTAGGCATTATCCCGCGTGAACGCTTTGACCGCATGACCAACCAGATGCTGGATACCTTAGGGCATTTGGATTTGTTCAATGGCGAAGCCCCCAATAAAGTCTACAACACCAAGACCGCGCAAAAAGTCGATTACCGCAATCAGCCATCCGCGCACGGTATTGGGGTTTCCACCTTGGATTTGGGGCGCTTGGTGTCTTGGTTAAACATTTTGTCTTGCCTGCATCCGCAACACCAAGCCAAGGCGCAACAAATACTGGAAAGCTGGAATTTTTGCCGTTTGTTGGAACACAATCAAATGTACGGTCTGGCTTTCAAAGACGAGTCCGGCGAGGTGGAAGTGCAGCAGGAAGGGCGTTTGGGGTATGAGCAATACGCGGGTAAAGCTTTCCAGCAGTTGGGGTTTGACACGAGCCTTTCGGCGCGTTATCACAACCAATATGCCACCACCACGACAGTATCGGGTGTGGAATTACTGGTGGATTCGCGGGATGCTTCTACCCTTGGCGCACACAATTACGTCGTCTCCGAATCGTATGCGATGGATGTGTTGGAGCACGGTTTGGACAAGGAAAATAAAGCGCTGCTCGATGCAATTTACACAGTGCAACAACGCCGTTGGGAACAAACCGGCACTGTCACTGCCGTGTCGGAAGATAACCTCGATCGCAAACCGTATTTCGTTTACAACACCATTTTCAGCGATGACATTCCTTGGGCAGCAATCACCGATAAGGGCGAAGACATGTCGGCCTTGAGAAGTGTGTCGGTGAAAGCGGCAGTCTCGCTGGCGTATTTATTTCCTGAGCGCCAATACAGCAAGCTGCTGCTGGATACGGTGAAGGATGCGCGTAGCCCTAAAGGTGGTTGGTATTCCGGCATTTACGAAGACCCGGCCAAAGGTTTCAACAAAGCCAAGACTGCGAATACCAATGGGGTGATTTTGTCGGTAATGTTATACAAGTTGTACGGGGCGCTGAATCAGCAATGTGATCGATGCGGCAAGGGCGTGAAATTGTCTGAAAAATTTCTGAGCGCCAATCAAAATAAGCGCCAGTGTTTGGCGGATGGCAAGTTTGATTAAAATTGCCAGCTTTTGCTTACCGTAATTGCACCATCTTTCAGATTATCGCCGGGGAAAGCGTTGTTGCCGTAGTTGGAGTATTCCACCCGTAATTTACCCGGTTTGGGGCTGGAATAACCTGCGGAATAGCTCCAACTGGGGCTGCCGCCGTCAACGGGGACGGTGGCGGTGGTACGCACATTCACATTCGGCTTGGGATTCCATTGCACGGTGGCGCTGGCCTTGGCTTTGCCTTGTGCGGAAATATTGACGCTGCCGGAGGCGCTGAGTTTCCGCTTGGTTAATGCAGCGGATTTCACCTTGTAGCCAATGCTGGCGCTGGCATTTTTTGTGTCCAAGCCTTGCCCCGGTTTGATAGGGCCGGTATGCCCGACTTGCACCGATACTGTTCCCGGTTTGGGGTTGGCATAGCCGACATTCCAAGCGTAACCGGGTTCCCCGTCTTTCACTGACGCGCTGCCGTTGACGAACCAATCTTTTTTTGGCGACCAAGTGGCGCTGACCGCGACGTTATTGCTGCCGTCTTTGAGTGATACGGTATCTGATACCGTAACGGCTACGCGGCGTTTTTTCTTTTGATTATCAATAATGCCGGTGGTGCTGTGGGCTTGCGGTCTAGGTGCATCCTCAAAGTAAATGGGAATGTCGCCGCCCGCGCTGGTGCTGACAATCGTGGGCAGAATGGTTTCGCCCTCAACGGTTGTATACACTTGCTGTGCAACGGTTGGTTTTTTGGCAGCAACCGTGGGTGGGGGAGGCTTGGTTGCGCTATTGCCGACTGCTCCGCTAACACCTTGCACCAGCGGGGCAAGTGTCCGTTGCTGTTGGCGTTGTTGCCGTGCTGTTTGGCGTAACTCGCGCTGTTTTTTGCGCTCGGTTTTGTTGCTGGTGGGCGCTGGCTTACTGGTTTTTTGCGCGTTAGTAGGCTTAGCTTTCGAGGCTTTCTGCGTGGTTTCGGGAATAGTGACGGCTCTTTCCGTCACCTTTTTTGCGACTTGGTAGCTAACTTGACACGACGGATTCCATTTAAACGGATAAGGTGGTGCGGTGGCTTCCGTAACCATTTGAAAGGGCAGGGCTTGATTGGCAACGGCGGCAGTGGGTGTTTCTGCCTCGCGCACCGTTAAGCCGGTTTCGGGGTGTGGAAAGCAGCGTTCGCGGTAGGCTTGATGCAATACCAGATGGTACGCATTCGGTGCCAAGCGAATTTCATCCAGCAATTTCGGCACGAAACGCGCCGTTGGATCAGGGGTCAGAAACCCCCATTCCCGAAACCCACGCCATTGTAATGGCGCATCATTGCCGCTGAGCATTTTGTACAGTTTCTTCTGGCGCAGGATAAGGTCATGAAAATTTTGATTTTCCATAATCTCGCAATAATCCCATTGCAAAGCGATGCGTTCGGCTTCTTCGCGCAAGTCGGGGAAACGTTCGGCAGTGATTTTCAAGGTATGCAGGGCGATGTCCAGTAATCCGGCGTGCAGGGAAGCTTCGGGTTTTTGCCCTAACCATTCATCCGGCCAGCGCTGACCGGGGGCATTGATATGATGCAATTCGCCTAATAGTTTTTTAGCAATGTGGGCATCGGTGGCACAGTGCAAGGCTTCCAATTTTTGCTGCAAGGGCGGCGGCTCGTTCGCCATTACCGGCGCGATTAAGACCCCGCCACCCAAAGAGAGCAGCAAAAATTTATTCAGTGGTGCAGGCATCGCACGTTTTTGCCGCCATCAGTTTGGGTTTGAGGCCGCGTTCACAGCGTTTGCAGATGGGGTAAAATTCACCGTATTTTTTGTACAGCAACAGGCTTAATACAATGCCATTGGTATTGGCGGTAATCGCTTTATTGTAGCCGCCGCCGCTTTCGTAGATCCCGGAATACCAGCCGCGTTCCGGGTTATAAGCGGAGCTGACGTTGTAAGCGAGTTCTTTGCTGTACGGGTCTTCGGGGTAGAGAATCGCCAGCGATAATGCTGCTTTTACCGACACGGTTTTGAGGCTGTCATAACGCACGCCTTTGTCGGTGGTGGTGTTCCAGGGCAAGCCTGCGGTGAAAATGGTGTTGTAGAGGAAGTACGGTTTTTGGTCGATATTGTCTTCGGATACGGCGGTGAGAATGCCGGTTTGTTCCCAACGGCGTTTTTGCACCAGGTAAATATTGTCCAGTAACGGGCGATTTTCTGCATCAATGCCGTTTTCGATGGCATCCATCGCATACGATTCGGTGACGACGTAATTGTATGCGCCCAAATCACGCGGGTCGCGACGGTCATACGCAATCGGTACGTCGTAGATATTGATGGTTTCGCGAAATTCGTTGTTATAGGTGGCAGCAACGTGTTGGTCGTAACCGAGTTCGCGGAAGATTTTGCCGCCGTATTGCTCGTATCCGAGACGGCCTTCTTGCGCAACCACCATGTTTTTTGAGGTAGGGTCGCGGTATAGCCCGAACATTTGCCCGTCTTTGATCAGGCGTTTTAGATCCCAACGTTCAATCACTTTTTGCGCGGGATAAGCGTATTGCGGGTGCATACAACTTAGGGTGTTTAGCCACGAAATAATCCGCGCCAGATCCAGTGCGGAAACGCCAATGCCTTCCGGTGCGGGTTGATTGCGGTAATCCACCATTGCGCCGCTGACGGTGTGGTAAACCTTGTTGGGGGCTTCTTTGTTAAACAGCTCCATATTGCTCAAGGTTTTGAACATGCTGCGAATGCGGTCATCGAACACTTTGGCGTCAATCAGGCCGAAATCGTGGGCAGCAATCGTGGCAGCGAGTGCCGAGCCGGTATCCCACATGGTGGTGGAAGGGTATTTGTCAGCCGCGTTGTACAGCCCGGTTTCAGGGTTGTAATTGTTTTCAAAGTATTTCCATGCAATTTGTGCCATTTCCTGATCGGTGCTGCACAAGGCTTGCGGTGAACCTAAACAACTGTTGTCAGGGCCGGTGGTCAGGGCGCAAAAGGTGTCATTCCGCCCGGCGGTGGAGCCGCTTGTTAACATCTGCAACAAGCTAGGGGAATCAGTCGCTGCTACTGGGTTTGTTACGGGGGGGCGCTGTGGGTAATGAAGAAGATTAAAACACCAGCCAAGACGGAGCCAGCCAACCAGGCGAGTGCTACCTTGAGGTTATTTTTGTTCATTGTTCAGCTCTCCTAGGACGGCTTCCAGCGTTTTGCGCACAGCATCCGGTGCGGTGCTGGTGTCACCGCTTTTCCATGCGGCGCTGAGCTTGTCGAGCGTACCCATTAACCCTTGCAGTTTAGTTTTGTGAGCGGCGAAGGTTTCACCGGCTTGCCAGATGGGTTTTTTGGTGCTGACGAGTTTTTCAGCGGCTTCGGCACCTTTGCCTTCGGCGCGTAATTGGTTGGCTTGGTTGAGCGTGCCGATCAGTTTGTACAAGTCGAGGCGCTTTTGCAGGGCAGTCAGTTTTTGATTGAAGGCGTCATCGGTTTCTTTGCCGATTTTGCTGGTGACGGTATTGATGGCATCAATTTTGGTGGCTAAGGGCGTCAGTGTTTCTGCCAAAATACCGGCAGCATTGTTTTGCGTGGTGCTAATGACGCCAAGTTCTGCCCGTAATTGTTGATTTTGAACGACTAAGTAAGCCACCAGTACCAGTAACATGCTGAGTAAAATGTGTGAGATGGTATTCATCGGCGGTATTTCCCCCCCCTGATTTTTATTATTTGTGGGTGTTAGGCTGTGACTGGACACCATTCCTTGAGCGTGTTGGCCAGTACATCCAACTGGATGGGTTTGGTTAGGCAGGCATTCATTCCGGCTTGCAGGTATTCCAGCTCATCGCCTTTCATGGCATTAGCGGTGAGTGCAATGATAGGAATGGTATTGTCAGGGAATTCAGCGCGGATATGGCGCGTGGTTTCAACACCACTCATGCCGGGCATTTGAATATCCATCAAAATCAAGTCAAAGGCTTGGGTGCGCACTTTATCCAGCGCCTGAAAGCCGTCTTCGGCTAAGGTGACGCGGTAGCCTAATTTTGCCAGCATCCCTTTCGCCACCAGTTGATTCACCTTATGGTCTTCTACCACCAGTATGTGCGTGCCTCTTTGTAGCACATCGGCCTGTGCTTGGCGTGCCAGTGTGATGGCTGCTGACTCACTGTGCAACAGTGCCGCCTCGGTTGATGGTGGCGGTGCAGCTAATAAATTCAGCAGTTTGCTTTGCGTCACGGGTTTCAACAGGCAGTTGCAATGGTTCAACGCACTGGGGATGCTGCATTGCGAACAACTGTTGGTTTGCGAGGAAATATTGCACAGATGCACGGGCGGCGTTAAGGCGTTTAAGCGTTTTAACCATTGATCCAATGCGGCGCGTTGCGACAACGGGTAGCTGTTGTAATCGACGATTAACCAGTCAAAGGTTTGCGCATCCGGTAAATCATTGGCCTCGCTTAGCTCACTGAGTACCCAGCATTGCGCCCCAAGATTGCTTAATTGCTCGGTAATTAAGTGTGCATGTAACGCATTGTGGTGCACGACTAAGCACCGACTGCTTAAGTGTGTGGCGCAGCTTTTGCCCCCATTCGTGGTTTTGAAGGGTACTTCAAACCAAAACGTACTGCCTGCCCCCGGTTGGCTGTCGACTCCGATAACGCCGTCCATCAGGTGTACCAGTTTGCGGCTGATCGCTAAGCCTAAGCCCGTACCGCTACCATTGTGCTGGTCGTAACGGTTAATTTGACTGAATGCATGAAACAGTGAGTGTTGTTTGTCTGGCGGAATACCTACCCCGGAATCCTGTACTTCGACACGGATACCTTCTGCCATTTGGGTGGCGGGTAAGATGCGTAACACAATTTGCCCGTGCTGCGTAAATTTAATCGCGTTACCCAGTAGATTCATCAAAATCTGCCGCAAGCGTAAGGCATCACCATGTAAACAGTTGGTCATGCGTTTGTCGACAATGCTAAAGAGTTCGAGTTGTTTCTGATTGGCGATAACCCCAAGCGTTTCAATAATACTGGGTAAGGTTTCGCTGAGTTTGAAGTCTTCTTCCAGTAGTTCCAGCTTGCCCGCGTCGAGCCGAGAAATGTCGAGAATGTCATTAATAATCCCCAACAGGGATTGCGCAGAATGCAAGGTCATTTCGACTTGACGCCGCTGGTTCTGATCCAAATTGGTGTCTTGCAGCAAGGTTGTCATGCCGATTATGCCATTCATCGGCGTGCGGATTTCATGGCTCATGGCGGCTAAAAATGCACTTTTAGAACGGCTTGCCGAGAGCGCCTGATCGCGTGCTTCCACCAATTCACGGGTACGTTCGGCAATGGTTTGTTCTAGGGAATCCGCTTGCGCCCGTAGCTCTAGGTTAGCTTGATACAGCGCCAGACTTTTGCTTTCCAGCAATTGCTCAGCCTGTTTACGGGAGGCACGCTCGCGCTCCAGACGGCGTTGTAAACGGGCTACCTCGTCGCTCATTAGGCTGCCATCCGGGTAATATGGAATTCAACGTGTGTCCCTTGTCCAGCGGAACAGTCGACCATTTCAGTTTGTGCTTCCACTTGGTAATAAGTGAGACAGCCATCAATTAACCCCGCTGCTAAAGTCGCAAAGGGGTGTTTCGAGCGGTAAATCATGATCAGTTTTTGTTTGCCCTCACGCACGGTTTCAAACGTGGGTAATTCTGCATCGGGGTAGAGTTTGCGTACTTCAACGTGAACGTGGTTTTCGATCGAATCGAGAAAATCGAACGCATCTGGTGCTGCGGCAAAAAAGCTGGGGTAGAGCACCACAAAACGCCCGAATAAGTAACGTCCAAACGCTTTGACCAATTCAGGTACCGGCATTCCTGTCTGGATGGCAAGCTGTTGTACTAAGGTGACTATTTCAGAATGCGGGTAAGTTCCTACAGCGGTGTACGCACCACCAGAGGGCAGATCGGATGCATCAATGATGTCATCCACCATGTCAGCGGAAAAGGTTTGTTCCACCATTTCCAGAAATTCTGTAAACACTAAACCTTTCATGCGTTATACCTATTGTTATTGGGGCGGTTTGGTGGTGTCGTACCGTTAAGCGATGGCAGGTTGTTGCTTGAGCCATGCGAGGACGCTGACAAATTCCTCACGCATCTGGGTGATGTGCAAAAACGCAGTGGGTTGATCCTGATGATCTTTGTACCTTTCGAGTAAGTGGGTGATGTCGGCTAATGCGAACGCACCAATAATCTTACTGCTGGATTTGAGTTTGTGGCAGATAGTGCCAACTTGTGCGCTGTCTTGGGTGTCAACGCATTGCTGGAGTAGCTCTAATGAACTTTCGGTATCAGTGATGAAAAAATCAATGATTTCCGCGAATTCATCCGCCATGATTTCTTGAAGTTCCGCGTAGGTTGTTGCATCGATAGGGCTATGCGCAGTCATTTGTGTACCTCAACCGCTCGATTGTGCTAAGCCGGTAGTCGCAGCATGTGCCACTTACCGGAATTGTATTTTTATCATTTTTATCTATATAGACAATTTATAATTTGATGGTAGCATATCTCTATCCGAGTGTTAATAACATCATAAAAATAAGATATAGCCAATGAATATTTTAGTCGTTGACGATGCCAGAGATATGCAATTAATTCTGCGCCGTATTCTTACCCTGATGGGTCATCAGGTGATGCTGGCAGAGAACGGTCGCGTGGCTTGGGAGTTAATCCAACAGCACCATTTTCAACTGGTGATCAGTGACTGGGTAATGCCCGTCATGGATGGCCCAACCTTGTGTCGCACAGTACGCGCAGCGGAGCTGCCTTATTACGTTTACATTATTTTGCTAACCGGAATGTCGGGGAAACAAAACCTGATTCAAGGCATGGAAGCGGGTGCGGATGATTTTGCGACCAAACCGATTGTGCGCGAAGAGTTGGAAGTTCGCTTGCGTGCTGCCCAACGTGTGCTGAATCTGGAACACACCTTGGAAGATAAAAACCGCCATCTGGAAAGTGTGAATGGCTCGCTTTCGGCTGCCCAACAATTGATCCAAAACGATTTGCAACGCGCCGCCGTTTTGCAAGCAGGGGTGTTGCCTAGCCAGAAAATGTTTGGGCAGATTCGAGTGGATTGGTTTTTCCAACCTGCTCAATACATCGGCGGGGATACCTTTAATTATTTCCCAATCAATGATGATTTATTGTTCTTTTATTCGATTGATGTGTCAGGTCACGGGATTGCGTCGGCGTTGTTATCAATGTGTTTGCAAACCTTACTGAGTGCTACCAGTGAATTGCATTGTTTGGATGATTTGTCGCCGCAAGCCGTTTCAACCTTGCCGTCGCGTTTAGCGGAACGCTTGAATCATCACCTGCATTATCAATTGGATACGGGTGATCATTACCTGACGCTGATTATGGGGGTGGTCGATACGCGCCAAGAGCAATTGTATTTTGTGCAAGCCGGTCATCCGCAACCGTTTTTGTACAGTCCCGTTAGTGATGAATGGGAACAACTGGATTGCACCGGCTTTCCGATTGGCTTATTGCCGGATATGGAGTACGACACCATACGCTTGCCGTTTCCCAGCGGAAGTCGCTTGATTTTGTATTCGGACGGTTTGCTGGAGTTGCATGAAGCGAATGGTGCGATGATGACCGAGCTTGCTTTGAAAAATTACTTACAACCTCTGCGCCAGCAATCTGCTCAGCAGCTCATTCAGCAATTAGCTATCACCTTGGGGTTGGATAATGACGCCAAGGAAAAGCCGGATGATATTTCACTACTCATCATTGATTTCTTTAACGGGACAAACGCGCATCAACACATCCAGTAAATCTTGCACGTTAAAGGGTTTGCTGAGGAAATCATCCATGCCGCTGTTGAGGCACTGTTCGCGGTCACTGCTCATGGCATTGGCCGTGAGTGCAACAATCGGGGTGTGAGGCAGTTGTTGCGCGTGCTCTTGCGCCCGAATCAGGGTAGTGGCTTCCAAGCCATCCATAATGGGCATTTGCACATCCATTAGGATCACATCAGGGCGATTGTTTTCCCAAGCTTGCACGGCATCGCGCCCGTTTTCAGCGACTTTGACGTGATGCCCGGCTTTGTTTAACAGGCGTACTGCCAGCATTCGGTTCACGGCATTATCTTCCGCCAATAAAATCGACAATACCCGTTCGGCACGCAGCAGTGCCTGCGGTGCAACGGGTGCTGTCGGTTTGACGTGAGCGACGATGGTGAAGGGCACGCTGAAATAGAAAATGCTGCCGTCACCCACATCACTGTCTACCCGCAAAGTACCGCCCATCATGGCGATCAATTGCGAGGAAATCGTTAAGCCCAAGCCCGTGCCGCCATAGCGTCGGGTGATGGAGCTGTCCGCTTGCTGAAAGGGCTGAAAAATGCTGGCTTGCTTGTCGCGGGGAATGCCAATGCCAGTGTCACGCACGGCAAACATGACAAACACTTGTCCCGTGGGAGCGCCGCTTTGCAGGCTGATAGTGACGCTAACATCGCCTTGTTCGGTGAATTTAATGGCATTGCCGACTAAATTGATCATCACTTGACGCAAGCGCCCGATGTCACCGGCTAAAGCATCTGGCACGTCAGCCAGAATGTCCCACTGAAACTGCAAGTGCTTGGCGCGGGCGCGTAAGGCCAGTGGTGCAAACGTGTCTTGCAATAAAGCCCGCAATTGGAAAGGAGCGGTGTTGAGCGTCAGCGTTCCGGCTTCCATGCGTGAGAAATCGAGAATTTCATTGATAATATCCAGCAAGGCACTCGATGAGGATTTGATCATGCCCAAGTGTTCGCGTTGCGATTCCGATACCTCGCTGTACAACATTAAATCGGTTAAGCCGATAATACCGTTCATGGGGGTGCGTATTTCGTGGCTAATCATCGCCAGAAATTCGCTTTTGGCTTTGCTGGCTTGTTCTGCCATTTCCTTGGCTTGCAAGGCTTCTTTGCGAGCATCTTCTAAATAGGCGTGCTGCAAACAGGCCAGGCACGCGGTTTCTAAACGCCTGAGCACCAAACCTAAAGCGAGTATGTGGGCTTCCGGCAATGGCGGCTCACGCACGACCACCAATAAACCGTTATCGCCGAGCGGCATGAAATGGTAATGCATGTCTTCTATGAGGATGGTTTCGCCCGGCTTTTTGATTGACCAGCCTTGGTTGGCGAGTCGCAGGATGTGTGTGGCTAACAGGGGTTGATCCGTTTCCAATGTGCCGCGCAGGGTCGGGTAGCTGTAGCAAGGGAGTGGGGCTTGTGCCGCATTATCCAGCGTGATGCCTTTGTGCAACCAAATGTAACCGCTCCGGCAATTCAGCAGCTTTAAGGCGGGTGGCAAAAATTTGCGTAACATGGTGCGCAAATCCAGATCTTGCCCAATCAATAAAGCCAGTGCGTATTGAATGGAAACCAGTTCCAGCGTTGGACTCATGCAGCGGATTCCTTGGTTTGAGCGAGGATGCCCAAGACGATGGTTTTGTTAAAAAATTCCAAACAGGTGTTGCCCGCATCGGCGATTTCACCCAAGGATAACGCCCCGATCAATGGCACTCCGGCAGGCAAATGCGCGTGAATATTGTCGATCTCTTCCGCAAACCGTTCTTGTAGAAACAAGGTACGGCTGATGCAATCGAACAATAATCCCAATGCCGGGGGCGTTGGCACGCGCATGGCGGTGGTAGCGCAAGCGCGTGATGCTGCCAGCAAGTCATCAGCCTCGCCTTTGAGGATGTAAATAATGTGATTGGCGGGTACTTCCCCCACACAGATTAATTTATTACCGTCGACGAACAGTGGATCACGCACCACGACATCGCTGCTTAAGCGTTCCAAACCAAACGGGTAGGCTTTGGCGAGATCAAAAAATGTACCATCTGCAAAGCGTTTACCGCTGTCGGCTTCGACGACTTTGCGATACACCTCAAAAGCCGGTTGGTAATCAAGCGTGGTAATCGTGTTGTTGTAAGCGCCGGTGACAAAAAATGGCCCGGCAAATTTGCGCCAGCCGTGCTCAATTCCGATACTGAGCGGCAGTTGGATGCAGGTGATTTGAGCGCAATCCATCCGCAAGCCTTGGTTGCTGAATAGACAGGGCTTTTGCTCGAAACTGAGTGAGCCAGCGCCGCCGCCGATATATTGATAATGCCCGCCAAAGATTTCATACAGGCTTTCTAACAGTGAGCTGATACGTTTGCTTAAGCCATCAACCAACGTTACCAGGGTGGCATTGGCGGGTGTTAGTGCGGATAGGGCTTCTATTGCGGAAAAATAATCCGCATCAGGGTCAGATAAGTGTTCGATATGGTACACCTCACTGACAATGGGTAAGGCGCAAACCACACTGCCTTGTTGCAGGATTTGCCCATTGGCAATGATTTCAGGAAAAATACCGCCAAAGATGGGGATGGAAAGTGCTTGTAGGTAAGTATCCAGTTGCGCGGGAGTGAAGCCATTCGCATCGGCGGCGAAGACCAAGACACTTTGCGCTCCCGCCGCGATAGCTTTATCCAGCGATTGCAGCAAGCCCTCGCAGCTTCCACTCTGATCAACAAAGATTTGGGCAGGCGTTAGGTGCATGGGTAAGCGTTCCTGTCGTTGGTTTATTATTTTTACAAGATTAGTCAGTCATTATATTTAACAATTAGCAGATAAGAAAGTTATATATTTATACGAATCGCGCATGACCGTTGAGGCAACTTTTGTTGCGGTTTTTCCTGATTGGTGTATACAATAATTTTATATAAAAATAATAAGCCGAAGCCATTTCCCTAATCATGAGGACAACAAGAATGAAACTTTCTACGCATGTTCAAAGCGATTTTACCATTGCAACCATTGACGAAACCCGCATGGATGCTGCCATTGCTCCCGAATTTAAGTATCAAATTGTGCAACTGCTCGAAGACGGTGCAACCCGTATTGTCTTGGATTTGAGCACCGTCAAGTTCATGGACAGTAGCAGCCTCGGCGTACTGGTCAGCCTGTTGAAAATGGTGGGCAATCGTGGCGATCTGATCATTGTCGGTGCGAAAGGTGTTGTGGCGGATCTGTTTAAGCTGACCCGCATGGAGCGCGTATTCCGCATGGCTGATAGCGTTGAAGCCGCATTAGGTGCCGTTGCTGCCTAGTTAACCGCGTATCACCCAATTGAGGAGGGGTTTTCATGAAAGCGATGATTCTGGCAGCCGGTAAAGGCACGCGCGTGCGCCCAATTACCAACGAAATGCCCAAACCGATGATTCCGATCTTGCGCAAGCCGGTGATGGAATCCATTGTGGAATTGCTGCGCACTCACGGTGTCGAAGACATTGTGGTCAATACCAGCCACCTTGCCCCCGTGATCGAAAACTATTTTCGTGACGGGAATCAGTTAGGGGTACAAATTGCGTATTCCTACGAAGGCTACATGACCGAAGAAGGCTTGGAAGGCAAGGCGCTAGGATCGGCAGGCGGCATGAAGCGCATTCAAAACTTTTCCGGGTTTTTCGATGAAACCTTCATTGTGCTGTGTGGCGATGCCTGGATTGATCTCGATCTGACCGAAGCCTTGCGCCAACACCGCGAAAAAGGCGGGGTGGCGACCATTATCTTGCAGGAAGTCCCCCGCGAGGAAGTACACAAATACGGCGTGGTCAAACTGGATGCGCATCAACGCATTGTGCAGTTTCAGGAAAAGCCCAAGCCGGAAGCTGCGGTTTCTAACCTGATCAATACCGGCATCTACTTGTTTGAGCCGGAGATTTTCGACTATATCCCAGCGGGTGTGGAATACGACATTGGCAGTCAGTTGTTCCCGGCATTGGTTGCGGCGGGTGAGGAATTCTACGGCATCAAAATGGATTTCCAGTGGGTGGATATTGGTTCCGTGCCGGATGTGTGGGAAGCCACGCGCAAAGCCCTGCAAGGGGATATTCACGGCTTTCAAATGCCCGGCAAACAAGTGCGCCCCGGCGTATGGGCAGGGATTAATGTCAGCGTGAATTGGGAGCGGGTCAACATTATCCCGCCGGTCTACATTGGCAGCAGCACGCAAATCGAAGCAGGCAGCAAGATTACCGGCCCGTGCATGATTGGGGCTAACTGCCTGATCGAGTCTGGCGCAGAAATCAGCGAATGCCTGATTAGCGATTATACCCGCATCGGTGGCATGGCAACCTTGGATCACAAACTGATCTTTGGCGGTGACTGCATTGCACCGGATGGCAGTGTGTTGAATGTGGGTGAAACGCAAATTCGCTGGTTAGTGGATGACAGACGCCGGGCGCTCAACCCTAGCGACATTCACGACATGCTGCTGTTCAATAATATGCACAGTTTCTATGGCGAATTGGCACGGGAAACGGAGGCAGCCTAATGGAAACGACTTACAAACACTATGACATTCGGCTCTCTATCGACAGCCGTTTGGAGCAAGTACGGGTGTTGTCAGGTGCATTACGCGGGATCGGCAAAGAGCTGGAACTGTCCGATGATAAGCTGGGGCAACTCGAATTAATGATGGTGGAAGCCGTCAACAATGTCATCGAACACGCTTACGAAATGCAGGGTGGCAACGATGTGCGGGTGCGGGTGGAATACAACTCGGAAGTGGTGAATCTGATCATTTCTGACAGTGGGCGCACGATGCCAGACGCGGTACACGCCGAGACGCATGAAATGCCTGACCCGGAAGACTTGCCGGAAGGCGGTTGGGGCATGGGTTTGATTCACTTGCTGGCAGATTCCATTCGCTATATCCGTGATGCCAAAGGCAACCACCTGCACGTCAGCAAGCAGTTGGTTTGAAGATGAAACGGCTGGTTTGGGCAGTCATCATGGTGTGGGTACTGCTCTTGCAGGGATGCAGCAGCATCCCGTCCAGTCAGCCTGATTCTGTCAGTAAAACGGGTTCGCTGGCGGGGCAGTGGGAATTTCTGCCCTCCGGTTCGGAGGCTATGCCCGCTGCCAAAGCCGTATGGCAAACCATCAATATTCCCAGCAATTGGTACACGCAAGGCTATGACCATCATGGCGTGGCATGGTATCGGCTCAAGTTTAACGCGAATACGTCCCCTGAAACCGTGTCTACCCTGCATTTTGGCGGGGTGGACTACTTTGCCGCTGTGTGGTTGAACGGGCAAAAGCTCGGTTCACACGAAGGTTATTTTCAAGAATTTGCGTTTGATATTTCGCAGCATCTGAAGGCTGGCGAGAATATTTTACTGGTGCGAGTGAACAGTCCGCAGGAAAAGGCGGAAGATTATTCGCTGCGTAAGCGATTGATTAAAGGCATTTTTTCGCACCACGATACGCGCCCCGGTGGGGCTTGGTCGGATCGGGGGCAGGAACAGAATACCGGCGGCATTTGGGGTGAGGTGCGTTTGCGCCAAACACAGCAGGTACAACTTGAACCCAAACGTGTGCAGGTGCAGCCGGTGCAAGGGCTGGAGCAGTGGCAGGTGTTGGTGGCTTTGGATGTATTGGGGGAGTTGCCAGCAAACACTAAACTGCAATGGCAAATAGGGGCTTGGCGGGGCGAAACGCCCGCACGTCAATCCTTATCTATTACCGTTTCTAATCCTAAACTCTGGAATCCGCACGGCTACGGCAACCCCAACCTCTACAAGCTAACCGTCAGCGCCGTACACGATGGCAAAGTACTCGATACCTTCGAGCGCACCATTGGCTTCCGCAAAATCCGCCGTTCGCCGCAAGAAATCTGGAGCATCAATGACCAGCGTATCCAGCTCAAAGGCACGAATTACATTGCCAGCCAGTGGCTCAGTGAGATGTCATCGGCTGATTTTCGCCGCGACATTCAATTGATGCTGGATGCGAATATCAACACCGTGCGCGTCCATGCCCACGTCACTGCCCCTGAATTTTACCGTTTGTGCGATGAAATGGGTTTGATGGTGTGGCAAGATTTCCCATTGCAATGGGGCTATCAGGACACACCCGAATTCCATCAGCAAGCGGTGTCACAAGTCGGCGATATGATCCGCCAATTCGGGCAATACACTTCCATCATCCAGTGGACGTTGCACAACGAGCCACCGTGGGATGCGGATTGGATGAAGTGGAAGTACAAAGATTACAACCCGCAGCAAAACAAAGTGCTGGATAACAAGCTGCATCGTGCGGCGTTGGCGTTGGAAAAAACTCGCCCGATCAGCATGATTTCTTCCACCAAAGAACACCCGTGGTTGGGCTGGTATTCGGGGCATTGGCTCGATTACGCCAAGCCGACCAAGACCGCCACCATAGCCGAATTCGGTGCGCAAGCCTTGCCGGATAAAGCAACCTTGCGCAAGATTCTGGGGCATGAAGCGGAATTGCCCACCACCGATGCGGCATGGGAGGCATGGGCATTTCACAACTTCCAGCGCAAAGAAACCTTGGAGATTGCCAAGATCCCACAAGGCAAAACGTTGGATGAATTCATTGATAATACCCAGCAATACCAAGCGCGGTTAAATCAGCTTGCAGCAGAATCCTACCGTCGCCAAGCGTACCGTCCAGTCGGAGCGTTGTTCCAGTTCATGCTGGTGGAAGATTGGGCTTCGATGAATTGGGGCATGGTGGATTTTTGGCGCAAACCCAAACCGGGGTATTACGCTTTGCAACGTGCTTATCAGCCCATTTTGCCGAGTCTGGCGTGGAACAAGGTGGATTATGCAGCGGGTGAAACCATTACGTTTGGCGCGTGGGCGTTGAATGACAGCGCCGCGAATTACCCGAATGCACGTTATGCCATCAAACTGTTAGGCGACAAGCAAACGCTGGATGCGCAAACATGGGCATTCAACCTGACGGCGGATATGCACCAGCATTTGCGGGATTACACCGCACCTGCATTGGATGCGGGCGAGTACCGTCTGGAAGCCGCTATCCACGATGCGCAAGGCAATCTGTTAAGCAGCAACGAATACCGTTTCACCGTTCAACCACAACAATAAGAATGCACAGTTATGGGATTCTATTTCGACAAGTTTGAAGACCGCAAACCCGAACCGCCGCTGGAATATTCGGCGGTAACGGAAAGCATTTGGCAATTTCTCGCCGTCATCGCCTTGACCTTGGGGGCGTGGTATTTGTGGTGGCGGTGGACGGCTTCGCTTAATCCGGATGCGCTGTGGTATGCGATTCCGCTGGCATTTGCGGAAACCGCCTCCTATTTTGGGCTGGGCTTGTTCGTGTTCAACTTGTGGAAAGTGCAGGATTATGAGCAATTGCCGCCGCCTTCGACACTCAGTGAAGTGGTGCGCCCTGATCATGGCGAAGAACGCCCGCTGAAGGTGGATGTGTTTTTCCCTAGCTACAATGAAGATGTGGAGCTGGTACGCCTGAGTATCCGTGATGCCAAAAAGGTGACATATCCGCATTCGATTGAACTGAAAATTTTCGTGTTGGATGATGGCAAACGCGCGGAAATGCGCCAAGTCGCGGAAGAAGAGGGTGTGGGTTACATCACCCGCACCAGCAATATCGGTTTCAAAGCAGGCAATTTGCGCAATGCGATGGAGCAAACCCACGGTGATTTCATTGTGATTTGCGATGCCGATACGCGCCCGTTTCCGACAATTTTGGAACACACGCTCGGCTATTTTCGCGACCCTGACGTGGCGTGGGTGCAAACTCCGCAATGGTTTTTCGACCTGCCGGAAGGCAAACGTTTACCCGATGTGTTGGGTAAATACTTGAAAGCCCCCGGTCGTTGGCTGGGCAAAGGCGTGGAAGCAATGATCGGTGAAATGCGCGTGGGCGAAGACCCGTTCGTGAATGAGCCAAAAATGTTTTACGACATTATCCAACGCCGCCGTAACTGGGCGAATGCGTCGTTTTGTTGCGGGGCAGGCTCGATCCATCGGCGTGAAGCAGTGATGGAAGCGGCGCTCAAAACCTATTCCGATACCATCGAAAAGCAGGTCGGTAAGCAGTCCAAACAGTTGCAAAAGCTGATGGGTGGGGAAGCACTCGACAGCGGTTTGGTGCAGGAAATGCGCCATCAGGTAGCGGGCGAAGAGGAATTTACCCCGTACCGTTTCCACGTTTCGGAAGATATTTACACCTCGATTGTGCTGCATTCGGATGAAGATCGGCATTGGAAATCGGTGCTGCATCCGGCGGTTGAATCCAAAATGTTGTCGCCGCAAGACTTGTTGAGTTGGACAGTGCAACGCTTTAAATACGCAGGCGGTACATTGGATATTGTCATGCACGACAATCCGATGACGCGCAAAGGCATGAGTTGGGCGCAACGCTTGATGTATGGCGCAACGGCATGGTCATACCTTGGTGGTATCTGGAATATGATGTTTTTGGCAGCACCTTTGGTGTATTTGTTTAGTGGGATTGCGCCGGTGAGTGCTTACACCGGGGATTTTTTCCTGCACATTTTGCCGTTCCTGATTGCGATGGAATTGGCGTTTATGGTGGGGACATGGGGAATTGCGGGCTACCGTTCCAAAGCCAGTTACTTGTCATTTTTCCCGGTGAATCTTCAGGCGATTTGGACGGTGTTGAAGGGTGAACAGATTAAGTTTCCGGTGACACCAAAAGACCGGCAAGAAGGTAATTTTTTCCATCTGGTGCTGCCGCAATTTGCGGTGATTGTGTTGACGGTGCTGGGGATTGCGTATGCCAGCGTGCAGTTTTTTGTGCTGGGTAACGATGATTATTCGATGGGTGGAATTCTGACCAATCTGTTTTGGGGGCTGAATAATATTTTGGCGTTGAGTGGGATTGTGATGGCGGCGTTTTGGCGACCAGAAGAAGAGGTGACAGTATGAGTTTTAAACAGGGCTTGGTGCGTGCGCGTAGCCATTTGATTTTTTTGACAGGGTTAGTCACCGCGTTTGGTTTGGTGGGTTGGTTGGAAGGGCTTAGTGTGGGCAATGCGAATACCCCGGAGGCAATGATCGACATCAGCACTGAGGTAAACATTGCGCCGCCGCGTGCCTTAACCGCGCAGGAAATGGCGTGGGCAAAAACGGCGTGGAAGTATTTTCAGAACAACACGATTCCTGGAACGGGGCTGGTGAATTCGGTTGATAAGTATAACGCCTCCACGTTGTGGGATACTTCGTCGTATTTGATGGCGGTGATTGCGGCGCAACGCTTAGGGATTATTGATCAAACCGAATTCGATGCGCGTATTTTCAAAGCCTTGGATTCTTTGACGAAAATGCCACTGTTTGAAGGCAAGTTGCCGAATAAATCCTACAACACGATTTCCTTACAAATGGTGGATTACAACAATCAGCCGAGCGAAAAAGGCATTGGCTGGTCGGCAATCGACATCGGGCGTGTACTCGTGCCGTTTAACGTGCTGACTTGGCATTACCCGCAACACACTGCATCGGTTAAGCGGGTGTTGGAAACGTGGGATACCGCGCCGATGTTGGTGCAGGGCGTATTGTATGGCGCGGCGGTTAGTGATGATGGCAAAACCGAATACCTACAGGAAGGGCGTTTGGGCTATGAAGAATATGCTGCCAAGTCCTTCAATCTGATGGGGCTGGATGTTTCCAATTCACTGCGTTACACCGATTACCTCAAGTTTGTGGATATTAGCGGGATTCAAGTTGCCACCGATAGCCGCAGTGCGCAGCAATACGGAGCGCACAACTACGTGGTGAGTGAACCGTACATTCTGGATGGCGTGGAATTCGGTTGGGATCACCTGTCGCAAGAATTGGCATGGCGTGTGTATAAGGCACAGGAAAAGCGCTTTGCCGAAACGGGCATTCTCACCGCCGTGTCGGAAGACAATATCGACCAGCCGCCGTACTTCGTTTACAACACGGTGTTTACCGATGGCAAAATCTGGAACGCTATCACGGAGAAGGGCGAAGATGCCAGCCAGTTTAAAACGTTGAGTACCAAGGCAGCATTTGGCTGGCACGCGCTGTATGAAACCGATTATACCCAGAAACTGGTGGAGAAGGCGGCGACCTTGGCTGACCCCGAACGCGGTTGGTATTCCGGTTTGTATGAGGTCAGCGGTCAGCCCAACAAAGCGCTTACCGCCAACACCAACGGCATCATCTTGGAAGCGTTGGCGTATAAGCAGGGCGGCAAGCTGATGAAGTTGGGGAAATAATCAGATTTCCCGGTTCAAGACGCGCTTGAGTGCCGCCGGATCAAAGTCGGCGGTGACGATGGATTCACCCAGCGATTTCATCAAGATGAGGCGTAATGTGCCATCCAACACTTTCTTGTCTACTGACATATAGCGGGTGAAGTCTTCGCCCGTCATTTGCGCGGGCGGGTCAACTGGCAAGTTAGCGCGTTGCAAAATGTGGCGCGTGTAAGCCACGTCATCCGCCACCAGCCAGCCCATTTGCTGCGACAATTCCGCTGCCATCACCATGCCGGTTGCAACCGCTTCGCCGTGCAACCAGTTGCCGTAACCCATTGCGGCTTCGATCGCGTGACCGAAGGTATGCCCCAGATTCAGCAAGGCGCGTTGCCCAGACTCACGTTCATCTGCCGCGACGACTTCGGCTTTGTGTTCGCAGGAGCGGAAAATCGCATAGGTCAACGCTTCGGGGTCACGCGCCAGCAGCTTATCCATGTTGGTATCCAGCCATTGCAGGAAGGCGGGATCACGAATCAAACCGTATTTCACGATTTCAGCAATGCCTGCACTCAGTTCGCGGTCAGCCAGCGTATTCAGACTGTCAGTGTCGATCAGCACGCATTGCGGCTGGTGGAATGCGCCGATCATGTTCTTGCCGAGCGGGTGATTCACGCCAGTTTTGCCGCCGACGGAAGAATCGACCATTGCCAGCAAGGTGGTGGGAATCTGGATGAAGTTGATGCCGCGTTGATAGCTGGCAGCCGCATACCCCGTCATGTCACCCACGACACCGCCGCCGAGCGCAATCAGCGTGGTTTTGCGATCCGCCTTGTTTTCCAGCAAGTGGGTGTAAATCTGGTTGAGGACATCGAGGTTTTTGTAGCTTTCACCATCAGGCAAGATGGCGGCGGAGTGTTTCAAACCCATCAGCAAACGTTGTGTGGTTTCCAAATACAGCGGTGCAACTGTGGTGTTGGACACGACGACCGCGCTTTTGCCACGAATGTGCGGCGTGACCAGCTCGGACTGTTGCAGCAAGCCTTGCCCGATGTGAATCGGATAGCTGCGCTCGCCAAGGTCGAGATTAAGGGTTTGCATGGGTAACTTCCTGTAATTGTTTGAGTTTGTTGTGGATTTCGCGCAGGATAACGTTCACTTTTTGTTTGCCCGTTGGCACAACTAAATCAGCGACTTCCAGATAATACGGCTCGCGGGTTTTTAGCAGGTTGCGTAAGGTTTGCAACGGGTTTTCGGTTTGCATCAAGGGGCGGCTGCGGTCGTGTTTGATGCGCTGAAACAGTTGGTCGGCGGAAGCCCGTAAGTAGATTACACACCCGCCGGTTTTGAGATGTTGGCGGTTGGTTTCGCGCAAAACACTGCCGCCGCCGGTGGCGAGTAATATGTCGGGAAGGGCGGTGAGTTCGGCGATGACTTGTTCTTCGCGCTCGCGAAAGCCAGCTTCTCCTTCAAGCTCAAAGATGGTGGGGATGCTGACACCCGTGCGCTCTTCGATCACCCTGTCGGAATCGTAGAAGGTTAGGTTCAGTCGTCGCGCAAGTTGTCGGCCTATGGTGGATTTTCCCGCGCCCATCAATCCCACCAGAATGATACTGTTTTGCATGGGGGATTTATGCCAGCACTGGGCGCGGGAATCAAGCAGCTTGTGGACTGCTTTAGCGTTTACTGTCCACAATTTTCGGGGTAACAAAAATCAGTAGCTCACGATTCTTGTTGCTGTTGTTGTCGGTGCGGAACAGTCGGCCTAACACCGGCACATCGCCTAACACCGGAACTTTGGTCGTGCCGCTCAGGTTTTCTTCCTCATGCACGCCACCGAGCACCACCGTTTGCCCGTTTTCTACCAGCACTTTGGTTTGCACTTCACGGGTGTTGATGCTGGGGACGCCGGAGAAGATTTGCCCCACGGTGTCCTGATTCACTTTCAAATCCATGGAAATGTGTTCGTCCGGGGTGATTTGTGGCGTGACTTCAAGACTGAGCACCGCTTTTTTGAAGGCAACGTTCGCCGCACCGCTGGAAGACGCTTGCAGGTACGGAATTTCTACACCTTGTTCGATCAACGCCTTGGTTTGGTTGGAGGTGATCACCCGTGGGCTGGAAATGGTCTCGCTCTTGCTTTCGGCTTGTGAGGCAGAGAGTTCGAGATCGACCAAGAAATCCTTACTCAAAATGGAGAAGCCGTAGCTGCCAATCGCGCCGGTGACAGGCAGGTTGACGCTGAGGCGGTCGCTGAGGCCGGGAATTGTTACGGTATTGTCGCCGGTAGGGTCAGCCAGTGCTTTGGTCGCACTTTCCCAGTAATCGTCAGTGCCGGAGCCAAGATGCCCAGTACCAATGCCAATGCTGTCTTGATTGATCCAGTTTGGTGTAATGCCGAAACGTGCGCCGAGTTCTTTGCCGAAGGTGTCATTGGCAATGACAATGCGTGATTCTATTAAGACTTGTTCGACCGGAACGTCCAGTGCTTTGACGAGATCGCGGATGGCTTTGACTTGTGTTGCCGTGTCTTGCACCAACAGAGTATTGGTGCGTTCATCTACCGATACTTTGCCGCGCGGGGAGAGCAGGGATTGTTTGTCTTCGCCTTTGGATTTTTCAATCAACGCCGACAGTTCGCTGGCTTTGGCGAAATTAATGGCAATATATTCTGTCACCAACGGTTCTAATTCTTGCTTGGCTTTGATGGATTGCAGCTCTTGCTGTTCCTTCGCGGTCAATTCGGCGGCAGGCGCGACCCAGATGACGTTGCCGTTTTCGCGCATGGCCAGATTTTTGGATTCGAGCACGATGTCGAGCGCTTGATCCCACGGCACATCTTTGAGGCGCACCGTAATATTGCCCGCTACGGTGTCACTGACGACGATATTTTTGTCGGTGAAGTCAGCCAGCAATTGCAATACCGCCCGCACTTCAATGTCTTGGAAATTGAGCGAGAGTTTTTCGCCGGTAAAGGTCTTCTTTTTTTGTTCACTCGCGAGTTTTTCTTCAGCCGATACTTTGAGTTTGTCGATGTAAACGGTGTATTCATTGCCGTTGCGATTGGTGCGGTATTCAAATCCTTCGTGGCTGGAAAGGCGAATTCGCGCCCCGTCATTCCGTTGCGCCACGTCGATGCTGCTCACGGGCGTGCCGAAGTCCATCACATCCATGCGTTTTTGCAAATTCGCAGGCACGTCAACGTCCGCCAAGGTAACGGTAATGGTGTTACCGCTTTTGCTATCGCTAACATTGGTGTCAGCGGAAGGTAAATTAATGATCATGCGCCCGCTACCGTCGGGTTCACGCCGGAAATCCACGCTTTGTAATTGCGATACAGTGTTGGCTGGTGCGGCTACTGGCATTGGTGCTGGGGTAGCGACGCTTGCCAACGGTGCGGGTTTTGCTGCCATCGGAGAGGCGATTACAGCTTTAGGGGGGGCATGACCACGGGGGCAGGCATAACCACGGGTGCTGGCGGAGCGACAGCATCCGGTGGCGTATACCAAGCGTAATCTTTCGGCAGCGCGGCGGGAACGGGCAATTCTGGCAATGGTAACGTTTGGCTGGCTGGCGTCACGGTTGGGGGTAGAGACGCAAGATTTTGCGTCTCCACGGTGGACGGTTTGGGTGCGGGGGCAAAATTATCGGCGCTGGCTTTGCCGCTGCGCTGCACGTTGGGCGTTGTTTGTTGTTTGCCGTTATTGTCGAATAACATGACAACGGTGTTGCCACGGGATTCTAGCGTGTGGTTGACCAAGCCATTCAGGTGCACCACTACCCGTGCTTTGCCTTGGTTATTGGCGGCATCAATGGTTTGCACATTTCCCAAGTTAACCGCTTTGCTGCGGGTATTGGGTGCAACGTCGGTCGCAGGAAAATCAAAGACTAGCCGTGAAGGATTTTCCATGAGAAAACCTTGGGGCAATTGCACAGGGGAGCTGAATTGCAATTGAACTTCGGTTTTATTGCCTGTTGCTTGCGCGGTGATATTTTGCAGTTGCTTATCGGCTGCAAACACCAAGCTGCTGGCAGGGGTGCAGGCCACGAGAATTGCCAACGCAACACTTTGCTTTATTGTTTTCATTTTGTTGCTAGTCCTGTGTATTATTTTTTTACATCTTTAAGGTCAGAGAGGGCGATGGCATTTTCCCGTTCTTTAAAACCACCAAAACCGTTTTCGACAATTTCCTGAACCATCACTTTGGTTTCTTCAACTTTATTGATTTTGCCGTGATTTTTACCGAGGTAATTGCCTGCACGAGCGCGGTGAATAGCACCATCCGGGATGCGGATAAGCGCCCACAATGCGCCATTTTGGTTGAGCGTGCCAACCATGCGCAGGCTGTCCAACGGAAAACCTTCCAAAAATTCAGGGACACGATTCGCGTCGGGCATAATGGCGCTGCCGGGGTCTGCCACGGTATCGGGTGCAAGAATCTTGGAATCAAACGGATTTAATTCGTGTCCAGGGTAAATAAACCGTACATAAGGTTTTATTTCGGGAATCGGGTCAATTGGCGCGGCTGGTTTCGCCTTAACACTTTGCACGTATTGTTCTAAATCACTCATGTCACTATTACAGGCCGTCAATAAGAATAATAAGCTAAAACTTGATATTAACTTAATAGACGCGACGAATGGGGTGGGTGCTGGTGTTTTCATCCTTTATTCCCCTTGGTGCTGCTGGCAACTTTATTATTGGGTTTAGCAGGCGTATCACCCTCGGCACCGTCTTCTAAATAGCGATAGGTTTTTAACGTCGCTTCTAAACGCAAGCGTCCGCTTTGCTCTTCGGGTTTTAGGTCGATATTGTTGATGGTCACAATGCGTGACAACCCGGAAATATCACTGACAAAGGTTGCCAGTTCGCGGTATGAACCTTTGGCAATAATTTTAATGGGTTTTTCCGCGTAAAACTCCATCTGCACTTCATTTTGTGGTTCAAAGAGTTCCAATTCCAAGCCATTGGATAAGCCTTTTTCGGAAATATCCAGAATCAAGCCCGGTATCTCGGTATCGCTAGGCAATTGGCGCAACAAGACGCTGAAAGAGCGCTGCATTTCTTCCATTTGGGCTTGGTATTGTGGCAATTGGCTGGCGCGTTTTTGTTTGGTTTCCAAGTCGGTACGCAATTGTTGCTCTTTGGATTCGACATTGGCGAGTGCCTCCAGCTCATCCACAATAACGAGTTGGTAGCCCAGCACTAAAATAACGATCATGATGACCCCTAGCGCCAGCGCCTTGATTGACCAAGAGACGCTACCGGGATCATCAGCCAGATTATTGAGTTCGTGCATCTTCATCAACCGCCCTCCTGTTTTTTGTTCGGTTTTTTGGCAGCGGGAGGTGTGCCGGTTTTGGGTTTGCTTGGCGCCGCGTTAGCCTCATCTTGTGTTTGACGCAGCAATTGCGTCACATCCAATTTGAAGTCCCTGAGCACCAATTCCCCGTTATCGCCTTCTTTTTTGGTGGAAATAATGTTCAAGTTGGATGAACTCAACCAAGGCGAAGCATCCAGCCGGTTCATGTAGCTGGAAACCCGTGCGTAGGATTCTGCCTTGCCTTCGAGTTCTACTTTGGTGCCATCTTGTTTCAAGTGCAGCAGGTACATGCCTTTGGGGAGGGCGTTCACCATTTCATCAAACAAATGCACGATAGCGGGGCGGGTACTTTGCAAATCTTCGATGACTTGCATCCGATCCAGTAACGCTTGGCGCGTGGCATCCAGTTGCTCAATTTCTTTGATTTGCTTATCCAACTCGGCAATTTGCGTGCTTAAATATTGGTTGCGCTGCTCTTGGTGTTCGATGGCGTATTGCATGTATTGGTGCGCACCAAACACTGCGGCCGCCGCTAATAGGACACTGCCGCCCACGAGGGCGAAGAATTGCTTTTTGTTTTCCTCGCGTGCTTTTTCCCGCCAAGGCAGGAGGTTTAGGCCAGCCATTATTCCAATCCTCGCAGTGATAGACCTGCTGCAATCAGCAAGGCTTGCATATCATTGGTGAAACGCACCGGGCTGACACGCGGCCCTAATGCTACCCGTGTGAAGGGGTTAATGACCCTGACCGGAATGCCGATGGTGGATTGAATTTGTTCGTCCACGCCGGGAATACGGGCGCAACCGCCACAAATCAGGATTTGTGCCACGCTGTCTTTCTGGCTGGAGGCGTAGTAAAACTGAAGAAAACGGTGCAATTGGCGCACCATATTGTCTTTAAACGGTTCCAGCACTTCGGATACGTAGTTTTCCGGTAAATTGCCTTCTTTTTTGGCTAAGCCTGCTTCCTGCCAAGTCAGCCCGTAGCGGTGCATGATTTCTTCGGTGAGTTGACGTCCACCGAACGCTTGCTCGCGGGAAAACGTGAGACGACTGCGCTCGAACACGCTAATGCCGGTCATGGTCGCGCCAAAGTCGACGATCGCCAGTGAATCGTGTTGTTCCAATTCGTTGGTCAAGTGGCGTAGGACTTTTTCCAGTGCGTGGGTTTCGGTATCGACAATATCCACGGTTAAACCGGCCATTTCAGCAGCGGCTACCCGGACTTCGACGTTTTCTGAGCGGGTGGCAGCCAGTAACACATCCACGGTTTCCGGCGAATTGGCGGACGGTCCCAGAATTTCAAAGTCGTAATTGACCTCGTTCATGGGGTAGGGGATGTGCTGCTCGGCTTCCATCGACATTTGCGCTTCCAGTTCTGCTTGGGGGATGGAGGCGGGCATGGGAATAATTTTGCTAATAGCCATCGACGTCGGAATCGCCAAGGCGCAATGCTTCAGTTTAGAGCGGCTATCACGCAAGGCTTTGCGGATGGCTTCGCCCACGGGTTCCGGCTCTACGATGTCTTTTTCATTGGCAACGCCCTCCGGTAGGGGGGCAACGGCATAACTTTCAATCCGGTAGTCGCGTCCCTTACGGGTCATTTCCACCAGTTTTATGGCGGAAGAGCTGATGTCCAGACCGAGTAAGCTTTCTTTACGAGGATATATTGAAAACACAGGCAATTCCGAGGTTATTGTTATTATTAAACGTTGTGGGGCGTATCTTTTAATTATTTTCAGGTCAATGGTAGCGTCGAATCCTAAATTAGTCTACTCTGCCCGTCTTGGGTGGCGTGCTTTCAGATAAACGGAAGCCGTGCGTAAATGAATAAAAGTCCAATGTAGTCATGCGGTTCATCTATAAATTCTTCCAGCTTGTTTTAGGCGCTTTTTTCGCGCTCCTCACTTTAGGGGCGTTGGGATTGTTTGCGCTTTATTCCCACTATGCCCCCCAGTTACCTGATGCGGCAGAGTTACGTAAAATCGACATTCAAGTGCCGCTGCGTATCTATGCCCGCGATGGCGCATTGTTGGCTGAATACGGCGAACACCGCAGTCGCCCGGTGAAATTGGATGATGTGCCTAAAAATCTGCAACAGGCATTTTTAGACATTGAAGATGCTCGCTTTTATGAACACCAAGGGGTTGATATAAAAGGGGTGTTACGGGCATTGCGCAGTGTGATTTCCACGGGTTCTGCCAGCCAAGGTGCCAGCACCATTACCATGCAGTTGGCGCGAAATTCCTTTCTGGATTCCGGTAAAAATTTCGAGCGTAAGCTTAAAGAAACCCTATTAGCCATTAAAATGGAACAGACGCTGGATAAGCCCCAGATTCTGGAACTCTACCTTAATAAAATTTATTTGGGCAATCGCGCGTATGGCATTGCGTCCGCTGCGGAAATTTACTACGGCAAAACCTTGGCGGAACTGACCTTAGCGCAAAGTGCGATGATTGCCGGATTGCCCAAAGCACCGTCGCGTTATAACCCGCTGGCTAACGCTGAACGCGCCATGATCCGCCGCAACTACATCCTCAAGCGCATGTTGGAACTTGGTCATATTTCCCCCGATGACTACCAAATCGCCATCAACGAACCCAATACCGCGCAACGCCATAAAACCGAGATTGATGCGGATGCACCGTACCTTGCCGAAATGGTGCGTGCAGACATTGTAAAGCGTTTTGGTGAGGCCAATGCTTACACCCAAGGTTATCACGTGTACACCACCTTGGATTCCGCTACCCAAAAAGAAGCCGCCGAATCGTTACGCAAATCCTTGTCCGCCTATGACCAACGGCACGGTTATCGCGGTGCTGAAGACAAATTATCCTTGAGTGAATTGAAAAATGAGGATGAGATGCGCGACAAGCTCTCGTCTTACCCCACGTTTGGCGATTTGCACCCCGCCTTAGTGCTGCAAGCCGGAGCCAGCAGCGCTGAATTATTGGTGGGTGAAACCCGTGTAACGTTGAATTTGGATGCGGTGAAGTGGGCGCGGGCGTTTAAAAGCGAAGACCGCCGTGGCTCTTCCCCTAAGCGAGTGAGCGATGTCTTGAGTCCGGGTGAGATTGTGCGCTTACGCCAAACCGATAAAGAAAAAAATACTTGGGTGCTTTCGCAAGTGCCGACTGTTGGTGGGGCTTTGGTCTCACTGGATCCGACTGACGGTGCGGTGCGTGCGGTGATGGGGGGCTTTGATTTCCAGCATTCCAAATTCAATCGGGCGACGCAAGCCATGCGCCAGCCGGGTTCCAGCTTTAAGCCGATTGTGTATGCGGCGGCTTTGTCGAAAGGCTTCACGCCCGCCAGTGTGGTGAACGATGCACCGCTTGATATTCCGGGGAGTAATTGGAAACCTGAAAACTTCGGCGGCAGATACATTGGCCCGACCACGTTACGCGAAGCGTTAGCAAAATCACGCAATCTGGTTTCTATTCGTTTATTGCGCAGCATTGGGATTAATTACACCATTGATTTTGCGCACGAATTCGGTTTTCCCAAGGAAAATTTGCCCCCCAATTTGACGCTGGCTTTAGGCACTGCCATGACCACGCCGATGGAAATGGCAACGGCTTACGCGGTGTTTGCGAACGGCGGTTACAAAGTCGACAGTTACTTTATTACCAAAATTGAAGACCGTAACCATCAGGTATTGTTTAAAGAGACTTCACCCAGAATTTGCGCCGGTGAAACCGATGTGTGTGTGGTCGAGAAAAAAGTCACAGACAACACTGATCTGCCCGCAAAGGATTACGAAGGCAAGGATGGCAAGACGGCTGTGCCTGCTAAAGCGGCTGATGACAAACCCATTTGGGAAACGGCGGCTGTTGAACGCCCCAAAGTAGGCGAAGAGGGGGTTTATCCGGCGGCTAAACGCATTTTGAATAACAGAGCGCATTACCAGATTGTGAGCATGATGCAGGATGTTACCCAGTCAGGAACAGCAGCGCGTGCCGGACGCAGTTTGAACCGTAAAGACATTGCGGGTAAAACTGGCACCACCAATGATCAAAAAGATGCATGGTTTTGCGGATTCACGCCAAGCGTTGTGACGGTCGCTTGGGTCGGTTTTGACGACATGGCGAAGTTAGGCGAGGGCGAAACGGCGACCAATGTAGCGTTGCCGATGTGGATTGATTTCATGCACCGTGTTTTGAAGGGTGAACCGTCGAAAGAATGGGAAAAGCCGGTGGATATTAAAGAAGCGGATTTGGATTTGGGCATTGAGAACGATAAACCGCAGCGGCGTACAGAGCGTGCTGAGCGTTCAAATGCTGGCTTTCAGTATAAAAGTGAGCGTGATATTGCCCCGCGTCAAGCTGCCCAAAACGGGGGAGCGCCGCGTGCACCTGCTCCGCAACGTACACCGGAACGGGTAGAAATTCCTGAGCAATTGTTCTAATGCGTAATACCCGTGAAGAAACCCGCCATTTGGTGGCGGAAGAAGCCGCCCGCCTGATTTACGAAGAGGGAATGCGCGATTACCGCTTGGCGAAGTTGCGGGCAGCCGAACAGTTGGGTGTTTCCGCGCACGGCAGTTCCCAGCCGACCAATGAAGAGATTGAGGCGTCAATTCATCAACGCATTCAATTGTTCGATGCGGAGACGCAACCTGCGTTGTTGCGCCAGCACCGTGAAGTGGCGTTGGAAGCGATGGAGTTTTTGCAAGCCTACAACCCTTATTTGACAGGTGCAGCGTTGGAGGGAACCTCCAGCCCGCATTCGGCGGTGACGCTGTATTTGTCAGCCGATGGGGTGGAACAGGTGATGTTTTTTCTGGAAGATCAACACATTCCGTTTCAAGTACACGAGCGCCGTACCCGTTTGGGTAATAAAAAGCAGGAATATTTCCCGCTGTTGCGTTTTTATGTGGATGATGTGGAAGTGGAGTTGATGGTATTTCCCCACGATGATCGCTTTGCGAGTGCGCCGATTAGCCCGATCACGGGCAAGGCGATGAAGCGGGCGGATCGGAAGAAAGTGGCGGCGTTGTTGAATGTTATTTGACCATCAATATTTAAACATCAACAGACCTTGACTCATTCGAGTGTATTCAAATAGGTAGTGTCTGCGTCGTGAAAATGGCTTTACTCTGTAAGCAGAAAAACTTACAGGACGTATGTTATGAGCACCGATAAGGAAAGACTATCTGCTAATCCTTTTTTGATTTTGGTAATTGCTATTCAGCATTTATCAGTGCATAACGAAATCCTTTAGTGATTTCTAATAAATACCTTTCCATAAATTATCCCAAAAAATTCCGACACAAACTAATACTTATTTGTGGTTGCGAGGTTACGGCGAATTTATGCGTGAGTACTTGAAATATTTGCATTTAACTAAAGAAATGTTATTCATTAAGGAGTAGGCAATGAATTTGTTGATTGAATGGAACAATCTAGTATTAGATGCGATTCGTGCGTTAGGTAAACTACCCGTAGAGTCTAAAGAACGTAATCGCGGTGGTCCTCCTCAAATTGCAAGATCATTAGGTATTATTTACACCATTATTTATGACTCTTGGTCTGCCTATGATCCTGTAGCAAACCCAAGTATTGGTAATCCTATACGATGTCCTGAGCCACAATGTACATTGGCAAATAAACGTAAAGCTATTTCTCAAGCAGCATATCGCGGAATAATAGATCAGTTTCCTCCTTCTGCATTTTCACCAGTATGTGAGGTTAAGTGCAATTCCTTTAAAGATGAATATCAATTTCGCTTAGAAGCTCTGCTAAGAAAAGAAGGCATTATGCTAGGTGATACCAATACAAACTCTGATAATCCAGTTGGTATTGCTAATATTATGGCTGATCGTATTCTACAAAGTCGACATAATGACTTTGCAAATCAGGACAATCTTTATGATGACACATCAGGTTATCAATCAGTTAACAAACCAATGTCTGTTATTTTGCCTGCTACGATGGATGCGATCGACTTTCCTGATAGATGGCAGTCTTTAACCTATTTGAATATTCATAATGTTGCGGTTTCACCTAAATTCATTACTCCACATTGGGGCGGTGTTGTGCCATTTTCACTAGAGAATGGACAGCAATTTAGACCAGCACCTCCTCAACCTGTTTTATCTCAGGGTTTTCTGGATCAAGCTCGTCACGTTATGGATATACAAGTAAAACTAACACCAGAACAGAAAGTGATTGCCGAATATTGGGCTGATGGTCCTAACTCTGAATTACCACCGGGGCATTGGACTGAGTTCGCTGCTTTTGTCCTAGAGCGTGATTATGGTGGCGAAGCCGATGCTGATTATTCTATTGATAATAGTGTGAAGTTACTGTTTTTAGTGGCAAATGCAGTATTTGATGCAAGTATTGCGACTTGGGATGCAAAGGTGGCTTTTGATTATGTTCGACCCATTACCGCTATCCGCTACTTATTTGGTGGTAGAAAAATATTAGGTTGGGCAGGAGCAGGAAAAGGAATACAAGAAATTCAGGGTGAAACGTGGAAGCCTTTCCAAGTGGCTTCATTTCCCACTCCACCATTTGCAGAGTTTACATCGGGACATAGCGGTTTTTCCATGGCTGCTGCTACAGTATTGAAAAAATTTACGGGAAGTGATCGATTTGGCTTTTTCTATGCACAAAACTCTCCGTTAAAAGCAGATCCGAGTGAAGCAGTAACTGATGTGGTTTTATCTTGGCCGACATTTACTAGTGCGGCAAGAGAGGCTGGGGAGTCGCGTTTATTTGGAGGCATCCATTTCTATGAAGGTAATGTGGTTGGGTTAGATTTGGGTGAAAAAGTCGGTACACAAGTTTTTAATAAAGCTTACAAGCTTTGGTCTGGTAGCTGAAACTAATGCGGGTTTCAATATCCAGTTTACCCAAATCACCTGTCGGGGGTGGTAGCGTACAGCGGCACATTCAACAACACCTGCATTTTCGCCTTCGGTAACGCCGTCAGTCGAAACTGAATATGCCCACCCAACCCATGTACCCGCTTTTGCATGGTACTCATCCCCGTCCCCGCCCGCCACGTTGCGGGCAGGGACACTCGCCCATCGTTCATAATGCAAACATGCAAACGCTGCGCTTTAACCGAAATCCCAATCTCCAACACCTCCGGCAACGCATGGCGCAACGCATTACTCACTGCCTCACGCAGAACCTGTGACAATTCCAACACCTGCTTAGCACTCAATGCAAACCCATTCAACTCCCCCTGCTGCCACACCAATTCCACCCCAGCCGCCTCCGCTCTTTCCGCAATCTCCACCCGCCAATCCGCCACTTGATCGACCAAGCGCAGCGGGCTGGTTTTTTGCGATAAACGAATCGTATCCCGCAACGTCGTCAATGCCAGCCGTGCCGCCTGCTTGTGTTCTGGGTCAGGCAATTTGTGCATCAGTGTCATCAATTGCGCTCCCACGCTGTCATGCAAATCACCCATAATGCGTTGCCGTTCCGCCAGTACCGTTTGTTGGCGGGTTTCGCTGGCAACACTCGCCATGCGAGCAATCGTCAGCAGCGATTCGGTTTGCTGCCTATCGGCTTTATTGAACAAATGCGCCGCCATTTGTTTGCCACTCAGTCGATAAGCATGGTGATTGCCAAGGCTCGGCACGGTTAGGTGCAAACCATTATCCGCCAACATCACCGCGCTGCTTTGTTCCGCCAAACGTTCTATATGTAAGGGGCGAAAGCGTTGTTGCAATGCCGCCTGCCAACGTTGCTCAAAGCCTTCTTTAGACGTGGCATCTGCCATGCTTTGGCTAAACACCGGTAAAAATGCCTGTAAGGATTGCCGCTCATCCGGCATGATTTTTTCAAATAACCACTGCCGCAACGGAAAGTACACAAAACCCGCTAAGATCACTGACCCGCCCAACGCATAAGCGGTTGAAGCCTGAAACGTCGCTGCTAATACCAAATCCAATATCAGCACCACACTGCCACCCACCAACCACAGCAACGACCGAAACCACCAATACTCAATTTCAAACAACCGAAACCGCAAAATACCGACAGCCCAACCCGTAAACGTAGCGACCAGCAACGCACGGGTCGTCACTTCTGAGATAAAAGGTTGTACCCCAAACATCAGCGGAAATCCGTACAACAGCATAATCAACCACGCCGGTAGTAACGTCGAGAACTGCAAAACCCATACCGTGGTGCGGTCAACCGGGTTTCCGCGTGTCCGTTGCCATTGCTTGTAAAACAGCCAAGTACCAATTACGATAAATGGCGTTATGGGTGTGATGTAAATATGCAAAGGCATCGCAACCCATTGAAAATAATAGTTAAGTGTCAACAGCAACATGATGCCAGCGATTGCCAGCATTCCCCACTTGGCGGCTATTTGCCGTGGGTAATAGCACAAAATGGTCAATAAACTCCCCAGAAACACATTCATGGCTAATGCCTCTGCCGGTATCATGACCTTAAGCCAAGCAGGGGGCAGGTAAAACTCACGGCTAATCAGCAAACGGAAAATGCTACCGGCACAGTAATAACTCAGGCAAGCCAACAACAAACACGTGGATTCCAAGGTATGCGGCTTATACGTCCACACCACCACACCAACCAATAATCCAGCGATATTGGTAAGCGCAAACCACCAAAAGAAAGCGGGTATCTGCACAAGCATCGTGTGGGGTTTAATGGATAAGGTGATACGTTGTTGTTCCGCCGTGATGAGATTGACCGGCATATCGCCAGTGAATGCCTGTGCTAACTGCGCTTGCAGGGCAATGTATTGGTTGAGTTCAGCATAAGTTGGAATAGACAGCGGTTCTATTAGCAGCAGGGGTTGCAATTCAATACGCGCCGTCGGGGTTTCAATGGCTTGCAAAGCGCTGGCATTGGCTAACTGACCCGCAACAGGTGAATCCGGCGAAACCAGTCCAATCACCTGTTGCGCTTTGACAGCAAGTTGTACGCCTGTCCAGGGCAATTGCAGGTGCAGGTACAACGTCAGCGCTTCAACCAAACAAATAAATACCAAACCCAACAACAAGGCATTCGCGGGCGACGCCTTGGGCGGGGGAATAGCCGCGAACCAGCGCATTAGTGCGAATCCGTATTCACCAACCCCATGCGACAAGCTTCCACCGCTGCTTCGGCGCGGCTCGAAATGTTTAGTTTTTGGTACACATCACGGATGTAACGCGCCACGGTATTGTTGGAAAGTGTTAACAATTTTGCCACGTCGTTGCGGCTCAAGCCTTTTGCCACCAGTGTTAACACTTCCTGTTCCCTTGGGCTGAGTTGATTGAGCTGGCTTGACTCGGTGTGCGGGGGACTGACCACCGCAGATTGGGGCTGTTCGGCGTTTACTTCCGTGAAATAGCGCAATATTCGCCGTGAAATACTCGGTGATAACGGCGGGTCGCCGCTGAGAATGCCGCGCAATTTCTGAATGAACCGTGCATCGGGCGAATCTTTCAATAGATAGCCATGCGCACCTGCCCGTAATGCCTTGAGAATATGCTCTTCATCGTCAAAAATGGTGGTGATTACAATGTAAGCATCGGGGCAACGTTGGCGCACACAACTGATCAAGTCGATACCGCTGCCATCGGGCAAATTGAGATCCAGCAAGGCTAAATTGAAATACTGGGTTTGCAGGGCATCACGCGCTTGCTGGCAGGTCATGCTTTGCGTGGTGCGTATGTCTCCAAACGTTTGGGTAAGAATATCACGGAGCCATTGGCTAGTTTCTGGCACATCTTCGACAATTAATGCATGTTGCATAAACGATTCCCTGTTCTGTGGTGCTGTGGGGAGGCTGAACATCGGCTTTTAAGTGTTGTATAGTAGATTGATCAACTTATTGCTCCCATGTACTTAGGAATGAACACGACAAAATGACCGATCACCGTACCCTGCTATTAGAAATCTATGCCGCTGGCTTAAGCGCCGTCAATGGCGAGATGGCTGTTTACCAAGCATTGCTTGCCAAGGGTAAGCGCGAAGCTTGCCATGTTGTGGCGATTGGCAAAGCGGCTGAAGCTATGTTCATGGGGGCAAGCCGCTACCTAACTACGCAGATAAACAGTGCTTTGCTAATCACTAAACACGGTCACGTTACGATTGCGCTCCCGCCTTATGTGCAAGTCGTCGAAGCGGCACACCCCGTTCCTGATGAATCGTCATTAGCGGCTGGTCAAATCTTACTGACTTACCTACAAACACTCCCTGAAAATGAGCCCGTGTTGTTTTTGATTTCAGGTGGCACATCCAGTTTGGTTGAAGTATTGGATGTGAGCTGGAACTTGCCACGCTTGCAACAAGCGACCCAAGCGATGTTGGCAAACGGGGCAGTTATTAGCGACATTAATGCGATGCGGCGAGCGCTATCTTTAATTAAAGGCGGCAAATTGTGGGAATATTTGGGGGAACGTCCGGTCACTTGTTTGCTAATGTCTGATGTACCCGGTGATGATCCCGCAGTAATTGGTTCGGGATTATTGTTTCCCGCACCGCATGACAGGTTTGATTGGCAAATTGTCGCGAGTAATCGCCAAATGCTGGAGGCAATGGCTGCTACTGAATCAGCCGATTTACCGGTGCAGCTAATGCCTGATTTTATCGAAGGTGATGCGGAAGTGATGGCGCAATGGTGTGTGGAACAGTTGCAGGTGAGCGCTCCCGGTCTTTACCTGTGGGGCGCGGAAACCACGGTGCAATTGCCGTTGAATCCCGGTCGTGGCGGGCGCAATCAGCATTTGGCCTTGGCAGCGGCGCTGTGCCTAAACCCGAAAGATGACATTTACCTATTGGTTGCCGGGACGGATGGTTCGGATGGCGTGACAGCCGATACCGGAGCGCTGGTCGATAATGGCACTGTCTCGCGTGGTAAATCGCAAAATCTTGACCCGTGGGCTTGTTTACGTGCCGCTGATGCCGGTACATTCCTTGAAGCCAGCGGCGACCTGATTCACACAGGGCCGACGGGTACGAATGTTATGGATGTCATTATCGGTTTAAAATTACCATGCAAAACCTCTACCGAGCAGCTCACGCCTGCTTAATGCAAGCGGATATTGAGCAGAAATTGGTCGGTGCGCAGCAACTCTACACCGCTTGGCAACAGGGCGACTTATTGCGTGATAATGAGTCGAATTTTCCGGTGCAGCCTATTTTGATTCCCGGTCGCCCCGCCAAGCCGGAGTTAGTGCACCCTAAGCATGTCAAACAGCGCAAACTCAGCACCCCAGAAGGGCGGCGGGCATTATTACACGCGGTTGCGCACATTGAATTTAATGCGATTAATTTGGCGCTGGATGCAGTCTACCGTTTTCGTGAATTACCGGATGCTTATTACGGTGATTGGTTACAGGTCGCGGCGGAAGAAGCTTACCATTTCAGTTTATTACGCGCCCGGATGCAGGATTTTTCTTGCGCTTATGGTGACTTACCCGCGCACAATGGCCTGTGGGAACAAGCCTGTAAGACCGACCATGATGTGCTGGTGCGCATGGCATTGGTGCCGCGAGTGCTCGAAGCCCGTGGGCTGGATGTTACCCCCGGTATGATGCAGCGTTTACGCGAAGTCGACGATGCCGAAACCGTTGAAATATTAACAATTATTCTGCGAGATGAAATCGGGCATGTGCGGATTGGCTCGCATTGGTTTCATTACTGTTGTGCGCAACGTGGCTTAGAACCCGATGCCACGTTCCGGCAATTACTCCGTGAAGCTTTGCCCGTGCCGTTGCGTGGCCCATTTTATACCGAGGCACGTTTGCAGGCGGGTTTTAGCGCTGAAGAATTGGAGCAGTTGGTAGACATGGAAAAAAATTGGGTTTAGAACACCGCTCATCGGCTTAACTGGCCACTCCCTGAATCGTTACAAGTATTTTTGGGAATTTTCCGGCAAAATTGAGGTCATTAGACTATATTAATGGTCGGGCTTTTCAGTGAGTGTCTTATTGTCATGAAAAAAATAGTAAAAAAATTCGGTTCAGTGTGGCTGGTCGTGGGTTTTCTGTGTTTGCCGCTCAGTGTATTCGCGGCAGAAGCAGAACCCGCGAATTGCTTAAATTTCAATGCAAAAACCCTCAATCAGCACGCCAGCGCGTATCAAGCAGGCATTAAAAAAGCCGCTAACCGTTACAGCGTTAACCCGTCGCTGATCAAGGCGGTGATTGCTACCGGTAGCTGCTTTAATCATGCTTATGTTTCGCCCAAGGGGAAGGTGGGCTTGATGCAATTGCAGATGGATACCGCTAAGCGTTTCGGGGCATCGGATGTTTTCAACCCAGAAGCCAATATTGATGCGGGAACGCGCTACCTCAGTTATTTGCTCCGACGTTACCAAGGCAGCATCGCGGAGGTATTGGCAGCGTATGTTGCCAACAGCGGCACGCTTTGGCATGAGCCGGAGTTACCCGTGGCACTTGAGCTGATTCAAGAGCCGGTTAAGCAACACTTGGCGACTCTGCTCAAGCTCGACAGCAATAAGAAAGCCAATCGCCAAGCGGTGGCATTATTGAAAAAATGGGCAAAGTCCACCAAGGTCTATCACACGGCGTTAGCGGCGTTGCCTCGCCCGGATATTAAAGCCGCCAAAACGTGGTTTCAGTCGCGTTTAACCAAGGTGCACTACCCGCGCACGCCCGAAGCCAGAGGGTGTGGTGGTTTCAGTGCCAAAACCTTGCAAACGAAAGCTGCCCCGTATGATGACATTATTCAACAGTCCGCCAAACGTCACGGGGTGAACCCTGCGCTTGTCAAGGCGGTGATTGCCGCCGAGAGTTGTTACCGGGAAATGGTGGTGTCCTACAAAGGCGCGTCGGGTTTGATGCAATTAATGCCAGGAACGGCGGCAGAGCTGGGAGTGCTTGATATTTTTGACCCACAGGAAAATATTAACGCTGGTACGCGCTACCTCGGTTGGTTATTGCGGCGTTACGACGGCAGCGTGTCTCATGCGATTGCGGCCTACAACGCAGGGCCCGGCAGGATAGAGCAGGGCGCACCCATTACGATTGCGTTTACCGAAACCCGTGGTTATATCCGTAATGTGCTAACCAATATGACTAAGTTGGAACAAGGTAAACAATCCATTGAACAGGCTCGCTTGCTATTAGCCGGTTGGGAACAGGCTGAGCTGGCGTATCAAGCCGCATTGTCCGGTGAAACGCTGGCGGTCGCTGAGCCTGAAACCGTTGCTGCTTCAGCAGAAACGCCAGAACTTAACCCTGAAATGACCTTGGCATTTATACGCACTGAAAAGGTTTCGCCGACTGAAGCAAGTGCCGAGACACAGCCAAATTTGCACCTGATTTCAACGCTTGATCAGGGGATTGCTGAAGGGATTGTGCGGGTCAAGCATGTGAGCACTGCTGAATTAGTGCCGACAGAAACCATGGTTGATCCTGAACCGTTACCGTCAGTGCCACCAACCATGCCACAAGAACAACCAGCACCACCGGCTTTGCAAGCCTGTGAGGTTATGCCAGCGGCTTTGCTGGCGCAAACGGAGCAGCGTGGCAGCGGGCGTTATGGGGCATTTTTTTACGCTGTCCAAGCGGGTGATACCTTGGAACAGGTGGTGGTGAAGCTTGGCGTTAATGCCGAAGCGGTTATGCAGCTCAATAATGTTGCGTGGGATGAGCCATTGCGGGCAGGTGGGCAATTGAAGGTCGCGGAGTGTGCGCGGGGGTTGTAATGGATATTGTAGTGGTCGCGCCTATCAGTGCTGTGCAAAATGGTTCGATTGAAGAGAAGCCAGTTTTGTTTTCACCAACACCACTGAAAGGTTTTGGAACGCGATTACACCAGCGTGTGATGGTGTTGACGGGTGGGGACTATTTACAGACTCCGGTTCGTTCTCTTCCGCGTGTTGCCCCTGATTTTGCCGATGATTAGGTTCGAGAGTATTTGTGATATGTTTGTCACGGCATCCCTGAATATTGGTTGGTGAACCTGAAGGAAAATTGCCTTGAAGTGTTCCAGCAGCCGGAAAATGGGCGATATACCAGCTATCGGAGTTTGAAGGCGGGAAGTGTGTTTGTTTGTGGGAATGGTAAACAGGTGATGATTGGTTGTGTGTTGGTGTAGTCATTCAGATCGCATTAGAGAGCCACTTTTGATAATATTTTAAGGTAATCAAATAGAGTGCAGCCCAACCATGCCAGCCAGAGACATCTACCACAACACCGTCAAACATGCCCTAGAAAAAGGCGGCTGGAATGTTACGGCTGACCCATTTTTGTTACGCGCTGGCGCAATATCCATGTATGTGGATTTGGGGGCAGAACGTTTACTGGCAGCGAATAGAAATGAAGAGAAAATTGCGGTAGAAATTAAATGCTTTTTACAAGCCTCTGATATTTCTGAGTTCCATGCGGCGCTGGGACAATTCATGAACTATCGCCTTGCTTTGAGTAAGCAAGAACCCGATCGTGTTTTGTATCTTGCCGTACCTGCTGACACCTATGATTCATTTTTCACCCAACCATTCATTCAAGATGTATTGCATCAGTATCAAGTTAAGCTGATTGTATTCATATCTAATCAAGAGGTTATCACGCAATGGATAAGTTAATGCTGTATCGTCAAGCTATTAAAAATCTGCTTAAAGAATATGCTGATCTTTCCGCAGCGGATAAAGAGGTGGATACCCAACTGTTGTTTGATGAAACTCATGACCACTATCAACTCATGCATGTTGGTTGGATAAATGGGCAGCGAATCTACGGTTCAGTTATTCACTTGGATTTAATCCATGGTAAAGTTTGGCTGCAACACAATGGCACGGAAGGCGATATTGCTCAGGAATTGATGGCTGGCGGTGTGGCACGGGAAGATATTGTGCTGGGTTTCCGTTCGCCTGCGGTGCGCGTGCATACGGGGTATGCGGTCGCTTGATCCATAGGGCTGTTACCCCAGCCAATGCTTTCCGCTATAATCCCCCCTTTCTAACAGCCCAACCCCGTGGACACCATGACCGACCGCCTAACCGAAACCGCCCGCCGCCGCACCTTCGCCATCATTTCCCACCCGGATGCCGGTAAAACCACCATGACTGAAAAGGTGCTGCTATTCGGGGGCGCAATCCAGCTTGCAGGCACGATCAAAGGGCGCAAAGCCGGTCGCCACGCCACCTCCGACTGGATGACGATGGAAAAAGAACGCGGCATTTCCGTCACCTCATCGGTGATGCAATTCCCCTACGACGGGCGCATCGTCAACCTGCTCGACACGCCGGGGCATGAAGACTTCTCGGAAGACACCTACCGCGTGTTAACCGCCGTCGATTCCGCCCTTATGGTCATCGACGTGGCAAAAGGTGTTGAAGAACGCACCATCAAACTCATGGAAGTGTGCCGCCTGCGCAACACGCCGATCATGACCTTCATCAACAAGCTCGACCGCGAAGGCAAAGAACCGATTGAGTTGCTGGATGAAGTCGAAACCGTCCTTAATATCCAATGCGCCCCGATTACCTGGCCTATCGGCATGGGCAAACGCCTCAAAGGGATTTACCACCTCTACGCCGACAAAGTAATTCTCTATAAACCCAGCACCGAACGCCGTCAGGATTACGATGAAATCCAAGGGCTAGATAACCCCGAACTCGACAAACTGCTTGGCACACAAGCCGACGAATTACGCGAAGAAATTGAGCTGGTGAAAGGCGCAAGCCACGAATTCGACCTGCAAGCCTACCTCGACGGCAAGCTCACCCCGGTGTATTTCGGCACCGCCTTAAACAGCTTCGGCATCCGCGAATTGCTGGACGGTTTCGTGGAAAATGCCCCCGCGCCACAAGCCCGCCCGACCACTACCCGCAAAGTCGAAGCCGCCGAAGAACCGTTCACCGGCTTCGTCTTCAAAATCCAAGCGAATATGGACCCGCAACACCGCGACCGTATGGCGTTCATGCGCATTTGTTCCGGCAAGTTTGAAAAGGGCATGAAGGTCAAACACGTGCGCATCGGCAAGGATGTCAAAATCCCCGATGCGCTCACCTTCATGGCATCTGACCGCGAACACGTCGAAGACGCTTACCCCGGCGACATCATCGGCTTGCACAACCACGGCAGCATTCGCATTGGCGACACCTTCACAATGGGTGAAAACCTGCAATTCACCGGTATCCCCAACTTCGCCCCGGAACTGTTCCGCCGTGCGCAATTGCGTGACCCGCTGAAAATGAAGCAGCTCCAAAAAGGTTTGGAGCAATTGTGCGAAGAGGGCGCAACCCAGCTTTTCAAACCCGTCAATAACAACGACCTGATCCTCGGTGCGGTCGGTGTATTGCAGTTCGACGTGGTGGCGCAACGCCTCAAAGATGAGTACAAAGTCGATGCCATGTTTGAAGGTGTGAACGTGCAAACCGCTCGTTGGGTCACATCCACCAACGAAAAGAAGTTTGAGGAATTCAAAACGAAAGCGGCACAGAATCTGGCTTACGACCATGCAGGGGAATTGGTTTACATCGCCCCGACGCGCATCAACCTGCAAATGGCGCAGGAAAAATGGCCGGATATTAAGTTCCATTCCACCCGTGAGCATGGCGTGGCGACGGGCTGATATGCCTACAGCAAATGAGGATTCGGTTTTTAATCTCCCCTTATCAGGAGAGGGACAAGAAACGGCGGTATATATCCGCAATTACGGAGGCATGATTATGGTTATTCCTACCTGTTTGCACAATGATGACAAGCCAAGTCCTCATGAGTTAGTCAAGCATTTGTTTGGTCGTTATGGCAGTGAGCGCGATGACTTGAGCATTAACCGTAAAGCCATTTTGCGGGAGAAGCTGAATGCGAAACATCCAACAAACGCAACAGAGTTTTCTATTTTGGGTGCAAAATGCCTCCCTGATCGTTTTGTGTGAACGCCTCAACACCTGTTTCGTTGCCAGCGTCGATAGCGATTTCACCGTTTACCGCGATTACGCTACCAATCTGTTTTGGGAATAAGCGTTGTATTAACTGCTATCGTTCGTCCGGCACAGGTGCATTCCCCGTAACACGCGACCATAAGCGGCGGATGATTTGATTGTTTTTGTGGCTAAATCCTTGCGCCAGTTTGTGACTGTCCTGTGCAAATTTAGGGTATGTATGTGTGAGGTGTTGGTATTCTTGTTTGCCTTTTTCCTGCCACCCGCCCTGATGGTACAGCGCGGTGCGCAGCATGGTTGACCACAAATGCTTGAGTTTTATTTTCTTGGCCTCTTGCGCGGCGGCGAGGTAGCGACCTTCGTGGTAATGGTATACACACAAGGGCATGTGATACCAATCCGGGTAAATGGGGCTGATATTAATACAATCCTGTATCAGTGCTGCCCCCCGCTCCCATTGGCCTAGCCCTATGTAAATCAAACCCGCAAGATTGTTAAGATGGCTGTCGAGCGGGTTGATGGCTTGCGCTTGGGTGATGCTATCGGCACATTGCCCGTATTCTTCTTGGAGTATGTATGACATGGCTTGAAACAGATGCGTGTAAGCATTATTGGGTGCTAGTTGAAGTAAACGTTCCACGGTTTGGGCAGTACGAGCGTGCAGCCGTTCAATTTCATGATATTTCAGTAAATAATCCCCACGGCAGTGGTCAGCAAACATAATCAGTGCCGGTATATCATCTGGAAACTGCTCCAGTCGCTGCTCACAAGCACGTAACGTGGTACGAAAATTATCGTGAGAAATATTCGAGCAATACTGGCGAAATGTGACCAATACTTGATGTTGTGAACGGATGGGTTTGCCCGCATCCAACAGTTGGCGCACCCAATAATCTTGTGCAATTCCTTTTTCTGCACCTACCGTGTCATGAGCAATGCGTTTAAAGATTTGTTGACGTAATGCCAGAGCTGGGTAGGTGTGATCGAGTGCAAAACTGTGCGCCCAGACAATTTGACGATTCAATCCATGCACCAGACTGCACTTGAGGCTATAGCCCGATTCGGTAGGGTAAAGGTCAAAAAACAGAGTAAAATCTGCGCCATATTGTTGCCAGAGATCAGACTGCCAAGATGCATCCGCTAACGTCACCTGACAAAAACGGAAGTGTGCCATGACCGCCACATAATCATCCGTCAGGCGGGTGATGAAGGCGTTTCCCACTGTTGCATCGGTCACGAAATGGCGGGGGATACACGTAATGCTGGGGCCTTGCGATTGGCTGACTGCCGCGTTTGCCCGTTCCAGTGGGAAAACAGGGTGCTGGTAGCTGAATTCAGGGCAGTAACTGCCCATCGGCAAGTCGATACGAACGGTGTCAAAGCGGCCTTCTGTCGCGTAATACTCATGCAGTTGTTCCCGCAGCCGTCTGGCTTGCACGCGCACCAAAGGGCTTTCCAAGGCACTAAAATCTGTTGGTCTTCCCAGTGCGTGAAGAGCAATGGTGTATTGTGTGATTTGAGTTTGTTTTCCCTCCAGACTTTCCTGAACAATATAGCGCAAAAATTGCCTCAACATTTTGCGGGCGCGAAAACAGCGGCTTGTCAGAATGCGTTCAAGTTCAGCCTCTATTGCAGGACGATCAATTTCCATGCATTACCTTTAAGGAAGTGGACGTAAGTTATGTACTATAGGGGGTTGCATACAAAGTTATACCATCCATTCTCTGTTTTCACGCAAAGGGGTCATTAAAAATAAAAAAGGCTACGCAGTTGGGGCTGGTAGCCTTAAAGGGCTTGCGAGGGATAATGCAAGATTTTTTAAAATTAATTAATGATAGAGTGTTAAGTGTGTGAATTTCTAAAACAAGCAAATGCTACCATTTCGGAATAAATCATAACAGTAACTAAAATTTGTTACGAAAATAATAAGTAACTATTGCTCAATAATTTTATCAGTAGTATTTAAATTTGAAATTGGCGCAATTGATTTTTCTTGGGTTAATCTCCTATGAATTAACTCAGCAATTGTTTCGAGGTGTGTATCCAGCGGATTAATCGCTTGCGCTTGTTGCAGAGCTGCTAAGCACGCATCATGCTCTGCTGACAACAGGCAAGACAGCGCGTAGTACAAGTGTGAATAAGCATTGCCGGGGGCTAGTTGCAGCAGTGTTTCGGTAATGTAGGCGAGGCGTTCTTCCAAGGTCTCAATTTGCCGGTATTGGAATAAATAGTCCATGCGGCAATAATCAGCGTAAACAATCATCGCCTGCACGTCATTCGCAACGTGCGCTAAGCGTTGTTCACAAATTTTGACACTGCGCTGAAACGCGGCGGGGGAACGTTCCCATAATTGCTGACGTAACGCCAACATCACCTGATAGTGCGCGGCAATCGGTTTGCCTGAGTCAACCAAGTAACGCGCCCAAACCTGATGCGCCACGCCTTGTTCATAGCCTAAAGTATCGTGGGCAATGCGTCTAAAAATGCCTTGAAGCTGGGATTGAGAGTCGCCGAAGTGTGCATTGAGCGTAAAACTCTGCGCCCATGCCGTTTGTTCCGTGGGGATATGTATCAAGCTGCATTTGAGACGGTAATGCTCGGCAGTGGCGCTATGCAGATCCAAAAATAGCGCGAAATCCGTGTGGTGTTGCTGTAGCGCATCACGCGATTGCCAGCGGGTTTCCTGCGCAAATATCACTTGGCAACCGTTAAAATGCGTCAAAATATTCACATAATCGCGGGTTAGACGTGTGATAAGTGACCAGCTATCCGGGTTACTCATGAACGTGCGGGGGATACAAACAATGCTGGGGCCTTGGGATAGGCTGAAGCTTGTCTGTGCCAGCATTACTGGTTGATACACGGTTTGCGTGATGGAGTGGGTAAACGTGGCATGGTAGCCGCGTGTTGCCAATTCAATCGTTATGGGATCAAAACGGCCTTCGCTGGCATAATATTCATCCAATAGCTTGCGTAAGCGCCCAGCCTGTATGCGTATTAGCGGGTCAGTTGCACTGTTAAAATCAGGTGATTTTCCTAATCCTTCGACAGCAATGGCGTATTGTGTGATTTTTGCAATATTTCCCGCCAGCGTTTGCATCACCACGTAATGCAAAAAAGCCCGCAATACTTTACGTGATCGAAAATGGCGGCTTTTTAAAATATTATTCAATTCTGATAATACGGATGATTCATCAATACTCATAAAAATTTAACATGTCAATATTAACCACCTCGCCAAAAATAGTTGCCGCAGCACTTGCAACGGTAGCGGATTTTTTGCGGTGAAAATAGACGTTGCCACCAATTAGGGCGTGAGCGGCGAGCAGGTGAATCACATTTGGGACAGGTAGTAAGATTGGTTCCTGACATGGCTATCCACTCACTGATACTGCGGATTTATTAATCTGCTTGTTGTTTTCAAAAAAAAGGCTATCCAGCAATATTTTCTGGATAGCCACCTAATTAAATATGGAGGACAAAAACTCGAAACTTAGAGAGTATGTAAGTGCTTACAGCAACCGATACTAGCAGTTCGGTGATTGACTCAGGTAGTAACATAATTTTGTTACATGAAAAAAGGCTACGCAGCCAATGCTGGTAGCCTTTTACTATCAATTACTTGACTTGGGCAACCATGTAATCAACGGCTGCTTTGACTTCATCATCAGACAGTGCCGGGTTGCCGCCTTTAGCGGGCATCACGCCTTTACCCTTGAGGCTGGATTCGTAAAGTGCATCCATACCGGTTGCAATGCGCGGTTCCCATGCGGCTTTATCGCCCAGTTTCGGTGAGCCAGCAACGCCCGCGTCATGGCAGCTCATGCACAGACCTTTGTAAACTTTTTCACCGTCGATTTTAGCCGCATCCGCAGCAGGGGCATCGGTCGCCGCGTCTGCTTTAGGGGCTTCCGCCGCTGCTTCGGGTTTAGCAGCATCCGCTGCTTTTTCTTCGGCAAATGCCGGGGCAGTGGCTTGAGCGAGTGCGATCAGGGCAATACCCAACAGGCTTAATGCTTTCATATCTATTTCTCCTAGCGATTATGGTTTGTCGTGTTAAAACGGTTTGATTTTACGGGTTTTTTAAAGGGGGGCAATGTGTTCCACAGATTGTTGGGTTTTTTTGCTTTAAATTGACAGAACAAAGCCCATATTAGCGCTATTGAAATCATTGTCTTTGAGGAAAAAACATGAGTAACCCAATGAATATTGTTTGCCCCGCGTGCAGCGTCACCAATCGCATTCCGGCAGAACGGCTGGGCGAACACGCCAAGTGTGGCAAGTGTGGCAGCGATTTGTTTACTGGACACCCAACCGAGCTAAGCGCTGAGAATTTTGCCAAACACATCAGCCGTAATGATATTCCGGTTCTCGTTGATTTTTGGGCGCCTTGGTGCGGCCCTTGCCGTCAGATGGCTCCGGCCTTTGCACAAACAGCGGCACAACTCGAACCCAAGGTGCGTTTTGCGAAACTGAATACCGAAGATCACCAAATGGTGGGGGCGCATTACAATATTCGCAGCATTCCGACCATGGTTTTGTTTAAGGGCGGACAAGAAATTGCACGTCAATCCGGCGCAATGGGGGCGGCAGATATTGAGCGTTGGGTGCGTAGCCAGCTTTAAACAGGTGAAAGCAGCATGATCTTAAGCCAAACAGTGGCGGCATGGGGAAACCCCGATTTTCCAGCCGTGTTCAGCGCGGAAGTGCAAGGCTTAGGCGCGAATGCCTTGCCCTTGCAAGCAGGTTTAACACACAGCAGCCAAGTCAGCGGTGACACCTTCAGTGTGATGGTTTTGGAGAGCAGTGCTACTGCGACTCACCTGCAAATTCGCGCGGGGATTTTCTACGCCGGGGTCATTGTCGGCAGTTGTTGTGCCGACGACCCCACGCCCTTGTGCGAACAGCCCGAATATTGCGAGCTGCTGTTTACGCTTGAGCGCAGCACTGCTGCCGCCAGCTTGACATTATTAGGGTAAAGTCGGCTCAGCGTGTTTAAACTTACCGCTGAGCTTTCTAAACCCTACCAAAATATCGTCAATAAATGTAAACACCACCGGAATCACCAGCAAACTCAGCACCGTTGACGCCAGCAAGCCGCCGATAACCACAATCGCCATCGGTTGGCGGAAGCTGGGGTCAGCCGCCAATCCCAACGCGGTTGGCATCATCCCCGCACTCATTGCAATCGTGGTCATCACAATCGGGCGGGCGCGTTTGTGGCAGGCATCCAGCAATGCATCCACGCGGTTTTTCTGATCACGTTCCCGCGCCATCACCGCATAATCCACCAGCAAAATCGAGTTTTTGGTCACAATCCCCATCAGCATCAGCAAACCAATCACCGCAGGCATCGAGAAACTACTGCCCGTCAGCAACAACGCCAACAGCGCCCCACCGACTGACAACGGCAATGCCGCCAGAATCGTAATCGGTTGCAAAAAGTCGTGAAACAGCAGCACCAACACAATGTAAATCAACAATACCCCGATCAACATGGCGCCACCGAATCCGCCGAAGAGTTCCGCCATGCGCTCCGCATCCCCCGAACTTTGCCGAATCACACCGGGGGGCAGGGTTGCCAAACTCGGCAACTTATCCACCATGGTGGTCACTTGCCCGACGGGTAAACCGTTCAATTCCACATCAATACTGACATTGCGCATCCGATCGAAACGATCCAAACGCGCCGGGCCGCTACCCAATTGCACATCCGCCACCGCTGCCAATGGCACAGCGCCATTGCGCCCCGGAATCCGCAATTGGCGAATCGTATCGAGGTCGTTGCGCACGCTTTCATCAAATTGCACCCGAATCGGGATTTGCCGCTGCGGTAAATTGAGCTTGGGCAAGCGGGTGGAGAAATCCCCGCTGGTGGCCACGCGCACCACTTGCCCCAAGGCTTCGGTGCTGACGCCCAATTCGGCCGCCCGTGCGTAGTTGGGGGTAATGTGGATTTCAGGGCGTTGCAGGCTTGCGCCCGATACCACATTGCCAATGCCTTGCAAGGTGCGTAAATCGCGTTCCGCGCGTTGCGCCGCTGTCAGCAATAGCTTGCCGTCATCACTGGCTAACACCACTTGCATTTTGTCGCCTGAGCCGCCCGAACCCACGGTGTAACGCACACCGGGTAACGGTTTCAGGGTTTGGCGAATCTCAGCTTCGACAGCGGTTTGTGAACGCGAACGCTCTTCGCGGGTAGTGAGGCTCACCGTCAGCGTGGCTTTGCGTACATCCGCACCGCCGCCTTCGGAAATCGGGCCACTGCTCACGCCACTGGCTGCCCCCACAAGCGTGAAGACTTGTTTTACATCGGCTAAGGGTTGCAGCAAACGCCGCGCTTGTTCGGCGATGGCGTAGGATTCCTCCAGCGTACTGCCCGGTTGCATTTCCAACGTTACCGAGGTCAGCGCGGTATCCGCCGGTGGCACAAAGCCTTTCGGCAATAAGGGTACGATTTGCAGGGATGCCACGAAAATCGCAATCGCCGCCACCAAGGTGATAAAGCGGTGTTTTAAACACCAGCCCGCCGCTGTCATGTAATGGCGCATAAACCAGCCATCGCGCTCTGGCTGCTTGGCTTTTTCGGTCGGATGCGGTTTTAGGAAATACGCCGCCATCATCGGCGTGAGCAAACGCGCCACCGCCAGCGAGAAAAACACCGACACCGCTGCGGTAATCCCAAACGATTCAAAAAACTTACCCGGCACACCGCCCATAAATGCCGTCGGCAAAAACACCGCAATCAGCGTAAAGGTGGTCGCAATGACTGCCAGCCCGATTTCATCAGCGGCTTCAATGGCGGCTTGTTTGGGCGTTTTGCCCATGCGCAAATGGCGCTCAATGTTTTCCACTTCCACAATCGCGTCATCGACCAAGACCCCAACCACCAAGGCAAGCGCGAGCAAGGTGAGGATATTCAGTGAGAACCCAAAGTAATGCATCGCCGCAAACGTGGGAATAATCGCCAACGGCAAGGCGGCGGCGGATACCAAGGTGGCACGTATATCCCGCAAAAACAGCAAGACCACCAAAATGGCTAAGGCGGCACCTTCGTACAATAAATGCATTGAGCCGGTGTAGTTGGCTTGAATGCGCTCAATGGTGTCGTAAGCTTCACCCATTTGCACTTGCGGGTAAGCGCTGGAGAGTTGGGCAACCGCCGCTCGCACGCCTTCCACCACGTCGATTTCACTCGCGCCGCGTACCCGCGTGACTTGGAAACCGACCACCGATTTGCCATCCAGCAAGGCATGGGTGGAACGTTCCGCCACGGTATCACGGATGGTGGCAAGCTGATCCAAACGCACATGCCGCCCGTTTGACAGCGGAATTTCGATAGCACCGAGTTCGGCAGCAGTACCGACCCGTCCTAAAGTGCGCACCGATTGGATACCGCCGCCCACGTCACCGCGTCCACCGGGCGCATCTTGTTGCATTTGCCCCAATCGGTTGGAAATATCAGCAGCCGTAACCCCCAAACCTGCCATGAGCGCCGGGTTTAGGTCGATGCGCACTTCGCGGTTAACGCCGCCGACCCGTGACACTTTGCCGACACCTTTGACCGCCATTAACTCGCGGGTAATCTCATTGTCGACAAACCACGACAGCGCTTCTTCGTCCATGTTGGGTGCGGCAACGGTGAATGTTACCAGCGGGCTACCAGAAGTGGTCACTTTTGAAACCACCGGGTCATTCATTTGTGACGGCAAGTTAGCGCGGATGGTGTCGATGGCATTGCGCACTTCATTGAGTGCGATTTCGGTATCTTTGTCGATGTCGAATTCGGCGGCAATGCTGGCGGAGCTGTCGGTCAAGGTGGTGCGTAAATGCTTAACGCCGTTAATGGTGGCAAGCTGGTTTTCGATCTTGCGGGCGACTTCGCTTTCGAGCTGTTCGGGGTCAGCGCCTTCGAGCGAGGCATTCACAATAATGGTGGGTAATTCAATATCGGGGAAGTTTTGAATACCCAGCGCCTGAAACCCTTTGATGCCCAAAAAGCTCAGCAACGCAAACAGCAATACCGCTGGAACGGGGTTGCGGATCGACCAAGCGGAAACGTTCATGGTTTATCCCCAGTGCTGCTGACGGGTTTGTCGACGATTTGCACGGTATCGCCGTCATTCAGGAAGCCGCCGCCAGTCATCACCACGCGGGCGCTGGCGTTGATGCCGTCGCGAATTTCGGTTTGACCTTGTGCGGTTCTGCCAATTTTCACGAGGCGTTGTTGCACGCGGTTGTCGTCGCTGACTTCAAATACGTAATGATTGCCATCGCGCAAGATCACGGCGGCTTGGGGTAACGTCATGGCTTTGGTTGCCCCGGTGAGGATTTCACCTTCAGCAAACATCCCGGTTTTGGCAGGGCTACCATTGGGCAGGCTGATGTATACCGTGGCGTTGCGGGTGTTGGGGTCGAGCGTGGGGGCAACCAGACGCACCGTGCCGGTAACGCTTTCGCCGTTGGGAAGGGTAAGGCGAGCGGCTTGCCCGCTTTGAATGGTGCTGGCATCGCGCCCGGAGACTTCTGCCCGCCATTCGAGTTTGTGTTGGCGCACCATGCGGAATAATTCGGTGCCGGTTTGCACGACTGCGCCGAGCGTGGCAGTGCGGGTGGTGATAATGCCATCATCCGGTGCAAGGATGCGGGTTTGCGCGAGGCGGATTTGTTGGGCGTCGAGTGCGGCTTGCGCAATGGCTTCACCGGTTAGGTATTGGTCAATTTGTTGCGCGGGGATGGCACCGCTGCTTTTCAAACGACGGGCGCGGTCAGCATTCGCACGGGCTTCGGCGAGGCTGGCTTGTTTTTGGGCGACATCGGCTTGCACGGCGGCTTGCGATAATTTCACCAATTCTTCGCCTTTTTTGACTTCATCGCCGACATCAGCCAGCACGTCAGTGATGCGCAAGCCGCTGATTTCGGATGCAATAATGGCTTCTTGCCAAGGGCTGATCGCGCCGTTAGCCATAATGGTCGTGCCCCAGTCTTGCGCCATTGGGCTGGTGACGCTGACGGCGAGTGCGGCATTGGCAGCGGGCGCAGGCTTGGCATCTTCGGCGGCTATGGATGGCAAGGGTGACAGCATCACGCTGCTTGCCAGCAACAACGCAGAAATTAAACGGGGTGTGCGTAACGTGTTCTTCATATTAATGACTGCCGGTCAATTGATTGAAGTGAATCTTAAATGACCGACAGTCAGTTGTCGAGATGGAATTAATCGGATGCGTGTTTTGTGCTAACATAGAGAGCATAGCATCATCGGGAAATTGATCATGACGACCCTTGCGACACCCCAGAAAGAAACTGATCAAAAGTTTAAAGATACTGATCAACAAATCAAGGAAATGTCCCAAGCTACCGACATCAAAATCAAGGAAGTCTCCGTGCGGATTAGTAAGCTGGGCGGATGTTTAGCTGACTTTATCAAGTATGAATTGCGTCCTGCTGCGGTGCGGCTGTTCCGCGAACGTGGGATTGATGTGCATGAAGTCCACCAGAACATCATCGCCAAACGGGATGGCGAGTCACTAGAACTGGACTTGCTGGTGGTCAACGATACCGACACGGTGGCGGTAGAATGCAAAAGCAACCTCAGCATTGATGATGTGAACGAGCATCTGGAACGCTTGGGTAAACTGAAACGGCTGTTACCACGTTATGCGGATTCGTGCGTGTATGCAGCGGTGGCGGGGATGGTGATTCCGTCCCACGTCGCGGCTTATGCCATCCGCAAAGGGCTGTTTGTGATCGGGCAGAATGGGGATGACCTTAGCCTGCTCAATGATGTGTCATTTAGTCCGATTTGCTGGTGATTAGTGTTTTTACCAAGGCTCACTGACATCCCCATCCGCAAACTTACTGGTGGCTACGGGCGTGGTTTGTGCTAAAGGTTCATTCAGGCTGGATTGATGACAGGCAGTAGCGGGGTATTGAGCCTTCAGGTTATCTAGCCGTGCATGGAAATCAGGTAATCCATCCAATGCGACCAAACGGTTATGCTGTGACTCACCCTGATGGCTGTTGTAGATAGCGGTGAAACGTTCGAGATTGAGCATGGCATCATTATCACGTCCCATCAACGCCCGACACCCTATTGCACTGGCATGACGTAAGCCAATCCGCAGGTGGAACTGGTCTTTCACGTCGCCTTCCAGCTCGACATTTTGGAACGATTGCGTGCTAAGGATCATGTGTACCCCCGCCGCTGCGCCTTTTTTCGCGATGTTGCTAAGGATGCGCTTCACCTCGCTTTTTTGTTGATAGTCACGCCCTTCAAATAAACTTTGTACTTCATCCACCACTAATAAACAGCGGGGTAACGGTTGCGCGGACACGTTGTTATAGTCCGCTAGACGCGCTACCCGTTCAGTACGGAATTGGGCGTAGCGAGTGCTGATCTGTTGTTCAAATTGTGCCAAACACTGCAACGCAGCCGGAAAATCCGCCTCAGTCGGGGCGTAAAGCGCAGCAACATGCCCCAAATCGGCATACTCCCAGAAACTTACCCCATCCTTGAAATCCATTAAGGTCAGTTGCAAGTGTTGTGGGGAATAGGCTTCGCAAGCATTGAGAATCAAATTGTTCAGCAAGGTGGTTTTGCCTGTACGGGTCGCACCACCAATCAATGCGTGATACGCATCGGACTTTTCCCCCATGCTGAAATACGCCGGATTCGCTCCCGCCAGCCCAATGCGGCTGTGCAGGAAATCGCTTTCGCCGTTGTTATCTTGCGCTTGCTGAGTCGCTGCCAACAAGTTACCCGCCCATGATTTGCTCAGTTGCCCAACACCCACTTGCAAGCCGAAACGCTGTAGTAACCGCCACAATTCGCTGGGAATATTCAGCGGTTGCACTTGCCCACGCATATCCAACCCCACGGATTGCGGATATACCGTCTGCCAAAAACTTTGCAGGGCTTTACGCCGCGCATCTGGTAGCTGTAAGTCGGTTTGCTCCTGCGTATTGTGCAACAGCAACGGAATAATGCCGACCGCTGCCCCTTGGCGGCACAGGGTTTCCAATTGCTGCAAGGGTTGAGGTTCGGCTATGGCATTGCCCAACCCATTGAGTAGCAGGTAAAGGATAGGTTCGGCACGAGCGGCATTCGCATTGTAGGTGAGGATGTCCGCCGCGCCCGCTTGCGCCAATAACGCAAAACGGCGGTGTACCAATTCCTCCAAATCCGTCAGGCGTTTCAGGCAATCTTTGGCAGTGAAAAGCTGTTCACCCCAACGCTGTTCCGAAGCGGCGAACAGGCGTTTAAGTTGGGTGAAATGCGGGCTGGGAATTGCTTCAAACAGTGCCACCCGTGCGTGATCCAAGCCGTATTGCTGCAACAATTGCAACGCCACACCTTCACCGACCTCCGCCGCTAATGGCAAGGAAGCTGCATCGTAAGCCAATAACCACGGGCTGCGGTTTTCATACGGCACAAGCGCGGGGTGCTGTAATTGCCCCAACGAACCGATACGCAATTGCGGCATTAATGCGACTCCAAATAGCTGATTTCACGCTCGACTGTGGGAATATCGCTGGCACTGATGTGGTCAACTAGCCGTGCAATCATCGCTTGGGTTTGCGCTAACTCATTCTCAACGTAACGGGCGTAGGTTTCATCCATCATGCCCGCGCCGTGCAGTTCGTCCACCTTCCGCTGGTAATTGGCTGCAACACCCAGTAAACGCTCCTGAAAATCGCCCAAATACTGTTTTAGGTTTTGTAACAATTCAACCTGATGGGAAAACGATGTCGCTGACATGGAAGAACCTCCGTTTAAAGTAGAATACGTTGCTGCTTTCACTTGCTCCTGCAAGTTGGCTAACGCTGCCGAAGTCGTAGCCTGTACGTCCTCTGTTGCAGGTTTATTTTCCAGTGGGCGTTGCGGGGTGATTTCCACGCTTCTTTCACTGTGACCGCTCCCTTGTGTATCGTTCATACTCGCCCCCGTTGTTGTTGTCTGAATAACCCGAACCGAATCCCGCACACCGTCTTTATACCCATCGAAAAACTCCGCATCCCGCGCCTCAAACCCCGGAAAATACGCACTCACGTTTAACAACCGCTTAAATGCCTGCATCGCCAAACGGTTATTGCCACCATCTTCCCGCGCTTGCTGATAACCCTCAGCATAATCTTTGCCCATATTCCGTTCCACATCAGAGGACAGTGCAATAGTCATTGTATTAAAAGTCGAAAACCGACATCGTTACTTCGATAAGTCTGTGAGCGCGAACGACGATGAGCAGATCGGCAATAGAGACCCTTGTTATACCAAGAACCACCGCGTATAACGCGGTCAGTACTTTTGGCATCTCCTTGTGGATCAACAGACGACTCAGTAGGGTAGCGACCATAACGATCTTGACACCATTCCCACACATTACCATGCATCTGGTACAGTCCCCATTTATTAGGAGGCAATTCCTTAACAGGTATCGTTTTATTTCTAAATACTCCTGCTTTACCTTCATACGGCCAACTACCATCGTAATTAATCTGCTGTGGATCACTGCTTGTACCAAAATAGAAAGCTGTTTTTATGCTTGCACGACAGGCATATTCCCATTCCGACTCTGTTGGTAAACGCACACCACCAGTTAATAGATAACTTTTAAATCGCTCTAAAAAGATATGAATATCATCCCAACTCACACGCTCAACTGGATGCTCCAGACTGATCTGAAAACGTGCGGGATTACTACCCATCACTGCTACCCACAAATCCTGTGTGCAAGCAGTATCTGCCAGCCAAAATCCTTGCGTAAGCGTTACACGATGTTGCTCTTCATCGTTGAAACGACTGGTTTCTGACTTTGGTGATCCCATCAGGAAACTTCCCGGATCAATCCAGCGGAAACGCTGATGCACTCCGTTGATAACCAAATCACCGTAACGACCCCATTGGTCTTGCCCCATTGTATTTGCCCAGCTTTTTTCCTGCTTTGGAATAGCTTTATCCTTTACAAAGGATCGATCAATATCATCGCATAAGTCACTGAATTGATTACTAAAGCGTTCCACAAACTGCAACCCCATTTCCTGTTGCAAACGTTGTAAAAACTCTCGCATTTTGGGCACATCACGCTGTAACCGAGCTAAACCCTGAATTTTAAATTGCAAGTTGGCAGCTTCCCCCAATATGGTACGCAAACGATCATCAAGCTTATGAAAAGCGATACCATCAGTATTATGGAAAGCATTCAGTTCTTCGCGCAGTTTGGGGAAGTAGTTCAACACGCCCGTAAATTCGAGGCTGAGGGTGCGGAGTTTGGCGAGTTCTTGTTCGCGCTCGATGCGTTGCAGTTCGCTAAGGTAATCGGCGGGATTGTTGGTGAGGTTGTCAGTCATGAGAAGCCCTGTGATGGAAAATTAGCAAGGCTTTATATAGCAGAATATGGGCAGAGAAAACAGGGGTTATGCCAAAGAATGAAATTCTCTCACCTCCTACAACAACGCAACATTAATGGAGTTCATGCAATTCCTCGCGTATCTCATCCGCTGTTAGCTGAAAAGGTGAAACCTTCGCCAACGACAATGCAGTGATGAAATCAGCCCGGCTGATTCCGGCAATTTCCGCCGCGTTTTCCTGCGACACTCGCCGTAATTCATACCACTTGATGGCAGCGGCAAGGCGCATCTCTTGCACAAAGCCTGCGGGGTCAAGGTGCAGCACAGGCAAGACGGAATCCGGTATTTGAATAGTGATCGCAGTCATAGAGCGCGTTCTCTAGTAATTGAGGTACTCTGACTATAGGCGCAAGCAAGGCAGGCATCAAGCCCGCCCCGCGTATCATGAACCAGAGAGCAAGCCATTTTCCTCCGCATACTGCCTGACAGTCAGTACCCGAATATTTTTATAGGGATTCAGCACCAGCAAATCGTTATCGCTGGACACGATCATATCCGCTTCAACCGATAAGGCGAGCGATAAAAACATATTGTCGTTTTCATCCCGGCACTCCGTCGCGGTATGCGTGGGTTCAACAAGCTGAGCGATTGCACGGTATTCAGCAAAGAAATCTTCTCTCCGGCTCGCCTCTTTCCCGATGAAATAGCGGTCAAATTTCTTTCTGGCAACAACTGCTTGAAGCTCGGCGATAGTTTCCAACGAAATGAACAATGTATGCGCTTGTTTGGCTTGGGCAAAGACCAAAGCAGGCAAGGATTTGGCATTGATGACCGCCCCAATCAGGGAACTGGTATCAAAAATGAGTTTCTTTGTTGTGCGGGTCATGTGTGGCTTTGGTTAATGACGATTGGCTTGTATAGCTTCCAACGCCCGTTTTTCAGCACGGTGTTGTTTGACTTCAATATTTGCCATCGCAAGCAATTCGTCATCGGTCATCGCCTCAAGGTCAGGGTGTACCGCGTGTTGCACAGCATCATCCAGCCACTGCTCAACCGATGCGCTCCTGTTTACCTTGCGCCCTGTTTCGGCTTCGATTTTTTGAATGATTTTTTCACGCTCTGCCCACTCTTCAAGCTCATCCAAAATGGTAAGCGCATCCGTGACCGATTCGCCCTTGCCAATGGCAAACGGGACTTTCTTGGTAATAGCCACAAAGCGCAGTAAGTCAGCGAAAAGCTGGGCAGGATTTACCCCTCGATCACGAAACACCGAAAAAGCCGCCGCTTTCTCTGCGGCTGACAATTCAGCCAACGGACTGGGATTTACAGTAGTCATGTGAATACCCTAAAAATTAGATGTAACTTCATTGTAGGATGCACGCAGCAAAAAGCAATACGAGCGCCCGACAGTTACTCAATCCTACTCCCTTCACCCCTTGCGGGGGAAGGGTCGGGGATGGGGGGATTCTTCTTACTCCCGCCGCAAATCCAACGTATACGGATAATCCGCATTCACCTCTTCCGGCGGCGGACTCATCGGCTGCGGTTTCGCGCCATGCTCATAGAACGCCCGCGTGGCTTCCGACAAGAACTTCGGCTCAATCACACCCGGTGTATGCTCCTCACGGAAACGCGAGAAGCGCCGACTTTCCGCCTCATACGCATTCACCGGGAAGATCTCGGAATTGCGCCCGCCCGGATGCGACACATGGTAAGTGCAACCACCCACCGAACGCCCATTCCAGGTATCAATAATGTCAAACACCAACGGCGCATGAATCCCAATCGTCGGATGCAACGCGGAAGGCGGCTGCCAAGCGCGGAAGCGCACCCCCGCCACATATTCACCCTTCACGCCCGTAGCCTTCATCGGCACACGCCGCCCATTACACGCCACCACGTAGCGCGAATCGGTCAAGCCATTGATTTTCACCTGCACCCGTTCCAGCGACGAATCCACAAACCGCGCCGTGCCTTGGCTACTCAATTCCTCGCCCAACACATTCCACGGCTCTAACGCCGCCCGCAATTCCAGCTCAATGCCGCAATATTGCACGCGCCCATACACCGGGAAACGGAACTCGTGGAACGGTGCGAGCCACTCCAACTGGAACGGATACCCCGCCGCCTGCAAGTCCGCACACACGTCCTTCATGTCTTCCCACACGTAATGCGGCAACATGAAACGGTCGTGCAAGGCTGTACCCCAACGTACCAAGCGATGCGCATACGGCGTATTCCAGAAACGCACCATCAGGGTACGAATCAGCAACATCTGTACCAACGACATCCGCGCATGAGGCGGCATTTCAAAGCCACGGAATTCCAGCAAGCCTTGGCGACCACTGAAAGAATCCGGCGAATACAGCTTGTCGATGCAGAACTCCGCCCGATGCGTATTCCCGGTAATATCAATCAGCAAGTTACGCAACAAACGGTCAACCAACCAAGGCTGGTCATTGTGTCCGCTCGGCATTTGCTGGAACGCAATTTCCAGCTCATACAAACTCTCATCCCGCGCCTCATCCACCCGTGGCGCTTGGCTGGTCGGCCCCAAGAACATGCCAGAGAACAGATAAGACAGTGCCGGATGATGCTGCCAAAACGTCAACAAACTGCGCAACACATCCGGCTGACGCAAGAACGGACTATCGCTCGGCGTAGCCGCACCCAGCGTGACGTGATTACCGCCACCCGTGCCGGTATGCCGTCCATCCAGCATGAATTTTTCCGCACCCAGCCGCGACAAACGCGCCTCTTCGTACAGCAGCTCAGTATTCTGAACCAGTTCCTGCCACGTCGTTGCCGGATGAATATTCACCTCAATAACACCCGGATCAGGCGTGACCTTGAACGATTTCAAGCGCGGATCAGACGGCGGCTCATAGCCTTCCAGCAAAATCGGCATTTTCAATTCGGCAGCAGTGGTTTCTAGTGTCGCCACCAAATCCAGATAATGCTCTAGGAAATGCAATGGTGGCAGGAACACATACAACCGCCCCTCCCGCGCCTGCACGCACAAGGTAGTACGCGGCACTTCGCGCCATTCCTTCACCATCGTCTTCAGCCGTCCACGCCAAACTATCCATCAATAATCGGGATACGTTTCCGATTATTCTCACATATTGATGGGGGAATGAAACAAAACAAAAAGGCTTCCCAGGAAGCCTTTTTGTTTTCTGGTGGGTTATGATCTATCGGAACTCGATACTTACGGGAATAATCGGGGTGCGTCCCCTATTATTCTCTTTTGACAGATATGGCAATTCAGTTCAAATAGACAACCATAGGGGGCTGTCCGTAACGGGAATTAATCGTAGCTACCTCCCCGACCTCGTTCCATGCGGTTTTACCATATCCAACATCCATAGTCCCTACAACCTTCATTTGCCCTGTCACTGTATTGAACAGGATAAGCTTTGTTGGATAATCCTTCGTTAGCAATGCATATTTGCCTGAAGGTGAGATTGATAACGGGGAGGCATCAAGCTCCCTGTCTTTGTAATGGTAATACAGCAAAGGTTCTTTTGCCGGAGAGCCTAGACTACCAGCAGGCTCTAACGTTCCTTGAAGCTGGGAATCAGGCAAAGTCTTAGGTCTTGTGCGTGCTTCTATTCTGAAACCATGCCCAAGCTCCACCCATTTTGTTACATCACGATTATATTCCTCGTCTGTAAAAGTAATGGTCGGATGAGGAGAAGTCGATTCCCGACCACCAGCCATGCTTTGATAAGTATTATCATTTTTAGCAGCAACACATCCTGCTGCTAAAAAAACTGTCAAAAGTGCCATGCTTATCGTCCGTTCCATGTGCCACATATCTCCGGTTTAAAGTTACTATTTGTGCTTCTGTCAACAGTACATGCAACTTCAACTTCAGTTAATCTCCCATTATCTGATGCCATTAATGATCCTTCTCTTCCTGGGCGCACACGATTTGTTCTCTGACCATTAACTCTAGGCCCCTCAACATATTGATCGCCCAAGCGGAGAAAATGCCCGAACTCATGCGCAGCAGTCCAACCACTAGAACGGGTATTATGTAAATGCATATTTCTTCCCCCAACACCATCAACCCAAGCAGTTGTGCTATCAGTAGCGGAAAGTCGCGTATTATCTGTTATTTCTATTGATCTATCAGACGCATTATCAGAGCTAACATTGAGCCTTACATCAAATATTCCCACTCTTCGATTCCAAGTATTTCTCATTCCATTGAGGAATAAAGTTTGCAATTGTGAAGTACTCCTATTTCCATAGAAACGGAATCGTCCATTTATATTGACAATTCTTGTTCTTGCGTCATAGCTCACAGTTAAATATTGCACTGGAGGAGTTGTCTGCCACCATTGTCCGCGCAAATCAGTTCTGGCAAGTGGATTCCCTCCCACATACCCAAAGCTATTCATTCCCCCATCCAACCCAATCGGGTCACTCTGCACATACCGTCCCGTTGCCGGGTTGTAGTCACGGTGGAAGTTGTAATGCAGCCCGGTTTCGGCATCGAAGGTTTGACCGGGGAAACGCTGGCTGTAATGGAGTGCCAAGCCATCCTTGTCGGGGTCTGCGTCGGGCAAGGTTTCACCAAATGGCTTGCTCTCCCATGCCCAGACGGTTTTGCCGCTGGCATCGGTGATGATTCGCGGGGTATCAATCTGGTCGGCATAGATACGGTAAATGTTGCCGTTCTGGATAACTGCGACGGGCGTGTTGCCGAAGTAAACTGTTTCAGTTGCTTGCTGTGCTGCGCCGTTGGCATATTCACCGATAATGCGGTCATTATCCCATGCGTACAGTGTCGTTCTCGCTGGGGTGGTTTTCTTTACCCGTTGGTTATCAGCGTTGTAGCTGTAGGCGGTTGTACCGTCCACACTGGCAAGGCGGTTCTGCGCGTTGTAGGTATAAACGTGTGTGCCATCGTTGAGCAAGTTGCCATTGGCATCTTGTGCTTGCGCTGTGTTGCCGATTTGGGTTAGGCGGTTGCTGTTGGGCTGGATATTGTAGGCAAACGTGTTGCCGTTGTCGGTTTTCGTGGTACGGTTGCCGTTGGGGTCATATTGGAAGGCTTGCGCTTCATTGGCTGCGGTGTAGCCGTCCAGTCGGTCGAGCAGGTCGTAGCTGAAATGCTTGGCATTGGCGGCATCGCCGTTGTCGTCCCAACCTGTGATGTTGCCTACAGTGTCATAACTGAGGGTGCGGGTGAAGTTGCCGAGCGGGAAAGTTTTGAGCTTGTTGTTGGCATCGTAGGTTTTCTGGTAGGTCGTGCCGTCTGCCCATTGCCAGCCTGACACCTGCCCTGCTGCGGTGTAGCGGATGTTGCTCATATACGCTTGCCCATTGAGGCTGATCCCAGTCAGTTTGTCTTGGGTGTAAGTGTAGCCAACATTTGCACCACTGGGGAGAATTTCGCTTTGCAGCTTGCCATCAGCAGTGTAGGCGTAGCGGTGGGTCAGGGTAGCGTTGCCGATGGTCTGGGTTTTCTGGGTAGTACGCCCTTCGGTGTCATAGGCGTAGGTAGTGCTGCCGCTGCCATCGGTGAGGGTGCAAAGCCTGCCAATACCATTGGTGCAATTGTCATAGTCCCAAGTGGCGATGCTGCCGTCTTGCCACGTCGTTTTGACCTTACGGTTGAGTAGGTCGTAGTCATGTGTAGCGGTGTTGCCGTTGGCATCGGTGCTGGTTTTGAGGTTGCCGCTGATGTCGTGGGCGTAGGTGGTGTTACCTCGGTCAGGGCTGATTTCGCCTGTCATGCGCTTGAAGTTGTCGTAGGTATAAGCGGTGGTTGCACCGTTGGCGGCAATAACGGTGGTGCGGTTGCCTTCGGCATCGTAGGCGTATTGGGTAATACCGCCTGCGGGGTCGGTGGTTTTGCTGAGGCGATTTTGCGCGTCATATTCGTGGATAGTCACGCGGCCTGCCGCATCGGTGACGCTGGTCTGGTTGCCTACCTTGTCGTAGCCGTAAACAGTGGTGTTGCCATCTGCGTCAGTGGATTTTTCCAGTTGGTTCAGGGCATTGTAGTCGCGGCGGCTAGTTTGGCGGGTGTTGCCTTGGGCATCGGTGAGCGTTTCGGTCAATTGGTTGCCGTTGCTATCGTAAGTGTAGGTAGTGGCAGTACCTTGCGCGTCGGTGGTACTGGCTGTGTTACCTGCGTTGTTGTAAGCGGTGGTACTGGTGCTGCCGTCGGGGTAGGTGGTTTGGGTTTGGCGACCTGCGGCATCGTAGGCGTAGACGGTGGTTTGCCCGTCGGTAGTGCTGCTGGTCAAGCGTCCGGCGATGTCGTAGACGTTGGTGGTGGTCAGCCCGTTTTCGTCTTGGGTTTTGAGGGCGCGACCAGCAGCGTCATATTCCAGTGTTTTGCTGGTGTGGTTGAGGACGTTGGTGATGCTGGTTTGGTTGCCCTGATTGTCGTAGTCGTAACTGGTGACAGCACCGTTCGGGGCGATAGTTTCCGTGGGTTGCCCTGCACTGTTGTAGGCAATGGTGCTTTCTTGGACTTCGTAGCCTGCGGCTTTGAGTTGGGCGCGGCTGCTAATGCTACGCATCGCTTGTAGCTGGGTAGTGGCACTTCTCGCGGACATCCGGCTGGCGGTGGCAACGGGGCTACCTGCTGTGGTGTTGGTCAGTTTGCCGTCATTGTCGTATTCGTACAGCGTGACGTTGCCCGCTTCGACTTGTTTGCTGGGTTTGCGGAATTGGGGATGCCATTCCGTTACCGTGGTGCGGGCTTGGGCTGTGCCTGCGGCGGTGGTGGTGGATTCGGGAAGACCACGGGCGTTCCATGTGGTCAGGGTGATTAAGCCGTTTTTGTCCACCGTTTTGATGAGGTAGCCGTTCGCGTCGTATTCGGTGGTGTCGGTTGCACCTGTGCTGTCGGTGCTGCGGGTTGCCCGTGCCAAACTTTGGATAATGCTGTGGGCGTAGGTGTCGGTGGTGTTATTGACAACATCAGTGACGCTGGTTTCTGCGCCGTTGTAGGCGAAGGCACGGGCTTGTGTGCCAGCCGCTGCTTCGGTGTGGGTAACGCGCCCTTCGGTGTCGTAGGTGTAACGGGCAACCACTGCGCCTGTTGCGTCGGTGATGCTGTCGAGCTTGCCGTCGATGTAGGTGTAGCTGTGGGTAGCGCCGTCGGGGAGCATGACTTGTGACAGTTTGCCGTCTGCGCCGTAGGCGTAAGTGGTCGTGCCTGCGGCACTTTTAGCTTCACTCAATTTACCATCGGTGTAGCTGAAAGTCAGGGTTTGTCCGAAGGGGCTGGTGACGGTTTGCAGTTGCCCTGCGCTGTTGTAGCTGAGGGTAGTGGTTTGCCCTTGTGGGTTGGTGATGCTGTCGGGCTTGCCTGCGAGGTTGTAGCTTTCTACGCTGCCATCAGGCGTGGTGACGTTCCAGCCGTTGGCGGTGGATGCCAGTTGGTAGGGTTCGCGGGTGGTGGTTGCCCATTCACCGTTTTGTTCGTAGAAGGTGATGCGGCTGCCATCGCTTCGGGTGAGGATGTGGATGGGGTAACTGCTGTTGCCGTCGCTGCCTTGTACAGGCAGACGGGCTACGGTTGTGCCGTTAAGTTTGAGTTCGCATAAGCCCGCGTTGAACACCGATTGGGCCAGGGCAATCGCATTAAAAATATCTTGTTTTACAAGACCCTAGGTTTTAGGCTTAGTAGCCCCCGGTCTGCCTGTGACGATTTTTAGCAGATAGTCCTCATCCCAGCCTGCGTTGAGGCGCTTGTTTTTCACACCGAGCTTGACGGTTTTCTCGGTTTTGACCAAGTTGAGGGCAATATGCCGGACAACCGCCATGTTGGCATCGCCGTTGCCGGAACGCATCCGTTGGTCATCTTCGCGGAAAGCATAGTCCAACACCCAGTGCAGGTTGTTCTCGATGCCCCAATGCGCCCGCACGATTTGCCCCAAACGTTCGGGGTTGGAGGCATCCATGCTGCTGATGAAGTAACGGGTTTCCTCTGTGGTTTTGTCCTTGCATTCGCGGATGGCGGTGACAGCAATGATGCTGGTGAGCTTAGCCCAATGGGGATGGTCTTTCTTTAACCACTTGATGTCTGAGGTAGCCCGCACGATACGGGTTTCAATACGCCCATGCCCGCCGTCATAACTGGTGTGCCCAATCGGTGGACAAGTGTTGGCGGATTCAAAGAACAGTTTCACATCCTGATGCAATGTGCCTTGGTTGCCCTTGAGGCTGAGCAGGTAATCTGCGTCCTTATCCACGATCTGTTGGGCAATCGCCGTTTGGCATCCCATCGCGTCCAGCGTCACCACTGCACCCGTGATATTAAGCTGCATCAATAACTTGGGGATTGCGGTAATTTCATTGGACTTGTCATCCACCCGTTGTTGACCCAGCACTAACTGGTTCTTGGTTGCCCAAGCACTGACCATGTAAATGGCGGCTTTATCGGATGCGCTATCAAGGCTGCGGCGCAGGCATTTGCCATCAATGGCAATGATCTCACCCTCACTAAGGTCACACAAGTCAGCCACCCAACGGCTAAAACATTCACTGAACTTCTGGGTGTCGATCAGTGCAAAAACCCGCCCAAACGTGTCGTGTGACGGGATGCCATGCTTCAAATCCAGTACGCGGGTGAACCACTTTTCTTTGGCCCTGCCAAACTGTTCGATAGATGCCCAGTCATCCGCGCCGCAAATCACCGCACACAGGGTGATGAAGAAAATATCGCTCAGTTTGTGCCGTTTGCGACGATCCATGCGTGGGTCAGGAATTGAGGCAAAATGCTCGACTATCGAAGCCGTTGGGCGGAGTTTCATGGGGCTACCAAAAGCCTGACAGGGAACAACCTTAAGGTGGTTTTGTCAAGAGCGTTTTAATGCGATTGCCCTACCGATTGGGCAGTTTGCAATTGCCCGTTGTAGGCAGTGCTGCTAATTTGCTGCCAACCGGATTCGCAAGCGGTTTCAGCATCGGGGTATTCGGTACTTTTTGTGCCTTGCCATTCGGTGGTGGGAATGCCGCCAGCATCGAGGCTGCTGCTGTAATTGTGCAGCCAACCGCCTAATGCGTCAGGGCTTACGCCTGCGGAGGAAAATTGGCGGGATAATGCCAATTGACTGGTATTTATGTCACTTGCAGCATACGTTATCTTTCCTGTAGAGACATCAACGCCGCTAATGGATGCGCTGTTTCCTGCCACTTCTGGCGCAAGATAGTAACGGCTGGCAACCTTGATTGCATTGGTGTCGCTTGAGTTTAAACCATTGTCATTACAGGCAGTAGTGGCGAGCGCGGTCAGTACCGCAGTTGCGAGTAGTCGGCGTGAGATCATGGTGTAGCCCCTATTGATTAGTTATTTCGATAGGCGGGCATTTTATCGACATGATAAAAAAAAAATCAATAAATATTTTTAATTATTTTTTTATTATTGAATGAACCTTTTTCCCAGACAGCAAAAAGGCTGCACTAGGCAGCCCCGCTTCGGAGTTTATACCATCGGTAAATGAAAATTCGGTTTCCCGAAAATCCACAAGTCATTAATAATTAATTGATCGTGAAAAATATCGAAACCGAGAACTCAATTGCCGATGGTATATTACCCCCGCCGCAAATCCAACGTATACGGATAATCCGCATTCACCTCTTCCGGCGGTGGACTCATCGGCTGCGGTTTCGCCCCATGCTCATAGAACGCCCGCGTGGCTTCCGACAAGAATTTAGGCTCAATCACACCCGGCGTATGTTCCTCACGGAAGCGCGAGAAGCGCCGACTTTCAGCCTCATACGCATTCACCGGGAAGATCTCGGAATTGCGCCCGCCCGGATGCGACACATGGTAAGTACACCCACCCACCGAACGCCCATTCCACGTATCAATAATGTCGAACACCAACGGCGCATGAATCCCAATGGTCGGATGCAACGCGGAAGGCGGCTGCCAAGCGCGGAACCGCACCCCAGCCACATACTCACCCTTCACACCAGTAGCCTTCATCGGCACGCGCCGCCCATTGCAGGAAACCACATAGCGTGAATCGGTCAAGCCATTGATTTTCACCTGCACCCGTTCCAGCGACGAATCCACGAAACGTGCCGTGCCCTGACTGCTCAGCTCTTCACCCAACACATTCCACGGCTCTAACGCCGCCCGCAATTCCAGCTCAATGCCGCAATATTGCACGCGCCCATACACCGGAAAACGGAACTCGTGGAACGGAGCCAACCATTCCAACTGGAACGGATAACCCGCCGCCTGCAAGTCCGCGCACACATCCTTCATGTCTTCCCACACGTAATGCGGCAACATGAAACGGTCGTGCAACGCAGTGCCCCAACGCACCAGCCGATGCGCATACGGCGTATTCCAGAAACGCACCATCAGGGTACGAATCAGCAACATCTGTACCAACGACATCCGCGCATGAGGTGGCATTTCAAAGCCACGGAATTCCAGCAAGCCTTGGCGACCACTGAAAGAATCCGGCGAATACAGCTTGTCGATGCAGAACTCCGCCCGATGCGTATTGCCCGTAATATCAATCAGCAAGTTGCGCAACAAACGGTCAACCAACCACGGCTGATCATTGTGTCCGCTCGGCATTTGCTGGAACGCGATTTCCAGCTCATACAAACTCTCATCCCGCGCCTCATCCACCCGTGGTGCTTGGCTGGTTGGCCCCAAGAACATGCCAGAGAACAGGTAAGACAGCGCTGGATGGTGCTGCCAGAACGTCAACAAACTGCGCAAGACATCCGGCTGGCGCAAGAACGGACTATCGCTCGGCGTAGCCGCACCCAGCGTGACGTGATTACCGCCGCCCGTGCCAGTATGCCGTCCATCCAACATATACAAGGTGGCTAGACGGCAAAAAGGCTTCCGAGGAAGCCTTTTTGTTTTTTGCTGGTTTACGATCTATCGAGACTTGACATCTCATAGGAAACCTTTTTCACATCAAAACAAATCGTCAATTTTTTGCTTTGGAATCAATAAAATATTCGATTCGCGTGTTCCTGAAAACATTTCACTAATTCTATGCCTCACACACAAATCTTCAGGGTTATTGATTAAATTATAAGCATAACGCTTATCTTCTGACGATGAATCTTCATAATCTACAACTATAAAATTTGTATAGTGGAAAGCATCTTTTTGCAGCGCACCATATAGTAAAGAGATAGGCATCCAGTCCGCACTAACACCACCACGATTATAATGGCAACCTCGACTCCACTCGAAAGAGTGCGATCCCAATCCAGATTGGCTTTCATCGTCAAGATCAACGTTTGTCCTAAAATCAACAGCTATGAACTTATTTTGATTGCTCACGCCCGGTGGTAGTCTGATCGGCGTATTCTGACGCAAATTTCCAACCAACTTATTTATTTCAACAATATTTATCGCAGAAACGTTTTCCAGCTCCAATTTAACAGGAGTGCCAGAAATGCAAGCTGTTAATGATAGCGTTATTATCAACAGAAAAAGGTGTTGTATTTTTTTCATTGGTAGCTAACACCAGTACCAAAACTGCTATTTGTGCAACCTGAGCTACGGCTACGATCAAGAATACTTGTTGCTGGACTGCGCCATCCCCAAGCCCCCATCATTTGCGGAAAATCTTCATGATGTAATCCACGCATTGGATAATAGCTATCAGCGACACCATTCATCGAACCACCCCACTCACTACCCGCCCACGCAACACGATCTCCTGAAGACCAAGCACCTGTTGGCTGTGCATCCAAATTCAGCCAATAATTCACAGGTACACGCCGAGTCGGATGCCACCAACCCACAGGGTCAGCGGTAATTAGCGTACTGACTGTACCGGGGTACTGCAAGGCAAATTCCGTTGCAGTATCTCCTCCCCAGCTATGCCCTACCATAACAATTTGCTCTCTTGGGCACTTAGCTTTCACCTTGTTAATATAATTCTTGATCGTACTATTTGGCGTATAGTGATGGAAATAAGCACTAGTCTTACGATCCATTCCTTTTGCAAAATTCAGCACAATCTGGGTAAGCCATGACTCTCCACCGCCGCCAATATAAATGGTAAATTGTCCTAACAGGTCAGAACCGATAAGAGTATTGAGTCCGGCGTAGCTATAGCTGTTTTCTCCTCCCCCTAACCCAATCGGGTCACTCTGCACATACCGTCCCGTTGCTGGGTTGTAGTCACGGTGAAAGTTGTAATGCAGTCCGGTTTCAGCATCAAAAGTCTGACCGGGGAAACGTTGGCTGTAGTGCAGGCTCAAGCCGTCCTTGTCGGGGTCTTCGTTGGGAGCGGTTTCACCAAACGGCTTGCTGTCCCATGCCCAGACGGTTTTGCCGCTGGCATCGGTGATGATACGTGGGGTATCAATCTGGTCGGCATAAATACGGTAAACATTACCGTTCTGGATGACTGCTACGGGCGTGTTGCCGAAGTAGACGGTTTCGGTTGACTGTGCTGCTGTGCCAGTTTGGTTAGTTTGGCTGTATTCACCGATAATCCGGTCGTTGTCCCATGCGTACAGGGTCGTTCCCGTTGGGGTGGTTTTCTTTACCCGCTGGTCGTCGGCGTTGTAGCTGTAAACCGTTGTGCCATCCACACTAGCAAGACGGTTTTGGGCGTTGTAGGTGTAGCTGTGTAAGCCATCGTTGAGCAGGTTGCCGTTCGCGTCTTGGATCTGGGTGGTACTGCCGATTTGGGTCAGGCGGTTGCTGTTGGGTTGGAGTCCGTAAGCGGTGGTATTGCCGTTGTCGATCTTGGCGGTGCGGTTGCCGTTGGAGTCATATTGGAACGCTTGCGCTTCGTTGGCGGCAGTGTAGCCGTCCAGTCGGTCGAGCAAGTCGTAGCTGAAGTGCTTGGCTTTGGCGGCATCGCCGTTGTCGTCCCAACCTGTGATGTTGCCTGTTGCGTCATAGCTGAGGGTGCGGACAGTGCCACCGAGCGGGAAGGTTTTTAGCCTGTTGTTGGCATCGTAGGTTTTCTGGTAGGTTGTGCCATCCGCCCATTGCCAGCTTGCCACCTGCCCTGCGGCGGCGTAGCGGATGTTGCTCATGTACGCTTGCCCATTGAGACTGATCCCAGTCAGTTTGTCTTGGGTGTAAGTATAGCCAACATTTGCACCACTGGGGAGAATTTCGCTTTGCAGCTTGCCATCGCTGGTGTAGGCGTAGCTATGTGCTAAGACCGCGTTGCCGATGGTTTGTTCCTTGCGGGTGGTTCTGCCTTCGGTGTCATATTGGTAAGTGGTGCTGCCGCTGCCGTCAGTGAGGGTACAGAGCCTGCCGATACCGTTGGTGCAATTGTCGTAGTCCCAAGTGGCGGTGCTGCCATCCTGCCACGTCGTTTTGACCTTGCGGTTGAGCAGGTCATAATCGTGGGTGGCTGTGTTGCCGTTGGCATCGGTGCTGGTTTTGGGGTTGCCGCTGATGTCGTAAGTGTTGGTGGTATTGCCACGGTCGGGGCTGATTTCACCTGTCATACGCTTGAAGTTGTCGTAGGCGTAGCTGGTGGTTGCACCGTTGGCGGCAATGACTGTGGTACGGTTGCCCTCTGCATCATAAGCGTATTGGGTCACGCCTCCTGCGGGATCAGTGGTTTTGACCAGACGGTTTTGTGGGTCATATTCGTTGGTAGTCACGCGCCCTTGGGCATCGGTAACAGTAGTCTGATTGCCTGCCTTGTCGTAGCCGTAAACGGTGGTGTTGCCGTCGGCGTCGGTGGATTTTTCCAGTTGGTTTAGGGCGTTGTAGTCGCGGCGGCTAGTTTGGCGGGTGTTGCCGCTGGTATCGGTGAGCGTTTCGGTCAATTGGTTGCCGTTGCTGTCGTAGGTATAGCTGGTGCTTGTACCTTGAGCGTCGGTGGTGCTGGAGGTGTTGCCTGCTGCATCATAAGCGGTGGTATTGGTGCTGCTGTCGGCATTAGTGGTTTTGGTTTGGCGACCTGCCTCGTCGTAGGCGTAGGTAGTGGTTTGCCCGTTGGTTGTGCTATTGGTCAAACGTCCGGCAACATCGTAGACGTTGGTGGTAGTCAAACCGTTTTCATCTTGGGTTTTAAGGGCGCGTCCGGCGGCATCGTATTCCAACGTTTTGCTGCTTTGGTTAAGGGCGTTGGTGACGCTGGTCTGGTTGCCTGCGGTGTCATAATCGTAAGTGGTAATAGCACTGTTCGGGGCAATAGTGGTCGTGGGTTGCCCTGCGCTGTTGTAGACAATGGTGATTTTTTGGACTTCGTAGCCTGCGGATTTGAGTTGGGCGCGGCTGCTGATGCTGCGCATCGCTTGTAGCTGGGTGGTGGCACTTCGGGCGGACATCCGGCTGGCGGTAGCTGCTGGGCTGCCTGTGGTGGTATTGGTGAGTTTGCCGTCAGTGTCGTATTCGTACAGCGTGACCATGCCTGCCGTACCCTGCTTGCTGGGCTTACGGAATTGGGGATGCCATTCCGTTACGGTGGTGCGGGCTTGCGCTGTGCCTGCTGCGGTAGTGGTCGATTCAGGCAAGCCACGGGCGTTCCATGTGGTCAGCGTGATAAGACCGTTTTTGTCCACACTTTTCACGGGGTAGCCGTTGGCATCGTATTCGGTGGTGTCGGTTGCACCCGCGCTGTCGGTGCTGCGGGTTGCCCGTGCCAAACCTTGGATGATGCTGTGGGCGTAGGTGTCGGTGGTGTTATTGGCTACGTCGGTAACGCTGGTTTCTGTGCTGTTGTAGGCAAAAGCACGGACTTGTGTGCCTGCGGCGGCTTCGGTGTGGGTAACGCGCCCTTCGTTGTCGTAGGTGTAACGGGCAATGACTGCACCCGTTGCGTCGGTGATCCTGTCGAGCTTACTGTCGGCGGTGTAGCTGTAACTCTGAGTGCCACCGTCGGGGAGGGTAACTTGTGACAGTTTGCCATCTGCACCGTATGCATAGGCGGTCGTGCCTGCGGCACTTTTGGCTTCACTCAATTTGCCGTCGGTGTAACCGAAGGTGAGGGTTTGACCGAAGGGGCTGGTGACTTTTTCCAGTTGCCCAGAGCTGTTGTAGCTGAGGGTGGTGGTTTGCCCTTGTGGGTTGGTGATGCTATCGAGTTTGCCTGCAAGGTTGTAGCTTTCCACACTGCCGTCAGGGGTGGTGACGTTCCAGCCGCTGGCGGTCGATTCCAATTGGTAAGGTTCGCGGGTGGTGGTTGCCCATTCACCGTTTTGTTCGTAGAAAGTGATGCGGCTGCCATCGCTTCGGGTGAGGATGTGGACGGGGTAGCTGCTGTTGCCGTCGCTGCCTTGCACGGGCAGGCGGGCGACGGTTGTACCGTTGAGTTGCAGTTCACATAACCCAGCGTTGAACACTGCATCAGCGGTTTGTAGTTGACCGTTGTAGGCAGTGTCGCTGATTTGCTGCCAACCGGATTCGCAGGCTGTCGCCGCATCGGGGTATTCAGTGCTTTTTGCGCCTTGCCATTCGGTGACGGGAATGCCGCCAGCATCGAGGCTACTGCTGTAGTTGTGCTGCCAACCGCCTAATGCGTCGGGGCTTACGCCTGCGGAGGAAAATTGGCGGGATAATGCCAATTGACTGGTATTTATGTCACTTGCAGCATACGTTATCTTTCCTGTAGAGACATCAACGCCGCTAATGGATGCGCTGTTTCCTGCCACTTCTGGCGCAAGATAGTAACGGCTGGCAACCTTGATTGCATTGGTGTCGCTTGAGTTTAAACCATTGTCATTACAGGCAGTAGTGGCGAGCGCGGTCAGTACCGCAGTTGCGAGTAGTCGGCGTGAGATCATGGTGTAGCCCCTATTGATTAGTTATTTCGATAGGCGGGCATTTTATCGACATGATAAAAAAAAAAATCAATAAATATTTTTAATTATTTTTTTATTATTGAATGAACCTTTTTCCCAGACAGCAAAAAGGCTGCACTAGGCAGCCCCGCTTCGGAGTTTATACCATCGGTAAATGAAAATTCGGTTTCCCGAAAATCCACAAGTCATTAATAATTAATTGATCGTGAAAAATATCGAAACCGAGAACTCAATTGCCGATGGTATATTACCCCCGCCGCAAATCCAGCGTATACGGATAATCCGCATTCACCTCTTCCGGCGGCGGACTCATCGGCTGCGGCTTCGCCCCATGCTCATAGAACGCCCGCGTGGCTTCCGACAAAAACTTCGGCTCAATCACGCCCGGTGTATGCTCCTCACGGAAACGCGAGAAGCGGCGGCTTTCAGCCTCATACGCATTCACCGGGAAGATCTCGGAATTGCGCCCGCCCGGATGCGACACATGGTAAGTGCAACCACCCACCGAACGCCCATTCCAGGTATCAATAATGTCAAACACCAGCGGCGCATGAATCCCAATCGTCGGATGCAACGCGGAAGGCGGCTGCCAAGCGCGGAAACGCACCCCAGCGACATATTCACCCTTCACGCCCGTAGCCTTCATCGGCACACGCCGCCCATTACACGCCACCACGTAGCGCGAATCGGTCAAGCCATTGATTTTCACCTGCACCCGTTCCAGCGACGAATCCACAAACCGCGCCGTGCCTTGGCTACTCAATTCCTCGCCCAACACATTCCACGGCTCTAACGCCGCCCGCAATTCCAGCTCAATGCCGCAATATTGCACGCGCCCATACACCGGGAAACGGAACTCGTGGAACGGAGCCAACCATTCCAACTGGAACGGATAACCCGCCGCCTGCAAGTCCGCGCACACATCCTTCATGTCTTCCCACACGTAATGCGGCAACATGAAACGGTCGTGCAACGCCGTCCCCCAACGCACCAGCCGATGCGCATACGGCGTGTTCCAGAAACGCACCATCAGGGTACGAATCAGCAACATCTGCACCAACGACATCCGCGCATGAGGCGGCATTTCAAAGCCACGGAATTCCAGCAGCCCTTGGCGACCGCTGAAAGAATCCGGCGAATACAGCTTGTCGATGCAGAACTCCGCCCGATGCGTATTCCCGGTAATATCAATCAGCAAGTTACGCAACAAACGGTCAACCAACCACGGCTGATCATTGTGTCCGCTCGGCATTTGCTGGAATGCGATTTCCAGCTCATACAAACTCTCATCCCGCGCCTCATCCACCCGTGGCGCTTGGCTGGTCGGGCCCAAGAACATGCCAGAGAACAGATAAGACAGTGCCGGATGGTGCTGCCAGAACGTCAACAAACTGCGCAACACATCCGGTTGACGCAAGAACGGGCTATCGCTAGGGGTAGCCGCACCCAGCGTGACGTGATTGCCGCCACCCGTGCCAGTATGCCGCCCATCCAGCATGAATTTTTCCGCACCCAGCCGCGACAACCGCGCCTCTTCGTACAGCAACTCAGTATTCTGAACCAGTTCCTTCCACGTCGTCGCCGGGTGAATATTCACCTCGATAACACCCGGATCAGGCGTGACCTTGAACGACTTCAAACGCGGATCAGACGGCGGCTCGTAGCCTTCCAACAAAATCGGCATCTTCAATTCAGCAGCGGTGGTTTCCAGCGTCGCCACCAAATCCAGATAATGCTCCAAGAAATGCAACGGCGGCAGGAACACATACAAACGCCCTTCCCGCGCCTGCACGCACAACGTAGTACGCGGCACTTCGCGCCATTCCTTCACCATCGTCTTGGTCGCATCGGCGTGTTGCAAAGTCGGCTCAGGTGGCGCGACATACGCGCTGTAACGCTGCTCGACTTCGCCGTGGAAATCCGCCAACTTTGGGCGATCTTCAAACGGGCAAGGCTGCGCCTCGACTTCCCGCTCGTCTTCAGCCGTCCACGCCAAACTATTCATCAATAATCGGGATACGTTTCCGATTATTCTCACATGTTGATTGGGGAATGAAACACAGCAAAAAGGCTTCCTAGGAACTAGGAAGCCTTTTTGGTTTGTGATGGTTATGATCTATCTATCAGGATTTGCCAATTGGGAGACGTTTCCGATTATTTTACGTCACCCTCTCACGCCAAAATTTGTCGATTTTTTAGAAATTTCCATCGTTTTCAATCAAATCAAGCATGGTTTGAAACTCTGATGAAGTCTCCAATTCATCCGAATAAAGCCTTATCGCTTTAAAAAATTCTTTACGTTCTTCAATAGATAATTTTTTGCTGGTTTGTTTGATATTTTCATAATCCACATATCCTCCAAAAGCTGAAACCTTAAAATCATCTAACAATACTTGCTTAACCGCATCCCGAACATTTTCATTGTTGACATGGCTTGCCGGGATAAAAACCCCCATATAAATTTTGACAAAAAAATAACATGTAAATAACATGTAAATCACACCAACAATAATCCACGTCTTTTTCACAGAATTATATCCCACTCCAAATACAATACAATTAATGCCATCGACAATATTCCTAAAAAAGCAACGAACATTAATGTTAAATTAAGAAACCTAAGCATTTAAAATCACCTCATCTTATTGTTAAATAACCATAATGTCTGACTTTACGTTTTGAACTCCAGAAATAAGGCCCAGTAATAAAATCAACACTTCCAATACCGGTAGAAGAAACAATATTACTAACACCAGACCAATTTCCCGAGCCGCCGCGCCTAGGATCTACAACTACCGTTACACAGCCATGACTGACACTGCCTGGATGTAAGCGTATCCCTGATCTCCTCTCTCCATTTTCGTAAACATAATCATCTATCCGCCCATCACTGGCCAGCAATCCAAACCAACCTTGATGATTAACATTAGGCAAACCTACATCCTCAGTTATGAAGTAACTCCCATTTGGCGCAGACCTTTGTTCAGGTTTAATGCCTGGCGATATTATTTGTCCATTACCAAAAATCTGCCCTCCTGAAAAGGCTAAGACGGTAGTGCTTTTGCGTGGATTATTTATATCTACCACTCGTAATAACCGAGCATTTTTATCCATAACTGCACTGACCATTAAACCTAACTTATCTATACCGATAAGAGTATTTCCATAGGCATAGGTCAACGAGTTCATCCCCCCATCCAACCCAATCGGGTCACTCTGCACGTATCGCCCAGTTGCCGGGTTGTAGTCACGATGGAAGTTGTAATGCAACCTAGTTTCGGCATCGAAGGTCTGTCCGGGGAAACGTTGGTTGTAATGGAGTGCTAAGCCATCTTTGTCAGGGTCTTCGTTGGGTGCAGTTTCACCAAACGGCTTGCTGTCCCATGCCCAGATGGTTTTGCCGCTGGCATCGGTGATGATACGAGGGGTCTCAATCTGGTCGGCATAAATACGGTAAACATTACCGTTCTGGATGACTGCTACGGGTGTGTTGCCGAAGTAAACCGTTTCGGTTGCCTGTGCTGCTGTGCCGTTTTGGTTGGTTTGGCTGTATTCACCGATAATCTGGTCGTTGTCCCATGCGTACAGGGTCGTTCCCGTTGGGGTGGTTTTCTTCACCCGTTGGTCATCAGCGTTGTAAGTGTAAGCGGTTGTGCCGTCCACACTGGCAAGGCGGTTCTGCGCGTTGTAGGTGTAAACGTGTGTGCCATCATTGAGCAGGTTGCCGTTGGCATCTTGCGTTTGGGCAGTGCTGCCGATCTGGGTCAGGCGATTGCTGTTGGGCTGGAGTGCGTAAGCGGTGGTATTGCCGTTGTCAATTTTCGCGGTGCGGTTGCCGTTGGGGTCGTACTGGAAGGCTTGCGCCTCATTCGCGGCGGTGTAGCCGTCCAAGCGGTCGAGCAAATCGTAGCTGAAGTGCTTGGTTTTGGCGGCATCGCCGTTGTCATCCCAACCTGTAATGTTGCCTACCGAGTCATAGCTGAGGGTACGAACGGTGTTGCCCAATGGGAAAGTCTTTAGCCTGTTGTTGGCATCGTAGGTTTTCTGGTAGGTCGTGCCGTCCGCCCATTGCCAGCTTGCCACCTGCCCTGCGGCGGTGTAGCGGATGTTGCTCATGTACGTTGTTTGCCCATTGATGCTTATCCCAGCGAGTTTATCTTGCTGGTAAGTGTAGCCAATAGTTGTACCACTGGGGAGGGTTTCGCTTTGCAGCTTGCTGTCAGCGGTGTAGGCGTAGCGGTGGGTCAGGGTAGCACTGCCGATGGTCTGGGTTTTCTGAGTGATGCGCCCTTCTTTGTCATAGCTGTAAGTAGTGCTGCCGCTGCCATCGGTGAGGGTGCAAAGCCTGCCAATACCATTGGTGCAATTGTCATAGTCCCAAGTGGCGATGCTGCCATTCTGCCACGTCGTTTTGACCTTGCGGTTGAGCAGGTCGTAGTCATGGGTGGCTGTGTTGCCGTTGGCATCGGTGCTGGTTTTGGGGTTGCCACTGATGTCGTGGGTATAGGTGGTGTTGCCTCTGTCAGGGCTAGTTTCACCTGTCATACGCTTGAAGTTATCGTAGGCGTAGCTGGTGCTTGCACCATTCGCAGCGATAACCATAGTCCGGTTGCCTTCGGTATCGTAAGCGTATTGGGTCACGCCGCCTGCGGGATTGGTAGTTTTGACCAGACGGTTCTGTGGATCGTATTCGTGGGTGATCACGCGCCCTTGGGCATCGGTGACGCTGGTTTGGTTGCCTGCCTTGTCGTAGCCGTAGGTGGTCACGTTGCTATCGGCATCGGTGGACTTTTCCAGTTGGTTCTGGGCGTTGTAGTCGCTGCGGCTGGTTTGGCGGGTGTTGCCTGACGCATCGGTGAGGCTTTCGGTTAGCTGGTTGCCGTTGCTGTCGTAAGTGTAGGTGGTGGCAGTGCCTTGCGCGTCAGTGGTGCTGGCGGTGTTACCTGCGTTGTCGTAAGCTGTGGTGCTGGTGCTGCCATCCGAGTAAGTCGTTTGGGTTTGGCGACCTGCCACGTCGTAAGCGTAGCTGGTGGTTTGTCCGTTGGTGTTGCTGTTTGTCAAGCGTCCAGCAACATCATAGACGTTGGTGGTGACCAGACCATTTTCGTCTTGGGTTTTGAGGGCGCGACCAGCAGCGTCATATTCCAGTGTTTTGCTGGTGTGGTTGAGGGCGTTGGTAACGGTGATCTGGTTGCCCTGATTGTCGTAGTCGTAGCTGGTGACAGCACCATTCGGGGCAATGGTTTCCGTGGGTTGCCCTGCACTGTTGTAGGCAATGGTACTTTCTTGGACTTCGTAGCCTGCGGATTTGAGGGCGGCTCGGCTGCTGAGGCTGCGCATCGCTTGTAGCTGGGTAACGGCTCCACGGGCGGAAAGGCGGTTGGTGGCGGCTGTGGGGCTGCCGACCGTTTTGTTGGTGAGATTGCCTTCATTGTCGTATTCGTACAGCGTGACGTTGCCCGCTTCGACTTGTTTGCTGGGTTTGCGGAATTGGGGATGCCATTCCGTTACCGTGGTACGGGCTTGGGCTGTGCCTGCTGCGGTGGTGGTGGATTCGGGTAAGCCACGGGCGTTCCATGTGGTCAGGGTGATTAAGCCGTTTTTGTCCACGGTTTTGGTGGGGTAGCCGTTGGTGTCGTATTCGGTGGTTTCCACTGCGCCTGCGCTGTCGGTACTGCGGGTTGCCCGTGCGAGGCTTTGGATAATGCGGTGGGCGTAGCTGTCGGTAGTGTTATTGGCTACGTCGGTGACGTTGGTTTCTGCGCCATTGTAAGCGAAGGCGCGGGCTTGTGTGCCAGCGGCGGCTTCGGTGTGGGTGACGCGCCCTTCTTGATCATAAGTGTAACGGGCAACCACTGCGCCTGTTGCGTCGGTGATGCTGTCGAGCTTGCCGTCGGTGTAGGTGTAGCTGTGGGTAGCGCCGTCGGGGAGTGTAACTTGTGACAGTTTTCCATCTGTTCCGTAGATGTAAGTGGTCGTGCCTGCGGCACTTTTAGCTTCACTCAATTTGCCGTCGGTGTAGCTGAAGGTGAGGGTTTGACCGAATGGGCTGGTGACGGTTTCCAGTTGCCCCGCGCTGAGCGAAGTCGAAGCGTAGTAACTGAGGGTAGTGGTTTGCCCTTGTGGGCTGGTGATGCTATCGAGTTTGCCTGCAAGGTTGTAGCTTTCCACACTGCCGTCAGGCGTGGTGACGTTCCAGCCGCTGGCGGTCGATTCCAATTGGTAAGGTTCGCGGGTGGTGGTTGCCCATTCACCGTTTTGTTCGTAGAAAGTGATGCGGCTACCGTCGGCACGGGTGAGGATATGGACGGGGTAGCTGCTGTTGCCGTCGCTGCCTTGCACGGGCAGGCGGGCTACAGTTGTGCCGTTGAGTTTGAGTTCGCACAAGCCCGCGTTGAACACCGCATCAGCGGTTTGCAGTTGCCCGTTGTAGGCACTGCTGCTGATTTGCTGCCAGCCAGATTCGCAGGCGGTTTCAGCATCGGGGTATTCGGGGCTTTTTGCGCCTTGCCATTCGGTGGTAGAGATGCCGCCTGCATCGAGGCTGCTGCTGTAGTTGTGCTGCCAACCGCCTAATGCGTCAGGGCTTACGCCTGCGGAGGAATATTGGCGGGATAATGCCAATTGGCTGGTATTTATGTCATTTGTGTCATACGTTATTTTTCCTGTGGAAACATCAACACCATTAATGGATGCGCTGTTTCCTGCCACTTCTGGCGCAAGGTAGTAACGGCTGGCAACCTTGGTTGCATTGGTGTCGTTTGAGTTTAAACCATTGTTATTATTGTCATTACAGGCAGTAGTGGCGAGCGCGGTCAGTACCGCAGTGGCGAGTAGTCGGCGTGAGATCATGGTGTAGCCCCTATGGATTAGTTATTTCGATAGACGGGCATTTTACGGGCATGACAAAAAAAAAAATCAATATATATTATTAGTATTTTTGAATTGATTTTATTTTTTAATGCTGATTTGTGCGGATAGGCGGTACTGGCAGGTATGACGGAGTTGATGCTTACGCCCTTCACCCCCGCTCCCTGAGCGTAGTCGAAGGGGCGGGGGAAGGGTCGGGGATGGGGGAAAGGAGGGGGTTTCTACCCCCGCCGCAAATCCAGCGTATACGGATAATCCGCATTCACCTCTTCCGGCGGCGGACTCATCGGCTGCGGCTTCGCCCCATGCTCATAGAACGCCCGCGTGGCTTCCGACAAAAACTTCGGCTCAATCACGCCCGGTGTATGCTCCTCACGGAAACGCGAGAAGCGGCGGCTTTCAGCCTCATACGCATTCACCGGGAAGATCTCGGAATTGCGCCCGCCCGGATGCGACACATGGTAAGTGCAACCACCCACCGAACGCCCATTCCAGGTATCAATAATGTCAAACACCAGCGGCGCATGAATCCCAATCGTCGGATGCAACGCGGAAGGCGGCTGCCAAGCGCGGAAACGCACCCCAGCGACATATTCACCCTTCACGCCCGTAGCCTTCATCGGCACACGCCGCCCATTACAGGCAACCACATAGCGTGAATCGGTCAAGCCATTGATTTTCACCTGCACCCGTTCCAGCGACGAATCCACGAAACGTGCCGTGCCCTGACTGCTCAGCTCTTCACCCAACACATTCCACGGCTCTAACGCTGCCCGCAATTCCAGCTCAATGCCGCAATATTGCACGCGCCCATACACCGGGAAACGGAACTCGTGGAACGGAGCCAACCATTCCAACTGGAACGGATAACCCGCCGCCTGCAAGTCCGCGCACACATCCTTCATGTCTTCCCACACGTAATGCGGCAACATGAAACGGTCGTGCAACGCCGTCCCCCAACGCACCAGCCGATGCGCATACGGCGTGTTCCAGAAACGCACCATCAGGGTACGAATCAGCAACATCTGCACCAACGACATCCGCGCATGAGGCGGCATTTCAAAGCCACGGAATTCCAGCAGCCCTTGGCGACCGCTGAAAGAATCCGGCGAATACAGCTTGTCGATGCAGAACTCCGCCCGATGCGTATTCCCGGTAATATCAATCAGCAAGTTACGCAACAAACGGTCAACCAACCACGGCTGATCATTGTGTCCGCTCGGCATTTGCTGGAATGCGATTTCCAGCTCATACAAACTCTCATCCCGCGCCTCATCCACCCGTGGCGCTTGGCTGGTCGGGCCCAAGAACATGCCAGAGAACAGATAAGACAGTGCCGGATGGTGCTGCCAGAACGTCAACAAACTGCGCAACACATCCGGTTGACGCAAGAACGGGCTATCGCTAGGGGTAGCCGCACCCAGCGTGACGTGATTGCCGCCACCCGTGCCAGTATGCCGCCCATCCAGCATGAATTTTTCCGCACCCAGCCGCGACAACCGCGCCTCTTCGTACAGCAACTCAGTATTCTGAACCAGTTCCTTCCACGTCGTCGCCGGGTGAATATTCACCTCGATAACACCCGGATCAGGCGTGACCTTGAACGACTTCAAACGCGGATCAGACGGCGGCTCGTAGCCTTCCAGCAAAATCGGCATCTTCAATTCAGCAGCGGTGGTTTCCAGCGTCGCCACCAAATCCAGATAATGCTCCAAGAAATGCAACGGCGGCAGGAACACATACAAACGCCCTTCCCGCGCCTGCACGCACAAGGTCGTGCGCGGCACTTCGCGCCATTCCTTCACCATCGTCTTGGTCGCATCGGCGTGTTGCAAGGTCGGCTCAGGCGGCGCGACATACGCGCTATAACGCTGTTCAACTTCGCCGTGGAAATCCGCCAACGTTGGGCGATCTTCAAACGGGCAAGGCTGCGCCTCGACTTCGCGCTCGTCCTCGCCAAGCTATATTCTCAGTCTGGTTTATTGATGGGGGAATGAAGCACACCAAAAAGGCTTCCGAAGAAGCCTTTTTGGTCTTTGTGACAGATTATGCTATTGGCGCTTCATAATTAGTAACGCGTAGCAACTGCACCAATAGATTTCAAATATCTCACAACTTCCTCATTTTCTTTCGATGGATTTTGCTCTACTCTATCCATCGCCCAATCTAGTGGAGTACTACCACCTCCTTCTTTCTTATTTACATCTGCATGATTAATGATAAGCCATTTTATAACTTCAACATTCCCCTCTCTAGCCGCAATGGTTAACGGAGTCCAATCATCATTGGCTGCACCATCAACATCAGCACATCCTGAACTCAATAATTCAATCATTTGCTCCAAATTGCCAGTATAAGTGGCTGTCACAAACTTACTCTGGCACATGTTTCGATTATAGAAAAATACTGCACAGCCAATCATGACAAGAAGAATAACCAAGTATTTCATAAGATCAGTAACCTGCGTAAACTGGTTCAAACTCACGTAATACTGTTGGCACTCGAGCAAGTTGTTGACTCCATGTTCCACTATAAGAAGGAACACTAACCCTTACTCCACCGAATGACTTCATATACTTAATGGCAATATTTTCAACCTCATAAGGAAATCTAGTTGGACTCCAAGGGGTCGGTGATAATCTTTGAAAAAAGCTCAAATCTTGGTACAACTTATCTAATGTAGAAGAAGTTCTATATGCGCAATTATCATAATAACCAATGCTCTCCATGCTACCAGAATAACGGTTGATAAAAGAAAGCATTCTTTGCTCTTGCGCATATGTTGTATTTATAATTGTCATCGTTGTATTTCTACGAGGCATTTCCCTTGCCGTATACCCTATCAAAGATGAAGCTCGTGGTGTGGAGTTTCCGAAACTATAAATCCCTGCCCTTGTAAAAGCTATAGCCGAATGCCCAAATGGATTTCCTGATGTCATCCCATTATGAATAACCGCTGTCTTCTCTCCAAGTAGGTCGAGATATATCAGTGGATTCTCCCTCACATACCCAAATGAATTCATTCCCCCATCCAGTCCAATTGGGTCGGACTGTACATATCGCCCGGTTACAGGGTTGTAGTCACGGTGGAAGTTATAATGCAGCCCTGTTTCGGCATCAAAAGTTTGTCCGGGGAAACGCTGGCTGTAACGCAGAGCCAAACCATCCTTGTCGGGATCTTCGTTGGGGGCGGTTTCACCGAAAGGTTTACTTTCCCATAACCAAACAGTTTTCCCTGTTACATCGGTGATGATACGTGGGGTGTCAATCTGGTCGGCGTAGATACGGTGAATGCTGCCGTTCTGGATTACCGCGACTGGCGTATTACCGAAGTAAACCGTTTCCTGTTGCGCTGTACCGCTTCCATCATATTCGCCAATAATGCGGTCATTGTCCCATGCGTATAGGGTTGTACCGTTGTTGGAAGTTTTCTTCACCCGCTGGTTGTCAGTGTTGTAAGTGTAGGCGGTTGTGCCGTCCACACTGGCAAGGCGGTTCTGCGCGTTGTAGGTGTAGGCATGTGTGCCATCGTTGAGCAAGTTGCCGTTGGCATCTTGCGCTTGGGCTGTGTTGCCGATGTGGGTTAGGCGGTTGCTGTTGGCTTGAAGCCCGTAAGCGGTGGCGTTGCCGTTGTCAGTCTTGGCGGTACGGTTGCCGTTGGGGTCATATTGGAAGACTTGCGCTTCGTTGGCGGCGGTGTAGCCGTCCAAGCGGTCGAGTAAATCGTAGCTGAAGTGCTTGGCTTTGGCGGCATCGCCGTTGTCGTCCCAACCTGTGATGTTGCCTACAGTGTCATAACTGAGGGTGCGGGTGAAGTTGCCGAGCGGGAAAGTTTTGAGCCTGTTGTTGGCATCGTAGGTTTTCTGGTAGGTCGTGCCGTCCGCCCATTGCCAGCCTGACACCTGCCCTGCTGCATTGTAGCGGATGTTGCTCATATACGTTTGCCCATTGAGGGTAATCCCAGTCAGTTTGTCTTGCGTGTAAGTGTAGCCAACATTTGCACCACTGGGGAGAATTTCGCTTTGCAGCTTGCCATCGCTGGTGTAGGCGTAGCGGTGGGTCAGGGTTACGCTGCCAATGGTCTGGGTTTTCTGGGTGATGCGCCCTTCGTTGTCGTATTGGTAGGTGGTGCTGCCACTGCCGTCGGTGAGGGTGCAGAGCCTACTGATACCGTTGGTGCAAGTGTCATAGCTGTAGGTGGCGGTGCTGCCATCCTGCCATGTGGTTTTGACCTTGCGGTTGAGCAGGTCGTAGTCGTGGGTAGCCGTGTTGCCGTTGGCATCGGTGCTGGTTTTGAGGTTGCCGCTGATGTCGTGGGTGTTGGTGGTATTGCCACGGTCGGGGCTGGTTTCGCCAGTCATGCGCTTGAAGTTGTCGTAGGCATAAGTAGTGGTTGCACCGTTCGCAGCAATAACGGTGGTGCGGTTGCCTTCGGCATCGTAGGCGTATTGGGTAATACCGCCTGCGGGGTCAGTGGTTTTGACCAGACGGTTTTGTGCGTCGTATTCATTGGTGGTCACGCGCCCTTGGGCATCGGTGACGCTGGTTTGGTTGCCTGCCTTGTCGTAGCCGTAGGTGGTCACGTTGCCGTCTGCGTCAGTGGACTTTTCCAGTTGGTTCAGGGCGTTGTAGTCGCGGCGGCTGGTTTGGCGGGTGTTGCCGCTGGCATCGGTGAGGCTTTCGGTTAGCTGGTTGCCGTTGCTGTCGTAAGTGTAGGTGGTGGCAGTGCCTTGCGCGTCAGTGGTGCTGGCGGTGTTACCTGCGTTGTCGTAAGCTGTGGTGCTGGTGCTGCCATCCGAGTAAGTCGTTTGGGTTTGGCGATCTGCCACGTCGTAAGCGTAGCTGGTGGTTTGTCCGTTGGTGTTGCTGTTTGTCAAGCGTCCAGCAACATCATAGACGTTGGTGGTGACCAGACCATTTTCGTCTTGGGTTTTGAGGGCGCGACCAGCAGCGTCATATTCCAGTGTTTTGCTGGTGTGGTTGAGGGCGTTGGTAACGGTGATCTGGTTGCCCTGATTGTCGTAGTCGTAGCTGGTGACAGCACCATTCGGGGCAATGGTTTCCGTGGGTTGCCCTGCACTGTTGTAGGCAATGGTACTTTCTTGGACTTCGTAGCCTGCGGATTTGAGGGCGGCTCGGCTGCTGAGGCTGCGCATCGCTTGTAGCTGGGTAACGGCTCCACGGGCGGAAAGGCGGTTGGTGGCGGCTGTGGGGCTGCCGACCGTTTTGTTGGTGAGATTGCCTTCATTGTCGTATTCGTACAGCGTGACGTTGCCCGCTTCGACTTGTTTGCTGGGTTTGCGGAATTGGGGATGCCATTCCGTTACCGTGGTGCGGGCTTGGGCTGTGCCTGCGGCGGTGGTGGTGGATTCGGGAAGACCACGGGCGTTCCATGTGGTCAGGGTGATTAAGCCGTTTTTGTCCACCGTTTTGATGAGGTAGCCGTTCGCGTCGTATTCGGTGGTGTCGGTTGCACCTGTGCTGTCGGTGCTGCGGGTTGCCCGTGCCAAACTTTGGATAATGCGGTGGGCGTAGGTGTCGGTGGTGTTATTGACAACATCAGTGACGCTGGTTTCTGCGCCGTTGTAGGCGAAGGCACGGGCTTGTGTGCCAGCCGCTGCTTCGGTGTGGGTAACGCGCCCTTCGGTGTCGTAGGTGTAACGGGCAACCACTGCGCCTGTTGCGTCGGTGATGCTGTCGAGCTTGCCGTCGGTGTAGGTGTAGCTGTGGGTAGCGCCGTCGGGGAGCATGACTTGTGACAGTTTGCCGTCTGCGCCGTAGGCGTAAGTGGTCGTGCCTGCGGCACTTTTAGCTTCACTCAATTTACCATCGGTATAGCTGAAAGTGAGGCTTTGCCCGAAGGGGCTGGTGACTTTTTCCAGTTGCCCCGCGCTGCCGTAGCTGAGGGTAGTGGTTTGCCCTTGTGGGTTGGTGATGCTGTCGGGCTTGCCTGCGAGGTTGTAGCTTTCTACGCTGCCATCAGGCGTGGTGACGTTCCAGCCGTTGGCGGTGGATGCCAGTTGGTAGGGTTCGCGGGTGGTGGTTGCCCATTCACCGTTTTGTTCGTAGAAGGTGATGCGGCTGCCATCGCTTCGGGTGAGGATGTGGATGGGGTAACTGCTGTTGCCGTCGCTGCCTTGTACAGGCAGACGGGCTACGGTTGTGCCGTTGAGTTTGAGTTCGCACAAGCCCGCGTTGAACACCGCATCAGCGGTTTGCAGTTGCCCGTTGTAGGCACTGCTGCTGATTTGCTGCCAGCCAGATTCGCAAGCGGTTTCAGCATCGGGGTATTCGGGGCTTTTTGCGCCTTGCCATTCGGTGGTAGAGATGCCGCCTGCATCGAGGCTGCTGCTGTAGTTGTGCTGCCAACCGCCTAATGCGTCAGGGCTTACGCCTGCGGAGGAAAATTGGCGGGATAATGCCAATTGACTGGTATTTATGTCATTTGTGTCATACGTTATTTTTCCTGTGGAAACATCAACACCATTAATGGATGCGCTGTTTCCTGCCACTTCTGGCGCAAGGTAGTAACGGCTGGCAACCTTGGTTGCATTGGTGTCGTTTGAGTTTAAACCATTGTTATTATTGTCATTACAGGCAGTAGTGGCGAGCGCGGTCAGTACCGCAGTGGCGAGTAGTCGGCGTGAGATCATGGTGTAGCCCCTATTGATTAGTTATTTCGATAGGCGGGCATTTTATCGACATGATAAAAAAAAAATCAATAGATTTTATTAGTATTTCTGAATTGACATTGCTTTTTTTATAATGAGATATGCGGACAGGCGGTACTGGCAAGTATGACGGAGTTGGCTCTTACGCCCTTCACCCCTTGCGGGGGAAGGGTCGGGGATGGGGGGATTCTTCTACCCCCGCCGCAAATCCAGCGTATACGGATAATCCGCATTCACCTCTTCCGGCGGCGGACTCATCGGCTGCGGCTTCGCCCCATGTTCATAGAACGCCCGCGTGGCTTCCGACAAGAACTTCGGCTCAATCACACCCGGCGTATGTTCCTCACGGAAGCGCGAGAAACGGCGACTTTCCGCCTCATACGCATTCACCGGGAAGATCTCGGAATTGCGCCCACCCGGATGCGACACATGGTAAGTGCAACCACCCACCGAACGCCCATTCCAGGTATCAATAATATCGAACACCAGCGGCGCATGAATCCCAATGGTCGGGTGCAACGCGGAAGGCGGCTGCCAAGCGCGGAAGCGCACCCCAGCCACATACTCACCCTTCACACCAGTAGCCTTCATCGGCACACGCCGCCCATTACAGGCAACCACGTAACGCGAATCGGTCAGTCCGTTGATTTTCACCTGCACCCGTTCCAGCGACGAATCCACAAACCGCGCCGTGCCTTGGCTACTCAATTCCTCGCCCAACACATTCCACGGCTCTAACGCCGCCCGCAATTCCAGCTCAATGCCGCAATATTGCACGCGCCCATACACCGGGAAACGGAACTCGTGGAACGGTGCGAGCCACTCCAACTGGAACGGATACCCCGCCGCCTGCAAGTCCGCACACACGTCCTTCATGTCTTCCCACACGTAATGCGGCAACATGAAACGGTCGTGCAAGGCTGTACCCCAACGTACCAAGCGATGCGCATACGGCGTATTCCAGAAACGCACCATCAGGGTACGAATCAGCAACATCTGTACCAACGACATCCGCGCATGAGGCGGCATTTCAAAGCCACGGAATTCCAGCAAGCCTTGGCGACCGCTGAAAGAATCCGGTGAATACAGCTTGTCGATGCAGAACTCCGCCCGATGCGTATTGCCCGTAATATCAATCAGCAAGTTACGCAATAAACGGTCAACCAACCACGGCTGATCATTGTGTCCGCTCGGCATTTGCTGGAACGCGATTTCCAGCTCATACAAACTCTCATCCCGCGCCTCATCCACCCGTGGTGCTTGGCTGGTTGGCCCCAAGAACATGCCAGAGAACAGGTAAGACAGCGCTGGATGGTGCTGCCAGAACGTCAACAAACTGCGCAACACATCCGGCTGGCGCAAGAACGGACTATCGCTCGGCGTAGCCGCACCCAGCGTGACGTGATTACCGCCGCCCGTGCCAGTATGCCGTCCATCCAACATGAATTTTTCCGCACCCAGACGCGACAACCGCGCCTCTTCGTACAGAATTTCAGTATTGTGAACCAGTTCCTTCCACGTCGTTGCCGGATGAATATTCACCTCGATAACACCCGGATCAGGCGTGACCTTAAACGACTTCAAACGCGGATCAGACGGCGGCTCGTAGCCTTCCAGCAAAATCGGCATCTTCAATTCAGCAGCGGTGGTTTCCAGCGTCGCCACCAAATCCAGATAATGCTCCAGGAAATGCAACGGCGGCAGGAACACATACAAGCGCCCTTCCCGCGCCTGCACACACAAGGTAGTACGCGGCACTTCGCGCCATTCCTTCACCATCGTTTTGGTCGCATCCGCGTGCTGCAAAGTCGGCTCAGGCGGCGCGACATACGCGCTATAACGCTGTTCGACTTCGCCGTGGAAATCCGCCAACGTCGGGCGATCTTCAAACGGGCAAGGCTGCGCCTCGACTTCCCGCTCGTCTTCAGCCGTCCACGCCAAACTATCCAGCGGCAAACGGAAACCCATCGGCGAATTGCCCGGAATCAAATACATCTCTTGGCGGCGGAACTCCCACGGCGCACTCGCCCAGCTTTTCGTCGCATCATCCCAACGCAACGGCAGCGCGAAACCTGTCGGTACATCCAAACCGCGCTGCAACGCCATCACCAAATCGTTACGGTGCTTACTATCCCGCAGGTTCAGGGTCAACCAATCCACATTCGCAGGCTGATTCGCCTCTTTCCACAAGTAATACAAACGGTCTTCGTAACCCGGCACGAGGTACTTTTTGTTCAACGCGAGCTTGGTGCACACCGTTTCCGCAAACACCTTCGCGTGGGTATCGTTGTAGCCGTAATCCTTCTGATCGTCCGCCACTAGCGCAGGGTCTTTCCACACCGGCACACCGTCCGGCCGCCAGAAACAACCCAGCGCCCAACGCGGGAACGGTTCGCCCGGATACCACTTGCCCTGCCCAAATTGCAGCGCACTGCCCGGCGCAAACACCTTCTGCATCCGCCGCAATAACACACCCGCACGTTCGCGCTTGTGTTCGCCCAACGCCGCCGTGTTCCACTCCGCGCCATCCATATCGTCGATGGAAACGAAGGTCGGTTCGCCGCCCATCGTCAAGCGCACATCGCCACGCACCAAATCGGCTTCGACCTGATTGCCCAGCGCCAGCACATCCGCCCATTGCTCATCCGAATACGGCTTAGTCACACGCGGGTCTTCAAGAACACGGCGCACGCTATTATGGAAATCAAACTCGACTTCGCATTTATCGGTGAAACCATCAATTGGCGCAGCACTCCCCGGCGAAGGCGTACACGCCAACGGAATATGCCCCTCACCGGCAAACAAACCGGAAGTCGGGTCAAGCCCAATCCAGCCCGCCCCCGGCAAATACACTTCTGTCCAAGCGTGCAAATCGGTGAAATCGACCTCTGTCCCGCTAGGGCCATCCAACGCCTTTTGGTCAGCCGTCAACTGCACCAAATACCCCGACACGAACCGTGCCGCCAGCCCCAGATGCCGCAAAATTTGCACCAGCAACCACGCCGAATCGCGGCATGAACCCGTTTTCGTGGTCAGGGTTTCTTCACACGATTGCACCCCCGGTTCGAGGCGGATGTTGTAACCAATGTCTTGTTGCAAGCGGCTATTAATCGCCACCAAAAACAACACGGTATTCGGTGGTTTGCGATCTACACCTTTCAGCCATTCCTTCAATAATTTGCCATCTTCGGCAATTTCCAGATACGGAATCAGCTCTTTTTGCAAGGCTTTGTCATACTTGAATGGGAATTTTTGCGCGTACTCTTCCACAAAGAAATCGAACGGGTCGATTGTCACCATATCGGCAACCACATCGACTTCCACGCTGAATTCCATCGTTTTTTCCGGGAACACTAAGCGTGCCAGCCAGTTACCGAACGGGTCTTGCTGCCAGTTGATGTAATGCTTTTCTGGCTTGATTTTCAAGGAATACGCCAGAATCGGCGTGCGTGAATGCACCGCTGGGCGCAAACGCACCACATGCGGCGACAGGCTTACCGGGCGATCAAATTTATACCCAGTGTAATGGTTTAAAGCGACGTGAATACTCATGTAAAGCCCTTATCCTTGTGCTTGCTGTTGCCCGTTACTGTCGGGATAAAACCATGTTTTGGCGATTTCGGTATGCAATACACCCAATTCGCTCTGCAAATAATCCATCAAGGTATGTACCTTTTCTGCCGGAATCGCACCGACATCCTCACGTTTGGTGTGTTCTAACACCCGATACGCCATCGTCATCGCCATTTCAGGGTCGGGCAAGTAGCGCATCCGGCGGCTCATGGCGGCGAGAGAGTAGCTGACCGAACCGGGGAATACGTTGTCATTCATCAAAAAGCGCATCACGCTTGCGCCTTCCACCCGCGAATGGACATGCTGCAAATACATCTGCCGTCCGCCCAAGGCTTGCAACAGATTTGTCCACAAAATGCCGTCGTATTTGCGCAAAGTATCGCTACGGTCTTCCGACAATAGCAACGAAGTCATTTCCAGAATCCGGCTGGTCATGTCGGTGCGTTCCAGATGCTTGCCGATTTGCATGAAATCGAAACTGTGGTCGCGGCTCATATTGCTATCCAACGCACCCCGGATGCACTGGCAATGCTTCATCACTTCGCGCAGAAATATCTGGCGGGAATAACGGTCAGAAATGCGCGGCAAGCTGTTGGTCATCAGCAAATGAATCTGGTTAGCCTGTTCCCAGATTTCTTCCGGCAACACATCCAACGAGGTACGCACGTTTTCGCGCACATTCGCCAAGGACGTTGCCAGCGACGACGAATTGTTAGTATCCGCAATCAAAAATTGCATGATATTGGCTTCATTGCCTGACTGGTAATGTTCGCTGAAGACCTTTTCAGCATTGAACAAACGGATCAGGGTGAACCAGTTGATTTCCATGCGCCCCGGCAAATCCATCAGCAACGCGGTATGCACGTTGATCAAGCGGGCAGTTTTTTCGGCACGTTCTAAATAACGCGCCATCCAATAAACACGTTCAGCTACACGGGATAACATCAGACTTCCTCCCCTTCCTGCACATCGCCCACAATCCACGTATCCTTGCTGCCACCGCCTTGCGACGAATTCACAATCAACGAACCTTCCACCAACGCCACACGGGTCAAGCCGCCGGGTGTTACAAAAATGTCCTTACCGCTGAGGATGAACGGGCGTAAATCCACATGGCGCGGGGCAATTTTGATGTATCCTTTATCAGCCGTTTCGCATGACGTTGGCGTGACCGACAGGCTCAAAGTAGGCTGAGCAATGTAATTATTCGGGTCTTCCTGAATCAGCTTGCGGAATTCCTCGACTTTTTCAGGCGTGGAATGCGGTCCCACCAACATGCCGTAACCACCGGATTCATTGGCAGGTTTTACCACCAATTCTGCCAAATGCTCCAGCACGTAAGCGCGATCTTCGTCCCGGCGGCACACGTAAGTCGGCACATTCGGCAAGCTCGGCTCTTCGCCAAGGTAATAGCGAATCATATCCGGCACGTAAGCGTAGATCACTTTGTCATCCGCCACGCCACATCCCGGTGCATTGGCGATGGCGACTTTGCCCTCTTTCCATGCACGCATAATACCGGGAACGCCCAACATCGAATCTTCGCGGAACACTTCGGGGTCGATGAAATCGTCATCAATCCGGCGGTAAATCACATCCACGCGCTCTAAGCCTTTGATGGTTTTCATGTAGACATAATTGTCGTTGCCCACCACCAAATCCGCGCCTTCCAGCAACACCAAACCCGCTTGTTGCGCGAGGAAAGCGTGTTCAAAGTAAGCGGAATTGTAGACACCGGGGGTCATTAGCGCGATGGTCGGGTCATCCAAATCAGGGCGCAAGGATGCGAGCATTTCGTACAATTGCGCGGGGTAATTGCTCACCGGGCGGATTGGCAAGGTGTTGAAGATTTCCGGCAAGACGCGCTTGGTAATGTTGCGGTTTTCGAGCATGTACGCCACGCCAGACGGTACACGCAAGTTGTCTTCCAACACATACAACACGCCATCGCTGTGACGCACCAAATCGGAACCGCAAATATTCGCCCAAACACCGTGCGGCGGGGTCATGCCAATGCACGCTTTGCGGTAGCCTTTCGATTGCAGCACGACATCAGCGGGCATTACGCCGTCTTTGAGAATTTGTCCGCCGTTGTAAATGTCCTGAATGAACATATTCAGTGCACGGATGCGTTGCTTCAGCCCTATTTCGGTGCGATCCCATTCCGCCGCGTGGATAATGCGTGGAATGATGTCGAACGGCCAAGCGCGGTCAATGTTGCCCGCATCGCTGTAAACCGTGAAGGTTATGCCCATTTCGCGGATAACCACCTCGGATTCTTGCACGCATTGGCGAAAACGGTCGGGGGTGAGGTGACGTAGATACTCGACCAGCTTGTAACTGGCCTCGCGCGGTTGATGCACCGCAGCAATCAATTCGTCATACAACGAACCAGGATCGTATTGATTCCATTCTTTTTTCATAGACTTATTCCAGTCAGGCGTCGATGTTGTAAACAGCGGCTGTCAACAGCCTGCAAACCTTATTGTTGTGATACATCTAGCAAGATTCATGCCCAAGCGTTAATGATGTTTTGCTCCAGATTTGCCCCTAGAGTGCTGCTTCTAATACTTTCCAGACATTTTCCAGTATTTGTGGTTGGGCTTCCGCCGTGGGATGTAAGCCATCCGCTTGCATCAAATCCCAATTTTCCGCAATACCTTCCAGCAGGAAAGGCAGCAATGGAAGTGTATACTGTTTGGCTAGGTCGGTGTAGGTGGTGCTAAACTTTTCAGTGAAAGTTGTGCCGTAATTGGGTGGTAACTGGATGCCTAGCAAGATGACCTTGGTATCAGCAGCTTGCGAGAGCGTAATCATCTGTTCCAGATTGCGGCGCATGGTGGGTAGGTCGATGCCGCGCAAGCCGTCATTCGCACCGAGTTCCAGCAAGACATAATCGGGGGCGTGCTGTTTGAGTGCTTCTGGTAAGCGGGTCAAACCGCCTGCGGTGGTTTCGCCGCTGATGCTGCCATTCACCACCTTATAGTGGTCGCCCAGTTTGGTTTGTAACAAGCTAACCCAGCCTTTTTCGACCGGAATTCCATAAGCTGCACTCAAACTATCCCCCCAGACCAATAAGGTTGAGGAATTTTTGCTGGCAGGGGTGGTCTCATCCGCCATAACCACAGTCACGGCTGGTAAAAAGCTCAAGAGGCAAAAGATCAGGTAAAGTGTGCGTAACATCAACGGATTCCTTAAGAATATGAACAAAACGATTATTCAGACCACCAACTTGGTCAAAACTATCCCCCAAGCGGGACGTGAATTGCAAATTCTCCGAGGCGTAAGCCTGGCTATTGACACAGGTGAGTCGGTGGCGATTACCGGGCTATCGGGTTCGGGCAAAAGCACCTTGCTGGGTTTGCTGGCGGGTCTGGATTTGCCGACCAGCGGTACAGTCATGTTATTTGGGCAAAACCTTGACGGTTTGGATGAAGACCAGCGGGCAGCGTTGCGGCTGGGGCGGGTCGGGTTTGTGTTCCAATCCTTTCACTTGCTGGAAAATCTGACGGCGTTGGAAAACGTGATGTTGCCATTAGAATTGGGTGCGGCGGTGAATGCGCGTGCGCAGTTGGCAACAGAAGCTTTGCAGCAAGTGGGGCTGGCGGAACGTTTGAGCCATTACCCGAACCAGCTTTCGGGTGGGGAGCAGCAGCGGGTAGCCTTGGCGCGAGCGTTTGTGACCCGCCCGCAAATTTTGTTCGCGGATGAGCCAACCGGCAATCTTGACCGCGCCACCGGGCATGAAATCAGTGAATTGCTGTTTGCGTTGCAGGAAAAATTCCAGACGACCTTGGTTCTGGTGACGCACGATGACACGCTGGCGGCACGTTGCCAGCGGCATTATCGGATGGAAGAGGGGACGCTGGTATGAAGTTGCTGTTTCAACATTGGCAACAACGTTGGCGGATGCCGGAATTGCGTTTGTTATTGCTGGCATTGGTGGTGTCGGTGACGGTGGTGACATCGGTGGGCTTTTTCACCAGTCGGGTGGAAAACGCAATGCAAGCGCAAGCACGCCAACTGTTGGGCGGCGATTTGGTGCTGACATCGGCACGCCCGTTGGATAAAGCTTATGTGCAACAGGCGCAGGCTCTGGGTTTGGAAACGGCGGAAACCGTGAGTTTCCCTAGCATGGCGTCGATCGGTGAGAAGTTGCAACTGACGCAATTGAAAGCGGTTTCCAGCGCTTACCCATTGCGGGGTGATTTGAAAACGGCAGATGCACCGGATGCGGTTGAAGTACTTTCCACCGGACGTGTGCCTGCAAAGGGCGAAATTTGGGCGGAAGCGCGCTTGTTTGCGGAATTGGGCGTGCAGTCGGGGGCAACCGTGACGTTGGGGCGCAGCACGTTCACGTTGACGCGGGTGTTGACGCAGGAGCCGGATCGTAGCAGCAATTTATTTCAGCTTGCGCCGGTGGTATTGATGAATCTGGATGATTTGCCTGCTACTCAATTGCTGTCGCCTGCGAGTCGGGCGCGTTTCAATCAATTATTCGCTGGTGATCTCAAGCTGATCAAACAGTTGCAGCAGGCACTTGAACCGCAATTAAAGCCGACGGAGCGGGTGCGCACCTTGGATGAAGATTTGGCATCGGTGCAGCAAACTTTGCAGCGTTCGGGGCGTTTTTTGGGGTTGGCGGCTTTATTGAGCGTGGTGTTGGCGGGGGCGGCTGTGGTGCTGACTTCCGCGAGTTTGATGCGGCGTGAATTGCCTGCGGTGGCGGTGTTGAAAGCGATGGGCATGTCGCGGCGGCAAGTGTTAGTCGATCATGCGTTTTCACTGTTGTTGACGGCATTGCTGGCAGCCGCGATTGGGGTAACGTTGGGATTGCTGTTGCAATTTGGATTGGCGGAATGGTTGAGCCGCTTTGTGGGTAAGGAGTTGCCTGCACCGAGCGCTATGCCTGCCTTGAGCGGCTTATTGACGGCGGTGGTGTTGCTGCTGGGGTTTGCGTTGCCGCCGTTATTGCGTTTGGTGAATACCTCGCCGATGCAGATTTTGCAGGGGGCGTTGCAAGGAACGCAGCAATCAACCTGGTTGGTGGTGGTGTGTTTGGTGTTGGCGGTGTTTGGTTTGTTGTGGTTGCAAGCGCGGGATGTGTTGCTGGCGGGATTGTTGCTGGTGGGGCTGATTGTTGGGATTGGTTTGTTTGCAGCATTGGCGGGGGCGGGTTTGCGCTTGGTGCAGCAGGCGGGGAAACGTGCCGGTTGGGGCTGGTTGCCTGCGTTGGGGCGTTCCAAACGGGCGGTGTTGTTGGTGGTGGTGTTTGCGACGGGCTTGTTTGCGTTGCTGTTGTTGACCACGGTGCGTACCGATTTGCTGGATCGGTGGGAGCAAACCTTGCCTGCGGATGCGCCGGATCATTTTCTGATTAATATCCAACCGGCAGAAGCCGCGCCGCTGCAACGTTTTTTGAACGAACGTGGCGTGAAAACGGCGCTGTACCCGATGATTCGCGGGCGTTTGGTGGAAATCAATGGCAAACCCGTGAAACCGGATGATTATCCCGAACAGCGGGCGCAACGTTTGCTGGAACGTGAGTTTAACCTGTCATCGTTTGCAACATTTCCGGCGAGCAATGCCTTGTTGGAAGGGCAGTGGTTTGACGGCAAGCAGGGCGGTTTGTCGATTGAGCAAGGCATTGGTGAAACGCTCAAGTTTGGCATGGGCGACAAACTGACGTTTGATATTGCGGGGCAACGGCTGAGCGATACCGTGACCAGTGTGCGCGAAGTGCGTTGGGACAGTATGCAGCCGAATTTCTTTGTGGTCGCGGCACCGGGAACGGTGGATGCCTTGCCGCAAACCTTGATTACCAGCATCCATTTGGGTGAGCAAAAACCGTTGGTGACGGCGCTGATTCGTGAGTTTCCCAGCGTGACTGCAATTGATGTGGGCGCGGTGGTGAGCGAGGTGCGTTCATTGGTGGAGCAAGTGAGTCTGGCGGTGCAGGGGATTTTTGTGTTCACCCTGATTGCTGGCGTTGTGGTATTGATCGCAGCGTTGCAATCCCAAAAGGCGGAGCGGCGACGCGAATTGGCGATCCTCAAATCCTTGGGGGCAGGGCGGGCATTGCTGCAACGGCGCATTTGGAGCGAGTTTTTATTGCTGGGCGCATTGGCGGGGGCGTTGGCAGGATTGCTGGCTTTAACGGCGGGGAATGTGTTGGCGTATTATTTGTTTGATTTGGATTTGCGTTTGAATCTGTTGCCGTTGATCATCGGGACAGTCCTGGGCAGTCTGTTGGTGGGCGTGGCGGGGTATTGGAATTTACGCAGTTTGCTGAATGTGCTACCGCTATCCTTATTGAAAGCTTGAGGGGGAAATACGGCGATAATCGCGATTATCGCCTCGTGTTCGTCTGCTGTCTGGAATACTGCTACACTCGGCAAATACATAAAAAATAAGAGTGGACACAGCGAACATGGCTACCGACGAAGCGCAGATTTCCAACCATCGGTTTATTCCCCTGTCACCCAGCAAGGCGCGTGACTGGATTGCCGCCTTGCCATTAACCGACCCCGGTGAAACCACACGGCGCATTTTTCACGGTCTGGTGGATTTGAACCGGCGGGCATTGCCTGCGATGGCGCGGTTACAAATTAGTGAAATGTTACGCCCTGCCGTCGATGTGGCGCTGGAAGCGTTGCAGCGTCATCTTGAAGCGCGTGCCTTTCCATTAACCTTGAAAAGTCAGAAGATTTTCGAGCTGACGCAATCGTTGATGCTGGAGTTTGCAGGGTCGTATCAGGTCGCGGCGCTGGATATGATGACCAAAAAAGAGGGCAATAAAAAAGCCTTGCAACTGGCAATTTATCGAGCGTTGGATTTCATGGGCAAGGTGCTGTTGCTCACGTATTCGGTCTATGTGCGCACTCGCGAAACCTTGTGGCATGACATTCATCACCTCTATTTGCTGGCGGTTGAAAATGGGGTGGAAAAAATCGCGTTGCGGGATGCTGTTCCCGGTGCACCGACGATTGAAACCCGTTACACCCAGATGAATTTGTTGGCGCTGGCTAAACCCTATTGCTTGCGGCAGGGGGAAGTGGCGCGTTTGGTGCAGTATTTCACGCAATACACGCATTTGGTGACGATTGCGCGGGAGACCAGCGGGGAGCAGGTGGGGGCGTATGTTCATGCTGCCATTCTCAACAGCGATGAACCGGCAGTGATGATGTTGTCGAGTGATTTGCCGCATTCCCCGACCGTGCGCGTGCTGAATTTGAGCGTGTTGGTGGCGCAGATGGATGCGCATATTCGTGAACTGGAGGCAAAGGGCGTACCCGCGATGATGCTTCAGGATGGCTTGAGCCGCAATCTGGCGAAACGGGTGATTTATCACCTGACGGCGGTACAGAATCGCAGTTATAACCGCTTTCCGAAAAATGCGCAGATTGGCATGGTCACGCGGATGCCCGACGTGTTATCGGTGATTCGCCGTGCGCAGAAAACCGAGGTGAGTGAAGATGCGGAAGCCGAAGACATGTTGTTCAATGTGTTCATGGCCAGCGATTACGAAGACGAGGGTGAAGCACGCAAAGCGGTGATTCAGCAGGTGGCGGAGGATGAGGGAGCGTGTATCCAAACCTGGCGCGTGATGAATACCAGCGTGGGCGGTTACGGTTTGCGTTGGGAAGGCAAGGAAGTGTCGGGCGCACGGGTTGGCGAAATTGTAGCATTGCGTGACCTCGGTGATGACAGTTCGGTATGGATGATTGGGGTGATTAAGTGGATGGAGTTTGTCGCTACCAAAGGTTTGTGTTGTGGCGTTGAATTGCTGTCCACCAAAATCATGGAAGTATCGGTGTTGCAAGTGCTCAACCGTCAGGTGACGCAAAAAATGCCGGTGGAAGGCTTAATGTTGCCCAGCATTGAAGGCGTGCGGCCTGATCCTGCGTTGATTTTGCCCGCGTATATCTTCCAAGCCAGCGATGAAATTCGGTTGGAATTTGCCGAGCGTGAAGAGCGGGTGCGTTTGGTGCTGCTGGATGAGTGTTTGGGGGCGTTTGCTTATTTTCGCTTTACCACGTTGGCGGATAAGACCTTGGAAGAAGATGAGGATGACTTTACGTCATTGTGGCAGTCGCTTTAAACCGTCCGTTATGCAGTTCATCCCCTAGTCATACTCGATAATCGGTCTTTATGTAGGTTTAGCCGGAGGTGATGCGTATCTTCTGTGGTATGAGAAAGCAGAAGATACATTGTGTTGTCATTGATCAGGATGTGGAAGTAACGGCGTCGTTAGATGCGGCGTTGCGCCACTCTGATGTGCTGCTGGAGCTGAAACAGGTGGCATCGGTGCAGCAACTGATCCCCGTGTTGCAGGAGCTTCAGCCGCACCTGTTGTTTTGCCCGCATGAAAAAACCAAACCGGCGACGGATTTGCTGGAAACCTTGCAGCGTTATTCGCCCGATACGCTGCTGGTGTGGGTGGCACGGGATGAATGGCAAGGTTTGACGACTTGGTTGATGGGCGTTGAATCCTGCATTTTGCCGCTGAATGATTTGGAATACTTCTCCCAATACATTGATTTTTTGCTGCGTTATTCCGCGATTAAACAAGATTTTCGTGACTGCAAACATTTGCTGGGGGTGGCGGAGTTACGTTGCCATTGGTTGGTGGATTATTCGTGGGAAGCGATTGCGTATATTTCTCAGGGAATGCATTTGTATGCGAATAACGCTTATGTGACTTTATTTGGGTTTGAAAGCATGGCGGAAGTGCGTTCCATGCCAGTAGCGCATTTGGTGGATACCCCGGAGCGCAAAACCTTTGAAGCCATGAGTAAGGCGGCGGATGTCGGTAGCAAGCCTTCCAACCGCTTACTGATTACCTTGCGCACATTGGATGGTGAACGGATGCGGGCAGAAATCCGCTTCATTCCTGCGGTGCTGAAAGGCAAGCGTTGCACGCAGTTACACGTGCGCCCACTGGAACGCAATATGCTGAAAGGCGTGTCGTTGCGTAAACAAGATAACCCTTGGGAGGCGACTGAGCAGCGCTTGCAACATGCGCCTGCGCCCCGCGTTGCGCCCGCCGAAGTCTCCGTAGCATCACCGAGAGCCGTTGCGCCGCTGGTGCCGCCAACCGTGGCGGGAATGAAAATGGTGTTCCACAAACTTCAACGCATGAAGGAAAATTTGCCCAGCATTTATTTGGCAGAACCCGAATTTCAGCAAAAAGCACAGCAATTGAACTATGCCGCGCTAGTCAAACAATTAGGCAATGGTGGCGGGCGTTCCCGGCTGGATTACTGGAATCTTGGGCAAGTGGTGTTGCGTTTGTCATCTCAGGGGCATGAAAAGCCCAGTTATCTGGTTTTTGTGTCCGTAGGCGGTGCAATTCTGAATAATGAAACCGAGCTAAAACGGGTCGTCGAGTTGTTGAATGCTGCGCCGGATGCGGCAAAACGCATTGTATTGGCATTCCCCTATCAGGATTGCATGGCACACCTCGCGCAACTGGGCAAAGTCATTAAGTTGTTGAAAGCACTTGGTGTACGATTGGCGATTGATGGCCTGCCAGATTCACCCCAAGCGCTGAAATTTGCCCAAGTGGTGAAACCCGTTTTGGTACGTGTGGATGTTGGTTTGGTGAATGAGAGTATTCGCAGTACTAATACTGAGCGGTTGCAACGCTTGATTTATCAATTAGCCGATAGCCGCTGCAAGGTGATCATTCCGTGTGTTCAGGATAAGCAATTTCTTAGAGTGGCTTATTCCACCGCTGCCGCTTATGTACAAGGTGGCGCAATGACATAACTCATCCGTAACAATGACTAAAATAGTAAGCGAGCGTCGTAATGTCTGTGAACGCTTTCCGGGCTGCCCTGGTCGTAGAGGGCGAATACATGGCTGCTTGGCAGTACCAAATGTTGGAGCGTTTACTCGCATCCGGTGGTGTGCGTTTGGTCATGGTTGTGTTTCGCCAACCGGTTGCCTTGACGCTGTTACAGCGTATTAATGCCGCTTTATTGAATACGCTGCATTATATTGACGGTAAGTTATTCAAATGCCCGGTAGCGGCACAACAACCCACCAGTTTTTTGAACTTGCTGGGGGATGTGAACGTGTGTGATGCGGGTGGCAAGCGCTACCACACTTTACTTGAACAGCAAGCGCTGGATGTGGTGATTGATTTGAGTGCGCAAGCACCCTTGCCTGAATTGATTGGTGCGGCTAAATACGGAGTATGGCGGCACTTTTTCGGTCAGGCATTTGAGCGTTCCGACCGTTACACCGGCATACGTGAATACGTGAATCAGCAAGCAGAAATTCTGTCAGGGATTGAGCGTTGGACCGCTGGTAACACGGCTCCAGCGTATATTTTTGCTGCCACGACTAGCACCGATGGTGCATCCATTAACCGTGGGGTTGAGCGCACCCTTTGGAAAATGGTGGATTTTCTGCCCCAGCGCCTTCAAGAACTGCTGAATCTTGGGGAAAAGACGTTCTTCGAGAACGTTACAGCGCGTATGCAGCCATTAGCCTTAGCTCCGCCCACGAAGTCAGTCAGCCTTGGGGCGGTAACAACCCTGCAAGTGTTGTGGCGTTACCTCTGCAATTTCCTCAATAAATTATTCATTTCCCTGTTTCGCGCAGAACAATGGATTTTGCTCAGCAAAGCCACTGGACAAGTGACCGAGGCGGGTGCATTGGAACAATTTCGTAAATGGCTTCCGCCGCGTGATCGCTTTTGGGCTGACCCGTTTGTGGTCGAGCACGCCGGTGAGCAATACGTGTTTTTTGAGGAATTGATTTACGCACGGGGCATTGGGCATTTGGCTTGCGTGCGCTTGAATGCCGACGGTTCGCATACTGAACCCGTGACTATTTTGGAAAAGTCCTACCACCTGTCGTATCCGTTTGTGTTTCAGCATCAGGGTAACTATTACATGATTCCTGAAACGGCGGGCAATCACACGGTGGAGGTTTACCGTTGCGAAGACTTTCCGCACCGTTGGGTGTTTGAGAAGAACCTGATGACAGGCGTGGAAGCTTACGATGCGACCTTAATGGAATACGAGGGACGTTGGTGGCTGTTTGCGAGTATGCGCCACGATCAACGCTGTTCGCCCAGTGAAGCCTTGTATTTGTTTCATGCGGATGACCCTTTGAGCACGCAATGGCAGGCGCATCCGCAAAATCCGGTGGTGGCAAGTGCGGCACGAGCGCGTCCGGCGGGGCGTATTTTTAACGCAGCAGGGGAGTGGTATCGACCGTCACAAAATTGCGCGGGAACCTACGGGCGTGGCCTGAATATTAATCGGATTCAGCAACTGGATGTGAATACCTACCGCGAACAACTGGTCAGTGCTTACCTGCCTGATGGTCAACACGATATGAATGGAATGCACACGTTGGGCGTGAGTTCGCCAGTATCGGTGGCGGATGCGGTGCATGTGCATCGGCGTTTGGGGATCGTGGATCGTTGGGTGGTGAAGTTAAACCGTTTTTTTAGCCAACCGCTGGTGATCAGTTCATGACAGTGCGCAGAAAAATCGCCTTGGTGGTTTACTCGCTGGGCATGGGAGGCGCAGAAAAGGTGGTGTCTGATTTGTCCTTCCAATTTGCTAAGCAGCATGACGTGACGCTGATTCTGTTTGATGGCAGGCAGCGCTATTACCCGTATGCGGGGGAGCTGATTGACATTCAGTGTCCTTCCAAAGCGGGGTTTTTGCCCAAGGTATTCAATTTTTTAGACCGTGCCAGTCAGCTTCGGCGCATTTTTAACGTAAGGCATTTTGATACCATTATCAGCGTGATGGAACATGCCAGCTTTCCTGCCATTTTGGCGAGTCGCCAAACCATTGCGGCGAATCATTGTAACCCTGAGCGCAACTTTACGCGGTTTGATTGGCTGTTTGCACGTTGGTTGTACCCGCGTGCGAAAAAAGTGATCGCGGTTTCCAGAGAGGGGATGCGTATTTTCCAGCAACACTTGGGTTTGCAAAATATTAATTGTTTGTATAACCCGGTGAATTTGTATCGCATCCGTGAATTGGCGACGGAACGTCCCGCTGTTAGCGTGAATGGCGCTTATATTGTGGCGGCAGGGCGCTTGAGTCCTGAAAAAAACTTCCCCAGTTTGTTAGAAGCTTACGCGCATTCACAGGCTTCGCAAACGTTTAAACTATTGATTTTGGGCGAGGGTTCAGAACGGGCGAGCTTGGAGCAACACATTAAGCGCTTAGGGCTGGAAGCGCAGGTGTTGATGCCGGGATTTATGCGCAACCCTTACCCGTATATTGCGAAGGCGCGGTGTTTGGTGCTGTCGAGTTTGCACGAAGGCTTTCCGGTGATTTTGATTGAAGCGTTGGGGCTGGGGCGTCCGGTGATTTCGACCGATTGTGAAACCGGGCCGCGTGAGATTATCCGTGATGGCGAAAATGGTTTGTTAGTGCCGACAAATGATCCGCAAGCACTGGCAATCGCCTTGGATCGGGTTTGTCTCGATGAAAATTTACATCAACAGTTTCAACAACATGCCGCTCTCTCTGTGGAGTATCTGGATATTGAAAAGGTAGCAGAGCAATGGCTGGCACTCTGAAATCTTGGTACGGCTACGTGTGGCTGGCGTTGGGATTGAGCGCTTGTTCCCCTGAGCCGTCAGTGCCGGATTTGCAGGTGAAAGCGATTGGCGTGTTGGAACGTTTTGCGCCGTTCGAGCCAGTGGTGGGGGCGGATAGTGTGGCGATTTTCGCTGCCCGTAATGAGTACGAAGGTTTCCAGTTTGTCATTACGGCGGGGCAAACGGGAGCGGAGAATGTGCGGGTGAACCTGTCGCCGTTACGCAATGCAGCGGGTGATGTAATTGATAAGGTGGAGGTTTTTCGGGAACGGTATGTGAAAGTCAGTACGCCATCTCCGCATTCGCCGTATGCACCGCAGTCATGGCCGGATATTTTATTGCCAGCAGCAAATACTTCTCCTGACGTGACGAGCGCTTATCGGGCATTCCCACAGAATTTGAGTGCGGGTGAAAACTTGCCGGTGTGGGTGGATGTGCATGTGCCTGCTGATACCAAGCCGGGGGTGTACAACGCAAACGTGACAGTGAGTGCGGATGGGGTGGCATCAGTCGAATTGCCGGTGCAATTGACGGTGTGGAATTTTACTTTGCCTGCGCGTTCGCCGTTGCGCACGGTGTTTGGCACGAATGGCTATCGGGTGGCAGAGATTTACGGGTTTGAGCGCACGGGAGAAACGGCGGCGGATAACCGTTTGATTCGTGCTTACAACGATTTCATGCTGGATCATTATTTGTCGCCGGAAAGTTTGTGGGATGCCTCCCCCGAAGCCGATGCGGATGGCAAACCCGATTTTCAGCGTGAATTTGCGGGGCTGGGGACGGTCACGGAAAACATGCGTCATTACATGCAGGACAAGCACGCTACGGCGTATACCTATGTGTTTGCGGACAGTTACCCGTTTGCTGATCCATTGGGTAAAGACCGGGATAAGGCGCAGCGTTTTATGCGGGAGTATGCCGGTTGGTGTGCGGCACACGCAGGCGCAGAGCGGTGTTACACCGATCCTTCGTTTGTGGATGAGCCGGATACCCGTGAGGCGTATGCGTATGCGCGGCGCTGGGGGGCGTTTTTCGATGAAATGCCCTTGCCAAAAGGTGAAAAAATTCGCTATCAGGTGAGTGAGCCGCCCTTAAATGAAGACCTTGCGTTGGGTTCGTTGACCGGGGCGGTGGATGTGTGGATTCCGAAGTTCTACGACTTGTGGCGCGATGTGGATCATCTGGGTAAAAATGTCACGGCACAGCGCTTGGCAGCGGGTGAGGAGGTGTGGGCATACACTGCTTTAGTGCTGGATTTCAAAGCGTATCAGCAACTCAATCCGCGTGCCGATGTGTTAAAGGGCAATTATCCTCCCGTGTGGCAATTGGATTTTCCCGCGATTAATTACCGGATTCCGACCTGGTTGTTTCACCGTTATGGCGTGACGGGTTTGGGCTATTGGGATACGTTGGCATGGGCGGAAAATACCGATATTTGGCAGGATGCGGCAAGTTTCATCAGCGATAATCCGCCGGGAATAGTATTCAATGGGGATGGTTTGTTGGTTTACCCCGCGAAACGGGCGCAAACGGGGGTTGACGCGCCGTTCGCGTCGTTGCGGCTGAAATGGATACGCGCCTCGGTGGAAGATTATATGTACATCGATTTGCTGTTGCAGGTCGGTGAAACCGAATTTGTGAATCAGCAATTGGGGCGTATTGCGCGTCACTTCGGCGATTGGGATAACCAGCCTGCGTTACTAATGCAAGTCCGGCAGGCATTGGGCGAGCGTTTGGCAAGTTTATGAATCATGTACATAACGCGGCGGTATTTTTCATGATGGTGTTGGTATTCGCTTTGCCCACCGACGGTGCGGTGGAAGTGGCGGGTATGTCGCTGGTGAAAATCGCGGGGTTGATGGCGTTTGGTTTGACGGCGCTGTTGTTGATGATGGGCAATGGGCTTCATGCGCTGCGGGTGTTTCACACGGCAGTGTTGTTGTATGTGGCGTGGGTGATGTTGTCGTATACCTGGTCGGAAATGCCCGTTCCTTATGAAACCACGCAAGCGGTGAGCAGTGATCAAGCGTTAAAAAGCAATCTGTATATCTTGATGATCAGTTTATTGCTATTTCAATTGGTCACAACTGTGCAGGATGTTAACAAGCTGTATATCGCTTTGGTGTTGGGATCGTTTTGGCTGGTGTATTTGATGGTCAAAGATTACCAAATCACGGCGAATACGGTGCGTCATGAAATCAAGCAATTCGATGCCAATGAGGTCTCGGTTAAATTGGCGATGGTGATACCGTTGGCGATTTATTTGCTGACACAGGTCAAAGCGTGGTGGTGGCGTTTGTTGGGGGGGCTGTATTTGCCTGCGGCGGCGTTTACGATTTTGATCACGGGATCGCGCACGGGGGCGGTGATTATGGTGTTGGGATTCGCCGGATTTTTGCCGACGATTTTGCGGGCGGGTGTGTTGGGAAAAGCCGCCAGTGGGCTGGTGATGGTGGTGGCGTTGATTGCGGTGGCGAATGTGATTCCGCAAAAAACCATTGAGCGCATCTTTTCGACCGGCAAGGAAATTTCCAGCGGTACTTTGAATGAGCGCAGCGTAATATGGGCGAATGCGTATGAGGAATGGGAAGAAAGCCCACTTTATGGTCACGGCTTAGGGTCTTTCCGGCGCATTATCAACCCGTACAATGTCGACTATACGGCGCATAACAGTTTTGTGGCGATTACGGCTGAGCAGGGCATTGTTGGCGTGGTGTTGTATTTGACGGTGATCGGCATTGTGCTGAGTTTGGCATGGCGCTTGCCGGGCGATGAACGTTGGCTGTTACTGTTGATGTTATTGGTGGTGGCGATCGGGCAAATGTCGCTGACGCTGCAAGACCGGATGTACATTTGGTTCACCTATACCCTGACTGCACTGAATTTTTATATTAAAAATAACGCAGCTAATGCGAAATATTCCAATAAGGTATCCCTGACAACATGAAAAAGATCGCTATTGTCATTGCTGAACTGGCTGCTCCCGGTGGGGCGGAAAAGGTCGCGGTGGATCTGGCGGAGGAGTTTCGTCAGCGTAATTACGAGGTCACGGTGATTAAGTTTGCGCGATTGCCGCCTGAGATTACGCGCTACGAGTTGCCGGTACGGATGATTAATTTGGATATTCCCGAACGCCAAGGCGGGCTGTTTACCCAGATTAGTTTGTTGTTGCAACGCGCATGGCAATTCCGTCAGTTATTTCAACGTGAAAAGTTTGATCATATCTTTTCGTTTTTGGAAGCGGCAAATGTGCCGTGTGCACTGGCTTGCTCGGATGCCGTGCTTTCCATCCACCTTGATCCTGGCACCATGACGCGCAGCGAATGGCTGGCGTTTCGCTGGTTGTATCCGCGTGCGAAACGGGTGATTGCGGTGTCACGGCAAATGCAGAATTTACTCGAAAAACAGGCGCATTTAAGCAATGTGAATTGCATTTATAACCCGGTGAATACGCGGCTGATTCGTGAAAAATCGCAGGAAACGCTTGGGTTTGAAGGGCGTTTTATCCTTGGGGTCGGGCGTTTGGAAAAGCAAAAGCGGTTTGATTTACTGATTGAAGCGTTCGCCCGCAGCAAGGCACAACAAGCCTGTAAATTGTTGATTGTGGGGCGTGGTTCGCAACAAACATTGCTGGAGCAGAAAATTAAAGCGTTGGGCATGGAAGCGCGGGTGGTCTTGGTGGGGTTTGATGCGAATCCTTACAAATACATGGCGAAAGCCGAATTTCAGGTGATGAGCAGCGATTATGAAGGCTATCCGCTGGTATTGATTGAAGCGCTGTCCTTGGGCTGTCCGATTGTGTCTACCGACTGCCCGACGGGGCCGCGTGAAATTATTCGTCACGGTGAGAACGGTTTGTTGGTGGAAAAAGGCAATGTGGCGGCACTGGCAGCGGGAATTGATGAGCTGTTTTTTGATGATGATAAGCGCGAACGGTTGCGGCAACAAGCGCAGGAATCCGTGCGAGCGAATGATATTGTGGCGGTGGCGGATGCGTGGTTAGCCGCATGAGAGCGTTACATCGTGTACGTTAAACACAGCTTGATTTATTTGTTGGCAAAATTGGCTCCGGCGTTGGCGAGTTTCGTGGTGTTGGCGGCGTATACGCGCTGGATGTCGGCTGAGGAATACGGGATTTTTACCACCATTTTGGTGGTGGCATCGAGTGTCAGTTTGTTTGCGTTTGGCTGGTTGTACGTCGGCATTATGCGTTTTTGGGATAAGCAGGAATTGAGCGCGGGGGCGGTTGAACATTTAATCAGCGTATCGGTGTTGGTGATTGCGTTACTGGTGGGCGTGCTGGCGGCATTGTTTGCGTGGTTAACTGGGCAGGTTGCGGTGGCGACAGGCTTTTTTCTGGTATTTTTGAGTTCAGCATTTTATGAGGCGTATCAGCGCATTAATTCCATTACCTTAAAAGTAAATCACTATTTGTGGGCAGAAGTTGGGCGCACTGTGTTGACGATGGGCAGCGGATTGCTGTTGGTGTGGCTAGGATATGCGTGGCTGGGCGCGATTGGCGGCGTGGTGCTGGGCGTTTTGTTGGTATTGGTATTGTCGGGGGCGTTGTGGCGGCATTTTCGTCCTGCTTGGCGTGAGTTGGATCGCGGTGTGCTTAAAGCGTTGTTGGTCTACGGTTTGCCGTTAAGTTTGTCGTTTGTATTGTTGGAAATTATCCATGCCTCTGATCGGGTGATGGTGGGTTGGTTGTTGGGGTATGCGCAGGCGGGGGAATATGCGGTGGCGTATAATTTGCCGTTTCAGATTTTAATGATGTTGACCAGTTCACTGAATTTGGCGGCGTATCCGCTGGTGATTCGTACCTTGGAACAAGCGGGGCGCGAGCAGGCAGAGGCACGGCTTCAACAGTATTTTGTGTTGTTGATGGGGGTGTCGATTCCAGCGATTTTGGGTTTGTTGGGGATTGCTGAGGCGTTTATTCCATTGTTGGTGGGTGCTGAGTTTGTACCCTCTTCGCTGCGTTTATTGCCGTGGATTGGCTTGGCGATTTTGGCGAATTGCACCTACTTGTTCTACGTGTCGCTGGCGTTTCAGTTGGCAGAATACACCGCCGGTGCGGTCAAAGTGGTGGGTGTGGCAGCCGTGGTGAATGTGTTGCTGAATTTGGTACTGATTCCTGAATACGGCTTGTTAGGGGCGGTGTTGGCGTCGCTGGCGGCTTACCTGATTTGCGTGGTGTATGGCTATTACCTTGGCAGGCAATATTTCGCGTTAAACATTCCTGTGTTGGACATCGGAAAAATTTTGCTGGCAGCGGTGGGGATGTATGCGCTGATGGAGCAGATACCTGTTTTAGCTGTGCATAATGCGTATGTGGTGGTGTTAAAAATCCTGTTGGGGATGGCAAGCTACGCGGTCTTGGTGTGGTTGTTGGATATTGGTCAGGTACGGCAATTAATCAAAGCGAGGTTCACATGGGCAACACCATGCTCTACATCATCACCTCGCTGAGTGTCGGCGGGGCGCAAAAAGCCTTGTTGAATTTGGCGAGTTCCGACTTCAGTCGCGATTATGCGCCGGTGGTGATTGCGTTGGTGGAAGTCGAGGGTGTGCAGCAACAGTTTGCCGCAGCGGGGATTCCGGTGCATGTCTTGGGGATAAACCGGCTGGCGAAGTTACCTTGGTTGCTACCGCGTTTGTTTGGTTTGGTGCGGAAAATCAAGCCGCAAGTGATTCATGGCTGGATGCACCACGGTAATCTATTCGCGACGCTGGCATGGTTGTTTGCGGGTTGCCGCCCGGTTTTGCTGTGGGGAATGCACCATACCCCCGAAAAAGCGACCTTGGAGCGGGCGCAACATGCGTTGGTACTCAAAGCAGGGCGCTGGTTGTCACGTTTCCCGCATCACATTGTATACGTATCGCGCCGGAGTATGCAGCGTCATGCGGAATTGGGTTATGCCATGAAACACGCGCAAGTGATTGCTAATGGGATTCCGTTGGGCAATAACCGTGAACAAGCAGCGGATTACGTGAGTGTGCGTCAGGAACTAGGCATTCCGACCAATGCGCGAGTGATTGGGAGTTTGACCCGTTACGTGCCGGAAAAAGATATTCCGAACTTGTTGAATGCGATTCGCCTGTATCAAGAAAGGGGTGAGGATGTACATTTTTTATTAGCGGGTGAGGGGATGGATACTCACAATCCAGCGCTACAACCGTTGCTGAAGGCATTGCCTGATCGTGCGAAGGTGCATTTGTTGGGGGTGCGGACTGATGCACAACGCTTGATTGCCACATTGGATATTGCCACCTTGTCTTCACAGCGCGAGGCATTCCCACTATTTTTGGCAGAAGCGATGGCACTGGGTGTGCCTTGTGTGGCAACCGATGTGGGCGATATTGCCGAATTTGTGGCAGATACCGGAAAGATTGTGCCCGTGGCTGATGCCGCAGCCTTAGCAAACGCTTGGTCAAACGTTTTGCATCAAGCGGTTGAACAGCGCGAATGCTTGGGGCAGCAAGCGCGACAACGGGTTGCCGCGCGTTACAGTTTGGATGCTGTCATCCAGTCATACCAGCAACTGCTAGGCACAACGCCTAACACTTACTCGGTTTCCAGCGCGTAAGGCAATTCTAAAACGTTGACCTTGTATTCACCCAAGTGCAATGGTTTGGTTGCTTCTGCAATTTTCATTACCGCTAAAGCTTCGACGTAACCATCGGGATTCAGGGTGGCATTGAGAATCGTGCCTGCCTCTGCGTCCGCATCGCTGGCAAGGTTAGTGCCGATGGCGGGGACATTAACGCAATGTGGAATACCAATCCGGTACATCTGGCGTTTGCTTTTGCCCAGATATTTCAGGCGTGCAACAATTTCCTGACCGGGGAAACAGCCTTTGGTGAAGCTGACACCGTTGATCAGGTGCATATTCAGCATTTGCGGAACCCACGCTTCGCTGCTGGCTTGCGTCACCATTGGCACGCCGGACATGACGTTGAAATATTCCCAACTGCTGCGCCCGACGCAAGCGGCATTAACGTTGAGGCGTTCCCACAGTTTTCGGGCTTCATCCAATTCGCCTAAAATCTTGAAGCGCGGAATTGGCGCCGGTTGACGCATAATCGTCAGGCTATTGATTTGCAAGGTTTCGTAAGCCTGAGCCGGTGCTTTTCCGAGGATTTCTTGCAAACGCTTGTCACCGTCGGGGGCGGCGAATCCAAAATGTACCAAGCTGGCACTGGCATCTTCGAGCGCCACTTTGGAGCGCATCACGTACATACGCAGGCGCTTGAGGATGGGTTCGAGCAAATCACGCGCTACGCTGAGGTAGTAAATGCCTTGGCGCTTGGTAATAAAAAACGTCGCTAATGCCCGTCCTTTGGGGGTGCAATACGCACTCAGTTGGGATTGGGTGTCGCTGACTTGGTTAATGTCGTTGGTCAACTGACCTTGCAAAAAAGTGGTGGCATCTTCACCGCTGACACTGATGAGACCGAAATGTGCAAGGTCACAAAGAATCGCGCCTTGTGGCGGGATGCGGCGCTCGCGTTCGGGATTACCAAAGGAGATGAGTGAATCGCCTGCGAATTCTGCCCCGTGATCAATAAGAAAGTTTTTCCAGTCTGCTTTCATGACGGCTCCTTTAGTTGGTGGTGGTTAAAGAAACCCCTCCCCAGCCCTCCCCTTATCAGGGAAGGGAGCGAGAGGGGGTTTCCCTTATTTCTTTTCTTCGGGTTTAGCTTCAGTCGCGGCAGGCGCTGCATCGGCGGCTGGTTTAGCAGCTTTTGCTGGCAGCGTGACTTTGATGTCTGCTTTGGCTTTTAACTCGTCCATGTAAGCCAACATTTTTTTCTGCTGGTATTCACGTTCGATTTGCGGTTTCAAAGCTTCCATTTCAGGTGGTTTGACGTCACGGCGTTCTTCCAATTTAATGACGTGCCAGCCGAATTCGGTTTGCACAGGTTCTTTGGTAATGGTGCCGGGTTCCATTTTGGCGACTGCTTCAGCAAACGCTTTGACCATGGTGCTGGCTTTGAACCAGCCTAAATCGCCGCCTTGGGTGGAAGAGGGGCCATCGGAAGATTTCTTGGCCAAGTCAGCAAAATCGACTTTGTTTTCCAGTTCTTTGATGATGCCTTCGGCTTCTTCCTTGGTTTTCATCAGGATGTGACGGGCTTTATATTCCACTTTGTCGCCGCTGGTGCGCTCTTCGTAGGCTTTTTTCAGCTCATCTTCGCTGGGTTTGAAAGACGCTGCTTTTTCCTGTGTCCAAGTATTCAGGATCAGGCGATCGGTGGCATCTTTGATTTTGTCTTTGATTTCTTGACGTTCAACCAGCCCCGCTTTGTTCGCTTCTTGGCGTGCTAACTCGGTGATAATCAGATCATCTAGTACCGATTTGGTGTCAACTTGTGCACCGGGCATTCCGCCGACCATCTTGACAACGGTATCCAAAGTTTCTTGGGTAATGTCTGTACCGTTAACGGTTGCGACAACGGTTGTGTCTTCCGCATACAGATTGGTTGCCAGCAGCGTTAATCCAACCAGCCCGGTTGCGATCATTGTAGTTTTGTTAAAACGCATGGTGAGTATTGTCCTCGTTGATTTACGGTAAAACTTTTTTGAACGGTTTGACGGTAACGCGCTGGTAAACCCCTGCTGCCACGTAAGGGTCAGCGTCTGCCCAGCGTTGTGCCGCTTCCAGTGAGTCGAATTCAGCAATGATCACGCTGCCACTGAAGCCCGCTTCACCCGGATCGTTACTGTCGATCGCGGGGTTGGGGCCTGCGAGTAGCAGATGGCCTGCATCCCGTAACGCATGAAGCCGTTCCAGATGTGCTGGGCGGGCGGCAAGCCGTTGCGCCAGACTGTGTTCAACATCGTCGCCAATAATGACATATAACATGAGTGTCGTGTCCTTAACGTTTGTTAACTATTTGGTGGTATTTTCGGGCGTTTCAAGGGCGTGTTTTTGCAGGTAGAACACTTGCGCAATGATGAACGCAAAGGTTAACCCTAAGACGCCGAACAGTTTGAAGTCCACCCAAATTTCTTCACTGAAAGCGTAAGCCACAACCAGATTGAGCACGCCGATGAAGACAAAAAAGCCTACCCACAGCCGATTGGTCGTAATCCAAACAGGGGCAGGAACTTGAATCGCGCTCGACATCATGCGCTCCGTCAAGGTTTTGCGAGCACCTATGTATTGACTGAGCAAGAAAGCCAGTGCGAAACCCCAATTGATAATGCTGACTTTCCACTTAATAAAAATGGGGTCTTTTAGGAATAAGGTAAGCGTGCCAAATACAATCAGGATGGCTAACGTGATCAAATGCATCCGTTCAAAGCGGCGGTGCAGCGCAAAATACAGGGCATTTTGCACGATAGTCGCCAAAATGATCACCAGTGTCGCCAATAAGATGGCATCTTTCGGTTCAGTCTGGTTAAGTGTCATCAGCGGTAACTGATTGGCGGCGGCAATCCACGCGGGCGGTAGTTCGGCAAAGAACTTATACGCCAGAAAGAAGAGTGCAACCGGGAAAAAGTCAAACAGGAACTTCATACGTATTGGTATAATCGGTTAAAGTTAACCATTCTAAACGATAATTGTACAATGAGTCAGTATTTTCAAATTCATCCAGAAAACCCCCAGATACGCTTAATTCGCCAAGCGGTAACGATTATCCGCGACGGTGGCGTGGTGGTATTTCCGACCGATTCCAGTTATGCCATTGGTTGTCATTTGGGCGACAAGGCGGCGATGGAGCGTATTCAACGCATTCGTAGGCTGGATAATAAGCACAATTTCACCCTAGTTTGTCGGGATTTGTCAGAAATTTCCCTCTACGGTCAAGTGGATAATATGAATTATCGCCTGATTAAATCTTTGACACCGGGGCCTTACACCTTCATTCTACAGGCGACCCGCGAAGTGCCTCGGCGCTTGCAGAACCCTAAACGCAAAACCATTGGGGTGCGTTTGCCTGATCATATTGTGACGCAGACCCTGTTGCAGGAATTGAATGAGCCGTTGATGTCCAGCACCTTGATTTTACCCGGCGATGATTTGCCGATGATCGACCCTTACCAAATTCGGTTGTCGTTGGAACATCAAGTCGATTTGATCATTGACGGCGGTTTCTGCGGGCATGAACCCACTACCGTGGTGGATTTAATGGATGCCCGCCCCGTGATCTTGCGCGAAGGCAAGGGCAATATTGACTGGCTGGTGGAGCATTAAGCATGGATGGTATGGATATAGGTTATGTCATTCGCCTGATTGTGGCGGGGGCGATTCCGGTATTGTTTGCGATTACCCTGCACGAAGTGGCGCACGGTTGGGTTGCCAATAAACTTGGCGATAGCACGGCGAAAATGCTGGGGCGTTTGACCATTAATCCCCTCAAACACATTGATCCGATTGGCACGGTGGCATTACCTTTGGGCATGTTACTGATGTCGATGCTAACTATGGGGCAACCGTTCGCCTTTGGTTGGGCAAAACCGATTCCGGTAAATACGCGCAATTTACACAATCCACGCCGCGATATGGCGATTGTGGCGGTAGCCGGTCCGCTGTCTAATTTGCTGATGGCGTTGTTTTGGGTGCTGATGATGCCGGTTTTTATGGCAGTGATACCCGATGCCAATATTGCCGATGGTTTTGTCACCATGGCGCAAATCGGTTTGGTGTTTAACTTGGTATTGCTGGTGCTGAACTTATTGCCGATACCGCCGTTGGATGGAGGGCGCGTGTTAGCAGGTTTGGTGCCGCGTGGTGTGGCCGATGTATTGGATAAAATTGAACCCTATGGCTTTCCGATTCTGATTGTTTTGTTACTTCTGGGTGTACTAGACCAGATTATCGGGCCGATTATTGGTACACTTTACGGTTTGCTTATCTCCATTATTTGATCAACAAAGGTTTGCTGTGAGTACTACACCTTCGCAAAATCAACGTGTCGTTTCTGGGATGCGTCCGACGGGCTTGTTACATCTGGGGCATTATCACGGTGTCTTGAAAAATTGGGTTGAGATGCAACTCAATTACGAGTGCTTCTTTTTTGTGGCGGACTGGCACGCGCTAACCACCCATTATGAAACGCCGGGCAGTATTTCCCAGCACGTCGAAGACATGGCGATCGATTGGTTGGCAGCGGGTATTAGCCCCAGTTCTGCGACGATTTTTACCCAGTCACACGTGCCGGAACACGCGGAATTACACCTGCTATTGTCGATGATTACCCCGCTGGGTTGGTTAGAGCGCGTGCCTACCTACAAAGACCAACAGGAAAAACTCAAGGAGCGTGATCTCGCTACCTACGGTTTTCTTGGCTACCCGCTGTTGCAGTCGGCTGACATTCTTATCTACAAAGCCGACCGTGTGCCGGTGGGCGAAGATCAGGTGGCGCACATTGAATTAACGCGCGAAGTCGCGCGGCGTTTCAACCATTTGTACGGGCGTGAACCGGATTTTGAGCAAAAAGCCGAACAAGCCGCTAATAAAATGGGCAAGAAACAGGCGAAAATGTACCGTGATTTGCGCCGTCAATATCAGGAACAAGGCGATGGCGAAGCCTTGAATGTCGGGCGGGCATTATTGGAATCGCAGCAAAACTTGTCACTGGGTGATCGCGAGCGCTTGTTCGGTTACTTGGAAGGTTCTGGCAAAATCATCCTGCCGGAACCGCAGGCGGCGTTGACCAAAGCGTCCAAAATGCCGGGGCTGGATGGGCAAAAAATGTCGAAGTCGTACAACAATACGATTGCCTTGCGCGAATCCCCTGAAAGCGTGGATAAGAAAATCCGCACCATGCCGACCGACCCGGCACGCGGGCGACGTACTGACCCCGGCGATCCGGCAAAGTGTCCGGTGTGGCAATTCCATGAGGTGTATTCGGATGACGCTACCAAGCAATGGGTGCAGGAAGGTTGCCGCAGTGCCGGAATCGGTTGCCTCGAATGCAAACAGCCGGTGATTACGGCCGTGCAAACCGAGCTTGCCCCGATTCAACGCCGTGCTGCCGAATTCGAGCAAGACCGGGGGCGGGTGCGTGCCATTTTGCGTGAAGGCGCAGAGTCGGCGCGTCAAGTGGCGCGTGAAACCTTGGCAGATGTGATGGAAGCGCTGCATTTCACCCATCACCTCTAATGAGTGCCATTCAGCGGGAAATACCCTTCGCAGTGGTGCGTGGCGAGCAAGTTATCGCCATGCCAGCGGATTTGTACATTCCCCCCGATGCGCTCGAAGTGTTTTTGGAAGCGTTTGAAGGGCCGTTGGATCTATTGTTGTATTTGATTCGGCGGCAACACTTCGACATCTGCGATATTCCGATTGCGGCTATTACTGAGCAATACGTTGCTTATGTGGAGTTGATGCAAGAGTTCAAGCTTGATCTTGCGGCTGAGTACTTGCTGATGGCGGCGCTCTTGGCAGAAATCAAGTCACGGTTGTTATTGCCCCGCCAAGTGGTGATTGAGGAAGAAGACGATCCGCGTGCGCAATTAATGCGCCAGTTGCAGGAATACGAACAGTGTAGACAAGCCGCAGCGGATTTGGATACGTTGCCGCGTTTGGAACGTAATCATTGGGTGGCGCAAACCGTTGCGGATTTTCCGAAAGTGCCACGTCCGCCGCCCGAAGCGTCATTGCGTGAATTATTGCTGGCATTTCAGGGCGTTTTGCAACGTGCGGATATGTTTACGCATCACGAAATTCGGCGTGAACATTTGTCGATCCGCGAGCGCATGACGTTGATACTGGCGGCGTTGCAGACGCAACAATTTGTGCCATTTGAGCAATTGTTTCGGGTGGAAGAGGGCAGACGTGGCGTGGTGGTGACATTGATGGCGGTGTTGGAATTGCTCAAAGCGCACTTGATTGATGTCACGCAAGGTGATGAAGCGTATGCGCGGCTGTATATCCGTGCGGCGACGGCGGTGATGTAATGGAGTTGAGCACAATTTTGCAAGCCATTTTGTTGACCGCCGACCAGCCATTGTCACTGGAACAATTGGAACACTATTTCTTGCCGGAAGAAGGCATTTCGCGGGGCGCGATTCGGAGCGCGTTACACACTTTACAAACAGCGAGTGCTGGGCAAAGCTTTGAACTCAAGGAAACGGCGAGCGGGTTTCGTTTGCAAACTCGCGTCGAATTTCAGCCTTGGGTACAACGCCATCATGATGAACGCCCGCAAAAATATTCCCGTGCGTTTTTAGAAACACTCGCGCTGATTGCTTGGCGGCAACCGATTACCCGTGCCGAAATCGAAGAGGTGCGCGGTGTGGCGGTGAATGCCAATGTCATTAAAACCTTGTTGGAACGCGATTGGGTGCGGGTCATCGGGCATAAAGACGTCCCCGGTAGACCAGAAATGTTGGGGACCACCCGTCACTTTCTGGATTATTTCAACCTCAAATCATTGGATGAATTGCCGAGTTTGGCGGACATGCAAACGCTTGACGTGGATAAGTTACAACTGGAGTTGTTGGGATAATTGACCAGCATTGATGGTTTCGCCATAGTCGAACTTTAATCACTGGCTGAGAGTAGCGGCTATGCGTTTCTATGGATTCTTGCTGTGTTTGCCTTTAGTGGGATTGCCGGTCTGGGCAGAATCGCCTGCCGTTGATGCCGAACGTGAAGCATTGGAAAAGTGGTTTGAGTCGGATACCTCCGAACCGCCGCCGGTAGTGATTAATGAAGGGAAACTCGATTTTTTAGCAACTGCACCGGCGGGTGAAGCGCTTCATCATCATCAAAACAAAGTCAAAATTACTGCTGAATCTTTGCAGGAAGGCTGGGCGCAACTCGAACAATGCCATGACAATCTGGATCAGGCTGCGGCGATGCAAATTACTTTCCGCGATGGCTATATCCGCGATATGAAAATTACTGAGCAGCGCAATATTGGGAAGGCGTGGGTGGAAGGTTCCAGCCTGCAACTCAGCAAAGTTGGCGCTAATGCGCGGGTTTGTTTGCAAGCGCGTACCCGTGCACTGCGAATTCAGGACGATGGCACGTATGTATTGCTCAACGGGCCGTATATGCGCAAATTTTTGGACGGTTATTATCCGATGCAGGTTTCCATGCAAATCGAATACCCCGCCGATTTGCTGAAAGTGGCGGGTGTTACCCCGGCAGTACAAACCGGTTTTAGCGTGCAGCAACAGCGCGGCTCGGTTGGTTTTGATGCGTTGTTTGCAGGGGAATTGCGCACTTCGATTCAGTTTGAAGCGTTGTAACATAATGGGCTAGAATCCGGCACACAACATTATCAGGATAATCATTATGCCACAGCTCACCGCCTTGCTTTTCGACGTCGATGGCACGCTTGCCGATACCGAACGTGATGGACATCGCCCCGCCTTCAATAAAGCCTTTGCCGAAGCCGGTTTGGATTGGGATTGGACCGTCGCATTGTACGCCGACTTGTTGACAGTCACCGGCGGTAAAGAACGTATCCGCTATTTTGTGGAAAAATATTTGCCAGATTTTGCACCCGCCGAAGGCATTGCCGAGTTCGCGGCACGGATGCATAAACGCAAAACGCATTTTTATCTGGAAATGTTGCAAGCGGGCGAAATTCCGTTGCGCGTCGGCGCGGAACGCTTGATTCGGGAAGCGCGGGCGGCGGGTTTGCGTTTAGGAATTGCGACCACGACTACGCCAGAAAACGTGACTTACTTGCTGAAAGCCACCTTGGGTGAAGAATCCATTGCTTGGTTTGAGTGCATTGCGGCGGGCGACATCGTGCCTAAGAAAAAGCCCGCGCCGGATATTTATGAGTATGCGATGCAGCAAATGGGGTTAGAACCTGAGGAGTGCTTGGCGTTTGAAGATTCGGATAACGGTATTCGCTCGTCCACCGCCGCTAATTTGAAAACGGTGGTGACGGTGAATGATTACACCCGTGACCACGATTTCAGCAAAGCAGTATTGGTGGTTGATCAGTTTGGCGAGGCGGATGCGCCGTTCACGGTGTTGCAAGGTGACGCAGGCACACATACCTACGTCACGCTTGCGCTATTGCAGAAACTAAGCTAAGTGAGCGTTAGAGGCCACAAACGCATTTTTCTGTACATTATCGAAGTCGGTATTGCGCTCGATAATGTCAGAAAGTTTGGTGTTTTTGATGGCTTGCAGTTCTTTGCCGGAGAACTGGTTTTCATACCAGAAACGATCACCATCACGTAAGCGTGTGAATTGATCGCTCATGATTTTGGTAAATGTTTGCCCGAATAAGGAATCACCGACCGGCTTTTCTGCCAAGCCAGCTACCCACAGGTCAACATCGGCTGGTTTATCGTACACACTCGCCAGTTTCTCGCCAAAGCCTTCGCGCCAGACATTGGAATCAAAGCTGTTCACTGGGCGTAAACCCAAAGCTTGGCGGGTGTCGCCGTAGCCTGCTAAACCGTGGTCACGTCCACGTTGGATGTTGACGGCAGCGAGGTCTAATCCACCTTGTGGGAAGAGGAAGTTACGCACGTCATCCACAATCATTGGGTCGACAGCCTGCGCGGTTTGCGACGCCGCTCCCCGCAGAATCGGGTCGATACCCGCTTCAACAACTTTATCCGGGCGGAAGAACGCATCTTTTAGCGCGACATTGCCTTGCTCAATGGTTTGACCATTTTCATCCAAACGCAACAGGTTCGAGGAGAGCATGGTGTGACCCATACGGAATGCTGCGGTGGCGAAAGCATTGTCAATCGACGGATCAACATTGGACTTGTAGCCGGTGTACTTCGGAATGGCGTCTTTACCGATCAGGTTGGGCAGGAATTCGTTGTAGGTAATCGCCTGCATTTGTGCGACGTTGACTTTACGGGCTTCCTGATAGACTTGTTCATCGCTCATTTTGGGATTTTTTTGCGAAATTTCATCGGCAAGACGATTGTGTTCGCGCACCCATAAGGTATGCATTGACGCTAAGCCAATGTTTTCGTTAGAACGTGCATCCCCTGCGAGGAATTGCCCTTGTTCATTGGTGGGCATTAAGTCGCCAGCGGAGACTTTCATCTTGCCGCCTTCATGAGAGCGCAGCGAATCGGCATAGGCTGCGTCAGAACCATAGACGTTAGAGCCATCCACAAACGCAGTGATACTGTTGCTTTGCTGGCGTTGCCCATTCGCATCCAAGGTTGCGGTGCTGCGAGCGAGTTGAATAGACGCCGTTCCAGTGCCGGTTGGGTCGAATTGTGGATCACCGGCTGGAATAGCAATCGGTGCTTTTTCGGTACTGCTGGTTGGCGTTGAAGTCATGTCATGGTCGAGGAATTGTCCCCACATCCAGAAGAGATCGCTTAAGCCTTTTTGATTAACGGTATTTGTACCATCTTGTGCAACGACTGCATTGCTGACTTCACGTGGGTTAGGCAGGCGCTGCTCTGTAGAGCCACCGGGTTCACGGCTACTGTCTTGGGGAATGCGGCGCTGATGTTGTATGCCTGCCGAACCCCATGTTGGGTTTTTCTTGTTGTTGCCCGTGCCATCCACGCTGCGGTATTCAGCGGGTTGTGGCTGTGGCTGTGGCTGTGGTTTAGGGTTGTGTTTATTTTCAATTTGCGCCAGCAGTTGCTGAATCAAATTCGCGACACTTTGAAAAATGTTTTTGTTGCCGCCGTTGTAACCCGACCATTGGGCTACTGAATTAACGGCTGGCATTTTTAACGATGCGTTAGATGATTTATTGGTACTTTCTGTTCGCCCGTATCCTTGTGAAGATGAACGGGTGTAATTATTGATAGTTTGCATGTCATGAATCCTTGAGTTGCTCAATCCGTTGAAAAAAATCCATTGGTTATTTTTGCAAAAAAATACGCCAGACAAGGCTGGCGTAGCAAGGTTGACGTTTCTGACCGCTAGGGTTTTAAAGATAAGCGGTTACTGATGTTGAACTCAATAAGCGCTTAACAGTGCTTGTGCGCGGTAAGTGTTCAGGCGGGTGCGCCAGCCGGGGAGCCATTTGGCTTCGCCGCGTTCGGGTGAAGAGTTGGCGATACGACGCACTAGAACTTCTTCGGCGGCACGCGCGAACTCATCCAACGCTTGCGGGCCTGCTTGAACCGGGCGCATGGTCAACAGTACTTGCAGCAAGCCCCAGCCTTGACCGTTGTAGCGTTCGGTTGGGCTAGTGCCTTCGCCTTTGAAATTGACGTAATCCAGCAGTGGATACAGCCCGCGTTGGGTTTTTTCGACCGCTTGGTAGTTTTGCAAGACGCGATCACGGTCTTGCGGGGCAACCTGTTCTAGCATCGTGGGTAAGGCGCGGGTGAGGCGTTCAGACATATAATTTGCCTGAATATTCATGGTTTGTTGCAGGAACGTGCGCAATTGCTGCATTTCTGGGTCATTGCGAGCACGTTCAAACGCGGCTTTGTTTGCCCAAGGCGCGGTGCGCACGTTGCGGTTGGTCAGCCATTGCGGGATGGGTACGCCTTGCGCTTTGGTGTAGTCGATTAGGCCGGGGAAGGTTTCGGTATAAGGGCCGCGATGTCCTGCCGGATACCAGATGAAATGCCCGATACCGAGGGAGGCGAATTCTTCGCGGTCATTCCACACCACCAGCAAGGCCGGGTTGCCGCTGGTTTCGTTGCGGTATACTTTGTCGGCAATCCAGTTTAAATCTTTAGCGGGAACGACCGTTGGGGTGGGTGAGGTTTGCTGATTCATCGGAGCACACGCCGATAACCCTAAGCCAGCAATCACCACCAGTGATAATACTATTTTTTTCATAACAAGCCCTTACGTCGGTGTAAAACAAAATCAAATTCATAGAGCCGTGTGTCGGCTGAAAAGTTCCATTCTTTGAGCAATGCCCGTGCTTAATTTGGCTGAAAGTGTATAGTTATCAGGGTAAATAACACAGGAGGTTGATGCCATGAACGAAAAATTACAGCAATTAATGCAAGCCCTGACCAATGAGCGTGAGGAGTTGCGTGTGCGTCTGCATGTATTGGGTTTGGATGCCCGCGAAGAGTGGGCGCATTTGGAAACCAAATGGGACGCTATGCAGGTGCGTTTGCGTGATACCGGCTGGGAATTGAACCTGAAAGCAAAAGAGGAAATTCATGATTTGGGTGAGGACGTGGATAAACTCCAGCATAAAATCAGCGATAAGGTGGAAGATCTTCGTTTGGAAGTGGCAGAAGAGTTACACGAGTTGGGCGAAGAATTGTCCGAGTTGTATCAAAAAATCCGGCGGCACTTTTGAGTAGAGCACAGATGCTGAGGGCGCGTCAGTGGCTATATTTGGCGTTGGAGGTGCAAAAAGGCGGGGCATGGGCAACGTTTCTGAACCATTTTTTAATGGTTTTGGTCGTGGCGAATGTCGTTGCCGTGGTGGTGGAGTCTGAGCACGCTATTTACGAGGCGTATGCCCCGTTTTTTGAATGGTTTGAAGTGTGTTCGGTGGCTATTTTCACGCTGGAATACGTATTACGGGCTTGGATTTGCGTGGAATCTGAGCACATTGCGTTTCAGCATCCCATGCGTGGGCGCATTCGTTATTTGTTGTCACCGATGGCACTGGTCGATTTGGTGGCGGTGTTGCCTTTTTACCTCAGTTTATTTTTTGGGTTAGTTGATCTGCGCGTGTTGCGTAGCTTGCGTTTGTTGCGCTTGTTGAAATTGACCCGCTATTCGCATTCTCTGGCGCTGTTGTTGGCAGTATTGCGACAAGAGGCGGATAACTTGATCTCGGCTTTATTCATTTTGTGCATGTTGGTGTTGTTGTCTGCGACGGGTATTTATTTGGTGGAAGGTCACATTCAACCGGATAAATTCGGTAGTATTCCTCGCGCATTGTGGTGGTCGGCGGTGACGGTGGCAACGGTTGGTTATGGTGATGTAGTGCCAGTAACGCTAGTAGGAAAAGTGTTTAGTGGCACTATTATCATCACCGGCATTGCGATTGCGGCGTTGCCTGCTGCCATTCTTGCCTCTGGCATGATCAATGAATTGAAGCGTCGCCGTGAAAGTTTCCGTTTTGAACTGGTACGTGCCATGGAAAATGGCAAGCTGGATTTTGGCGGCTTGCGTTATTTGGAAAAAATGCGCGTCAAGATAGGCATTAGCCGTGCGGATGCGCGTTTGGTATTCGAGGAAGTCAAACAGGAAACGCGCTTGCAGACATATACCAATTGCCCACATTGTGCGCAGCCGTTGGTGATTAAACATCCGCCGGGGCATATTCATGTGCGTCCGGCGAAGCGATAACAGTAAGCATTAGGAAGATTTTATGAAACAAGTTAAGGTTCTGTTTGTATGCATGGGCAATATCTGTCGTTCACCCACGGCGCAAGGCGTGTTTGAGCGTTTGGTGCAGTCGCAAGGGTTGGCGGATCGCATTCTGATTGATTCGGCGGGTACACATGCGTATCACATCGGCAATCCCCCCGACAAACGTTCACAGGCCGCCGCAAAAAATCGTGGATTGGACTTATCGGGGCAGCGGGCGCGAAAAGTAACCTCAGAAGATATTGAGGAATTCGATTACGTGCTGGCAATGGATCGCACGAATTTGGAAGATTTAAAAGATTTGCTGGCAGTATCACAGCAAGAACGGGTGCGTTTGTTTATGACATTTGCCGAGCATTGGAATGTCGATGAAGTGCCAGACCCTTATTATGGTGGAGAACGTGGTTTTGAGCGGGTGTTGGACATGGTGGAAGATGCGGCGGCAGGTTTGTTAGACCATATCCGCCGCCATCATTGCTAGTCAGCGCATACTGAGGGGATTAATCCTGATCAGTGTGCATCCATGAAGGCCGTTTTTTCATGGGAGGTGTTGCTGCTTTTGGGGTTTCAACAACAGGTTCTGGTTCAGGTGTGCTTTCCTCTGCCATGACAGGAACAACTGCTGGTTTTGATTTCTGCATCGGTTGCGGCGCAGTTTCCACCAGGACAGGTTCAGGTATTGGTTTCGGTGCAGTTTTTACCACAACAGGTTCTGGTGCTGGCTCAGGCGCGATTTCCACTACGACAGGTTCACGCACTGGTTCTGGTGCGGTTTTCACTGCGACAGGTTCCGGCGTCGGCTCTGGTGCAGGTGCAGCTTCCACAATTACTGCGGGTTCTGGAACAGGTTCCGGCTTGATTTCAGCCTTCGCGGGTTGACGCTCGTAACGCGGTTGATGCATGGGTTGCGTCGCGGTCAAGTCGATGATGAACGGTTCCATGTTTTCCGGGGCGAACGGTTGTTCGATCTCGGATCCGGCAGGGCGTGGCGGGCGTTGCTGACGGTTTTGATTACCACGCGGGCGACGTGTCCGACCACGGCGTTCACGTGGGCCACGTGGTTGCGTGCTACCGGTTTCTTCCCGTGCATCATCACCTTCTTCTGCGTCTGGCGCGTCGTTTAGATCATCGGTGTCGGTGTCGATGTCGGTATCTTCTGCCAGTGGCGCTGCTTGCTTGGGTGTGACATTGCTGGCAACTTCTGCTGTTGGTTCTGGTGCGTTAGCGCTGACGACTGCTTGACGCGGCGGCTTTGCAATGGGTGCATCCTCCACAAAGGCGGCGCCACTGTCTTGCTCTTGCACGGTGAATTCAGGTGCTGCGGCGTTGCGGTTACGGGATTCACGCCGTGAGCGATCACGCCGAGGTTGTTGCGCTTGACCATTATCACGGTTGCCATCGCGAGTTTCGCGGGGTGCTTGCAATACAATTTCTACCGGCGCTTGCTCTTCAATCGGTGTGGCTACCGCTGGTGTGTCTTGCGGTTGTACACGCGGTGGGCGTTGTTCGCGTGGCGGACGGCGGTTGTTGTTGGTGTCGCCCGCCACTTCCTCGCGTTCGTTGCGATTGCGGTTATTGCGGCGGTCGTTGTTGCGCTCGTTACCGTTGTTGCGTTCAGGGGCGCGTTCGTTACTGCGCTCAGTGTTAGTGTTGCGCGGTTCGGAATTACGCTCGTTGACACGTTCATTGTTACGCGGTTCTTGGGGACGTTCGTCGGGGCGATTTTGACGGTTCTGACGATTTTCCTGAGCATTGCGATTGCGAGTGTCATCGTTAGCGGGGCGGTCGACATCGTTTGCCGGTTCGCTTTTGCCATTGTTGCGGTTACGGTTGCGCGGATCGTTGCGGTCGCCGCCCCGTTCGTTGTTGCGACGGTCACGCGGTTGTGGTTGGTCGTTACGCTTGGGGACTGCGGGTGCGGCAGCTTCTGCTTGGCTTTCAGCCGCTTCTGCTGCTTGATCAACACTTGGGCTGCTACCGAATAGGCTGCCGAAAATACGCCGCATTAGCCCTGGGCCTTTGATTGGCGTAATGGTCGGAACAACCGGTGTTGCGGCAACGTTTACTTCTGCTGGCTGGCTGCGGGCGTGTTGCGGCGCAGGCGTGCTGGGCATGACGTTGGTAACAGCGGCTTCCGCAGCGACTTGGTGCTGGTTAGCTTCTTGCCGGACAGTTTCTTCCGCCGCCGGTGGTGCGGGGATGTATTGATAACTGCTGGTGACTGTTTCCTCGTCTTCGAGATTGTCATTGCGGATACGGCTGATGTCGTAATGCGGCGTTTCCATGTATGGGTTAGGAATAATGGTCAAATCGACATTGCGACGCTGTTGAATGTCGGTGATCGCTTGACGCTTTTCGTTCAGCAAGAAGGTCGCAACGGAAACCGGCAGGCGGGCAATGACTTTGCCGGTCATTTCCTTCATGGCTTCTTCTTCGACCAAGCGCAAGATGGACAGCGCCATTGAGTCGGTGCTGCGGATGTGGCCTTGACCGGTGCAACGTGGGCAGACGATTTGGCTGGATTCGCCAAGTGACGGACGCAAGCGTTGACGCGACATTTCCAGCAAGCCAAAGCGGGAAATGCGCCCGACTTGTACCCGTGCGCGGTCGAGTTTCATGGCATCACGCAAGCGTTTTTCGACTTCGCGCTGGTGTTTGCTGGGCAGCATGTCGATAAAGTCGATCACCACCAAGCCGCCCAAGTCACGCAAGCGCAATTGACGGGCAATTTCGTCCGCCGCTTCGAGGTTGGTATTGAGCGCGGTTTCTTCAATGTCATGCCCTTTGGTGGCACGCGCCGAGTTGATGTCGATGGAAATTAGCGCTTCGGTATGGTCAATGACAATTGCGCCGCCAGAGGGCAGGGCAACGGTGCGCTGATACGCTGTTTCGATCTGATTTTCCACCTGAAAGCGGCTGAACAGCGGCGTGCCATCTGTGTAAAGCTTGAGCTTGCGGATATTGTGCGGCATCACCGCCTGCATAAAATCACGCGCTTGGTTGAATACCTTGTCATTGTCGATAACAATTTCACCGATGTCGCGGCGGAAATAGTCACGCAAAGCGCGGATAATGACATTGCTTTCCTGATACAGCAGCGTCGGACCTTTATGCTGTTGGTAGGCTTGTTGGATGGCATTCCACAGGGTTTTGAGGTAGTCCAAATCCCATGACAATTCTTCGGCATCGCGCTCGATACCTGCTGTGCGCACGATCACGCCCATGCTGTCGGGGATGTCTAACTCGCTCAGGGTTTGCTTGATTTGCTGGCGGTCATCGCCTTCAATACGCCGAGAAACCCCGCCCGCTTTAGGGTTGTTGGGCATTAACACCAAATAACGCCCGGCAAGGCTGAGGTAGGTGGTCAGGGCTGCGCCCTTGTTGCCGCGTTCTTCTTTGTCGACTTGTACCAGAATTTCCATGCCTTCGCGCATCACGTCTTTGACGTTAGGGCGACCGGTGTACTTGGCATTCGGGTTGTAAAATTCAGGCGCAACTTCGCGGAAGGAGAGGAAACCGTGGCGTTGTGCGCCATAGTTAACAAAAACTGCTTCTAAGCTGGGTTCAACGCGGGTAATTACCCCTTTGTAAATATTGGCCTTTTTCTGAGCGCGTAGGGAATGTTCAATATCGAGGTCGTATAGGCGTTGCCCATCAACCATGGCAACGCGAATTTCTTCGGGTTGGGTTGCATTAATTAAAATACGTTTCATGTACTACATAAGCCTTGGTTATGCAGCACCTGTTACCTGTTTGTTTCAGGTGGAGTCGATTAGTTTATTTCGTTTAATATCAAAGCGTTAGAAATGTTCTTTTCGCCAAGCTATGGATTAACCTTAATCGGGCCTACCTTCAGAAAGAATCGTTCGGTTGTTACGGGTCATGGAACTGCCTCATAAGGGCGCATGAAAATTGTAAACCGCTGGCGCATTCTTGCAACAGACATCAGCAACAAGTTCTGCTGTTAATGCCACACCTGTTTGCTTACTTTTTAAACTGCATAACAGGCGTTGAGTTATCGGGGTCAGGATGCTTTATCCTGTTTACCCCAGCACAAATTCTGGGGGAATGTTCTGGCCGCTAGAATTTGTGATTGAATCAATCAGGCATGGGTCATATCATCGTGTTCTGATTTGATCGAACCCATTGTGTCAGGTTTGCACCTTAACGTTTGCCTGTTGCGAATATATCAATTCGGTTAATTATATTCAATTTGCATTTAAATTTAGTTGGTATGTTTTTTCACTATGGCCGTCGAATATTACACAGTTACTGAAAACGAAGTCGGGCAACGCATCGACAATTTCCTGCTGCGGCATTTGAAGCAACTGCCCAAAAGCGCCTTATACCGGATTGTGCGCAAGGGCGAGGTGCGTGTTGATAAAAAAAGAGTGAAGCCGGAAAAAAAGCTTGAATTAGGTGAAATTATTCGGATTCCGCCGATCAAGTTAGAAACCGAAGTGAACCCGCCGGATAAGCCTGCGTTGGCATCTGAAGCGTTGTTGGCAGTGCTGGCAGATGCCGTGTTACACGAAGATGAGCAGCTTATTTTCATCAATAAGCCCTCCGGTTTGCCGGTACACGGTGGTAGCGGTTACAAATTGGGCTTGATTGAAGCATTTCGCCAGTTACGCGAAAATTTACCGTATGTAGAATTGGCGCATCGCATTGACCGCGACACCAGCGGCGTGGTGATTCTGGCGAAATCGCGCCAAGCGTTGACCGAATTGCACGGTTTGTTTCGCGACGGCAAGATCGACAAGCGCTACAAAGCCTTGGTTGCCGGACGTTGGAAACACGGTCGCCAACATGTAACCATGGATTTGAGTCAGGAAGAAGGCACACGCCAGAAAGTGCAGCGCGTGGAAGAGGGCGAAGGCAAAGTGTCGGAAACCATTTTCTCGTCGCTGAAAAATCTGCACGGCGCGTCGTTGCTGGAAGCACAAATTCTCACCGGACGAATGCATCAAATCCGGGTGCAATTGCAAAATTTGGGGCATCCGATTTTGGGTGATGACCGTTATGGCGATTTCGCCTTGAATCGCAAGTTTCGTGAGATGGGCTTAAAACGTTTGTTTTTGCATTCTGCCAGCGTGGATTTTACCTTGCGAGCCACTGGGCGGCGTTATGTGGTCGAAGCGCCGTTACCCGATGATTTAAAAGAAGTATTGATCAATATAAAAATTAACGCAGTTGAGCGTACCGAATGAAACCTTATTCCCTGTTGATTTTTGATTGGGATGGCACGTTGATGGATTCAGCGGCGCACATCACCGAATGTATGCGCAATGCGATTCAGTTGGTGGGCGCAGAATCGCGCACTGATCAGGAAATTCGCCACATTATCGGCTTGGGCTTGGATGAAGCGATTCGCGCCTTGTACCCTCAAGCACCCTCGAACTTGATTCGGGCGATTGCGGATGAGTATCGCCAAGAATTTTTGGTGCGTACCACACACGGTAGCGAATTGTTCGCCGGTGCGCGTGAAACCTTGCACACACTCGCCGCACAAGGCTACGACTTGGCGGTAGCGACGGGTAAATCTCGCCGGGGTTTGGATAAGGTATTGGACGAAACTGGGTTGCGTGAGTTGTTTCCGATCACACGCTGTGCCGATGAAACCCGTTCCAAGCCGCATCCACAAATGCTGGAAGAGATTTTGACAGACTATGATGCAGCGCCGCATGATGCGTTGATGATCGGTGACAGCGAATACGATTTACACATGGCACTGGCTATCGGGATGGATTCACTGGCGGTCAGTTATGGCGTGCATGATTTAGAACGGTTACGGCAAGCGCAGCCGCGTGGACACGTGGATGATGTGACGCATATTCCTGATTGGTTAGAAAAACAAAAGGTTACAGAATGAACGAAGAAAATACACAAGCATTGCAAGCCCTCAAAGATGTGGCAATGGAATCTGTCAAAGAGCAGCGACGGGCGCGGCGTTGGGGGATCTTTTTCAAGCTGTTTTTTGTGGCGTATTTGCTGGTTGGCTTGATTGCGCTGATCGGTAGTGGCGCGTCGGATACTAAATTAACGGCTGCCGACAAAATTACGGCGGTGGTCGACATTAACGGCGTGATTATGGATGGTGCAGAAGCCAGCGGCGAGATGCTGATCCCTGCGCTGAAAGAAGCATTTGAGCACGAAAAAACCAAAGGCGTGATTTTGCGCATTAATAGCCCCGGTGGTAGCCCGGTACAGTCGGGTATTATTAATGATGAAATCAAGCGCTTGAAAGCCAAATACAAGGAAATCCCTGTCTACGCGGTCGTGTCTGATTTATGCGCATCCGGTGGCTATTACATTGCCGTGGCAGCCGACGAGATTTATGCGGATAAAGCCAGCATTGTCGGTTCGATTGGCGTGCGTATGGATAATTTCGGTGCGGTTGAATTGCTGGAAAAGTTAGGCGTTGAACGCCGTTTGTACACTGCGGGGGCAAATAAAGGGATGCTTGATCCGTTTCTGCCTGAAAATGAAACGCAGGTGGCACACGTCAATAATATGTTGAATACAACCCACCAGCAGTTCATCAAGGTGGTGAAAGAAGGGCGTGGTGAACGTTTACCAAACAATCCCGATATTTTCTCTGGCCTGTTTTGGACGGGTGAAGATGCGGTCAAACTGGGTTTGATTGATGGCTTGGGCAGCGATGCTTACGTGGCGCGTGAATTGATCAAAGCCGAAGAAATGGTGAATTTCACCACCGAAAAGGACTTGATTCAGCGTTTGAGTGAGCGGGTCGAAACTTCCGTGCAGTCGATGATTTCGCTCGATGCCACCCCGCGTACTGTATTGCGTTGATGGAAGCTTTGCTGGCACAAGTGGCAACGGCATTGCAAGCCAGAAGCTGGATGCTCACGACGGCGGAATCGTGCACGGGCGGTTGGATTGCCAAGCTGTGTACTGACCTGACAGGCAGTTCGGCATGGTTTGAGCGCGGTTTTGTCACCTACAGCAATGAAGCCAAGCAGGATATGTTGGGTGTGCCTGTGGCAACCTTGGCAGAACATGGTGCAGTGAGCGAAGCCGTGACTGCTGCGATGGCAACCGGTGCGTTACTGCATTCGCGGGCGCAGGTGGCGGTATCGGTCAGTGGCATTGCGGGGCCGGGTGGTGGTACAGCAACCAAGCCTGTCGGCATGGTCTGTTTCGGCTGGGCGGCGCAGGGTGGGAAAGTACGCACCGCTACCCAATACTTTGAAGGTGATCGGGAAGCGGTACGCTATCAGGCGGTACAATACGCGCTACAAGGCGTATTCCAGATGCTCGTGGATTAGACCTTCTGCCGCACGTAAGTACCGGGTGCATCACCCAGTACTTCCAGTTTGCCTGCACCGGGAATACGCGCATCGACTTCTTCGCTGGAGAAGGTTGCTACCCAGCGATTCCAGTCATGCCACCAAGACAAATCCACTTTGGTGGCATCCAACAGCCAATCTTCCGCCGTGTCATCTAGCTTTTCTTGCGTATCATTGACCCAGTGACCGTATTTGTTGGCGGCAGCAGGGTTCACAATGCCTGCAATGTGACCGGATTGCCCTAACACAAAGCGCACCGGGCCTGCGAACAGTTTTGCGCCTGCATACGTACTGCGCCAAGGCGCAATATGGTCATCGTGGGTGGAAACAAAGTAAGCCGGAGTATCAATGGTGCGCAAATCAATTGGTGTACCGGAAAGGGTGAGGCAATTCGCTTGGCTCAGGCAGTTGTTCAGGTACATATTGCGCAGGTAGTAGCTGTGCATCGCCGCTGGCATTCTTGTGCTGTCTGAGTTCCAATACAACAGGTCGAAAGGCATCGGGTCATTGCCGAGCAAATACAAGTTCACAAAGAACGACCAAACTAGGTCATTGGCGCGGAGCATGTTGAAAGCTGTACCCATGTCTTTGCCATCGAGGTAGCCGGTTTTGTCCATGCGTTTTTCCAGTGAACCGACCTGTTCTTCGCTCAGGAACACGCCAATTTCACCGGGTTCGGCAAAGTCCAGCAAGGTGGTGAAGAAGGTGGCACTTTTTACCCGCTCATCACCTTTGGCTTTCAGGTGCGCAAGGGTCGCTGCGGTCAGTGTGCCGCCTAAGCAGTAACCGATCAGGTTCAGGTCACGTTCGCCAGTCGCCGCTTCGACCGCATCCATCGCCGCAATCGCTGCCTGCATGTAGTCTTCAAAGTTTAAGTCGCGGTGCTGGCTGTCAGGGTTGACCCACGAAATCATAAAGACGGTGTTGCCTTGTTCCACCGCCCATTTGACGAACGAGTTCTTTTCGCGCAGGTCGAGGATGTAATACTTGTTGATCCAAGGCGGTACGATCAAGACCGGACGTTGACGGACTTTGGCGGTAGTTGGTGTGTATTGGAGCAGTTCCAGCAGTTCATTCTTGAACACGACTTTGCCGGGCGTGGTGGCAATATCGCGCCCCAGTTCAAACGCTTTCATGTCAGTCATGCGGATACGCAATTGACCGTCTTGGAAGTCATCCAGCAGGTTTTCCATGCCTTTAACGAGGTTTTCACCATTGGTTTCGAGGATGGTTTGCCAGACTTGTGGATTGGTGTGCGAGTAATTGTTCGGCGAAAGTGCATCAATCATGCTATTGATGAAGAACTCGGCTTTTTTTGCATCCTGTTCGGATAAGCCACCAGCAGTTTGCGCCAATGTCCGCCAGTAGGTTGACATATTCAGGTAAGACTGGAGCAGCACTTCGGTGAATTGGTGTTCTTGCCATGCCGGGTGTTTGAAACGCTTGTCGGTAATCGCAGGCACGCCCGGTGACAATTTCCCGAAGCCTAGTGCGCGTGCGGTGCTGTGTTGCCACAGTTTGGTTTGGCTGGTAAGCAGTGCCATATTCGCTTGCATGACGGCAGTGGGGTGCAAGAATAAATTCACGCCCCATTTGGCAATGGCGGTGTTGAAACTGTTATCGCCTTGTCCGGCATCTTTGCCCTGCTTGCTGGCGGCATCGCTCATCATACGAGCAACAAAGCGTTGCCACAGGAGCATGGCGCGGGTGATGTTGGTTTGTAATTGCACGGGGTCAACCGTGTGCGTCGGTGTTGGTACTGGCTGTTGCATAGGTAAGGGATTCCACTTGTCTGAGCTGGTGATATTCATAGGTGTATCACAATAGCTAGTTTATGGGGCGATTGTCGATAGTTTTTTTGCTGCAACGCAACATTTCTGGTGACTGAGCCAATTTCACAGAAATTCCGCCGCATATCGTTTATTATCCGTTCATCGGGGATTCTCTATCAGTTATCAGTATGCACGACATTTTTCTCAGTTACTCGAGCCAAGACCGTGAGCGTTTGCAGCCGCTGTTTCAAGCGTTAGCGCAACAGAGCTGGTCAGTGTTTTGGGATCATCAATCTATTCATACAGGGGAGAATTGGCATCGCAAGATTGACCAAGCCATTCGTGAAAGCAGGTGTGTCGTGGTGGTATGGTCGAAGGGTTCTGTAGATTCTGAATGGGTGCTCGAAGAAGCCAGTAATGGCAAAAGCCGTAACGTGTTGTTGCCCATCAAGATTGATGATATTGAGCCGCCATTTGGTTTCGCTATGCGGCAGGCGGGTAACTTCACTCGTTGGAATGGCAAAAGCGATAGTCCAGTTTTTATTGAACTAGCAGCACAAATTTATGGGCTGCTAGGTCGTGGGTCTCAACCGCTATCTTCGCCACCACCCAAAAAATTCCCGTGGCTACCCTCACTATTCCTGTTCGCGGCAGTTCTTGGCTGTGGTGGGTATTATTGGAAATATTCTGTAGGAGCTAGCCTTGCTGGCGATTCTTCCATGCAACAAGGCAAACCTGTGAAGAAAGAATCGCTTGCAGGGCAAGCTCCTACAGCAATACCCCAAACTGTAGCTTCATCCCACTACATCATTCACAATGACGGCACGGTAACTGATACTAAAAGTGGGTTGATGTGGAAGCAATGCATTGAAGGTCAAAGTGGTGTGGATTGTAGTACTGGAGAAGCAGCCAAATACAAGTGGGATGATGCTATGTCGGAGTTTGAATCAGGTGTCAGCTTCGCAGACTATAGCGATTGGCGGATGCCTACTAAAGATGAGTTACGTACACTTGTGTATTGCAGCAACGGCATACCGCAGTCAACGGCATGGTACAAGACTTGTGGTCACAATTACCAAATCCCGACGATTGATTTGCAAGTATTTCCGAATACACCTGCATTTGGGTTGCTGCACTGGTCGTCCAAAGCGAAAGATGCTTCCTACGCTTGGGGTGTCAACTTTTACGATGGTAATGACCTTTGGTTCGACCGTTACGACGGCAATCATGTGCGGTTAGTCCGTTCCGGTCAGTAATTTTGCCCTTTGCAACGGCTTGTCATCCGGTGGATGTTCTTTCCTTATCATGAATAATAACCCCCCGGCGGTGGCTCTTTCACATAAACCAGCGGCTTCGGTGGTGGAAACAGCACATCCCATTCCAGCACCAAATCGGGAAACAGCCCGGATGCTTGCATACCCTGCGTTTCCTCGATCAACACCGCGCCATAACGCCCGCTATCGGCGGACAATTGCCACATCATCACCACTCGGTCTATCGGATGCACCACCCAATATTCCCGCACCCCATAACGTTCGTACAGCCGCAGCTTGTGGATCAGGTCTCTGGATGCAGTGGAAGGCGACAGCACTTCAATGATCCAATCGGGCGCACCTTTGCACCCTTTGTCATGGATTTTGTTGCCGTCACAAATCACGCTGATGTCAGGTTGCACCACATTGTTGATCTGGTCATCCGCCGCATCGGCAGCGGCGAAGCAAACATCAAACGGTGCAGGAAAAACTTCGCAGGATTTGCCCAACAAAAAATTGCCGATTTGACGTACCAGTTCGCGAATAACCCGTTGATGCATCGTGCTAGGCGCAGACATCATCACCGGTTCACCGTCCAGCAATTCATAACGCACATCATCAGGCCAGCGCAGGTAATCCTGATAGGTGTAACGTTGTTGTGTGTCTAATTGATAGGCAAGTGACATACGCTGTTCTCCCGGTCGAGTACTGAGGCGGTTTGCGGTTGTTTCAAGTCGCTGATTATACCATAAATGATCGACGTTCATCTTTCGGCATTGGCTTGCTGCTACCCGTTATGAAATAATCCCCGCTTTCATACCACCCACACAGAATTTACCTTTATTAAGGAGTGTCCGCATGGACGAGAACAAAAAGAAAGCCCTCGCCGCCGCCCTAGGCCAGATTGAACGTCAGTTTGGTAAAGGCACTGTGATGCGCATGGGCGACTCCAGTGCTGCCCGCGACATCGACGTGATTTCTACTGGCTCATTAGGGCTGGACATTGCCCTTGGTATTGGCGGCCTGCCCAAAGGACGTGTTGTCGAAATTTACGGCCCGGAATCTTCCGGTAAAACCACTCTGACGCTGCAAGTGATCGCCGAATGCCAAAAAATGGGCGGCACAGCGGCGTTCATTGATGCGGAACACGCGCTTGACCCGATTTACGCGCAAAAAATCGGCGTTAACGTCGATGACTTGCTGGTGTCCCAACCGGATAACGGCGAGCAGGCGTTGGAAATTGCCGACATGCTGGTGCGTTCCAACGCAGTGGATATGGTGGTGGTCGACTCGGTTGCAGCGCTCACGCCAAAGGCTGAAATCGAAGGCGATATGGGTGATTCTCACGTCGGTTTGCAAGCACGGTTAATGTCACAAGCCCTGCGCAAACTCACCGGTAATATCAAGCGTTCCAATACCTTGGTGATTTTCATCAACCAGATTCGGATGAAAATCGGCGTGATGTTCGGCAACCCGGAAACCACTACGGGCGGTAACGCGCTGAAATTCTACGCTTCCGTGCGTCTCGATATTCGCCGCATTGGTGCGATTAAGAAGGGTGACGAAATTACTGGCTCTGAAACCCGCGTCAAAGTGGTTAAGAACAAAGTCGCGCCACCGTTCAAACAAGCCGAATTTGAAATTCTGTACGGCGAAGGCATTTCTCGCGAAGGCGAATTGGTTGACCTCGGTTCCAAGCAAGGGCTGGTCGGCAAAGCTGGCGCGTGGTACAGCTATAAAGGTGAAAAAATCGGTCAAGGCAAGGATAATGCTCGCAATTATTTGAAAGAGCATCCGGCTGCGGCGGCTGAAATTGAAAAAGCTATCCGCGAAGCTTGCATGAATGCGCCCGGTTTTGCCGCCACCGTTACCGAAGAAGCCGACAGCGATGCCGGTCTTGATGACGTTGTTTAATGACTAATGGGCGGGAATGCGAAACGGTAGCGGTGCGCTTGTTGGCGCAGCGTGAGCATTCTCGCCATGAACTCGCGCAAAAAGTGCGTCAGCGTTGCGAGTGCGATACTATCAGCTTGAACGCGCTCTTGGATAAATTGCAGTCGCTGGGTTATCTGGATGATGCCCGTTACGCGGCTGCTTTTGTCCGTTCGTCAATCTCGCGGGGGCGTGGTCCGCAGCGGATTAACTATGAATTACGCGAGCATGGCGTGGATGACACCACGGCGGCTCAGGCATTGGCAGAAGCCGATGTCGACTGGCACGATCTGGCCTGTGAACAACGGATCAAGAAATTTGGCGGGGAAATCCCGGCTGATTACAAGGAACGCGCCCGGCAATCTCGATTTCTTGCCGGGCGCGGTTTTTATACCGATGCGATTAAAGCTGCTTTCCAATGAATACTGCTGAACTCAGACAACATTTTCTCGATTTTTTCGCCAGCAAAGGCCATGAAATCCTTCCGTCCAGCTCGTTGATACCGGGCAATGACCCGACCTTGCTGTTCACCAACGCAGGCATGGTGCAATTCAAGGACGTGTTTTTGGGCGACGACATACGCGCCTATAACCGTGCGACGACTTCGCAGCGTTGCGTGCGTGCGGGCGGTAAGCACAATGACTTGGAAAATGTTGGTTACACTGCACGTCACCACACCTTTTTTGAAATGCTCGGCAACTTCAGTTTTGGCGATTATTTCAAACACGATGCGATTCAGTATGCGTGGGAATTCCTCACCGAAGTGCTGAAATTGCCCAAAGGCAAGCTGTGGGTGACGGTCTACGCGGACGACGACGAAGCCTATAACATTTGGGCGCAGCAAATCGGTGTGCCAACGGATCGCATTACCCGCATCGGCGATAATAAGGGAGCGCGTTACGCTTCCGACAATTTCTGGCAGATGGGTGATACTGGGCCGTGCGGGCCTTGCACCGAAATTTTCTACGATCACGGCGAACATATCTGGGGTGGGCCACCGGGAACACCGGAAGAGGACGGCGACCGTTACATCGAGATTTGGAACTTGGTGTTCATGCAGTATGAGCGTACCAAGGATGGCGAAATGCGTCCGCTGCCTAAGCCTTCCGTTGATACCGGTATGGGCATGGAGCGTCTGGCGGCGGTGATGCAAGGCGTTCACAGCAACTACGAAATCGACTTGTTCCAAACGCTGCTCAAAAAAGGCACGGAACTGGCGAAAAATGCCGATCCGAATAGCCCGTCATTGAAAGTAATTGCTGACCACATCCGTTCTTGCTCCTTCCTGATTGTGGATGGGGTATTGCCGTCGAATGAAGGTCGTGGTTATGTATTGCGCCGGATTATTCGCCGCGCTATCCGTCACGGTTACAAACTGGGCATGGAAGCACCGTTTTTCCACAAGCTGGTACAGCCGTTAGTGGATGAAATGGGCAAAGCTTACCCTGAGCTTGCCGCTGCCCAGCCTTTGGTCGAACAGGCGTTGGAAAAAGAAGAACGTCGCTTTGCCGAAACCCTTGAACAGGGCATGAAGATTCTGGAAGAGGCGATTGCGGGCATGTCCGGCGATACCATTGACGGCGAGACCGTGTTCAAGTTGTATGACACTTACGGTTTCCCGGTGGACTTGACGGGTGATATTGCCCGCGAACGCAACCTCAAACTGGACGAAACCGGGTTTGAAGCGGCAATGAATGCGCAACGCGAACGCGCCCGTGCTGCCGGTAAATTCGGTGCGGATTACGGCGACAAGTTGGATGTGAGTGGCGCAACGGCATTCCACGGTTACGAGCAATTGGCGGAAACGTCCACCATTACCGCGCTGTTCCGTGGTAGCGACGCGGTAACGAGCCTGCAAGCCGGTGATGAAGGGCGTATCGTGCTGGATCACACCCCATTCTATGCCGAATCCGGTGGTCAGGTGGGCGATACTGGCGTGTTGCACACGGGGGATGCAGTATTCCGCGTTACCGATACCCGCAAGCAGGGCGCAACCTTTATCCATATCGGTACGCTGGAATCCGGCACATTGGCTGTTGGCGCAAACGTTGCCGCCGAAGTGGATGCCGAACGCCGCCAAGCCATCATTCTCAACCATTCCGCCACGCACTTAATGCACGCCGCACTGCGCCAAGTATTGGGTACGCACGTTGAGCAAAAAGGCTCATTGGTGACACCTGACCGTTTGCGTTTTGACTTCTCGCAACCTGATCCCGTTTCCGCCGAGCAAATTGCTGAGGTAGAAGCCATCGTCAACCGCGAAATCCGTGCCAATGCTGCGACTTCTGCGCAAGTTATGAACATGGAAGCCGCCAAGCAAGCTGGTGCAATGGCATTGTTCGGCGAAAAGTACGGCGATGAAGTGCGTGTTTTGAAAATCGGTTTCTCCACGGAATTATGCGGCGGTTGTCACGTTAACCGTACTGGTGACATTGGCTTGTTCAAAATCGTCAGCGAAGGCGGGGTTGCCGCCGGTGTGCGCCGTATCGAAGCTGTGACTGGCGCGAATGCGCTGGCGTGGCTTGCGGAAGTAACCAGCCGTTTGGATAACGTCGCACGTTTGCTCAAATCCAATCCAGTGGAAGTGACGGACAAGCTTGACGCGATGCTGCAAAAAAGCCGCGCTCTCGAAAAGGAACTGGAACAGCTTAAAGGCAAAATGGCTTCCCAAGCCGGTTCCAACCTTGCCGATCAAGCAGTGGAAGTGGGCGGAATGCGCGTCCTCGCAGCGCATCTGGAAGGGGCTGATCCCAAATCCTTGCGCGACACCGTTGACCAGTTGAAAAACAAATTGGGCAAAGCGGTGGTGATTCTCGCCACGGTAGCGGATGGCAAAGTCAGTTTGGTGGCAGGTGTCACCAAAGACGAAACCGCCAAAGTCAAAGCCGGTGATTTGCTGGGCTTTGTGGCTGCGCAACTGGGTGGCAAAGGCGGCGGTCGCCCGGACATGGCACAAGGCGGCGGCACGGATGTGGCAGCATTGCCCACCGCGTTAGCCAGCGTACAGGGCTGGGTTGCTGAGCGCGTTTAATCGGGTTTAATTTAGAAGTGTTTTGAAGGTAAACAGTAAACAATGGCACTGATCGTACAGAAATACGGCGGTACATCGGTTGGCACACCTGAGCGTATTGAGGCTGTGGCTGACCGGGTAATCCGCTGGAAACAACAGGGCAATGATGTGATCGTGGTGGTTTCCGCGATGTCGGGTGAAACCAATAAACTGGTCGCGCTCATCAACGCCATTAACCCACAAGGTTCGGAGCGCGAAAAAGACGCGATTCTGTCCACCGGCGAACAAGTCACGATTGGCTTGCTGGCAATGGCGTTGGAAAAGAAAGGCCAGCCTGCGCGTTCTTACACCGGGGCGCAGGTACGCATCTTGACTGATGATGCTTATACCAAAGCGCGGATTCGCGACATTGACGCCGAGCCAATCCGTAAAGATTTGGCGGAAGGCAAAGTGGTGGTGGTAGCAGGTTTCCAAGGTGTGACCGAAGATGGCAGCATTACCACCTTAGGGCGCGGCGGTTCGGATACCACGGGCGTGGCTTTGGCAGTGGCATTAAAAGCTGACGAATGCCAGATTTACACCGACGTGGATGGCGTTTACACCACCGACCCGCGTGTCGAACCCAAAGCGCGTCACATTCCGCGCCTGACCTTGGAAGAAATGCTGGAAATGGCCAGCCAAGGCTCCAAGGTGCTGCAAATTCGTTCGGTTGAATTTGCCTACAAATATGATATGCCTATCCGCGTGCTCTCCAGCTTTGACGAATTTGGTCAGGGCAAAAGCACGCTGGTCACTCGTGAGGAAGAAGTAATGGAAGAAGTCTCAGTCCGTGGGATTGCGTTCAATCGTGATGAAGCTCAATTGACGGTAACGGGTGTACCCGATCGCCCCGGTGTTGCTTACCAGATTCTGGGGCCGATTTCGGATGCCAATATCGAAGTCGATATGATTGTGCAAAACATTGGTTCTGATGGTTCGACCGATTTCACCTTCACGGTACACAAAAACGATTACGCCAAAGCGCGTGACATTCTGTGTAAAACCGGCGAAACCTTGGGCGCAAAGCAATGCACAGGCGATGAAAATATTGCCAAGGTAGCCATTGTGGGCGCAGGAATGCGTTCTCATGCGGGCGTTGCCAGCAAAATGTTCAAAACATTGGCAGACGAGGGCATTAATATCCGCATGATTTCCACGTCGGAAATTAAAGTGGCGGTCGTTGTCGATGAGAAATATTTGGAACTCGCTGTGCGGGTGTTGCATCAAGCGTTTGGCTTAGCGCAAACAGCCGCTTAATTTCCGAATAAATTGCTTAAAAAACCCGCTGGTGTCTTGAATGACCAGCGGGTTTTTTTGTCTATGCATGAATGTGTTAGGTGGTTTAATTAATGCTTGTTGTATAAAGAATACATTGGTAAAAACGCAACTTTCATGCAAATAGTTAAGCCTCAGTTAAGTGCTAATATGGGATGGTTGATGCTACCAACGACTGTGATGATGTTTTAGATGTATCACGGGGCTTTTGGGATACATAAATGCAGCAATAGGGAGATTATGCGATATGTTGATTCTAACACGGAGGGTAGGGGAAACCCTCATGATTGGGGATAATATCAGCGTTACGGTTTTAGGGGTAAAAGGTAATCAAGTTCGCTTGGGAATCAATGCACCGAAAGATGTTGCCGTACATCGCGAAGAAATCTTTGAACGCATTCGGCACGAACACCTTGAGCCGGTCGCGATTGAAGAAAATGCAAATTAAAGCTTTACGCTAAGCCGATTTGAAGGTATTCTTGCCGCCTTCAACCAGTACCGGAGAGGTGGCCGAGTGGCCGAAGGCGCTCCCCTGCTAAGGGAGTATGGGCCAAAAGCCCATCGCGGGTTCGAATCCCGCCCTCTCCGCCATATTCATACGTCATGTTTTTGACATGATTGTATCAAAAGCCCTTGCAGGTTATTGTCTGTAAGGGCTTTTTTGTATTAACGTTATTAGCGCACCGACCAAGCCCCATGATACGTATCACCGAATTGCGCCTGCCGCTGGAATACCCCGCCGATGCCCTGTCTGTGGCGATTGCCGAACGTTTAGGCATTGCGACGGCTGACCTGTTAAGTTTTAGCGTTTTCAAACGCGGTTACGATGCCCGCAAGCGTGACGCGATTGTGTTGGTTTACACCATAGACGCTGTGCTGCCTGATGAAGCTACGCTATTGGCTAAGTTTGCCGATGACCCTCACGTTAAAATTGCCCCTGATACCACTTACCGTTTTGTGGCGCATGTGCAAGAAGCACCCGCTATTCGCCCTGTTGTCGTCGGTTTTGGCCCGTGTGGTTTGATGGCAGGTTTGGTGTTGGCGCAAATGGGCTTGCGCCCGATTATTCTGGAACGTGGCAAAAAAGTCCGCGAACGTACCAAGGATACCTGGGCGTTATGGCGTAAAAATCAGCTTGATCCCGAATCGAATGTGCAATTCGGCGAAGGCGGTGCTGGTACATTTTCCGATGGCAAACTCTACAGCCAGATCAAAGACCCCAAGCACTACGGGCGCAAAGTTTTAACCGAATTCGTCAAAGCGGGCGCTCCCGAAGAAATCCTCTATGTTAGCAAACCGCACATTGGCACCTTCCGTCTGGTGAAAATGGTGGAAAACATGCGGGCGCAGATTGAAGCTTTGGGCGGTGAAATCCGTTTTCAGCAGCAAGTGACCGATGTTTTGATCGAAGCCGGTCAGGTGCGTGGCTTGACGCTAGAGAGTGGGGAGCAACTGCGTACCGATCAAGTGATTATGGCCTTGGGGCATAGTGCGCGGGACACGTTTGCGATGTTGCATGAGCGCGGTGTGTTTATGGAACAGAAGCCGTTTTCGCTCGGTTTTCGGATTGAACACCCGCAAACGCTGATTGATCAGGCACGGTTTGGCAAACATGCAGGCAATGAATTGCTGGGTGCGGCGGATTATAAGCTGGTGCATCACGCCAAAAATGGGCGCTCGGTGTACAGTTTTTGCATGTGTCCGGGTGGGCAAGTGGTGGCGGCAACCTCTGAAGTTGGGCGGGTTGTCACCAATGGCATGAGCCAATATTCGCGGGCAGAACGCAACGCCAACGCGGGCATAGTGGTCGGCATTACCCCAAGTGATTACCCCGGCAACCCGCTGGCAGGGATGGAATTTCAACGCCAATGGGAATCCCGCGCTTACGAATTGGGCGGTCACGATTATTCTGCACCGGGGCAATTGGTAGGCGATTTTCTCAAGGGCAGAGCATCGACGCAATTGGGTTCTGTCGAGCCATCGTATCAGCCCGGTGTGCATTTGACCGATTTGGCAACCAGTTTGCCGGGTTACGCGATTGAAGCGATTCGGGAAGCGTTGCCTGCCTTTGAACGGCAAATCAAGGGCTTTTCGATGTATGACGCGGTATTAACCGGGGTGGAAACGCGCACGTCTTCGCCACTGCGCATGACGCGCGGTGAGGATTTGCAAAGCCTAAACGTTAAAGGGCTTTTTCCGGCTGGCGAAGGCGCGGGTTATGCTGGCGGAATTCTCTCGGCAGGCGTGGATGGTATCCGCGTCGCTGAGGCATTAGCTACCCAAATGCTGGAGGCTCACCATGACCGGAATCATTCGCACCACCTGGCACAACGCTGAAGTACTAAGCAATCAACGCTGGACTGAGCGTTTATTGACCTTGCGTATTCGCACCGAAGCGCTACCGTTTACAGCGGGTCAATTCGTCACTTTGCGACTGCCTATCCCCACCGCAGACGGTACGGAGCTAGTGGCGAAATCCTACTCGCTAATCAATGCGCCTGATGAAGAAGCGTTGGAAATTTTCTACAATATCGTTCCCAACGGCAAACTCTCTAACGCTTTGGCGCAATTGCAGCCGGGTGATAGCCTCGAAATTTCGCAACCTGCCAAAGGCTTTTTCGTGTTGGATGAAATCCCCGCTGTGCCAAATCTATGGATGATTGCCACAGGTACAGGTTTAGGGCCTTATTTGTCGATCCTCAAAACCCCACAGCCTTGGCAGCGTTTCCAGAAAATCGTGTTGGTACACGGTGTACCGTTGGTGAATGAGTTGGCGTATGCTGATTTGATCCAAACGTTTGCTACACAATACCCTGAACAATTCCGTTTTATTAGCTGTGTGACTCGCGAAGCCAATGCGCACGGGCTGGAAGGGCGTATTACCACTCACCTAGAATCTGGCACATTGGAACAAACGGCAGGCACAACCATTACCGCCGACGATACCCACGTCATGCTGTGCGGCAACCATAATATGCTCAATGATATGAAAGCCTTGCTGGGCAATCGCGGGATGCAGCGCCATTTGCGCCACAAGCCGGGGCATATCACCACAGAACAGTATTTTTAAAGTCGTAATCTGGGCGCAAGCACTGTAAAATTAATTGCTTGATTACATGGGTCAACGGATAAACAACAGGCATGAACCCGGATTTTCTGGATTTTGAACAACCGATCGCCGAATTACAGGCGAAGATCGAAGAGCTGCGTTACGTCGGTGACGCTGAAATTAACCTGAGCGAAGAGATTGGCAAGCTGGAAGAAAAAGCTGCCTCGTTGACCCGTTCCATTTTTTCCAAACTGACCCCGCGTCAGATTTCGCAGCTTGCGCGGCACCCAAAACGCCCGTATACGCTGGATTTAATCCGTTATTTATTCACCGATTTCAAAGAGTTGCATGGTGATCGTGCCTTTGCAGATGATAAGGCGATTATTGGCGGCATGGCACGGTTTCGCGGTCAGTCTGTCATGGTCATCGGGCATCAGAAAGGGCGCGATACCAACGAAAATATCAAACGCAATTTTGGTATGCCGCGCCCGGAAGGGTATCGCAAGGCTTTGCGTTTGATGCACATGGCAGAAAAATTCCAACTGCCGATCATTACCTTTATCGACACGCCCGGCGCATACCCCGGTATCGGCGCGGAAGAGCGCGGTCAAAGTGAAGCGATTGCCCGCAATTTGTACGAGATGGCGAAATTGCGTACCCCGATTATTTGTACCGTGGTGGGCGAAGGCGGTTCGGGCGGTGCATTAGCCATTGGGGTGGGCGACCGGGTGATGATGTTGCAATACGCGACATACTCGGTGATTTCGCCGGAAGGTTGCGCGTCGATCTTGTGGAAAAGTGCGGAAAAAGCGGCGGATGCTGCCGATGCAATGGGCATTACGGCGGATCGTCTGAAATCACTGGGGTTGATTGAGCAGATTATTCCTGAGCCATTGGGCGGGGCGCACCGTGATATGGAAGCGGCGGCGCAACATATCGGCGAGGCGCTCGATGCTAATCTGCGCAATTTGAAGACCATGAATATCGACAAATTGTTGGATCAGCGTTACCAGCGCATTATGGGCTTTGGGCAGTTTGAGGAATAGTTTAGTCGCGTTTTTTCAACGGTATCCAGCCGCTAGTTATTGGATTGGGTTCAGTGGCGGGCTGGATTCGCATGTTTTACTTCATGCTTGTGCAAGTCTGCGCGGGCAATATCCTCACCTTAGGTTTCGTGCGCTGCACATTGATCACGGTTTGCAGGCCATGTCTGCGGCATGGGCGGCACATTGCCGTGAGGTGTGCACGGTTTTGGAAATACCGCTGGTGGTGGAAGCCTTGGAATTGGTGATTCCGGCGGGAGCAAGTGTGGAAGCGGTGGCGCGGACGGCACGGTACGCGGCTTTCCTGCAACACTTGCAGGCAGGTGAAATTGTGTTGACGGCGCATCATCAGAACGATCAGGCGGAAACCTTGTTGCTGCATTTGCTGCGCGGGAGTGGCGTAGATGGGTTGGCAGCGATGCCGGAAATTCGACCATTTGCATCCGGGGCGTTGGGGCGACCGCTGTTGGGATGCAGTCGGGCGGAATTGGCGGCCTATGCCAAACAGCATGAGCTGAATTTCATAAACGACCCCAGTAATCAAGACAGCCGTTTTGATCGTAATTTTTTACGTAATCAGGTGATGCCACTATTGGAACAACGTTGGCCTGCGGCGGGTAAGACCTTGGCGCGGGCGGCGCGGTTACAAGGCGAAAGCCGTCAGTTGTTGGCAGGTTTTTTGCGTGAGAAATTGCCGAGTTTGCAAGGTACTAAGCCGGATACGTTATCCGTTAGCCGATTGTTGACGCTGGATGGGGCGATGCAAAAAGCGGTGTTGCGCGAATGGTTGACACAGGGTGGTTTTCGTTTGCCGGAGGAGAAAAAGCTGCGTCAAGTGTTGTGTGATGTGTTGCAGGCGCGGGCGGATGCTACGCCATGTGTACGGTGGAATGGCTGCGAAATTCGCCGTTATCGGGATGATGTGTATGCAATGTCGCCGTTGTCTGCGCATGACCCCCAGCAGGTGTTGGTGTGGGAGACGCGAGAGCCGTTGGTGATTGCATCGTTGGGGCGCACCTTGGTGGCGGAGGCGGGGTATCCTGAAGTTGTCACGGTACGTTTTCGGCAAGGGGGAGAGAGCGTGTATTTGCCAGAGCGTGGCGGGCATCATAGCCTTAAGCATTTGTTGCAAGAGTGGGGTGTGCCGCCGTGGGAGCGGGAGCGGCTGCCGTTGGTGTATGTGGGGGAGCGGTTGATCGGCTTACACCCACGTTTCGAGTTGCAGACCGATAATCCGTTCAAAGTGCCGCGTATTGTTGGTGACTAAAATAATGCCTTGGCTGAGGGCATGACTACCGATTTGCATATCCATACCGCCGATGGGCGTGCCGCTTCGCTCCAGTTGGGCGCGAACGCGGGAATAGTGGTCGGCTGCGTCTTTATCCCAATCCAATACATCCAGATGTGCGACGAAATTTTCGATAATGGGGCGGTTTACCCGTTCTGAGGATGAGCGTTCCACACCGTAGAGCAATTCTGCGTAGGTAATGATGGAAATGCAGATTTGTTCCATTTTTAGGGTGCGGAAACGCTTGGCGACTTGCTCTGGGCGATTTTTAATGATGTAGCTGCTGGTATCGGTGTCTAGCATGTAACGTTTCATCAAAACAACACCCGTTCTTGCGGTGGCAAATCTACCCGTTCAGCCATGAAATCGGCGGTAGGACGTTGCGTGTCGTTGAAAAAATCATCCCAACTTGCGGGCTTGGGTGAGAGGATGATTTGATCGCCTACTCGCCGAATAAAGACTTCATTGCCTTGAAAGCGGAATTGTTTGGGTAGGCGTACCGCTTGGCTACGCCCTGACATGAATAATCTAGCTGTTTGCGGCATGGTAAATCTCCGGTTTGATGATAGTTATCATGGTAGATGACAGTGATTGGTTTGGCAATTACTGTTTGCAAAATCACCGTTTATCGGTCAAATTAACGTATGGTAAAAATATTCGAAAATTTGTATCCACAGTTGCTGGATGTCCGCAAACCTCTCGTAGGAATGAGAGGGCGACGGCCAGTCGCCCCTACGAAGAACGTCCTCTGTAGGGGCGATCGGCGGTCGCCCTCTTCAGCATGAAAGAATCTCTGCTATTAGCCCAAAGCGATGCTCCAGTGAATACCTCGTCAGACGAACACTGGATGCGTCACGCTCTAACCCTTGCCCGCAATGCATGGCAGCAAGGTGAAGTCCCCGTCGGTGCGGTCATTGTGCGCGATGGTGAAATCCTCGCCGAAGGCTGGAATCAACCCATCACCCGCCACGACCCTTCCGCTCACGCCGAAATGCTGGCGTTGCGTTTGGCAGGTCAAGTAGCAGGCAATTACCGCCTACCCAACACCACCCTCTACGTAACGCTCGAACCTTGCCTAATGTGCGTCGGCGCAATGCTACACGCACGGGTAGAGCGAGTGGTATTCGGTGCGTATGACCCAAAAACTGGCGCGGCTGGCAGTGCTTTCGACCTGCTGCAACACCCGCGCCATTACCACAAGATCGCGGCAGTGCAGGGCGGGGTATTGCAGGAAGAATGCGCTACCTTGTTGCAGGCATTCTTCCGCGAACGGCGGGCAGTGGCAGCCTTAGCCAAACCAGCGCCGGAATAGACGACTAAACCACGATTCGGCTGCTGGCGCTGGCGTCGGGGTAGCAGGTGCTGGCGGTGTGACGGGTGTAGTGGGCGGGGCTGATGGCGTAGGTGTTGGTGGAGGGGTAACGCTAGGTGCTGGGGGTGTCACGGGTGGCACTGGCGTCGGGGTTGCGGGTGGCGTGGGCGCTTCACTCGGTGCGAGTTGCGCACCATTGGCGAATTTGATGATTTGTTCAACAATTGCTGCCAGTGGCTGGCCTTTGGCGCTGGCTGATTTCGCCGCTGCTCGCCAAGTAGAGGGGACAGGCGCTCCCCCTGTCCACGCGCCCGTGGCTTGCGCTTCATAAGCTGTTTTGGCTTTTAGCCCCTTGCCCGGTGTCCACAGGAAATCGGGGTGTTTGTTGGTATACCATTCGCCGCCGATGATATTGCCTGCCGCATCCAGCTCCAGATCGTAGTAGTAGGTCACTTTCTGAATGGAGTCTTTGGCAGGGCTATCGGTGGTTTCGTGGTTCGGGCTGGTTTCGACCACGTAGGATACATCCATCCGCACTCCGACGATGGATTGGGTTTGAGCACTGCGGTAAGTCTTGAATTTATCGTCGGTGAATGCCGCTTTGCTGACGGTGGCAGCCGCTAACGTATCGGCATATTGCATGACTTGCGGGTTGAAATAACGGTATTCGTAAGCGTACAGCGGTTGATTCCACACTTCGTAGTCGAAGGTAACATCCAGCACCATGCTGCGTTTACCCGCGCCAAGTTGATTGACGATGGCTAAATGCCAAGCACCGGGGTTGGTGTCAAAACAGTTTGCGGATTTCACGCGCCCGGTTGCGGGGTCGGTTGCAGGCGCTTTGTCGTTACAACGCCCGCCGATAAAGCGGGTAGCACTGGCGGCGTTTGCCCACAGCAGTGAGGCTAAGCCTTTAATATCAGAGGGATAAAATGTGATCGCAACATTGCTGGGGGTTTTGAGCGTCACGCTTTTGGTAGGGCGTGCCAACATGTAAGCAGCCGGTGCCCACCCGTGACAGATACCCATCCAGCTTTCGACGGAGCCGTTTTTGTCATAATAATATTTGCCGTCTGCCCACATTTTTTTGGTGAGGGTTTCATTGGCGTCGCCGATCAGCGCATCGTATTTTTCAGCAGGCGAAAGGTTATTGATTTTACTGGCATTACTGCTGGCAAGGATCGTCGCCGCAGGCGCAGCGCGGACGTAATCGTAATTCTTTTTCCAGTCCGAATCTTCTGGGAAATTAGGGTCAGCATAACGTGCGCCGAGAATCCCTTTGTAAATTGCCCAGTAATCGTCTGACCAAGGTGATTCGGCGAGTGTGGCTTTTTTCAGACCAGCCGTTTCCATCTCACTGAGTTTGTTGTAAGTCAGTGCATCGACCAAATTGACCGGCTTATCGTTTGAAGCAATCGCCGCACGGGTGGAAACACTGCCCGGTTCGCCCGCAGAGGGTTGCAGGATGTCCATGCGTTGTTCATCACGCGCTGCAATGTAGTCTTGGTTTTCAATAGCCGTGCGTGAAAACAGGGTTGCGCCGGTAACGGGATTGCCTGCGGCATCGGTTTTCGGCGGTTGGCGATTCATGAAGGCTTTGGGGTCTTGTGCAAAAGCCGCGAGATCAGCATTGATTTGCTGTTCAATAGTCATTGTCATGTGAAACATCTCCTTGTCCGCTTGGCGGGTTGCCCTGATATTGTTATCCCTGACTATAGCGTGTTCTGGTGATTTCTGGCAGATATTCCCACTGGTCGAAGTAAGCAGCCTGCCCCGCGTAATTGCCTTGTGCATCCCGCAAGTTCCACACAATGGCTTGGCGAATCAAAAAACGCCGCCCGCTGCTGGAAATGCGCACCCCCGCGTAATCGTCAATGTAACCTTGGCGGGCAACGGTTTGCAGCAAGTGTTCGCGTTCTTCGCGTACTAACGCTTCGGCGGAATAGCGTGAGGGCAATTGCGTCAGTGTTTCCCAATCCATTTCAAAGACTTCTAGCGCTTTCTGATTGCCGTAAGTGAAGAGTGGGTCAGCATCGGTATTGTGCGAGAGCAATACAAACGGTGCTGCGTCGAGCGTGTGCGCTGTGCTGACACCTTGCCATGCCAGCCCCGCCAAATCGCGCCCGACGTAATGGCGAAAGCTGGAATGCAGCAAGTGCAAATGCGCGGTGAGTTGGGCTGTATCCATCATACGCTTGCCAGATTGCCTTTGGTTTCGAGCCATTGTTTGCGGTCGCCAGCGCGTTTTTTTGCCAGCAACATATCCATCATCAGGTCGGCGGCATCGGTGTCGTCGAGGCTAAGTTTCACCAAACGGCGCGTATCGGGGGCAATGGTGGTTTCGCGCAATTGCAACGGGTTCATCTCCCCTAAGCCTTTGAAGCGGGTCACAGCGACCGTGCCGCGTTTCTTTTCGGCGGCGATAATGTCGAGACGTGCCTGTTTTTCAGCTTCATCCAGCGCGTAATAAACTTCCTTGCCGATGTCGATGCGGTACAACGGCGGCATGGCAACGAAGACATGACCCGCTTGCACTAAGGGGCGGAAGTGTTTGACAAATAAGGCACAAAGCAGCGTGGCAATGTGCGCCCCGTCCGAATCCGCATCGGCGAGAATACACACTTTGCCGTAGCGCAATTGGCTCAAATCGACATTGCCCGGTTCTACGCCAATCGCCACGGAAATGTCGTGTACCTCTTGCGAACCCAGTACTTGTTCCGAATCGACTTCCCACGTATTCAGAATTTTACCGCGCAATGGCATGATGGCTTGGAATTCGCGGTCACGTGCTTGCTTGGCGGAACCGCCTGCTGAATCGCCTTCGACCAAAAAAAGTTCGGTGCGGGTGGTGTCTTGTGAGGAACAATCCGCGAGTTTTCCGGGGAGGGCGGGGCCAGCGGTGACGCGCTTGCGGATGACTTTTTTGCTGGCTTTTTGGCGTTTGGTGGCGTTATTGATCGCTAATTGCGCGAGTTGTTCGCCAATGACGGTGTTGTTGTTGAGGTAGAGGCTGAAAGCGTCTTTGATTGCGCCGCTGATGAAACTCGCGGCTTCGCGGGAGGACAGACGTTCTTTGGTTTGCCCGGCAAATTGCGGGTCTTGCATCTTGAACGACAGCACGAAGGCGATATTTTCCCACACGTCATCGGGGGTGAGTTTCATGCCGCGTGGCAATAGGTTGCGGAATTCGCAGTATTCGCGCAAGGCATCCGTGACACCCGTGCGCAAGCCGTTAACGTGTGTGCCGCCTTGCACAGTCGGAATCAGGTTAACGTAGCTTTCTTGGATGGCAGTGCCGCCTTCGGGCAACCACAGCAATGCCCAATCGAGCGTTTCACGCGGCGCGGTGAGCGAGCCGGTGAACGGGTCTTCGGGCAGGGTGATGAATTCGCTGACGGCTTCGTTGAGGTAATCGCGCAAACCGCTTTGGTAATACCATTCGGTCACTTCGGGTTCGGTGGTCGAAGCGTCGGTGAAGCGGATGCGTAAGCCGGGGCAGAGAACTGCTTTTGCGCGTAAATTGTGCTTGAGGGCTTTAACGCCGAATTTTACGGTATCGAAGTATTTGCCATCCGGCCAGAAATGCACGGTCGTGCCGGTTTCACGCTTGCCTGCTTTGCCGATGACTTCGAGTTCGCTGGCTTTGTTGCCGTCGGCAAACGTCATGCGGTAAAGCTGGCTGTTGCGCTTGATGGTGACTTCGAGCTTGCGTGACAGGGCATTGACCACGGATACGCCGACACCGTGTAAGCCGCCGGAGAATTGGTAGTTTTGGTCGGAAAACTTGCCGCCTGCGTGCAGGGTGCAGAGGATGACTTCGATCCCCGGTTTGCCTTGTTCGGGGTGAATGTCGACCGGCATTCCGCGTCCGTTGTCGGTGACGGAGACTGAGCCGTCGGCGTGTAGGGTTACGTCGATTTGGTTGGCGTGTCCGGCGAGGGCTTCGTCCACGCTATTGTCGATGACTTCTTGCGCTAAATGGTTGGGGCGCGTGGTGTCGGTGTACATGCCGGGGCGTTTGCGCACGGGGTCGAGTCCGGTGAGGACTTCGATGGAAGAGGCGTTGTAAGTGTTGTTGGTCATTGGTTTTTCTTGATGGGGGTTGCGGAAGTGTGCGAAGGGTTGTCAACTCCACGCAATGATTCTACTGGAAGTTTGTGCTCGTGCGGTATTTTGATCTGTAGACGGTCACAGGTCATAGTGCAGCAACAACGGATCAGCAACGCCCGCCTCCGCAAAGCCTTTGGCACGCAGCAGGCAGGAATCGCATTGCCCGCACGGTTTGCCGTCATCACCGGGGTCATAACAACTGCTGGTCAGGCCATAATCCACGCACAGTTCCAACCCTTTACGGATAATATCCGCCTTGCTCATCTCAATCAGCGGCGCATGGATAGTGAGCTTATTGCCCTCAACCCCGCTTTTGGTCGCAAGATTCGCCATCGTTTCAAACGCGCTGATGAATTCCGGGCGGCAATCGGGGTAGCCCGAATAATCGAGCGCATTCACCCCCACAAAAATATGGTTAGCGTGCAACACTTCCGCCCAGCCCAGCGCGAACGATAGAAAAATCGTATTGCGAGCGGGGACGTAGGTGATCGGAATATCCGCTTCCATCGCGGCAGTATCACGCCCTTTCGGAACAGCAATATCAGCCGTCAACGCCGAACCACCAAAAGCACGCAGGTTAATATCAGCAATGACATGTTCCTTGACCTGCATCGCCGCCGCCACCCGTTGCGCGGACGCGAGTTCGATGCTGTGGCGCTGCCCGTAGCGGAACGAGAGCGCGTAGGGTTCATAGCCTTGCGCTTTGGCAATGGCAAGAACAGTGGTGGAATCGAGTCCGCCACTGAGAAGAATGACTGCTTTTTTCATGGATTCGCGTCGGTTTGCTAGGAATCAAGCGCGAATTATGGCGCAGGTGCAGGCGTTGCGCTAGTTGCTTGGATGCGTCATGCTTGCCTGCGCTTAAGCTTATTCAACCGGAGTCGCCTGATGCAAACCACGCTTGCCTCTTTTTCCATCGCCCGCTTGCCACGTATCGAATTCGGCGCAGGTGCTATCCGTAAGTTGCCCGCGATTGCCGCGCAATACGGCAAACGTTTGCTGATTATCACCGGGGCTGGCTCCTTCACGGATTCTGTGGCTGCTGAGGCGTTGTTTCACGAGCTGCAAGCGGCTGGTTTTAGCTGGGAAATTCGGCGCGTGACGCAAGAGCCTTCCCCGCAATGGGTGGATACCACCGTCGCCGCCTGTAATGCCTTGTCGGATATGGATTTTGATGCGGTCATTGGAATTGGCGGTGGCAGTCCCTTGGATGCTGCCAAAGCGTTGGCGGGGCTGCTCAAACCCGGCAATTCGGTGCTGGATCATTTGGAAGGTGTCGGCCCCGAATTGCCGTATCAAGGCGCTGCCACACCGTTCATCGCTGTGCCTACCACGGCTGGCACGGGTTCAGAAGCCACCAAAAACGCGGTGCTGTCGGTGCAGGGCGAACACGGTTTCAAGAAATCGTTTCGGGATGATCGCTTGGTTGCCGAATACGCCATCATTGACCCCGATTTGCTGGCAACTTGTCCACCTGCACAAATTGCAGCCAATGGCATGGATGCGTTCACCCAGTTGCTGGAAGCTTACGTGTCCATCCGTGCCAATCCGTTGACCGATGCGCTGGCGTTGTCGGGCATGGAAGCGGTGCGCGATAGCTTGCTAAATTTCTACCATGACCCCAGTGATAGCGCGGCTCGCGGCAAAATGGCTTACGCTGCTCTGTTATCGGGCATTTGTTTGGCGCAAACGGGGCTGGGTTCGGTGCATGGCGTGGTCGCACCGCTGGGAGCGTTTCATCCGATTGCCCACGGAGTCGGCTGCGGCATGTTGGTGGCTGAAGCCACGCGCTTAAACATTGACTTGATGGAGGCCAATGAACCCGAGAACCCCGCATTGGTAAAATACACCACGGTCGGTAAATTGTTCCGAGGGCGCAGCCATGTTGATCCGGTCGGGGCGCGGGTGTTTTTGGTACACACGCTGACCACCTGGGCGCATCAATTGCAATTGCCAGGCTTGGCAGATTTTGGGGTCACGGAGGCGGATATTCCGAAAATCGTGGCGCATTCACGCGGTTCCAGCATGAAAACCAACCCGATTACGTTGACCGATACCGATATTGCGCACCTGATTCGGGTTTGCTTGTGATGACTTTGCCCGCGTATGCCCCCGTCGATTTGGTGCAACACCAACAAGCCTTGCGCCAATGCACGCTTTGCCCGCTGATGATCCGCCCGGTCATTACTGGCGAACCCGTTGTGTCACCCGTGATGTCCATCGGGCAAGCGCCCGGTATCCACGAAGCCAAGGTCATGCGCCCGTTTGGTTGGACAGCAGGCAAAACCCTCTTCAAATGGTTTGAAGGGATTGGGTTAGATGAAACGGCATTTCGGCAACGGGTTTACATGGCGGCAGTTTGTCGGTGTTTTCCGGGCAAGCAAGCGCAAGGCGGTGATCGCGTTCCCTCCACGGAAGAGGTGACGAATTGCTCACGCTGGCTGAATGCTGAAATTCGCCTATTGCGCCCGCAACTGCTGATTTTGATTGGCAAGTTAGCCATTAGCCAATTTCTTAGCGCCAAAAAGTTGGATGAAGTGGTGGGGAAATGCCATCGCACGGTGATCGACGGACGCGAAGTCGATTTGCTGCCGTTGCCGCATCCGTCGGGTTTGTCGACGTGGTTTCGTACTGAGCCGGGAAAAACCTTGTTGCAGGATGCGCTGCAAGCCTTGGCAGCACACCCCGCTTGGCTTGGCTTATTGGATGCTGAAAGCCGCGAGTAAGCCGCTTTTCCCTAAGGTATAAACAACATTGCCGTCTTTAACGGGGGCGACGGTGTAGCCGGTTTTATCGCCTTGGGTGCGTGCCGCCACTTGCCCGTTGCTGGTATTGATCCAATGCAAGTAGCCTTGGTAATCGCCGATGACGAGGTATTGACCAAGTAGCGCTGGCGCAGTGGGTTGGCGACGTTGCAGGTCATCCATTTTCCACACCGGGTTGCCGGAAAGCGGTTCCAGTTTCCACAGATCACCCGCGTCACTGCTGGTATACAAGCCGTTCGGGTCGGCATCCACGCCGGTATAGCTGGAGTAGGGCGCTGCCCAGGCGACACTGCCGTCACGCATATTGATGCCTGCAATTCGCCCGTTGTAACTCGCGGCAAACAGCGCTTCGCCCAAGGCTTTCATCTCGCCATCCACGTCGGTCATGCGGTCAAGATCGCTGCTGCCGCGTGGCACGGACAGGGTAACTTCCCACAGCCCTTTGCCGCTTTGCATGTCGAAAGCTGTGACCACACCGTTATCGAAACCGGCGATGACCATGCCGCCCACGACAATCGGAGTGCTTGCGCCACGCAACGAAAGCGTTGGGCTTTTGCGCCCTTCACGCCAGAGAACTTGCCCGTTTTGGGTGGAAAGGCCGTGCAAACCGCCATTACTGGTGCGGAATACTACAACACCGTTATTAGGCGCTGATGCTGCCAATACTTCACTGCCCAAGGGCGTTGACCAGAGAATTTTGCCGGTTTGCCGCTCCAATGCAAGCGCATTGCCGTTGCCAGTGCCGAGGAATACGCCACCTGCGCCGCTGCTGACGCCGCCGGTCACACCACCCTCAAGCGTGGTTTGCCAGATCTGCCCGCCGTTGGCTTTGCTCCACGCACTGGCTGAACGCCCGCCAGCCACTAATACGGCACTGTCATCCACTGAGGGGTGGATGCGCACGTAGTCTTTGCCGCTGCTGCTGCCCGTGCTGACTTGCCATAAGGTGCGCACGGTGGCAGTGGCTTTGACTTCTTTCAAGGCTTTCGGTGGGTTTTCCGTTTTGGCAGGAATAACCGCTGTGGTCATTTGTGAGAGTGTGCCGCAACCCGATAAGGCGACAGCGACGAGCAGGGCGACGCTAATGTGTTTCATGGTGTCCTTGTTAGGTTCCCTCACCGAGGTTGTCACGTTTCAGTTTGATCAATTCGCTGGAACTGCCTGCCGCGCCCAGCATGGCTTTGTCATAAGCCGCGCGTGCGTCGGTGGGTTTATTTTGGGCAACGTAAATGTCGCCTTTCAGCTCGTCAATCAGTGCTTGATACGCCTCAGGGTAGGTTTGGGTGATGAGCGTTTGCGCTTCGTCCACTTTTTTCATGGCAAGCAAAACGCGGGCGAGGCGGATATTGGCAAGGTGTTTGAAATCCGCTTCCTTGCTATTGTCGATGACCCAGCGCAGGGCGGTGGCTGCCGGTTCGTATTCGCCTTTTTCAGCGTATTGCTGCGCCGCTTTCATGCTGGCAATCGCCGCATACGGGGTGGAGGCGTAACCGCTTTGCAAGGCTTGGATGTCTGTTTGCGCTTGTTCCAATGAGGTTTCACTGGCTTTTTCGACTTTGGCATAGAGCGCCGAGGCTTCTGCCGCCGTGGTTTCTTGGTAGTCTTTCCAATATTGCCAGCCGAATAAACCGCCAATTGCCAGTGCGATACCGGCTATGACGGAAGTGCCGTTTTCTTTCCACCAAGCTTTGAGTTCTTCGACTTTTTCATCATCGGTTTTGTAATCAGACATGAGTTTGCCCCTGAATTATTGAGTTAAGTTGGTATTTATTGTGTTTTTTCAAGCAAAACAGCAAGGTGTTGCGCCACTTGGCTGAGCGGGAGCGTAATCTGCTCACCGCCGTCACGCAAGGGTTTGAGGCCGATTTCGCCACGTTCCACTTCATTTTCCCCCAGAATCAGGGCAAAGCTGGCGGAAGATTTATCAGCCCGTTTCATTTGGGTTTTGAAACTGCCTTCGCCACCATTGCTGATCAGGCGCAAGTCGGGCAGGGCATCACGCAATGTTTCTGCCAGTGTCAAGCCGGTTTGAATCGCGGCTGTGCCTGCCATGATCAAATAAACATCGGGGGCGGTGACGGGTGGAGTAATGCCTTGGGTTTCCAGCAACAGAATCAGGCGTTCCAAACCCATGCCGAAGCCCACACCGGGGGTCGGTTTGCCGCCCAATTGTTCCACCAAGCCGTCGTAACGCCCGCCTGCACAGACGGTACTTTGTGCGCCGAGATCATCCGTTACCCACTCGAATACCATGTGGGTGTAATAATCCAGCCCGCGTACCAAGCGCGGGTTGACTTCGTAGGCAATGCCCATGCTGTCCAGTAAGGAGCGCAATGTCGCAAAGTGTTCGCGGGAAACCGCATCCAAATGATCGTGCAGGCTGGGTGCTGCGGCTACAATTTCCTTCAGGTCAGGATTTTTGGTGTCCAAAATTCGCAACGGGTTGGTGTGCAGGCGGCGTTTGGAATCCTCATCAAGTGCATCGTGATGCGCGGTGAAATACTCCACCAGTAATTCACGGTAAGTATGACGGCATTCGGGCGTGCCTAGCGTGTTTAATTCCAAACGCAAGTTGCGCAGCCCAAGGCTTTTCCATAACCGCGCAGTCATGGAGATGAGTTCGGCGTCAATATCCGGCCCCGCCATGCCGAACGCTTCCACGCCAATTTGGTGGAATTGACGGTAACGGCCTTTTTGGGGGCGTTCATGGCGGAACATCGGGCCGGTATACCACAGGCGTTGTTGCTGATTATGCAGCAGCCCGTGTTGAATTCCGGCACGAATACAGCCAGCCGTACCTTCCGGGCGTAAACTTAAGCTGTCATCGTTGCGATCGGTAAAGGTGTACATTTCCTTTTCAACAATATCGGTCACTTCGCCGACAGCACGCGAAAACAAATCGGTTTGCTCGACGATAGGCATACGGATTTCGCTGTAGCCGTAGCGATTCAGCAAGGTGCGGGCAGTGTTTTCAAGGTACTGCCATGCGGGGGTAGCATCCGGCAGAATGTCATTCATCCCCCGGATAGATTGGATATTTTTGCTCATGCTTACTCGACTCGGAAACGGGCAACGCTGCCTTTGGTGTGTGTGGTCAAATCGAAGGGTTGACCATTGACGAAAATCTTAACGCCCGGTGCATTACCGATTTTGACATTCAACGGCGGTGTGGCTTTGAATTCTTTAATGTTGCCAGCCGTGTTGAGGGACTCGAACAAGGTCTTTTTATCATCACCTTTGATTTGCATCCAGACTTCTTCGGCGAATTCCATTTTGATGCTGACTTCACCGGCAATGGGCGGCGTGGTGGCATCGGTTGGCGTTGCAGCGGTATCGGTCGGGGTTGTTGCCGGTGGTGTGACGGGTGTTTCTGACGCAGTAGCAGTAACGGTTGGCATTGCAGCGGTATTTGGTGCTGGTGTTGCGGGCGTTGTTGCAGGAGCGGGCGTTACGGCGGTTGTTTCAGCCGCTTTAGCCTCGGTTGGCGCAGCGGTATCTTGAGTGCTTGTAACCGTTGCTTCCGGTGCTGGTATTGCGGGCGTGGCAGGATTCTGCGTCGCTTGATCGCTTGGTGCGGTTGCTACCACTTCAGAAATAGGTGCTGGCGCTGGTGTGGGAACGCTGGGTGTTGCTGCTTGCTGAGCTTGTTGTTCGGCAGCGGCTTTTTCACGTTCCATGGCTTCTTTTTGCGCGACGTAAGCTTCCATGGCGGACGGCGGGCGTTGTTGGGTGTCGGGCGGATTGGTTTGTGCAGAAAACGATGACCAAGTATGATTTGCCCAGTCACGCACCCCCGGAATCATGGAAAATAATCCCAATAATAATACTAACGCTCCAAACCCGATGAATTTCAGGGTGGAGGTTGACATCATGGGCTGTGCCACTTTGTTGAGCGGTCTAGCGGGGGCAAAGTGATGGGCAATTTCATCGGGTTTTGCGCCGCGCAGGGCTTCATAAGTGCGAATCAGCTCTTTAGCGTCAATGTCTGCCAGTTTAGAATAGCCGCGCAAATAGCCCCGAACGTAAGGCGGTTCGGGCAGGTGAGCGAAATCTTCCCGCTCCAGTGCTTTAATAATATGAGTGGACAGGTGCAGTTCTTCCGCTGCTTGTTCGATGTCAAGTCCCGCTTTTTCGCGGCAAGCCACGAGCAGGGCGGTCAGGTCGCCGGGTTGCACCGCAGCAGATGTCCTTTCTTCGACTGAGTGGGCTGTCTCTGTCACGTGTCCTCCAGTTTAATCAATCAATTTGGCTGGCAGCGCTGCTATCGGGGAATTTTTCCCGCAAGGTGCTGGCACAGGCATCCGCTTTATCCGTTTCATTCAAGCGTGTTTGTACTTGGTAACACAGCAGCAAACTGTCCGGGGTTGCCGGTGCTACTTCATTATAGCGGTAAATAAACGCTTCTGCCTTGGCTGGCTCACCTTTTTCATGGTGCAATCTGGCCATCTGGTAAAGCGCTTCCGAGAAACGGTCGTTTTTTTCCAGTGCTTGGCGGAAATACGTTTCTGCTGCTGCCACATTGCCCGCTTTTTTGGTGCAAATGCCTGCATTGGTGTAGGCAAATTCCGGCGTTTTATAGAGCGGATCACTGAGCGCTTTGAGAAAAGCCGTTTCTGCGGCGGCATACTGTTGCGTGCGACACAGGTGTGAGCCGTAGTTATTCAGTAAATCGGAATCGTTGGGCGTAAGACTGAGTGCTTTGCGGAAGTGTTTATTCGCTTTAGCATCATCCTTCAAACGTTCTTGAAGTAAAGCATAATAATGGTGTGCCGGTGCGGAACGCGAATCTTGCGCCAAGGCTTTTTCCAGATTCATATTGGCTAAATCCAAACGCCCTTTCTGCAAGTAACCGATGCCTAGTTGGGTGTAATAACTGCCCGTTTTGTCATCAGTGCTGGAAGTTGTGTTGGAGCAGCCGCCCATGCTGCTAATCAACAGCGCCAACAATGCATACGTTATTATTTTCATTGCTATTTTATGACCGTTCGATGCGTGCGAAATGTATCTCTCGGCGACTTTTGTCATTGACCTGACCTGCAAGTTGCCCGCAAGCAGCATCAATATCCTCGCCCCGTGTTTTTCTGGTGATGACAGTATAACCTGCTTCGGTCAGAATATCACGGAAACGGTGTATGCGATTGTTACTAGAACGTTTATAGCGCGTTTCGGGAAACGGGTTGAACGGAATCAGGTTGATTTTCGAGGGAATGCCTTTCAGTATTTTGGCGAGTTCGTGGGCGTTGGCATCGCTATCGTTGATGCCATCCAGCATCACGTATTCCCACGTAATGTGATTGCGTTCGGTGGTCTTTCTCTCCAAGAACTGGCGGCACATGGCGAGCAAGTCCTTGATCGGGTATTTGCGGTTCAATGGCACGAGTTGGTCACGCAATGTGTCATTCGGTGCGTGCAAGGAAACGGCAAGCGAAACATCCAGCGTATCGGCTAAACGATCCAACGCAGGCAATACGCCAGAGGTGCTGAGGGTAACGCGGCGTTTGCTCAGACCGTAAGCATTATCATCCATCATCAAGCGTAAGGCATTGATGACGTTATCGAAATTCAGCAAAGGTTCGCCCATGCCCATCATCACCACGTTGCTGACGACGCGAGCGCCTTTGGGGTCAGCTTGCAAGGTGCGTTTGGCGACCCATAATTGCCCGATGATTTCTGCCGTCGTTAAATTGCGGTTGAAACCTTGGCGAGCGGTGGAGCAGAAGGTGCAATCCAGCGCACAGCCGACTTGCGAGGAAATGCACAGCGTGCCGCGATCGTCTTCGGGGATGAACACGGTTTCAATGGCATTGCCATCGTCCAGCCGCAGCAACCACTTGTGGGTGCCATCGGCGGATTGCTGATCCATTACAATTTCCGGGGCGCGAATCACGGCATTATCCGTTAAAAATTGGCGCAGCGGTTTGCTGATATTGGTCATCTGGTCAACACTGTCGACATTAAGCTGGTGCAGCCATTTGATGATTTGGGTGGCACGAAACGGCTTTTCACCGATGGAGGTGAAATACGCTTTCAGCCCTTCATGGCTAAAATCCAGCAGATTGACTTTCTTAACAGTGTCAGACACAGATGACGTTTACCTTAAATTAACGAGTGCGTGGGCACAGACCGTCTGTACCGAAGAAGTAAGCGATTTCAATCGCGGCATTTTCTGCGCTGTCAGAACCGTGAACGGCATTTTCGTCAATGGAATCAGCGAAGTCTGCACGGATTGTACCAGTGTCTGCATTCTTAGGGTTAGTTGCACCCATCAATTCGCGGTTTTTAGCAACCGCATTTTCACCTTCCAGCACTTGCACCATGACAGGGCCAGAGGTCATGAATGCCACCAAATCACCGAAGAACGGGCGCTCTTTGTGTACAGCATAGAAACCTTCAGCGCGTTCTTGGCTCAGGTGAACCATTTTTGCAGCAACGATTTTCAGACCAGCGTTTTCAAAACGGCTGTAGATCTGACCGATCACGTTTTTAGCCACTGCGTCAGGTTTGATAATGGAAATGGTTTGCTCGATCGCCATGCGGGATACTCCAGTAAAAAGTTAAGGCTATAATTGAGGGCGCAATTGTAATGGGTGTGCATCATGCAGGCAAAGCATATTCGTCGCATCGAGTGCAAACCCCGTGCTAGACTTCGTTGCAAACGGTAAATCACAAGCAATAATCGACGAAAAGGACTTAATATGCTGGCGAAACTGACCCGATTGGTGATTATGGGTGGCGTGTTGTCACTGGGTATAACGGGCTGCGGTACGACTACCGGCGGCAAAACGGCGACAACGGGTTCTACCTCTTTGTCTGCGGCGAAAGGTGCATTTTCCACGAATAATTCAGCCTCCCCATTGGGCATGAATACTAACGAGATTTTGGAAAGCGATGCGAGTATGCCTTTCATCGACCTGATGCGGGCAGCGATGCCCTTTCAGGAAGCCAGCCCCTGGTTGACCAAAGGCAATGTGGTTTACGACACCAATGGTTGGCCTGCCAATTTAAATGGCGGGCAAGCGGGGACACGTTTCCTTTCCAATTTACCCGCTGCGGTTATTCCTGAAGGCACGTATACCGTGTTGTATGACGGCGAAGGCGAGATTCAGTACATGAATGATGCTGCCTTGGTCGAGCGCCAACCGGGTCGTGACAGTATTACCATTGCAGCCGGTGATGATGGCATGTTGAATACATCGTTGCTGATTACCCGCAGTAATCCACAAAACTACGTGCGCAACATCCGCATTCTGCCACCGGGCGGGATTTGTGCGAGTAATCCGTTTCAGCGTGTGGCCTCTGCCGCCGCGTGTGGGGATTTCAAATCGTTTGTGGAACATGCCGATAGCATTATTTTCAATCCTGATTTCATGGCATTCATGAAAGATTTTCGCTCGATTCGCTTTATGAACATGAGTGGCGTGACCCGCAGTGATGAACGCGCTTGGTCAGATCGCAATCAATTGAGCAAGGCAACCTGGGGTGGCAAAGAAGCCACGCGCGGCGCACCGCTGGAAATTCAGGTGGAACTCGCCAACCGTTTGAATGCTGACCCGTGGTTTACGCTGCCGCACGAGGCAGACGATAATTACGTGCGTGAATTTGCGTCTTATGTGAAACAGCACTTGAATAGCAATCTCAAGCCGCACATCGAATACAGCAACGAGGCGTGGAATACGATTTTCACCCAAGCTAACTACATGATTGATAAAGGGATGCGTTTAGGGCTGGATTCCAATGCGCAGCGTGCCGGACACCGTTATTATTCGCAACGTTCCGTAGAAATTTTCAAGATTTGGGAAAGCGTGTACGGCGGTTCTGAGCGTTTGGTGCGTATTTTGGCGGGCTGGACGGTGAATGATAAGTTGACCGAAACCGTGTTGAGCCATCAAGACGCTTACAAACACGTGGATGCCTTCGCGATTGGCCCGTATGTGTTCGGTGGTCATGCGGAACTTCGCAATGTCAGAACGGTTGAAGAAGCCTTTGACTTGATTAATAACCCGATTTACCGCCATTCACTCGACAAAGAAATGGGTTATGTGCGGATGCAAAAAGCGATTACCGATAAATACGGTTTGCGCTTGGTGGCGTATGAAGCAGGGCAGGGTTTGGCGGATTTCAAAACCAAAAGCGATGATGAGTTCCCTAATCCGGTGTTGTTTGCGGCTAACCGTGACCCTAGGATGCGCGGTGTTTACGACCGTTTGTTGAATGCTTGGAAAGCCGAGGGTGGTACATTGTTTATGCATTACACCGCGCCGCGTACTTTTACCAAGCACGGGCCATGGGGTACGAAGGAATACATTACGCAACCGACCAGTCAAGCACCGAAATACCAAGCATTACTCGACTTTATCAACAGCACCCCGTGCTGGTGGGATGGCTGTAAGCGTTAAGATTCAGGGGGAAATGATGTTTACACACGAAAAACCGGCACATTCGGTGGCGATTCATCCGTTATTGCCGACAACGTGGGAGGCGTTTAGCGCCTCTCTGCCTGAGGCGGAACGGCAATGGGCAAAATTGCATGATTTTAAGGCGAATGCAGGGCAACTGTGCTTGATTCCAGACGGGCAGGGTGGCATTAGTAAAGTGCTGGTGGGCTATAGCGCCGACGCTGGAGTACGTTGGGCGTTGGCGGCATTGCCGAACAAATTGCCAGGCGGACATTACCATCTGGCGTGCGATTGGTCGGCAGAGGCGCAGTTACAAGCGAGCATTGGCTGGGGTTTAGGCTATTACCGCTTTGAGTATTACACCAAGCCGGATAATAAAGCCCGCCCGGTGTTATTCGTGGAAAATCAGCAAGCGCGTGCCAAAGCCTTTGTGCAAGCGGTGGCATTGGTACGGGATTTGGTGAATCAACCCGCGAATCACATGATGCCGGAGCATTTATCTGCCGCTGCGCAGGAATTGGCACGTGCGTTTGATGCCGATTTCAGCGAAATTGTGGGCGATGCGTTGCTGGCGAAGAATTACCCCGCTATCCATGCGGTGGGGCGTGCCAGTGCTCATGCGCCGCGTTTGCTGACTTTGCAATGGGGTAATTCTGAGCATCCGGCGGTGACGTTGGTGGGCAAGGGCGTGTGTTTTGATACCGGCGGTTTGGACATTAAACCGTCGCAATACATGCGTTTGATGAAGAAAGATATGGGTGGCGCGGCGCATGTGCTGGGCTTGGCGCGATTGATTATGCAGTTGCAGCTTCCGGTGCAGTTACGGGTGCTGATTCCGGCGGTTGACAATGCGATTGGCGGGGATGCGTTTCGCCCCGGCGACATTTTGGCAACCCGCGCGGGTAAATCGGTGGAAGTGGATAATACCGATGCCGAGGGGCGTTTGGTGTTGTGTGATGCATTGGCGGATGCGGTGAGTCACAAGCCGGATTTGCTGTTGGATTTTGCGACGTTAACCGGCGCAGCACGGGTGGCGTTGGGGACAGAAATCCCCGTGTTTTTCAGCAATAACCAAGCATTGACCGCTAAACTGCAAGCGGTAGCGGCGGATGCGGAAGAATTGATTTGGAATCTGCCGTTGCATCGCCCGTATTTCGATCAGTTGAAAAGTGGCTGTGCCGATTTTACCAACAGCGGCGGGAGCTATGGCGGTGCAATTACAGCGGCATTATTCCTGAATGAATTTGTGCCGGAGTCCACACCTTGGGCGCATTTTGATGTGATGGCCTGGAATACCCGTGAACGCGCCGGTCGTCCGGTGGGTGGGGAGGCGATGGGCTTATTTGCCGTTTATCACTATTTAGAAGCCGTTTATCGCGGCGATTGAACTTTTGCGGACTCTTTCGTTCAGTTTCGATTCATTTTTCTTATTCTGGTCTATAATCTAAGTATTAGAGTGTTAGATAGGTTGGAATACTATGCAACGACGGTACGCGGCGCAGCGTAACATCGCCCGTCATTTTGCTTTGGGGATCGCCCTAACAGGATTGATGCTAACGTTTTTAGCAGCAGTTCTGTTGGTGTTCCCTTATAAGCTGGCAGCGAACCCTGAAGTACAGGGCGAGCTGCTGTATGATTTGTTGGGAAGTTTGGAATACCAAGACGATGGGCGTTTCAGCCCAGTTGATGACCCTGTGATGCAACAAAACCTGAAAACGTTGACGACTCAAAAGCGTTTAAACGGGCGTGAGGGCGTGGCGTATATCCTGAATGTGCGCAATGGGATGGTGGTATGGCAGTCAGCTCCGGTTCGCGCAGAACTGGGAGTCGTGGCGGTGGATGACACTTACACCATGCAATTCAAGCAAACCCCTACGCATCAATTGGCAGTGCAAAATTTCTGGCTAAAAGCGGCAGGTAATGCCCGTGTGGAATTCAGGATGGTGGTAGCATTGCCAATTCATTGACGTTGCCTTGCGTAGGAAGCCCGCTGTTATGGTCGATTTTTATGACGAACTTGCATACGAAACCAATCCTTTCCCCGAAACGCACCCCGGCAATCTGGCTACTTTAGGGCGTTTATTCGGGATTCCGACTGCCTCACCGCAACAATGCCGGGTATTGGAATTGGGTTCGGCAACCGGCGGTAATTTAATCCCGATGGCGTGGCATTTACCCCATAGCGAATTTGTAGGGGTGGAGTTATCGGGGGCGCAAGTGGCGATCGGGCAGCGCATTGTCGAGCAATTACCGCTGCAAAATATTCGTTTGGATGTCGGCGATATTTTGGAAATTGACCCTGCCGCGTTGGGGCAGTTTGATTACATCATTGCCCACGGTGTGTATTCCTGGGTCCCTGCGGTAGTCCGTGAAAAAATCTTGGCGGTGGCGCGTGAATGCTTGACACCGCACGGGCTGGCTTACATCAGTTATAATTTACTTCCCGGCTGGCGGATGCGGGGAAGTTTGCGTGATTTATTATTGCACGCGACCCGCGAGGTAACAGGTGCGGCGGCTAAATACCGTGCCGCGATTGCCGCTTTAGAGCGTTTGCAACAAGCCTTGGTGGGGGCGGAAGCTGACAGCCAGCGTTATGTGCAAAAAGAGATTACCTACCTGCTCGGTTCGCACCCCAGTTATTTGTTGCACGAATATTTGGCGGGCGAAAACAACGCTTTTTTATTTAGCGAATTCCTTGCTGATGCCCAGCGGCATGAATTGCAATACGTGTGTGAAACCGATTTGCACACCTTGTTCGACACTACGCTGAGCGGAGCCGCGCAAGCCGCTTTGGGGGATATTGAAGACCCGTTGCAGCACGAGCAATGGATGGATTTTGTGCGAATGCGGGCATTCCGCAAAAGTGTATTATGCCGTGCCGATGTGACATTGGAACGTGCAGTGGATGTGGATGTGTTCACCGAGTTTTTTTACAGCGCGGATTTACGGCTTAAAGGCAAAGCGAATCTGAGCAATACCAAGCCGGTGGCGTTTTTGACGCCAGACAATACTGAGCTGACAGTAACGCACCCTCTGAGCAAAGCCGCCTTGCTGTATTTGCAGGAAGTACACCCTTACACACCGGATTTCAACGAGTTATACGCCCATGCTGCTGAACGGGTACGTGATGCTGGCGGCAAACAATTTGCGAATGCTCGCAGCGAATTGGTCAGTGAGTGGTTCAGCTTGTACAGTTATCGTGCGGTGTATGGGCATTTACATCCCTGCTTAATCAAACCCGAATGGTCGGAACGCCCTGAAGTCAGCGCTTTGGCACGTTTGCAAGCGGCTGAAGGCTGGCAAAGTGTGGCGAGTATTCGCCATCAAGCCCTGAGTCTTGATGATTTTTCTAGCCGTTTATTGCAAGTGTTGGATGGCACGCACACTGTTCCCGAACTTACCCAACTTTTGTGTGAGGAAGTGACCGGAGGGGCGTTACCAATCCCCGGTGGTAAACAAGCACAAACTGGCGGTAAAGGCTTGGAAAAAGAAATTGCAGCGAATGTTAAGCACTTGCTGAGTGTATTTGCGCGGCATGGTCTGTTGGTTTAAAGATTAAGCAACCCAAGCACACTGACAATCGCTAATCCGCCACCGATCCAGCGCTTGAAGGTGATGTCATTGCGGGTAATGGCATGATGCGCTTTCAACCCTAATACGTGCCCAATTGCCGCGACCGGAATTAACAGCAGTGCCGTCATGAAATTCATCTCCACGTCCAAAGCGATGAAGGTGGTCATTTTGATACTGACCAATACAAACCACAGTACAAACAAGGTATCGCGTAATTTTTCCTTGCTTACATGGCGCATATACACAGCGACCATGAGCGGTGCGCCCGTGAGTGACGTGCCTGCCACGTAGCCGCCCAATATGAGCAAAAGTTTGTCTACCCAAGCTTGATGGCTTTCGATCGCACGATTCAGCATCCAGATAATACCGTAGAACAGGCTAACCGAATAAATAAACACATTCAGCCACAAGGTTGGCAGGCTGATCAGGCCGAATACACCAATAATGGCGGGTGGAATGATGTACCAAGCTGAGTGCCGCAAATACGCCCAATCGACATTATGCAAACGCTGGCTCAAGGTCAGGCCGGAAAAAAACAGCAGATGCGTTCCAATAATTGGCAACCACAGCAACGGGTCAGGGTTGAGAAATAACATTAACGGCAAGCCTAATGCTGCCCCGCCAAATCCCAGCCCGGTACGTACAAAGCCTGCCCATACAAATAACAGGCACACGAGCAAGGTTTGGGAAATACTAAAATCTAACAGCATGGTAAATGTCGCCTTGCAAAAGGCGCATTCTAACAAATGGCTAGAAAATTGTGGTCACGGCGTGTTTGCCACTAAGCTTTTTACCAGCCAAGCGGGGGCGGGAATCTCCGTCATCGGCTGAAAAATGCCGCTAAGTTTGGCGGGCATGGCGGGTATTTTGCGGGCTTCGCTCCAACTATTGCCCCAGTCATTGCTGCTGTATTGATACCATTGTTTGCGTTCACCGCTGCCTGCTGGCACATACGCCGCCGTGATCAGTGTGCCGCGCCCTTGCGTATCCATATTGAAATCGTGCAGACCGGGGTAATGGTTGCCCCAATTGGGGCGATTTAATTCAGCGGGAAGATGCACGGTGGTGCAACTGAAGTCGCTCAACTGGTTTTTGCCCTGCAAAACAATGTAATCATTGCCGGAGCCTTCGCGTCCCCACGTGGCAAACAAGGTCACGCGATTCAACGATGGCGTGCTGTAAGCAGCGAGTACCGCGCTGCCATCGGCAATTGGGTAAGCTTGCCAAACAGTGTCGCGTTTGGCGAATAAAATAGCGCCTGATTCCGCCGGATTTTGCCCAATCAACAACGGCAGTGTTACACCCTTTAAAGCATAACCGTGTAACGCATTGTTTTTAATTAGTGAATTTACAAACGCTTTGCTGATGCGCTCGGCTTGCCCGCATTGCCACCCCGGTTGCCACAATGCGGCAACGTCAGTTTTTAGGGTTTCCCCGGCACAGCCGCTGACAGGGAGCAAATTGCTGATTAGCAATAATCCTGCAAATACGGTGTGCGATGTGGTATGCATAATGATTTCCTTTTTTGCCCCCGAAGCTCAGTCTACTGCTTCAGACTGCCAGAATAAAGAAATGTTCAGTATCGGGAAGCAAGCAATAATTCACGGGTATAAAGGTGTTGCGGGTGATCAAACATAAGGTTTACGGCCCCGGTTTCCACCACTTCACCGTGACGCATGACGGCGATGCGGTCACACACCCCACCCGCCAAGGGTAAATCGTGGGTAATCAACACCAGTGCCATTTGCCGCTGGGCGCGAATGTCCCGCAACAGTGCGAGAATTTCGGACTGTACCGTGACATCCAAAGCGGTGGTGGGTTCGTCAGCAATCAGCAATTCGGGTTCGCATAGCAATGCCATTGCAATCATTACCCGTTGGCGCATTCCGCCAGAAAGTTCGTGCGGGTAACTGTGTAAGCGGCGGCGGGCATCGGGGATACGCACTTGGTCGAGCATGGTCAGGGCCTGCTGTTGTGCTGCTTTCGCGCTCATGCCTTGATGGACTTCCAGCACTTCGGTGAGTTGCCGTCCGATGGTCAGTAGCGGATTTAACGCCGTCATCGGGTCTTGGAAAATCATTGCCATGCGTTTGCCACGGTATTGATTGAGCACAAGCGGCGGCTGATTCAGCAATTCTGTACCCGAAAATTGCACGCTGCCACGGGTTTGGGCATTGTGTGGCAGTAAGCCCATGACGGCGTGAAACAGTTGGCTTTTGCCAGCACCGGACTCGCCGACTACCGCGAGGGTTTCGCCCGCCATGAGTTGCAAATCCACGCCGCGCACGGCTTCGATCACGCCGTCGGGGGTGTTAAAACAAAGCTGTAATTGCTGAATGGATAACAGAGGTATCACGGCGTTGGAGTTCCATTGCGCTATAATTCAAACATCATAACCTGTGAGCCGTAATAAAATGAACACCCGTAATCGTGAGGGTATGTTGGGCGATTTTCTTAATGTCCGCCAAGAAGCCATTTCCAGCGTCTCATTGCTGGGGTGAATTTCTTTTTGTATGGCAAAAGGTGGTGGTGCGTTCGTTGTAGAGCAGGATTGATTGACCGATTTGTTCTATAGTACCGGGTTTGCGCTCATTTGAAGGAGGTTTGCATGTTTCGCAAAGCAGCAGGGTTGCTTGCCAGCATGGTGGTGTGGTCTATGTCGACGGCGATAGCGGCGGAAACGTCGTTGAAACAGAATTTGATGACGGCGGCTGATACCAAAGCCAGTGGCGAATACGCTTTTTCCCAGTGCCGTGCGTTGACAGGGCAGACGTTTGACACGACTAAATCGACGAAAAAAGCGCTGATTGTGGGCGACAGTTATGCCTGCGATTTTCTGAACAGTATGCAGGAAAACGGGTATTTGCGTGATTACCAGATTGCGCTGCGTTTTATTCCGTATGACTGCCAAACCGTGGCGGGCGATGCAGCCCCTAAGTACATTGCCGCTAAAGATCGTAGCTTGTGTGCCACGCCAGAGCGAGCCGACAGTTTGGAGCGTGCGAAAGCGCAGATGCAAGAAGCCGATGTGGTGATTTTTGCATCCCGCTGGAAACCGGAGATTGCGGCGGCATTGCCACAGACCTTGCATACCTTGGGTTTGCAACCCCGGCAACGGGTAGTGGTGGTCGGCAGCAAGTTTTTCGGCAAAATTTCGGTGCGGCAATACTTGCGAATGCCTGCCAATGATTTGAAAAAGTTGGAAAATGAGGTAGACCCTAGCGAAGCAAAAGCCATCAATGCGGTGTTGGCGAAGGGCTTAGGCAAAGAGGTATTGTTTGTTGACCCGCACAATTTGGTGTGTGGCGATGATACGAGCTGCCCGTTGTTTACCGATGATGTGAATTTGATTTCGTATGACGGGCGGCATTTGACCAAGGAAGGGGCGCGTTACATGGGCAAAGTGTTGTTCCAACACTCGGCATTAGGGCAGATGTGACGGCAAATCCACATTTCCTGCATGACCTTTGCACGTGATTCGGGCAGAATCGCGGCTTCTTTTTGTGGAAACCACGTTAAACCATGAGCCGTTTGTTGCGTTCCGGTGCTGTGATCAGCGCCATGACCATGATTTCCCGCGTGTTGGGCTTGCTGCGCGATATGATTGTTGCGCGTTATTTTCCGGTGGATGGCGCAACCGATGCGTTTTATGTGGCATTTCGCATCCCTAATTTGTTGCGGCGTTTGTTTGCAGAAGGGGCGTTTTCGTTAGCTTTTGTGCCGGTGTTGTCGGAATACAAGGAAAAGCGTGGTCAGGCAGAACTCAAGGATTTGATTGATCATGTGGCGGGTTATCTGGCGCTGATTTTGCTGGTGATTACGGTCATCGGTGTGGTGGCAGCACCTGTGGTGATGTGGGTGTTTGCACCGGGGTTTGCCAGCAAACCGAGTGCGCGACCGGATTTAGCCGTGGAAATGTTGCGGATTACCTTTCCCTACATTTTATTTATTTCGCTGACAGCGTTTGTCAGTGGGATTTTGAATACATTTCATCGGTTTGCGATTCCGGCTTTAACGCCTGCTTTATTGAATGTGGTGATGATTGCGGCGGCGGTGTGGGGTGCGCCGTACTTTGACGAACCAATTTTGGCATTGGCGTGGGGGGTGTTTTTCGCGGGGTTGGCGCAATTGGTGTTTCAGTTGCCGACCTTGACACGTTTGGGATTGTTGCCGCGTTTCCGCCTGCGTAAGGCTCACGAAGGTGTTAGCCGGATTATGACGCTGATGATTCCGACCTTGTTTGGTTCATCAGTGGCGCAGTTGAATTTGCTGATCAATACCTTGCTGGCATCATTTTTGGCGGTGGGCAGTATTTCGTGGTTGTATTATTCCGACCGTTTTGTGGAATTGCCGTTAGCGATTGTCGGGGTGGCGTTGGGGACGGTGATTTTACCCAAATTATCCAGCGATCATGCCAAGGCGGATGCGTCGCAATTTCAGCAAACGATGGATTGGGCCTTGCGGCTGGGGGTGTTGATTTCGCTGCCTGCGACGCTGGGTTTGGTGTTGTTGGCAAAGCCGATTTTGGCAACGGTGATGATGCACGGTGAATTTGCTTGGCGTGATGTGCAAATGTCATCCTTGAGTTTGATGACGTATGCGGTCGGCTTAAGCGGATTTATTCTGGTGAAAGTGTTAGCGCCCGGTTTTTATTCGCGTCAAGATACCAAAACCCCGGTTAAAATCGGCATGATTGCGATTGGGGCGAATATGGCGCTGAATGTGTTGATTGTATTGCCTTGGTATTTTTCGGGTATCGCGGGGGCGCACGCTGGCTTGGCCTTGGCAACCGCCTTAGCGGGATATGTGAATGCGGGTTTGTTGTTCTATCATTTGCGTAAGCAGCAGATTTTTCAACCGACAAAAGGCTGGAGGGTCTTTTTGCTGAAAATCGGTGCAGCTTGCTTAGCGATGACGGCGTTGGTTTGGCTGGCATCTCCGGCAGATGCATGGTGGCAAACGGCTTCCACATGGTCAAGAATTGGCTGGTTAACGGGGCTGATTGCGCTGGCGTTAAGCAGTTATTTTATGGCGCTGCGGCTGCTGGGAATGCCGTTTAGGCAAATGTTGGGGCGCTGATACTTTTTTCTCTGGTACACTTCGCGCAAGTGTCAAAATACATCCTACAGGAATCTATAATGAAAAAGTTAGTTACACTGCTGTCTGTTCCCGTTGTTTTGCTGGTCGCGTGGGGCGGTACTACTTGGTATGTCGGTCAACAGACTGAAACCACCTTGAAACAGTTTATCGACCAACAAAATCAAGCGTCCACACAAAGCGGCATCAAACAAGAACTGGTTAGCTATGAAAAAAGCGCTTTGGGCGCTACCGCGATTACCAAGCTGATTATGGATGTGCCACCCTTGAGTGGTTTGGGTGAAATCCAATTCATCAATGAAATTAGCAATGGCCCGGTGTTTATCGGTGGTGGCAGCCCAGTGCAGTTCGGCACGGCGCGAATCCACACCCAACTGGATACAGCGGCGTTGGATGCTGAGCAGCGTGAATGGTTAACCACGGCATTTGCGGGTAAAGCGCCGTTAGAAGGCCACACCGTGATTGGTTTTGGTGGCAATACGGATTACCACTTCACCACGAATCCGCTGAAAGTCGATCAGGACGGCACGACCGCACAAATGGATAGCATTACCTTGTCTGGCACTTCAGCGCCGGATATGACGGGTAAGATTTCAGTGCAAGCGGGCAAAATTGAAGTTAAAGATACCACGGCGCAATTCACCCTGCCTTCCATGCAATTAGAAGGCGACATGACCGGCATGATTGGCGGGCAAGCCTTGGGAACGTTCGATCTCAAAATGCCGGGCGTGAGCATTTTAGCGGAAGAGACGACCGTGCCAGTCAGCTTTGATTTGGCGATGCAGTCCGACAGCGGTATCACTGACAATGAATTAGCCTTTAAAATCGCCACGCAAGCCAGCAATATTCAAGGCGTAGACGACGCGCTCAGCAAGTTGGATTTCAAACTTGATCTCAGCGGCTTGGATATGGCTGGTGCAGAGGAACTGGGCAAGCTACAAGCCGAATTGCAAAGCCTCCAGAACCAAATGCTGTGGAGCAGCGAAGCCACCGAAACCCCAGAAGGCCAGCAAAAACAGCAGGAGTTGATGACGCAATTGACCGATACCACCGGTAAAGTCGTCGAAACCTTGTTTGCTAAAGTGCTGAAAACCGACAAAAGCCGCTTGCATACCACGCTCTTGACCGAAAGCCCCAAGGGTAAGCTGAATGCTGATGTGGATTTGACCTACACGGGTAAAGCAGCCCCGGATATGATGGCGCTTGCCAGTTATGGCCCCAATGACTGGGCAAAACTCATGAAAGGCAAAGTAACCTTGGATGCCGATAAAGCCTTACTGCCTCCCGGTTCTGAGCTGATGTTGACTCCGCTCAGTGAACAGGGTTTGCTGAAGTTGGACGGCGAGAAAATTACCAGTGCCATCGAGCTGGCGGGTGAAAATGTTACCCTGAATGGCAAACAGATGCCGTTTGCTGATTTTGTGGCTATGCTGGCTCCGCCGGGCATGGATCAAGGCATGATGGAAGAGGGTGGCGACCCGAATATGGGCATTCCTGAAGATTTGATGAAAAAGATCGAGGCAGAAGGCTTGACCCCTGAAATCATCCAGTTACTGGAAGAAAGCGATGATGTGCCGAAGGAAACCATCGAGATAATGAAACAATTGCAGCAAATGCAGCAGCAAATGGGTGCTGAGGAAGCACCTGCGACTGAAGCAGCACCCGCCGCAGACGCTAACAAGGAGTAGAGAATAATGGCAGAAAATGCAACTTCCCCCTATATTTTTGAAGCGACCCCGCAGAATTTTCAGCAAATCATGGAAAGTTCTTACCAAGTCCCCATCTTGGTGGATTTCTGGGCGGATTGGTGTCAACCCTGCAAAACGCTGATGCCGATTTTGGCGAAGTTGGCGAATGAATACCAAGGCGGTTTCATTCTGGTGAAGGTCAATAGCGACCAACAACAGCAACTCGCCGCCCAATTCGGGGTGCGTAATCTGCCGACCGTCAAGGTCATTAAAGATGGCAGGATTGTGGATGAATTCACGGGGGTACAGCCAGAGTCTGAAATTCGCAAACTCATCGACCGCCACCGCACCCGCAAAACCGAGCCGTACCGCCAGCAAGCGCTGGAAATGTACAACAACGGTGATTTGCCGGGCGCAACTCAGTTGATGGAACAAGTGCTTCAGCACGAACCGGATTTTCATGAGGCGGCAATTGAACTCGCCGGAATGCTGATTCAGCAACAGCGTGCGGAAGAAGCGGAGGCTCTGCTGCAAGCGATTCCGCCGGATGCCATTGATAATCAGGTCATGAGCCAGCTACTAGCAGAGGTGAAACGGGCAAAATTGCAAGCGCAAGTGGTCGGTGTGGATACCTCAGCGCTCGAACAGCAATTAGCCGCTAACCCTGACGACCTGGCAACCATGCTGGAATTAGCCAAAATCCGTGTCGCAATGGATGAGATTGAAGCCGGTCTGGAGCTGTATTTCACCGTGCATAAAAAAGACAGCAAGTTCCAAGATGGCGCTGGTAAACAAGGTTTATTCAATACTTTTGAATTGATCGGTAGCGCCAATCCTTTGGTGAAAAAATATCGCAATAAGTTATTTGCCTTACTTTATTGAGGTGTTTTGGGTTATTTTCGGCAAAAATGCGAGTTTGCCCTTGAAATTCCCAAACTAAACCTTACTTTCCACGGCGAAATGATTTTTATCGCCGTGGAGTAGTAACAATGAACGATCCCAAAGACAACCTGCAAGACGCAGCGACAAACGATGCAGATGACGCTGTGATGGACGTGATGGATATTGAGCCATTAGACACTGATGCCCTGCAAATCGAACTCGACAAAGCCAAGGCTGAAGCCGCCGATAACTACGAACAATTGCTGCGAGCGCAAGCGGAAATGGCGAATCAACGCCGTCGTTTTGAAAAACAAATTGAAGACGCGCACAAATATTCTGCCCAAAAATTTCTCGAATCCATCATTCCGGTGATCGACAGCTTGGAAATGGGGATGCAGGCGCAAGGCGATATTGAGCAAATTCGCGAAGGCATGGCGCTTACCCTCAAGCAGTTTGAAACCGTCATGGAAAAATTCAACATTACCTCCGTCGGTAAACCGGGTGATGCGTTTAACCCTGAACACCATCAAGCCATGTCGATGCAGCCACACCCTGAGTTCGACAACAATACCTTGTCGTTGGTGATGCAAAAAGGTTACTTGCTGAACGGTCGCGTGGTACGCCCTGCGATGGTCATGGTTAGCAAAAAGTAAAGATTCTGTCACATCGGCTCTTGAAAACGGGTAGTTAACCCCACATAAACAAGCCAATTGACAACATTCGTATTAGCCCTACAAAAAGCATTCTGGAGAGACACTATGGGAAAGATTATCGGTATTGACTTGGGTACAACTAACTCTTGCGTGGCGGTCATGGATGGCGACAAGCCCCGTGTTATCGAAAACGCAGAAGGTGATCGCACCACCCCGTCAATCATTGCGTTCATGGAAGACGAAGTGCTGGTCGGTCAAACCGCCAAGCGCCAAGCCGTCACCAACCCAGAAAATACCCTGTACGCCATTAAGCGTTTGATTGGTCGCCGTTTCAAAGAGGATGCGGTACAAAAAGACATCAAACTTGTGCCGTACAAAATCGTCCAAGCCGACAACGGCGATGCGTGGGTAGACGTGCGCGGCAAGAAAATGGCACCGCCAGAAATTTCCGCCCGCGTGCTGATGAAGATGAAGAAAACCGCTGAAGATTTCTTGGGCGAGCCTGTTACCGAAGCGGTTATTACTGTTCCGGCTTACTTCAACGATTCGCAACGTCAAGCCACCAAAGACGCGGGCAGAATCGCGGGTCTGGATGTTAAGCGCATCATCAATGAGCCAACCGCAGCGGCACTGGCTTACGGCATGGACAAAGCCAAAGGCGACAGCAAAATCGCCGTTTATGACTTGGGTGGCGGTACATTCGACGTATCCATCATCGAAATCGCTGACGTTGATGGCGAAATGCAGTTTGAAGTACTGTCTACCAACGGCGACACCTTCCTCGGTGGTGAAGACTTCGATATGCGATTGATCGACTATCTGGCAGACGAATTCCGCAAAACCAGCGGTTTGGATCTGAAAGGCGATCCATTGGCGATGCAACGTCTGAAAGACGCGGCAGAAAAAGCCAAGATCGAACTGTCAACCAGCCAACAATCTGACGTGAATCTGCCGTACATCACCGCTGATGCTTCCGGCCCGAAACACTTGAACATCAAAGTGAGCCGCGCCAAGTTGGAATCATTGGTGGACGACCTGATCGAGCGCACTATGGTACCGTGCAAAATTGCCCTGAAAGATGCCGGTTTGTCAGTGGCACAAATCAACGATGTCATCATGGTTGGCGGTCAAACGCGTATGCCGAAAGTCCAAGAAGCAGTGAAAAACTTCTTCGGCAAAGAGCCACGCAAAGACGTGAACCCTGACGAAGCGGTTGCCGTTGGTGCAGCGATTCAAGGCGGCGTATTGGGCGGCGGTGTTAAAGACATTCTGTTGTTGGACGTTACCCCATTGTCATTGGGTATCGAAACCCTCGGCGGCGTGCTGACCAAGCTGATCCAAAAGAACACCACGATCCCCACCAAAGCATCGCAAGTGTTCTCCACCGCAGAAGACAACCAAACGGCTGTTACCGTGCACGTCCTGCAAGGTGAACGCGAAATGGCGCGTGACAATAAGTCACTGGGGCGTTTCGACCTGCAAGACATTCCACCTGCTCCGCGCGGTATGCCGCAAGTAGAAGTAACGTTTGACATCGACGCAAACGGTATCTTGAACGTTGGCGCGAAAGACAAGTCCACCGGCAAGCAGCAAACCATCGTCATCAAGGCTTCTTCCGGCTTGTCCGATGCTGAAGTCCAGCAAATGGTGAAGGACGCGGAAGCGCACGCGGAAGATGACCGTAAATCTCGCGAATTGGTCGATGCACGCAACCAAGCCGACAGCATGATTCACGGCACGGAAAAGTCGCTGAAAGAGTACGGTGAAAAGGTGGATGGCGCATCGCGTGCTAACCTCGAATCCCTGATCAGCGAATTGCGTGATGCGGTCAAAGGCGACAACAAAGACGTGATCGAGCGCAAGTCCGAAGCGTTGATGGAAGCGTCTGGCAAGCTGATGCAGCAAATGGCGGGCGGCGCAGACGGCGGCGTTGAACCGGGTGCAGGCGCACAAACGGGCGGCAAGGCGGGCGACGACGACATCGTTGATGCTGAATTTGAAGAAGTTGATGGCAAGAAGTAATACACTAGCCATCTTCTAAATACACAGGCGCAGCAAGAATTTTCTTGCTGTGCCTGATTTCGTTTAAGTGGGGATCGAATTTATGTCCAAGCGGGATTATTACGAAGTCCTTGGTGTACAAAAGAATGTCAGCGAAGATGACCTGAAAAAGGCATTCCGCCGTTTGGCGATGAAGCATCATCCCGACCGCAACCCTGACAATGCCGAATCAGAAGCCAAATTCAAAGAAGCCAAAGAAGCTTATGAAGTGCTGAATGACCCGCAAAAGCGTGCCGCGTATGATCAGTTCGGTCATGCGGGCGTGGATCAGTCCAGCGGTTTTGGCGGCGGTGGGCGCGGTGGTGCTCAAGGTGGTTTCGGCGATGTGTTTGAGGACATTTTCGGCGACATTTTTGGTGGCGGACGTGGCGGCAGAGGCGGTGGCGGCGCGAATCGTGCCTACCGTGGCAGCGATCTGCAATACAACCTTGAATTAACTTTGGAAGATGCGGTATTTGGTAGCACTACCGATATTCGCGTGCCTTCCTTGCAACATTGCGATACCTGTAACGGCAGTGGTGCAAAAGCGGGCACGCACCCGCAAACCTGCCCAACCTGTCATGGCAGTGGTCAGGTGCGGATTCAGCAAGGTTTCTTTGCTATTCAGCAGACTTGTCCGCATTGTCACGGCAAGGGCAAAATCATTGCCGACCCTTGCCCTGACTGCCACGGACAAGGCCGCAAAGAAAAGCAGAAAACCCTGTCAGTGCGCATTCCAGCAGGCGTGGACAATGGCGATCGGGTACGCTTAGCGGGCGAAGGCGAAGCCGGTATTAACGGTGGACCAGCGGGCGATTTGTACGTGCAAGTATTCGTCAAGCCACACGATTTATTCCAGCGCGAGGGCGATAATTTGCATTGCGAAGTGCCGATTCGCTTCACCACCGCTGCCATTGGTGGCGAGTTTGAAGTACCAACGCTGGATGGCAATCGCGTTAGCCTGAAGATTCCGGCTGAAACGCAAACCGGCAAACAGTTCCGCTTGCGCAACAAGGGCGTGAAATCGGTGCGCAGCGCTGCTGTCGGTGATTTGATTTGCCGTGTCGTGGTCGAAACGCCGGTGAATTTGACCAAACGGCAGCGTGAATTGTTGGAAGAATTGGATGCTACCTTTGTGCATGGAGGCAAAAAACACAGCCCGCAAGAACACGGCTGGTTGGATAAAGCCAAAGGTTTCGTCAAAGACTTGTTTGAAGGTGACAAATAATGACTAGGATTGCCATCGTAGGCGCGGCTGGGCGTATGGGCAAGGCGTTGATTGAAGCTTGTGCGCAAACCGACGGCTTGGAATTGACAGTTGCTACTGAACAACCTGCCAGTTCGCTGATTGGAGCGGACGCAGGCGAAGTCGCGGGCATTGGCAAAAACGGTGTGCTTATTGCGCCCACGTTAGATGATGCAGCGAACGATTTCGATGTATTGATCGACTTTACCCGCCCTGAGCCGTGCTTGCTGCATCTGAACTGGTGTGTTGCCAAAGGCAAAAAAATTGTCATTGGCACGACGGGTTTTGATGACAATGGCAAAGCTGCTATCGCCAAAGCTGCCGAGCAAATCGCGGTAGTGTTTGCGCCGAATATGAGTGTTGGGGTGAATTTGTGCCTGAAGTTGCTGGATATGGCAGCACGAGTGCTGGGCGATACCGTCGACATTGAGATTATGGAAGCGCATCATCGCCACAAAGTCGATGCGCCTTCTGGCACGGCGTTGCGCATGGGCGAAGTGGTGGCGAATGCACTGGGGCGTGATCTGAAAGAATGCGCGGTTTATGGGCGCGAAGGCGTGACCGGCGAACGTGAGCGCCAAACCATTGGATTTGCCACGGTACGTGCTGGCGATGTGGTCGGTGATCACACGGTATTGTTTGCCGATGTGGGTGAACGGGTGGAAATTACCCATAAAGCGTCCAGCCGGATGACGTTCGCGAAAGGCGCAGTACGTGCTGCTGGTTGGCTTGATGACAAATCATCTGGCTTGTTTGATATGCAGGATGTATTAGGGCTGAAGTGATGCAAACGACTCCGGTAAAGCTTTGGGATTTGCCGACCCGCCTGTTCCACTGGACTCTAGTGATCGGTATTGGTTTTTCGTGGTTTTGTGCGGAAATCGGCGGTAACTGGATGGTGTGGCACGAGCGCAGTGGTATTTTTCTGCTGGCTCTGGTGCTGTTTCGGATTGTCTGGGGCTTTATTGGGAGTGATACCGCCCAGTTTAGGCAATTTCTGACGTCGCCGGTGCAAGCGTTGGCGCATTTGCGTGATTGGCGGAGCAGAGCAACGGCGTTTCATGCCGGGCATAATCCGTTGGGGGCGTGGATGGTGGTGGTATTGTTGCTGGCAGTGTTGGCACAAGCGGCTACCGGTTTATTTGCTACCGACGATATTATGACCGAAGGGCCGTTGATCGCGCTGGTATCCGGTAGTACAGCGGAATGGCTGACGTCTATTCACCATTTTAGCTTTAATAGCATTCTGCTGTTGGCAGGTATTCATATCGCGGCGGTATTTTTCTACCGTTTTTATAAGCGGACTAATCTGGTTAAGGCAATGGTTGTGGGTAAAGCCGACTGGCCTACGCAACAGCCATTACCTGTCACATTGGTATTCAAGCCTGCTTGGTTGGGCGTATTGGTGTTTGCGATGATCTACGCGGGTGTTGCATCTGGGATTGCTTTTTTAGCACAGTGATTGCAGGTGTTACGCACTATTTTGACATAGATCATTAGCAATTCTTAATATACTTAATTAAGATACTCTCCATTGATTATTGCATAGCTTCATTGTGATTTCTCATGGTGAAGGGAGAGTGAAATGGATTATGAGACCTTAGTGGCGTATTTGAGTACGGAAGAAATCTCCGCTGTCATTGGAGCAGTGGTGGGGTTGACCTTCGGTATTTTTGCACAGCAAAGCCGTTTTTGTTTACGCGCCGCGTGCGTCGAATTTTGGCGCGGGCAAACGGGCAAAAAATTTGCGATTTGGCTACTCGCATTTGGTGCGGCGATGTTGGCTACTCAGTATTTGATTGGCGCTGGCGCGATTGATACCGGGCAGATTCGGCAGTTGAATAATGCGGGGTCTATGTCTGGCGCGATTATTGGCGGCCTGCTGTTTGGTGGCGGCATGGTGTTAGCGGGCGGTTGTGCCAGCCGTTTGCTGGTGTTATCCGCGACCGGCAATATGCGCACGATGGTGGCGGGGCTGGTGGTAACGATTGTGGCACAAGCGTCATTGACCGGCGGATTGTCTCCCCTGCGCGAAGAAATTTCTTCTTGGTGGTTGGTCGATGGCAGTTCGCGCAGTTTCGCCGGGTGGTTGCCGCCCTATGGTGGCATTATGTTGGGGGCAGCTTTCTTGGGAATCGCTCTATGGTTTGCTAAGCGTCACGAGGTGAGTAAGTGGTTGAGCATTGCGGCGATGATCACAGGCTTCTCTGTTGCGCTAGGGTGGTGGTTGACCAGTTGGCAGGCCAGCAATTCTTTTGACATTGTGCAAGTGCAAAGTGTGAGTTTCACCGGGCCTTCAGCCGATACCTTGATGGGATTGATCAATCAGCCTTACTTGTCATTGAGCTTCAATGTGGGTCTCGTACCGGGCGTCTTCCTTGGTTCGTTGCTGGCGGCACTGGTGACTCGTGAATTCAAATGGCAGCAGTTTACGCAAGACAGCGGCTTTACCCGTTTTTTCATCGGTGCGACATTGATGGGATTTGGCGGGATGCTTGCCGGTGGTTGCGCGGTCGGCGCGGGTGTTACCGGCGGAGTCATTTTAGTCATCACCGCGTGGGTCGCGCTGTTTAGCATGTGGATTGGCGCAGGTGTCATGGATTGGGTCGTCGACCGTAAAGCTGATGAACTCAAAGCAGCAGCAGAAGCCGCTCGGCACGCTACCGATAACCTCCCTGATTTTGCTAAAGCCCCCGATATGGTACGCATGAATTAATCATTACGATTACAGTCTTAACGCCCTTCACCCCTTGCGAGGGAAGGGCGGGGGATGGGGGAATTCCCCTTAATCTTTCTTATATTCCTTATGGCAAGCCTTGCAAGACTCACCCACTTTACCGAATTGCGGCTTGATTGCCGCCATATCACCACCTTTAGCAATTTCAGCCAGTGATGCTGCTTCTACTTGGAAGGTTTCCATTTTCTTTTTGAAATCATCCATGTTCGCCCAGATATTATCTTTGGCTTCGGTTTCGCCCATGTCGCTGCCAGGGATGAAGCCATTGATGGGGAATTTGCTCAATGCGGCTACCGCTTCCGCATTTTTTGCAAACTCTTCCGCATTGAACTCTTTTTCACCTTTAACCATCGCACCCATCGGGCCGAAATGGTGCTTGATCATGCTGAAACCGGCTTGGCGGTAATCAATCGCCGCTTCTTCCGGTGATTTTTGCTCATCAGCCGTGACGGTGGAAATGGCGGCAACGCTCATGGCGGTGACGGTGATAGCTAGGATTTTGGTAAACATATTCATGGGTTAGTTCCTGAATGTTAGTGAGGGTATAAATCGTTATGCCTAAGACCGTGATTTTCGCAGGGTGTTGCGTAGCTTTTCAATAAAAGCGTAAAAAGGTGAGTAGTAATTGTAAATTGGCGTGAGTTGCCCATTGAAAGTACGTTTGAAGCGGTTAATGCCTTGCATCACCGGATCGGTAGTATCCACGGCATAACCGCCCCAATCGTAAGTGTGGAATCCCGCCGCTTTGAAATGCCGCATTCCTTGCCAATGCAGGCAGCGATTGGCAAACCCCATGGCACGGCGCATATCCGGGTCATGGTTGTACGCCTGTGAACTGGCTGAAATCAGCAAATTCGTCACGCCTTGTTGTGGCGGAGAGAGCAGGTAAAAGTGGCAAATCACGGGGCGACCTTCGTGCTCAACGCTAAAAATACAGTAATTTTCCTTGCCAATGGCGCGAGCATCTTGATCAGTAAATAAAGACAAACCGCGTGCGGTGGCAAAGGCATTATAGAGCGGAATAAAATCTGCCAGTGCGGTATCGCGATTAAGGTTAAAGCACTGTTCCTGTTCGCACCGCCGAATTTGATTACGGGTATCTTTGGGGAAGTTTTGAAAAATTGCCGTTTCATCCGCCGTTAAATCAGTCAGCAAGGTATGCCGATTCTCGGTGTAAAATAACGCTGGCTTGTCTGCCGCATAACAATCCATGTAGGCAGTGGGCAGCAAGACATCACGCCAACGGGGTTTGGTGGTATGGGCAAAATAGTATTTTTGGATAGGAATACCATAATGATAATGTTGAACACGCATCATACTAGCCGATAGTTATTTTAATGTTAGGCAGAACTATACTACATTTGCCTTCATGTGTATAATCTGCGCCTTTTTACCAACCATTAATCTGGAGCCTAGGCGAATATGTCTCTGAGTGCAGAAGTTAAGGCCGGTGTTGTTGCACAATACCGCCAATCAGACACAGATACCGGGTCCCCGGAAGTGCAAGTTGCGTTGTTAACAGCGCGTATTCAGCATCTGACGGACCATTTTGCAACCCACAAGCATGACCACCATTCCCGTCGCGGGTTATTGGCAATGGTAAGTCAGCGTCGTAAGATGTTGGATTACTTGAAGCGTAAAGATCTGGCGCGTTATCAAGCGCTGATTTCCAGCTTGGGTCTGCGCCGCTAAGTCGGGGCAACCACTCCAAAACACCGCCATTGTGCGGTGTTTTGTTATGTAAGAACTGATCGTTTACTATCATTCGTCGCGCAGGAAGGTTGTTGATAAAGGTTTGTATCACGCTCACTTCCGAATCTTTATCAACAGCCTGCCCGTGACATTCCATTTGCAATTGTAATAACACCTATCAAAGGAACGCCCAACGTCATGGCAAAAATCACCAAGACTTTCCAATACGGCAATAACACCGTCACTATCGAAACCGGCGAAATCGCCAAACAAGCCACCGCCGCCGTCATGATCACGATGGATGACACCAGCGTGCTGGTCACTGTCGTAGGCAGCAAAGAAACCGTGCCCGGTCGCGATTTCTTCCCGATGACGGTTGATTACCAAGAAAAATTCTACGCCGCCGGTCGCATTCCCGGTGGTTTCTTCAAGCGTGAAGCGCGTGCGACCGAAGAAGAAACGCTGGTTGCGCGTTTGATCGACCGCCCATTGCGTCCGCTGTTCCCAGAAGGCTTTACCCACGAAGTGCAATTGATTGCCACTGTGGTTTCCATGAATCCATCGGTTAGCGCCGACATTCCGGCATTGCTGGGTGCATCAGCGGTCATGGCACTTTCCGGTATGCCATTCCAAGGCCCTATCGGTGCCGCTCGCGTGGGCTACCGTGACGGTGGCTATTTGCTGAATCCATCCAAAGAAGACCTGCTTACTTCTGAGTTGGATTTGGTGATCGCCGGTACTGATTGTGCCGTGCTGATGGTCGAATCTGAAGCGAAAGAACTCAGTGAAGATGTCATGCTGGGCGCGGTCATGTTTGGTCACGAGCAAATGCAAGTCGCTATTAATGCCATCAAGGAATTGGCGGCAGAAGTGGCAACTCCAGCATGGGATTGGTCTGCACCGGTAGCCAATACTGCGTTGGCAGACGCGGTAGAAGCAGCTTGCTCGGCTGATCTGGTTGAAGCCTTCCAAATTGCGGACAAGCAAGCGCGTTATGCCCGCATCCACGATGTACAAAGTGCATTGGTTGAGAAACTGGCAGCGAAAGAAAGCGAAACGGGTTTCAGTGCAGACGAAATCAAAGGTGAATTCAAAAACGCTGAAAAGAAAGTCGTGCGTGGCAGCATCCTCGATGGCAAGCCCCGTATCGATGGTCGTGCGCTGGATACCGTGCGTAAAATTACCGTGCGCGTCGGCGTATTGCCGCGTACTCACGGTTCAGCACTGTTCACCCGTGGTGAAACACAGGCGTTGGTTGTGACCACGCTGGGTACTGAGCGTGATGCACAGGTGATCGACGCGATTACTGGCGAATACAAAGATAACTTCCTGTTTAACTACAATTTCCCGCCGTACAGCGTGGGTGAAACGGGTCGTTTCGGTTCACCGAAGCGTCGTGAAATCGGTCATGGGCGTTTGGCAAAACGTGGCGTGAAAGCGATGGTGCCAAGCACTGACGATTTCCCGTACACCATTCGTTGCGTGTCTGAAATCACCGAATCCAACGGTTCTAGCTCCATGGCGAGCGTGTGCGGCAGTTCCTTGGCGATGATGGACGCGGGCGTACCGTTGAAAGCGCCAGTCGCGGGTATCGCGATGGGCTTGATCAAAGAAGGCGAGCGTTTTGCGGTATTGTCCGACATTCTCGGTGACGAAGATCACCTCGGCGATATGGACTTTAAAGTAGCCGGTTCTGCGGACGGTATCACCGCGCTGCAAATGGACATCAAGATCACCGGCATTACCAAAGAAATCATGCAGCAAGCGTTGGTGCAAGCCAAAGCAGGCCGTTTGTACATCTTGGGTGAAATGGCGAAAGGTCTGGAAGCGCCGCGTGACGAAGTATCCGAATATGCCCCACGCTACGTCACCATGAAAATCAACCCGGACAAAATCCGCGAAGTCATCGGTAAAGGCGGCGAAACCATCCGTGGTATCACCGCTGCGACTGGCGCAAGTGTTGACATCAATGACGAAGGTTTCATCAAAATTGCGGCAATTGACGCCAAAGCTGCTTATGAAGCTCGCAGCATGATCGAAGCGATTACTGCCGAAGTGGAATTGAACAAGGTTTACACCGGTAAAGTCGTGCGTCTGATGGACTTCGGTGCATTTGTCACTATCTTGCCGGGCAAAGACGGTTTGCTGCATATTTCACAAATCAGCGACGAGCGCGTTGAGCGCGTGACCGATTTCGTCAACGAAGGCGATGTGGTTAAAGTCAAAGTCATCGAAATCGACCGCCAAGGTCGGATGCGTTTGAGCATGAAAGCAGTGGGCGAAGGCGAGTAAGTTTTCCCCTCTTCCGATGTTAGCAAAAGACCCTGCGGGGTCTTTTGTTTTTGGTGTCGACAATGTTGTATTTATGTTATTGTATGACAGCGTTTTTAGCGCAAACATAAGGGATATGTCGACAATATGAAGGTTTTTTGTTGACCTTGTGCATAAAAAACCCTATAATGTCGACAATTCATAAGATTAGTAAAAAAGCATTCCAGAAATGCTATTCGATACCTACCAAAAAGGATGTGTGCAGATGAGCAGTGAGATTCTGACCCCGGTACTGCCGGAATCCGTCGCCGATGCTACCGTGGTGACATGGAGCAAAAAAGTCGGTGATAGTGTCAAACAGGACGAAGTACTGGTTGAAATCGAAACCGACAAAGTGGTGCTGGAAGTACCTGCTCCTGCCGATGGTGTCCTCACCGAAATTATTGAGCAAGCGGGTGCAACCGTCATTAGCAGTCAATTGCTGGGTCGTATGACCATTGGCGCAGTAGCAGCAGCTCCAAAAGCCGAAGCTGCCCCCGCCGTTGCTGCTCCAGCAGCAAGCACTGAACCACAAACCGCCCCCGCTGCCCGCAAACTGATGGCAGAAAACAATCTGACGGCTGCTGATGTCGATGGTTCTGGCAAGCAAGGCCGTATTCTTAAGGAAGACGTGCAAGCCGCTGTTGCCGCGAAACCTGCTGCCGCGCCAGCTCCTGTTGCTGCTCCAGCACCCGTTGCCGCCGCACCTGCACCAACTGTTGCCGTTTCTGCTTCAGGTGCTCGCATGGAACAGCGCGTTCCCATGACCCGCCTCCGCGCCCGCATCGCCGAACGTCTGATGTACGCCAAGCAATCCACCGCGATGCTGACCACCTTCAACGAAATCGACATGAAGCCGTTGATGGATATGCGTAACGAATACAAAGACGCATTCGAGAAAAAACACAAAGCGAAACTGGGCTTTATGTCTCTGTTCGTGAAAGCAGCCGCTGTCGCGCTGCAACGTTTCCCTGAAGTCAATGCCTCAATTGATGGCAATGACATTGTTTACCACGGCTTCTGCGATATTGGTATTGCCGTGTCATCTGATCGCGGTCTGGTCGTTCCGATCCTGCGTAATACCGAAAACATGGGCTTAGCTGACATCGAATCCGGCATTGCCGGTTACGCTGCCAAAGCTCGTGAAGGTAAGCTGGATATGGGCGATCTGACTGGTGGTACGTTCACTATAACCAACGGGGGCGTTTTTGGGTCGTTGCTATCAACCCCAATTCTAAACCCTCCTCAAAGCGCGATCCTGGGGATGCACGCGATCCAGAAGCGCCCTGTCGTTGTCAATGATCAGATTGTTATTCGCCCGATGATGTATGTGGCTCTCTCGTATGACCACCGCATTGTCGACGGTCAAGGTGCTGTCACCTTCCTCAAAACCATCAAGGAATTGGTTGAAAACCCGGTTCGCTTGGTGTTGGATGTGTGAGGTAACACGCCATGACTGATAAATATGATGTCATCGTCGTCGGGGCAGGCCCCGGCGGTTATGTCGCCGCTATCCGTTGCGCCCAACTTGGCTTAAAAACTGCATGTGTGGAAGAGTGGATCAACAAACAGCAAAAGCCTGCCCTCGGCGGTACTTGCCTGAACGTCGGTTGCATCCCGTCCAAAGCATTATTGGAAAGCTCCGAACGTTACGAAGAAATCGCCAAACACAATGCCGACCACGGCATCACGGTTGACGGTTTGCAGATTGACGTTGCCAAGATGATTGCCCGCAAGGACAAAATCGTCAGCCAACTGACTGGCGGTATTGAGCAATTGTTCAAAGCCAACGGCATTACGTGGTTGCAAGGTCGCGGTCGGTTGCTGGCTGGCAAGCAAGTGGAAGTCACCGCGCATGACGGCACGGTTTCAACGGCTACGGCTGATAACGTCATCATCGCGGTAGGCTCTACCCCGATTGAACTGCCGATTGCCAAATGGCTGGATACACGTATTGTCGATTCCGCTGGTGCGCTGGATTGGGAAACTACTCCCGGCAAACTCGGTGTGATCGGTGCAGGCGTGATCGGTTTGGAAATGGGCAGCGTATGGCGCAGGCTCGGCTCTGAAGTGGTGGTCATCGAAGCGATGGACGATTTCCTCGGTGCGGCTGACCGTGACGTGGCTAAATCTGCGCAGATGCAATTCAAAAAGCAAGGGCTGGACATCCGCCTAAGCTCCAAAGTTGCCAAGGTTGATGTAGGCGATAACGGCGTAACCGTGACCTACAACGATCCGAACGGTGAGCAAACCTTGCTGGTTGATCGGTTGATCGTCGCCGTCGGGCGTAAGTCCAACACTGCGGGCGCATTTGCTGCTGATTGCGGGGTGCAACTGGATGATCGTGGACGTGTCGTTGTCGATGCGCATCTGCAAACCGCCGTGCCGGGTGTTTACGCGATTGGTGACTGCATCGTAGGGCCAATGCTGGCGCACAAAGCCTCGGAAGAGGGTGTGCTGGTTGCCGAGCAGATTGCCGGTCAAAAGCCGCACATCAATTACGACGCGATTCCGTGGGTTATTTACACGCACCCGGAAATCGCATGGGTCGGTAAGACCGAAGCCGAATTGAAAGCCGCTGGCGTTGCGTATAACACAGGCAGCTTCCCGTTTGCCGCCAACGGTCGCGCCAAAGCGATGGATCAAGCCGACGGTTTGGTGAAAGTGCTGGCAGATGCCAAAACAGACCGGATTCTGGGCGTGCATTTTGTGGGGCCATTGGCTTCCGAACTGGTCGGTCAGGCAGTGATTGCAATTGAAACCGAATGTTCGTCAGAAGATTTGGCACGCATGACGTTTGCGCACCCAACCGTTTCCGAAGCAATACACGAAGCGATGCTGGCTGTGGATGGGCGGGCATTACATGCCGTTGGCAAAAAGCGTAAGTAATATGGTGTACCCCTCACCCCCCAGCCCCCTCTCCCTCAAGGGGCGAGGGGGAGCAAGAGATAAAGCCTCTTAGCCCCTCTCCCCTTGAGGGAGAGGGGTTGGGGTGAGGGGTAACACGCCACGGTCTGCTGCACGCAGATACGTGGCGTTTGTACGATTATAACCCGCGTTTTCGCGGTGAACTACCAAAGGAAAACTGAGGATGAATTTACACGAATATCAGGCCAAAGCGGTTTTTAGCCAATACGGTATGCCTGTACCCACTGGCAAAATCGCTTCAACTGCGGCGGAAGCCGAAGCAGCAGCGGCTTCTTTAAGCACGGCGACAGTAGTGGTCAAGGCGCAAGTCCACGCGGGTGGACGCGGTAAAGCCGGTGGTGTGAAACTGGTTAAGACTCCGGCTGATGCAGCCACCTTCGCAGCCAGCTTGCTGGGTACAAACCTAGTCACGTACCAGACCGACAAACACGGTCAACCCGTCAACACCATTTTGGTGGAAGAAACCTGCAATATCGCCCGCGAATTGTACCTCGGCGCAGTGCTGGATCGCTCCAGCCGCCGCATCGTCATCATGGCCTCCACCGAAGGCGGCATGGAAATCGAGAAGGTTGCGCACGAAACCCCGGAAAAAATCCTCAAAGTACAGGTTGATCCACTGGTCGGTGTAATGCCTTACCAAGGGCGTGAATTGGCGTTTGGTTTAGGTTTGGAAGGCGCACAAATTGGGCAATTCACCAAACTGCTGGTCGGCTTGGGCAAAATGTTCAAGGAAAAAGACCTGTCTCTGGTCGAAATCAACCCGCTGGTAGTCACGGCTGAAGGCAACTTATTGTGTCTCGATGGCAAAGTGAATGTGGACAGCAACGCGCTCTACCGCCAGCCTGAACTGGTAGCGATGCGTGACAAATCCCAGGAAGATGCACGCGAACTGGAAGCGGACGAGTGGGAACTGAACTACGTGGCACTCGAAGGCAATATCGGTTGCATGGTCAACGGCGCAGGCTTGGCAATGGCGACGATGGACATTATCAAACTGTCCGGCGGTCAACCCGCCAACTTCCTCGACGTAGGCGGTGGCGCAACGGCTGAACGGGTAGCGGCGGCTTTCAAGATCATTCTGTCTGACTCTGCGGTTAAAGGCATTCTGATTAATATCTTCGGTGGCATTGTGCGTTGCGATTTGATTGCCGAAGGGATTATCAAAGCGGTGCAAGAAGTTAACGTTTCTGTCCCTGTTGTAGTGCGTTTGGAAGGCAATAATGCCGAAAAAGGTGCTGAATTGCTGACTAATAGCGGCTTGGCTGTGATTGCTGCAAGCGATCTTGGCGATGCTGCCCTGAAAATCGTTGCTGCCGTAGGAGAATCCGCATGAGCGTATTGATTAATAAAGACACCAAAGTCATCTGCCAAGGTTTCACCGGCAAGCAAGGGACTTTCCATTCTGAGCAAGCAATTGCTTACGGTACTAACATGGTCGGCGGGATCACGCCGGGTAAAGGCGGCACCACGCATTTGGGTTTGCCAGTCTTCAATACTGTGCGCGAAGCGGTCGAGGCAACAGGTGCGGATGCCAGCGTTATCTACGTTCCGGCAGCATTCTGTAAAGATTCCATCATTGAAGCGGCTTACGCAGGCATCAAGCTGATCGTGTGCATTACTGAAGGCGTTCCTGCACTGGATATGCTGGAAGCGAAAGTGGTCGTGGACAGTTTAGGCGTGCGTCTGATTGGCCCCAACTGCCCCGGCATTATTACACCGGGCGAATGCAAAATCGGCATTATGCCGGGTCACATCCATAAACCGGGCAGTGTCGGTATCGTGTCACGTTCCGGCACGCTGACTTACGAAGCGGTTAAGCAAACCAACGAATGGGGTCAAAGTACCTGTATCGGTATTGGTGGCGACCCCATTCCGGGCACAAGCTTCATTGATGCACTGACCTTGTTCCAAGCTGACCCGCAAACCGAAGTCATTTTGATGTGCGGCGAAATCGGCGGTTCAGCGGAAGAAGAAGCGGCGGAATTCATCAAAGCGCACGTCACTAAACCAGTGGTTTCCTACATTGCAGGCGTTACCGCACCCAAGGGTAAGCGCATGGGTCACGCAGGCGCGATTATTGCAGGCGGAAAAGGCACTGCGCAGGAAAAGTATGCTGCGCTGCAACAAGCTGGCGTGTATACTGTTCAGTCTCCGGCTGAACTAGGGAAGGGTGTCGCCGCTGCGTTCGCAGCCCTGCAAGGATAAGTTTTCGTTAATTTTTTGGAGCGCCTGCATGACCAAACAAACTGTCACCATCATTGATAACGTCACCGGCAAACAAGTCGAGTTGGACGTGCTTCAGCCTAGCATCGGGGTCAAAACCATTGACATCCGTAAATTGTACAAGGAACTGGGGTATTTCACTTACGACCCCGGTTTTATGTCGACTGCTAGTTGTTCCAGTGAAATTACGTATTTGGATGGGGATGCAGGCACGCTGCTCTACCGTGGTTATCCGATTGAGCAGTTGGCAGAACACAGCAGCTTTTTGGAAGTCTGCTATTTGCTGCTGAATAAAACCTTGCCCACCAAGCAAGAGTTGGCGGATTTTGAGTACATGATCTCGCGCCACACCATGTTGCATGATCAGGTACAGTATTTCTTCCGGGGTTTCCGCCGTGACGCGCATCCGATGGCAACCGTGGTTGGGGTCGTGGGGGCGTTGTCCGCGTTCTACCACGATGACATGAATATCCATGACCCAGAACAACGTAAGCGTTCTGCGCACCGTTTGATTGCGAAAATGCCGACGATTGCGGCATGGAGCTACCGTTATTCCGTGGGTTTGCCGTTTGTCTACCCGCGTAATGATTTGTCGTATGCGGAAGATTTCTTGCACCTAATGTTCTCCGTGCCGACTGAGCCGTACAAGGCTGACCCGTTGCATGTGAAAGCGTTGGAAGTCATTATGATTTTGCACGCTGACCATGAGCAAAATGCCTCGACCTCAACCGTGCGTTTGGCGGGCAGTTCGGAAGCGAACCCGTTTGCAGCCGTGGCAGCCGGGATTGCGTCCTTGTGGGGGCCTGCGCACGGTGGTGCGAACGAAGCCGTGATCACTATGTTGCGTGACATTGAAAAGTCTGGCTTACCCTTGTCGCATTGGGTAGACCGCGCTAAAGACAAAAATGACCGTTTCCGCTTGATGGGCTTCGGGCATCGCGTGTATAAAAACTATGATCCACGCGCCCGGATTATCCGTGAATTGGCGAATGAGATTCTGGATCGCTTGCCCGCTAATGACCCGAACCAGAAACTGTTTGCGATTGCGCGTGAGCTGGAACAGGTGGCCTTGAACGATGAGTATTTCAAAGCGCGTAACCTGTACCCGAACGTCGATTTCTATTCCGGGGTGATTTTCCTGAGCATGGGGATTCCGGTCAGCATGTTTACGGTGATGTTCGCGCTGGCACGTACCATCGGCTGGATTTCGCAGTGGGATGAAATGATGGGTGATGAGGAGTCGCGCATCGGTCGTCCACGCCAGTTGTACGTGGGTGCGGAAAGCCGCAATTATGTTCCAGTGGATGAAAGATAAGTTTTGTTGTTTTGAGGAGTCTATAGAAAATGTTGCAAGAATATCGCCAACACGTTGCCGAACGCGCCGCTCAGGGCATCCCGCCTAAGCCATTGGATGCAGCACAAACCGCTGCACTGGTGGAATTGCTGAAAAACCCTCCGGCAGGCGAAGAAGCCTTTCTGGTTGATTTGCTGGAAAACCGCGTTCCGGCGGGTGTCGACGAAGCCGCTTATGTGAAAGCCGCTTTCCTTGCTGCCATCGTCACGGGTGAAACTGCTTGTGCATTGATTAGCCCGGTGCGTGCGGTCGAAGTTCTCGGCATGATGTTGGGTGGTTACAATGTACAACCGTTGATTGCCGCGCTGGATGTGCCTGCAACGGCTGATGCTGCTGCTACCGCTCTGTCACACACGCTGCTGATGTTTGATGCGTTCCACGACGTGGAAGCCAAAGCGAAAGCGGGTAATGCGTCTGCACAGAAAGTCATGGAATCTTGGGCAGCGGGCGAATGGTTCACTTCCAAGCCTGAAGTGGCTGAGAAAATCACCGTTACCGTTTTCAAAGTTCCCGGCGAAACCAATACTGACGATTTGTCACCTGCACCGGATGCTTGGTCACGCCCTGACATCCCACTCCATGCTAACGCGATGCTGAAAATGGCGCGTGACGGTATCGAGCCGGAAGTTCAAGGCAGCGTCGGCCCTTTAAAGCAAATCGAAGCGGTGAAAGCGAAAGGCTTCCCAGTGGCTTACGTCGGTGACGTTGTTGGTACGGGTTCTTCACGTAAGTCTGCGACCAACTCCGTGCTGTGGTTCTTCGGCGATGATATGCCGGGAATTCCGAACAAGCGTGTGGGCGGCTACTGCTTTGGTAGCAAAATTGCGCCGATTTTCTTCAATACAATGGAAGATTCTGGGTCGCTGCCGATTGAAATGGATGTTGCCCAAATGAACATGGGCGACGTGGTTGATGTTTACCCGTATGAAGGCGTTGCCAAGCGTCACGGTACGGATGAAGTTATTTCCACCTTCAGCCTGAAAACTCAAGTGTTGTTGGACGAAGCGCGTGCGGGTGGTCGTATCAATCTGATCATCGGGCGTGGTTTGACCGCCAAAGCGCGTGAATCACTGGGACTGCCGCCGGTTGATTTGTTCCGTACTCCAGAGCAGCCTGCTGATACGGGCAAAGGTTTCACACTGGCACAGAAAATGGTCGGCAAGGCTTGCGGCATGACGGGTGTACGCCCCGGCATGTACTGCGAACCGAAAATGACTACGGTGGGTTCACAAGACACTACTGGCCCGATGACCCGTGATGAGCTGAAAGATTTGGCTTGTTTGGGCTTCTCGGCGGATTTGGTGATGCAGTCTTTCTGCCATACGGCTGCTTATCCTAAGCCGGTTGACGTGGTAACGCACCACACCTTGCCAGATTTCATCATGACCCGTGGCGGTGTTTCGTTGCGCCCCGGTGATGGTGTTATCCACTCGTGGTTGAACCGCATGTTGTTGCCGGATACCGTGGGTACAGGTGGTGACTCGCATACCCGTTTCCCGATTGGTATTTCCTTCCCAGCCGGTTCTGGTCTGGTGGCATTTGCGGCTGCGACGGGCGTTATGCCGTTGGATATGCCGGAATCTGTGCTGGTACGTTTCACCGGCACAATGCAACCGGGTATCACCCTGCGTGACCTCGTGCATTCCATTCCACACAAAGCGATCCAGATGGGTCTGCTGACGGTGGAAAAGAAAGGCAAGAAGAACGTTTTCAACGGCACAGTGCTGGAAATCGAAGGTCTGGATCACCTGACTGTCGAACAAGCATTTGAACTGTCGGATGCTTCTGCGGAACGTTCGGCGGCTGGCTGTACGGTTGCGTTGTCGGAAGCCTCGGTTGCGGAATACCTGCGTTCTAATATCGTGATGTTGAAGTGGATGTTGGTGGAAGGTTATGGCGATCCGCGCACGATCGAACGTCGTATTAAGGGCATGGAAGCATGGTTGGCTAACCCAAGTCTGATGCGTGCTGACAAAGACGCAGAATATTCGGCGGTGATCGAAATCAACATGGATGAGATCAAAGAGCCTATCCTGTGTGCGCCGAATGACCCGGATGATGCACGTTTGTTGTCGGAAGTGGCGGGTCGCAAGATTGATGAAGTGTTCATCGGTTCGTGCATGACCAATATCGGTCACTTCCGTGCGGCGGGTAAGTTATTGGATGCGACGACTGCGCAAATCCCGACACGTATGTGGATTACCCCACCGACGAAAATGGATGCTTCGCAGTTGAGTGACGAAGGTTACTACAACATCTTCGGTCGTGCGGGTGCGCGGATGGAAATGCCGGGTTGTTCATTGTGCATGGGGAATCAGGCGCGTATTGCTGAAAACTCCACGGCGGTGTCTACTTCTACGCGTAACTTCCCGAACCGTTTGGGTACTGGCGCGGATGTGTTCTTGGCTTCGGCGGAACTGGCTTCTGTGGCGGCGATCATGGGCAAATTGCCTACGGTTGCGGAGTACATGGAATACGCGAAGAAGATTGATAGCATGGCGGGTGACATTTACCGTTATTTGAACTTCGATAAGATGGAGCATTATCAGAAGGCGGCGCAGAAGGTTGTGCCGATTCCGGTAGTGGCGGGTTAACACCCACTCTCTGTAAAAAAGCCCCGCAGTGTCGGGGCTTTTTTTATACAGTATGGTTCAATCGTACAACATAATATCGCCAATCGACTGCGCCCACTGCGCAAACGCTGGAATCCCGAAAATTTCATCACCGACAGCGCGGAGCATATCCGACACCAACATCACGCCCATTTCCTTCAGCGGAAACGCTTTGGCGTAGTTGAGAATATGCCCATAGGTTTCCGCCGCTTCTGGCGTGCCTTTCGCCCGAATCGCCCGTCCCACCAGCGATGAAGCCACCGCGTATTGCAAATCCACTTCTTTGGGCGCTTTAACATCTTCACCACGCAAAATCGCATCCAAGTCCGGCATTTGATCAAGGCTATCCACAAACGCTTTCAGCTCAATCCCCGCCGCTGGCCCGACACAGGCTTGCAAGGTTCCCAGCAATAAATTGGGGGAATTGCCAAATTTCTGCAAGGCGCGGTGCGCAAATTCCCACGAACGCGGGGTAGGGAAGGCAACCGGATTGTGTGCCGGATCAAAGTTAAACAATTGTTCGGGGCGGAAGCGCAAAAAGCCGATAATGCGTTCGTCGATGTGGTGTTTGTACGCCCAAGCTACCCAGTCATCCAGATTCAAATCGACTTCAAAGTGTGAAAAGCGGTTGGCTAAGGGAGCGGGCATGGTGTAAGTCACGCCTCGGTCGCCTTGGCGATTGCCAGCGGCAAAGATTGCCCAGCCATCCGGTACACGGTAATCGCCCAAGCGTCGGTCTAAAATCAACTGATACGCCGCAGCCGATACGCTCGGCACGGCGGAGGTGATTTCATCCAAAAACAAAATGCCCACGGCTCCGTGGCGCTCTTCATCCGGCAGCATGGAGGGAATCGCCCATTCCACCAGCTCTTTGTCACGGAAAGGAATGCCGCGTAAATCGCTGGGTTCCATTTGCGACAAGCGCACGTCAATCACCGGCGCACCGTGGCGAACCCCGACTTGCGCCACAATTTGCGACTTGCCTACACCCGGCGGCCCCCACAACATTACGGGGGTATGATGACCTTCTAACGTGCCGAGAAACTCTTTGTCGAGGATGGAACTGAGTGAAGCTGGGCGCATGGGGAATCCTGTAGTATTGTCACAAAGCGCTTGATGATACGGCAAACCCGCGTATCATTTCATGTTTCCTTAACTTGCATGGCGATTATTACCCTCATGGCAAAAGCGACGACCAAAAAGAAAAGTGCCCCCGGCAGCAAAAGCATCGCCGTGAACAGGCAGGCACGCCACGACTATTACATCGAGCAAACCTTCGAGGCGGGTTTGGTGCTGCAAGGCTGGGAAGTGAAAAGCCTCCGGGCAGGGCGTATCCAGCTTAAAGAAAGTTACGTGATTCTCGAAAAAGGCGAAGTGTTTTTATTTGGCGCACACATTAGCGCCTTATTATCCGCCTCCACCCACATCATTCCCGACTCATTGCGCACCCGTAAACTGTTGTTGCACGATACCGAAATCATCAAGCTCAATAATGCAGTCGACCGCAAAGGTTACACCGTTGTACCCTTGGCAATGTATTGGAAGAATAACCGTGTCAAAGTCGAAATCGGTTTGGCAAAAGGTAAACAACAACACGACAAGCGCGACACTGAAAAAGAACGCGATTGGAGCCGTGAAAAAGAACGCATTATGAAACGGCATTAATGCGATGAGCCGTTATAATAGAACCAACGTACCTTTAACTATCAAGGAGACATCGAAATGAAATCTACATTGCTGGCATTGAGTATTGCCGTAGCGCTGGGCTTGAGCATGACAGCCCAGGCTGAAGAAGCGGTTACGGTTAAAATTGGTCAATCTTCTCCACTCACCGGGCCACAAGCCCATATCGGTAAAGACAATGACAATGGCGTGCGTTTGGCAATTGACGAAATCAACGCCACCAAGCCGGTGATTGATGGTAAAGCTGTTACCTTTGAGGTGATGAGTGAAGATGACCAAGCCGACCCGAAAACGGCAACCATCGTGGCGCAGCGCATGATTGACGAGGGCATTGTTGGCGTGGTCGGGCATTTGAATTCGGGGGCAACCATCCCCGCTTCCAAGGTTTACGCGGATAATGACATCCCACAAATTTCTCCTTCTGCCACGGCGATTAAATACACCGCGCAAGGGTTCAAAACCGCTTTCCGCGTCATGACTAACGACGAACAACAAGGCAAAGTCTTAGGCGCGTATGCGGCAAAACTGGGCAAGAAAGTCGCCATCGTCGATGACCAAACCGCTTACGGGCAAGGTTTAGCGGCTGAAGTTGAAAAGGCCGCCAAAGCCGCTGGTGCAGAAGTGGTAGCGGTTGAACATACCAATGACAAAGCGACCGATTTCAGCGCGATTTTGACCTCGATTAAAGGCAAAGCGCCGGATGTTATTTTCTTCGGTGGCATGGATCCGCAAGGCGCACCGATGGCAAAACAAATGCGTCAATTGGGCATGAAAGCACAGTTCCTCGGCGGTGACGGTTTGCAAACCCCTAAATTCATTGAATTGGCGGGTGCGGATGCCGAAGGCGCGATTGCCTCCATTCCCGGCTTGCCGATTGAAAAAATGCCTAAGGGGGCGGATTTCAAAAAGAAATTTGAAGAAAAGTACGGGCAAATCCAGTTGTATGCCCCGTATGCGTATGACGCGGCTTACGTGATGGTCGATGCGATGCAACGTGCCAATTCCACTGACCCGGTAAAATACCTGCCAGAATTGGGCAAAACCAGTTTTGAGGGGGTTACGGGCAAAATCGGTTTCGATGCCAAGGGCGACCTGACGTCAGGGCCAATCACGTTGTACACCGTGAAGGGCGGTAAGTGGGAAACATTGGAAACGGTTCAGCCATAATGGATATTTTCGCACAGCAGATGGTGAATGGTTTGGTGTTGGGGAGTGTGTACGCCTTGGTTGCGCTGGGCTACACGCTGGTTTACGGCATCTTGGAGCTAATCAACTTCGCCCACGGGGAAACCACCATGATGGGGTCGATGATCGCTATTACGGTGATCGGGGCATTGTTTGGGGTTGCACCCGATTTGCCCGGCATTGTGATTGTGTTCACCGGTCTGCTGGCGGCGATTCCGGCGTGCATGTTGCTGGGGTATTCGATTGAGCGGGTGGCTTACCGCCCGCTGCGCCATGCCCCGCGCCTTGCGCCATTGATTACGGCGATTGGTATTTCCATTGTGTTGCAAAACGTGGCGATGCTGATTTGGGGGAAGCAATACATTGCGTTCCCCACCACTTTGTTACCGCAAGGTCGGCATGAAATTTTGGGCGCATCCATTACGGATGTGCAAATTGCTATCTTATTTTTAACCGTGACCATCATGGTGGCGCTGGTGACGTTGGTGAATCGTACCCGTTTGGGGCGAGCGATGCGGGCCACAGCACAAGCACCCGCCGTCGCGCAATTGATGGGCGTGAATGTCAATCGAGTCATTTCGGCGACGTTCGTGATTGGAGCGGGTTTAGCTGCCATTGCAGGTGTCATGGTAAGCGCAAATTACGGACAAGCCCATTATTACATGGGCTTTTTATTGGGCTTGAAAGCCTTCTCCGCCGCAGTCTTGGGGGGAATTGGCAATCTTACCGGTGCGATGCTCGGCGGCATGTTGCTGGGGGTACTCGAAGCCTTGGGCGCGGGTTACATCGGCGATTTGACCGGCGGTTTCTTGGGAAGTCACTATCAGGATATTTTCGCTTTTCTGGTGTTGATCTTGGTATTAACGCTGAAACCGTCAGGGTTGCTGGGGAGTAAAAGCGTTGAACGTGCTTAACCTATTGAAAAGCAAAGCATGGCTAACAGCGGTGTTGTTGTTGCTGGGGCTGATTTTGTTGCCGTTTGTGGTGGAAGCCAGCCTCGGTAAATCGTGGTTGCGGATTCTCGACTTTGCGTTGCTGTACATTATGTTGGCGCTGGGGCTGAATATCGTGGTGGGTTACGCCGGGTTATTGGACTTGGGATACGTGGCATTCTACGCGGTAGGTGCGTATTGCTGGGCATTATTGGCGTCGCCGCATTTTGGTTTGAATTTGCCGTTTTGGGTGATTTTACCCGCAGGCGCGGCGATTGCTGCTTTGTTTGGGGTGTTATTAGGCACGCCAACCTTGCGCTTACGCGGTGATTATTTGGCAATTGTGACCTTGGGGTTTGGGGAAATTATCCGTATTTTTCTCAATAACCTGAATTCCCCCGTGAACATTACCAATGGCCCGCAAGGGATTACGCTGATTGAGCCAATGAACCTGTTTGGTTTTTCCTTAGGCAAGAAGCAGGAAATATTGGGTTTAACCCTGTCATCGCCCCACTTGTATTACTACCTGTTTTTAGTATTTGTGGCCTTGGTGGTATTTGTGTGTATGCGCTTGGAAAATTCGCGCATTGGGCGGGCATGGGTGGCGATTCGTGAAGATGAAATGGCGGCGGCAGCGGCGGGTATTAATACCCGTAACATCAAGCTGTTGGCATTTGCCATGGGTGCAACCTTTGGCGGTTTGAGCGGCGGCTTGTTTGCGAGTTTCCAAGGTTTTGTTAGCCCAGAAAGTTTCAATTTGATGGAATCCATTATGATCCTGAGCATGATTGTGCTGGGGGGAATGGGCAATATTTATGGCGTGATTTTGGGCGCGTTGCTGGTAACGGTGATTCCCGAAGCCTTGCGCTATACCGGCGAATTGCAGCGGGCGCTGTTTGGCGAAGTGTTTATTGATCCCGCAGATTTGCGCATGTTGTTGTTCGGGATTGCGCTGGTATTGATGATGTTATTGCGTCCGGCGGGGTTGTTGCCTTCCAAACAACGGCGGCAAGAATTGGCGGAGGATGCGGGATGAGCGAGACGCATGATTTGCTCCGCGTTACCAATGTGTCCAAGCATTTTGGTGGTATTAAGGCGCTTACCGATGTCAGTTTTACGGTGCGCACGGGCGAAATCTTTGGCGTGATTGGTCCGAATGGTGCGGGCAAAACCACGCTGTTTAATGCCTTGACGGGCTTGTATCAGCCGGACACCGGTGCGATTGATTTGCTCGGTACCTCGCTGTATCGGCGTAAACCGCACGAAATCCTCAAAGCGGGTTTTGCACGGACGTTCCAAAATATCCGCCTATTCCACAATATGACCGCGCTGGAAAACGTGATGGTGGGGCGGCATACGCGCACCACGTCGGGTGTATTGGCGGCATTGCTGCACACCGCCCATAACCGCAAGGAAGAGCGCGATTGCATGGCATTTGCCCAGCAATTGCTGACCCGCGTCGGGATTGGCAAACACACGCATACGCTGGCAAAAAACTTATCGTATGGCGACCAACGTCGTTTGGAAATCGCCCGCGCTTTGGCAAGTGAGCCGAAATTACTCGCACTTGACGAACCCGCTGCTGGTATGAACCCGAATGAGAAAAATGCCCTGCGTGACCTGATGGTGAGCTTGCGCGAGGAAGGCTTGACGCTGATGCTGATCGAACACGACGTGAAATTGGTCATGGGGATTTGTGACCGTTTGGTGGTACTGGATTACGGCGAAAAAATTGCCGAAGGTACACCGGAGGTAGTACGTCATGACCCCAAAGTGATTGCGGCCTATTTGGGTGGGGAGGTCGTGGCATGAGTCTGTTATCTGTGCAAAATCTGTGCGTCAATTACGACAGCATCCGCGCGGTAAAAGGCATTAGCTTTGAGGTTGAAGCGGGTGAAACGGTGTGTTTGATCGGCGCAAACGGTGCTGGTAAAACCACCACGCTGAAAACCTTGAGCGGTTTATTACCCGCGACTTCCGGCGAAATCGTGTTCGACGGGCGCAAGCTCCATGGAATGCCCGCCTACCAAATTGCTGCGCTGAAGCTGGCTTTAGTGCCGGAAGGTCGGGGTATTTTTACGCGCATGTCCGTGTTGGAAAACCTGATGATGGGCGCGTACAACCGTTCTGATCGTGCCGCTGTGCAGCGTGAAATCGACGACATTTACACCTTGTTACCGCGTTTGGCAGAACGTCGCCAACAACAGGCGGGGCTGCTTTCCGGCGGCGAACAACAAATGTTGGCACTGGCACGCGCCATGCTGTCCAAACCGAAACTGCTGATGCTCGACGAACCCAGCATGGGGCTTGCGCCGATTATGGTGCAAACCATTTACCGCATTATTCAAACCATTGCGCAACAAGGCATCACTATTTTGCTGATCGAACAAAACGTGCGCCTCGCTTTAAGCATTAGCCAGCGCGGTTACGTGATGGAACACGGCGATATTACCTTGAGTGGTGCGGCGCAAACCTTGGCAAATGACCCTGCCGTACAAGCCGCTTATCTGGGCGAACTCTAAGCATTGAGCGGAGCAATTCTATGTACACACCCGCGTTAGAACACCTGTGCATCGTCATGGTGGAAACCTCGCACCCCGGCAATATCGGCTCGGCAGCGCGTGCCATGAAAGTCATGGGGATTCAGGACTTACGCCTCGTTGCCCCGCGCAAACCGTATTCGCAAGACACTTGGGCATTGGCATCCGGCGCGAATGACATTATCGAACAGGCAAAAATTGTCCCGACCTTGCAAGATGCGGTGGCGGATTGCCACATCGTGATCGGCGCAAGTGCGCGTTCCGAACGTACCTTGCAATGGCCGCAGATGGATTCACGGGAATGCGGCGTATTCGTTGCCGAACATTTGCCGCAGCAGAAAATTGCGCTGGTCTTTGGGCGCGAGCGCAGCGGTTTGACCAATGAAGAACTCGATCACTGCAATACCTTGGTGCATATCCCCATGGCATTCGACTTTTTTTCGTTGAATATTGCGATGGCGATTCAGGTATTGGCTTACGAATGTGCGACGGCGGTGCGCTTGGCAACGCCTAGCGAAACGACGCCTCCTGACCCGGATGATGCCTTAGCCAGTGCCGAGTCTATGGAAAGCTTTTACACGCATTTGGAACAGTCGATGATTGCTACCCGCTTTCTTGACCCTGAAAATCCGCGTTTGCTGATGCGGCGGCTGCGGCGGCTGTTTGGGCGGGCAGGGGTGACGGTGAGTGAGATGAATATCTTACGGGGCATGTTGGCGGCGTTCGCGGGTCGGAAGTTCCAAACCCGCGAGTAAGCTAGAGAGGGGCTAAGAGTTTATTTTTTCTTGCTTACTTTCGCCTTTTTAGGGAGAGAGGGCTGGGGGGCGACGGGTGACGGCGAAGCCGAATCCGGTAGCACCGTTGGTTCTAGTACCGGTGTCGGTTCACCCAAGCGGCATTTGACGTAAGTACCCGGCGCATTCTCAATCGCTGCAAGTTTGCCAGCCCCCGGCTGGCGTGCATCAACCTGTTCATTGTTAGCTAGTGCACGTACCCAACTATCCCATTCCGGCCACCAAGAACCTGCATTCACTTGCGTGTTGGCTAACCATGTATCAGCACTTTCCGGCAGTTCGTTGCTGACGCGATAGTTGTACTTATTGGCAGCAGGTGGATTCACGATACCGGCAATATGCCCGGAACCGCCCAAAATGAAGCGCACATCGCCGCCAAACAACCGCGCACCGGAATAGGTAGATTTCCAAGGCGCAATGTGGTCTTCGATGGTGGAAATGAAGCACGCAGGTACATCAATCGTGCCTAAATCCAATTCCACACCGTCCACACTCAGTGCTTTGGGTTGGCAGAGTTTGTTGTCTTTGTAGAGGTTACGCAGATACCAAGAGTGCATTTTCACCGGCATCCGGGTTGAATCCGAATTCCAGTACAGCAAGTCAAACGGACGCGGATCGTTGCCCAACAAGTAGTTATTGACGTAGAACGACCAAATCAAATCATTCGCCCGCAACAGATTGAACGCGCCTGACATGGTGCTGCCATCCATGTAACCCTGTTCCTGCATTTGTGCTTCGAGTGTACTGATCTGAGCTTCGTCAATAAACACGCCTAGTTCACCCGGTTCTGAGAAATCCAACATGGTGGTGAAGAATGTAGCACTTTTAACGCGGGTATCGCCTTTGCTTTTCAAGTAAGCCAAAGTGGATGATAGCAATGTGCCGCCGATGCAGTAGCCAATCATGTTCAGCTCAGACTCGCCGCTATCGTATTGCACCGCATCCATCGCGTTGATAACCGCGTGAATGTAGTCTTCAAAACCCGTATCCACATAGGTTTCATCGGGGTTGACCCACGACATCACGTAGACGGTATGCCCTTGATCCACCAGCCATTTGAGCATGGAGTTTTTCGGTTGCAAATCCAGAATGTAAAACTTGTTGATCCAAGGTGGTACGATCAACAGCGGGCGCTTCAGAACGGTTTCCGTGCTTGGCGTGTATTGAATCAACTGAAACATTTTATTCTGGAATACGACTTTGCCGGGGGTGACGGCGACGTTTTCACCTAGCTTGAAGGCTTTGGTGTCGGTCATACGAATCCGCAATTGACCGTTACCTGCTTCCAAATCTTCCAGCATGTTTTTCAGGCCGTGTACCAGATTCGCGCCTTTGGTATTGCGGATTTTTTCCAACACTGCCGGATTGGTCAGGGCGAAATTGGTCGGCGACATCGCATCGAGACTGCGTTCGGTGAAAAACTTGACGCGCTCGGCGGTGTGGTCATCCAAGCCTTCGGCGGAGGCGACGATTTGGCGCGTCCAGTCAGAAACCATTAGATAGGTCTGTTTGATCACATCAAACGCGGGTTTGTTTTCCCAGTCTTCGTGGCTGAAACGGCGGTCGGATTTTGGCGTTTCAAATACCTTAGTCGTAGGCTGCCCGCTCATGAAACTTTGCATGGCTTGCTGGCTCAGTTCCATCGACTTTTGCCAGAAAGCCATATTGGTTTCAATGAGCTTTTCGGGATTTTTGGTAACGGCTTCCATCCAATCGCTGTAAGCCTGTTTCAAATTGAATGGATCAAGTTTCATCCCTTCATGCGCTTTGCTGAAACTGGCCATGATTTCTTCAACTTGTTTGAAGTTTTCCTGCATTTCTTTGGCAACAGAGGCAAACCCTAAGGTATTGATTCCGGCTTGTGGGTCGGGCGTTTGGGCGTTGTCTGACATGGTTATTTCCTTTGGTGAGGCGTGGTTTTGGTCGTTATGTCTTTATGGCACTAAGCCCAGATACTGGGTTGGATGCACATCCATCACGTTATTTTCCCACCCGGTGATTTTCGGGCTGACCAAGTGTTGAGTGGTGTTGTAGTAAATCGGGATGATCGGCGTATCCGCCAATAGAATGCGTTCAGCTTGTTCCATGGCTTCTTGGCGCTTTTTGGTGTCGGTTTGGGTTTCGGCTTCTGCCATTAAACGGTCGAATTCGGGATTTTTGTAGCCAGAGGTGTTCATTTCACCCACATCGGACTTGAACAGGCTGAGGAAGGTGTGTGCGTCGTTGTAGTCGCCAATCCAACTGGAGCGTACTACTTGGAACTGCTTTTGCTTACGTGAGCTGAGGTAGACTTTCCATTCCTCATTACGCAGGTTGGTTTTCACGCCTAAGGTTTGTTTCCACATCGCTGCGACAGCAATCGCGAGCTTCTTATTGTTGTCGCTGGTGTTGTAGAGAATTTCCAGCCCCAGCGGTTTGTCAGCGCCATAGCCGCTTTCGGCATACAGCTCTTGGGCAAGTTTGGTGCGAGCGGCTTTATCCAGCGATTTTTCTTCCATGTTTTGCTGGGTGTAATTATCGACGGGTGGAACCCAACCCCACGCGGGGATTTCACCGGCTTGGGTAATTTTTTCGGTGAGAATGTCGCGATCTAACGCCAGCGAGAGGGCGCGACGCAACTTAGGATTTTCCTTGAACGCCGGATTTTCCAGATTCAAAGCGTAATAATACGTGCCAATGTACGGCGTGCTATGGAATTCTGCGGCGTAATCTTGCGCGACGGTTTTAATTTGATCGGATGGCACATCGTAGGTAATGTCGATTTCCCCGGCACGGTAACGCTTGAGTTCGCTGTTCTGATCTTCGGTAGGAATGTAATACACGCTGTCAATTTTTACCTCGGCAGCGCGGCGGTAATGCGGGTTCTTCAGCAGTTTGACGTGGGCTTGCGGTGTCCATTCGCTCAGGCAGTACGCACCGTTGCAGCGGATGTTTTCGGGTTTGATCCAATCCTTACCCGCTTTTTCAACGGCGTGTTTGGGAATGGGGAACGCCATCGGGTGCATTAACATGCCGAGGAAATAGGAGGTTGGGGCTTTGAGGGTTATTTCCAACGTTTGTGGGTCGACGGCTTTCACGCCAATGCTGTCAGGGTCTTTTTGCTCGCCTTTGTTGAAGGCTTCTGCGCCTGCAATCGGCCAGAGGATAAAGGCGTAGTCGGACGCGGTTTCCGGGGCAAGCGCCCGCTGGTAGGCGTACACGAAATCGTCAGCCGTCAACGCGATGCCATCTGACCACTGGCTGTCTTTGCGCAAGTGGAAGGTGTAGCGCTTACCGTCGGCGCTGATTTCCCATTTTTCTGCTACACCGGGTTGCAGCTTGCCAACCGCATCTTCTGTGACCAGCCCTTCAAACATATCACGCTGAATATTCGCTTCAGAAACGCCGGAGGATTGGTGAATATCCAGCGTTTCCGGTTCAGTGCCATTGCCGCGTTTCAGCACGGTTTCGGCAAGGGCAAACGGGGCATAGGTTAAACAGAGAGCGAGGAACAAGCGTGGCAGTTTGCGCATGGTTTTTTCCAATGAAGTGGGTGGGAAGCATGATAACACAGGCTATTCGCCTAATGCCCGCGAGCGCATGAGGGCGCGTATCAACGGGAAGCCCAGCGAGGCGCTCAGGTGTTCAGCGGTGTCTTTCAATGCGCGTGTTGTTTGAAAATCAGACGCTTTGCCTGCAATGATGACCCAGTTTCTACTGGCGGTCAGGACGGTGCGAATGTCGGTAAAGTGTGCGCGTAAGGCATCGCGCAGCAATGGGTCTTCGCGCTGTTCTGTCCAGCAATTCATCACTAGCCAGCCGTTTTCCTTGAGATTGGCGGCGCAACGGGCGACAAAATCGGCACGCAATTGCACATGGTCTATGCCATCACCGTGGTAGAGGTCAGCGAATATCACATCCACTTTGCGCAATTCGGCGTTATTCAGAAACTCGTCGGCATCTTGTTGGACGATTTGCAGGCGTTTGCTGCGTGGCATTTGGAAAAAACGTTGGGCAACGTCGATGACGGTGGCACGTAATTCTACCGCAGTAATGTGAATGCCGGGGATGTGGCGGTGCAAAGCAGTGACTAAACTGCCGCCGCCTAAGCCTAAAATCAGCACCCGTTTTGGTTGGCAAAACAGCAAGACCAGCAACATCGCTTGGGTGTATTCGTATTGCAAGATGTGCGGGGCGGCTTTTAAACAGCGGCTTTGCTCATCATTGGGGGCAAAGGCTAGAATGCGGCATTCGCCATCATCGAGTACCGTGATTGAGCCGAATTCATCATCACTATGGTGTAAGGTTTGTATCATGGCGTAAACGTATCACAACTGTGTGAGCAAAAGGAGTAAGTAAATGTCATTGGGGCCAGTCATGCTGGATGTAGCCGGTACAGAATTGAGTGCCGCAGACCGCGAATTATTGAAACATCCCGCCGTCGGTGGGGTGATTTTGTTTGCGCGTAATTACCAGAATCCGGCGCAATTGGCGGCGTTGACCGCAGCAATCCGGGCGGTGCGTGAACCACATTTACTGGTGGCGGTGGATCAGGAAGGCGGACGGGTGCAACGTTTCCGCGAAGGTTTTCAGCGTTTGCCGCCAGCGGGGTATTACGCGGCGTTGTACGAGCAGTCACCGGCGGCTGCGCAGTACGCGGCGCAACGCATGGGCTGGTTGATGGCATCTGAGTTGCAAGCGGTGGGGGTGGATTTCAGCTTTGCGCCAGTGTTGGATCTTGATCGTGGGCTGAATCGGGTGATCGGGGATCGTGCCTTCGGGCAAGACACGCCAACGGTGATGGCATTGACGGGGGCGTGGATGCAGGGAGCACGTTTGGCAGGCATGGTGTCGGTCGGCAAACATTTCCCCGGTCATGGCGGCGTGACGGCGGATTCGCACGAAGCCTTGCCGTGTGACGAGCGTGCTTGGGAAACCTTGTGGGCGGAAGACATTGCACCCTTTGGGCATTTGATTGCACAAGGGCTGGAGGCGGTGATGCCATCGCACGTGGTGTATCCGTGCGTGGATGATGCGCCCGCTGGGTTTTCGCCGCGCTGGTTGCAGGCGATTTTGCGCGGGCAAATGGGTTTTCAGGGCGCAATCTTCAGCGATGCCTTGGATATGGCAGCAGCGGCAGCCGCAGGCGATTTTGTCGGGCGGGCAAAAGCAGCGTTGGCAGCGGGGTGCGATCAGTTGTTGATGTGCAATAACCGTGCGGCAGCCGTGTCGGTGGTGGAGGCATTGGCGGATTATCGCGACACAGCGGCACAAGCGCGGTTGGCACGCTTATACAGCCGTCATTTCATGCCGTTGCACCACGCCCAGCAACAGCCGACTTGGGCTGAAGCGGAGGCGGTGTGGGCACAATTTGCGGCGGATACCGTATCCGGCATGACCTTGGCGTATGATCCGACCACACGCGGCGGTACGGTGTTGTAAGCGCTATTCCTTGAGCTTGATGAGCAAATGCCCTTCTTCCACGTGGATGTCTTCGACACCGGCGGCGAAGGATTGCCAGAAACCGGCATTGCCACCGAATTCGTTGACCAAATCCACGTTTTTCAGGTTGCCCAGCCATGCGTTGGGCACGGGTACACCCCATACGCTCACGCCTTTGAGTTTGATAATGGGGTTGTTGTTGGCGTAGGCCAGTTCCATACCCGCATTCACTTTGAGCGTTTTGCCGCCGATAAACGGGAATTCGGGATCCAGTGGCAGCAAGATTTTGGCACTGGCAAGGTTGTCGGCAAGGTCGATGACCGCTTGTTCTGCCATGTCGGTGTTTTTGGCGAGCAAGGCGTTCAGCTCTTTCTCTGACAAGGAAATTTCACGGCTTGCGCCGACTTCGGTATACGGTTCGGGGGTGAGATCGTCCACAGGCGCGGGTAAACCGATTTGTTGGAGCTTTTGCGCCAATACGGTGGTTTCACGCGCATCGAGGGTGACAGGTTGAAACGGCTTGGGAAATAAGAAGTATTGAATAACCCACAGCGTGACGCTGACAGAGATAAATACTGTTAATAAAATCACGCCAACGACGTGTAAGCACCCAATTTTTGTGTCTGAGCTTGTGTCCATTTATGCTCCAGCAAGAAAACGTACAGCCCGTCTAGGCTATTCCATCGTAAGCATTTAGCATAAAACATCTGGCTGGGGTTGTAGAAATCTGCCAGAGTTTATTATTTAGCGATTAACGGGCGGTAGTATGTCGGAATTTAATCTAATCCGCGAATATTTTTTCTGGAAACCTAAGCCGGATAGTGTGCGTGTCAGTGTCGGGGATGACGCGGCGGTGCTTACATTACCGGCAAATAAAGAATTGGTGGTGTCGGTGGATACTTCTAATGCCGGGGTGCATTTCCCGCTGAATACGCCGCCACACGCGGTTGGGTATAAAGCGTTGGCGGTGAATTTGAGTGATTTGGCGGCAATGGGGGCAGAACCGGCATGGTTTACGTTGGCGCTTTCCTTGCCAGCGGTAGATCAAGAATGGGTGGCGGAATTCACGCGCGGAATGCGAGAGCTGGCGAAACAGCACGGTATTTTCCTGATTGGGGGCGATACCACACGCGGCGCATTGAGCATTACGATTCAGGTGATGGGGTGGGTTCCGCCGGGTAGGGCGTTACTGCGGAGTGGGGCGCGACACGGTGATTGGGTATGCGTTTCCGGTACTTTAGGTGATGCGGCAGCAGGTTTGGCGATTGTGCAGCAACGCTTGGTATTGCCAACAGCGGCGGCGGCATTTTGCGTGCAGCGTTTGAATTATCCCACCCCGCGTGTGGCGTTGGGGCAGTGTTTGCGTGGGTTGGCGAGCGCTTGTATGGATATTTCTGACGGGTTGTTGGCAGATTTGGGGCATATCTTAACAGCTTCGGGGGTGGGGGCGCGTTTGCAGCACACGGCGATTCCTGTTTCAGCCGCATTGCAACCACTGGCGTTAGCGCAGCGGCTGGATTTTGCTCTTAGGGGCGGCGATGATTACGAATTATTGTTTACCTTGCCAAAGCAGCATTTGGATGAGGTGCAGCAAGTGGCTAATAAGTATCACATTCAGGTTACAGTTATCGGAGAAGTGGATGATAATCAAACGGGTTTGTCCGTGGATTATACCTTTTCCGATAAACGGCAAGGTTATGAACATTTTTCTTGAGAATGGCAGTGTGTTTGGGAACCTTCATAAACATCACATTGTCTATCAAAACAACAATCACTTAGCACTTGGGGCTTAAACGTATGAACAATCAAATGAAATTGAGCGCAATTGCGCTGACTCTGGCAACCTTGATGGCGGGCTGTGCACCTGTACCGGGAGCCAATACGCAAGCAGGCGCAACCACGGGTGGCGATTACGCAAACAGTTACGGCACGACCGCGACAACTGGTACGGATTACGGTTATGGCACGACCACCGCACCGGCTACGAATACTGGCACGACTTCTAACGCCTCTTATTACGACTACGGTGCGGGTACAGCATCGACGGGTTCTGCTGCTTATGGTGGCGCTACCACGACGGCTTCCACTGGCAGTTATTACGATTACACCGCACCGGGCAGTTCATCCTCTGGTGGCGGCTACAGCAATTCGGCCGGTGGTGCTTATGCGGTGCAAGTGGTTGCCAGCCCGAACCGAGGCACCGCTGATGCGATGCGTAGCCAAATGCAATCCGCCGGTTTCAATGCGGTGGTTGATCAAGTGGGTGGCTACTACAAAGTGCGCATCCCCTTCAGCAGCGAGAGCGAAGCTAAAGCCAATTTGAGCCGTGTTCGTTCTAGCGTGCCGGATGCTTTTTACACCGTTCGCTAAAGTTTAAGGGTGTCGCAATGCTCCTGTCGTAAGGGGCATTGCGCACTTCGTAACGCTAATTCTCCCGCTCTTCTGCTCATCACACGATTTATTGTGCTATAGATGCTAAAAATGCACGTATACAAATCATTTGAGATTTTTATACGCCATGAGACGAATTGCCCTATTACCGCACTTTGCTTTATTTGCCTTGTTGCTATTCGCTAACAGCGTGCAAGCGGGTTTATACCGTTGGGTAGATGCCGCAGGCATGGTGCATTATTCTGATGTTGTTCCCCCTTCCGTCGAAAAGCAGGGTCACGCTCAGTTAAACAAGCAAGGCATGACTGTTGAAATCGTGCCCGGAGCACCCAGCGAAGCAGAGCTTACCGCAGGTAAACGCCGCGAGACCTTGGCAAAATTGCGCGATGCATTGGATAATAAGCAACAAGAACAAGACAACCACCTGTTGGCTAATTACGCGGATGTAGCGGAACTGGAAGCCGTATTTCACAGCAAATTAGCCGTGTTGGACAAAAACACCCAATCCATTGCGGAACGGCGCGAGTCTCTGGAAACCAAGTTAGCGGTAGTAAGAGAGCAAGCCAGCAAAGTCGAAGCGCCTGAGCAAGGTGAAAAACTCAACGGTTACATTCAAGATGCCGAAAAAACACTGGCGGCTTACGATCATGCCTTGCAGGAAAATCAAACCGAGCAAGACCGGCTGCGCCAGCGTTATGAAAAAGACCGAGAGCGTTTAAGCAAATTGCTTAAGGCGTCACCATCGTCCCCACGCCCTGATCCGTCAACAGCTCCAGCAACACTGCGTGCGGCACTCGACCATCAATAATGCTGGCACTTTTCGCGCCTGCTGAAATCGCATCGGTAGCACACGCCAGTTTGGGCAACATACCGCCTTGAATCGTACCATCTGCTATCAAGTTCTGAATGTCCGCCTGACTCAACGCTTCGATTAAAACACCTTGCTTGTCGAGTACACCGGGGGTATTGGTCAGCAATAACAAACGTTCGGCATTTAAAACTTCCGCCATTTTACCCGCTACAATGTCGGCATTGATGTTGTAGCTGGTGCCATCTCTGCCCACGCCAATTGGGGCAATGACGGGAATAAAGCGGTCTTCTTCCAACATTTTGACCACGCTGGCATCAATCTCGATAACTTCGCCGACATGCCCTAAGTCAACTTCCGGGTGTTCCATTTTTTGCGCAATGATCATATTGCCGTCTTTGCCGGTTAAACCAATGGCGCGTCCGCCCGCCTGATTGATCATATTGACGATTTGCTTATTGACCAGCCCACCTAGCACCATTTGCACCACGTCCATGGTTTCGGCATCGGTGACGCGCATTCCATCCACGAAATGGCTTTCCTTGCCAATTTGTTTGAGCAAGTTGCCGATTTGCGGGCCGCCGCCGTGAATAACGACGGGATTAATGCCCACTTGTTTCAGCAGCACGATGTCGCGGGCAAAACTTTGTTGCAATGCCGGGTCGGTCATGGCATTGCCGCCGTATTTGACCACAATGGTTTTGCCGGAATATTTTTGGATGTAAGGCAATGCCTCCATCAGAATGGCAGCGGTACTATTCGGGCTGTTCGTCGTCATGTTTGATATAGACCTTGTAGTTGTCTTTGAAATCACGCAGGTTATCGCCGAGCATGTGGCGGAATTGTTTGCTAAGGTAATCCATCGTGTCGTCAGCGTCTTCGATGAATTCTTTGCGGTCAATGGAGGAGGCGGCAACCACGAAGGTGTTGAAACGGGCCGCTGCATACAGCATGGCAGCGCCAACTTTGCCTAAATCGCTGGTGTCGACGGATGTATTCGCCAACTCAATAAATTTCTCTGCCAAGTCCCAGAATTCCGGGTCATTGTCTTGCGAACTGCTTTGTTTCTTGCTCATGTGGTGAGAATCCTTGAGGGTAAGGGGAGCAAGATTAAAACGGCAATGCCTCCGGGGTCAATTGCAGGCGTTGAATATCGGCACGAAACAGGGCGCGGATGGCTTCTAAGCGTTCCGGCGTATCGGCTTCAAAGCGCAAAGTAATGGTGGGGCTGGTATTGGAAGCACGCGCTAAACCCCAGCCGTCGGCGTATTCGGCACGCATTCCATCGAGCGTAATCAGGCGTTGCGCCTGTAATTGCTGATGCTGCATCCATAGCGCCATTGCCACCCCGGCAGCTTCGTAGGAGGCAAAGTAAACCTTGTGTTCTGGCGTGCTGAAACCTTCGGGAATGCGGGCAAATACTTGAGCGGGAGTAGCAGTTTTCTGTGATAACACTTCCAGCAAGCGGGCGGCAATGTACATGCCATCGTCGTATTCCATGCCACGATCGCGCAGCACAATATGCCCACTGAATTCCCCGCCCAATACCGCGTTGTGTTCACGGATGTATTTTTTCAACAGGGAATGCCCGCTAATGCACATGCCGGGAATGCCGCCCGCGTCACGGATAGCCTGATCGAGCCGATAGGTGCATTTCACATCATAGGCAACGGTGCGCCGCGGCTGTTGTGGCAATACCGCCTGCGCCAGCAGGATAAGGATGCGATCAGGCCAAAGGATATGCCCGTTACCATCGACTGCAATCAAGCGGTCGCCATCGCCATCAAAGGCAATGCCAATATCCAGCCCTTGTTCGCGCACCAAGGTTTGCAGCGCTTGCAAATTCGCAGGTTGCGTCGGGTCGGGGGAATGGTTGGGGAAATTGCCATCGACTTCACAAAACAGCGGGTGGACTTCGCAACCCAAATCGCGGAAAAAATGTTCTGCCAACAATGCAGTCGCGCCATTGCCGCAATCCAGCCCAATGCGCAGGCGGCGTTGCAGGTGGATTTGCTGGCATACCGTGTGTTGGTATGCGCTCAGAATACTGGCGGTGTGCAACCTGCCCGCATCGGGCTGATGCCAGAGTTCGCCGCGAATAATGCGTTCGTACAGGCGTTGAATGCGCTCGTTATACTGGCATTCGCCGTTGATCACGATTTTAATGCCGTTTTGGTCGGGCGGATTGTGGCTGCCGGTGATCATTACCCCGTGCGGCGCAAGCCCGGACTGCACGGCGAAATACAACACCGGCGTTGGCACCAAACCGACATCGGTGACATGACAACCCGCCGCCATCAACCCTTCAATGGCGGCTTGCGCCAATGCGGGACTGGAAAGCCGCCCATCACGCCCAACCACGACCGCTTGCTCACCCCGCTCACGCAATTGCGAGCCGATGGCTTGCCCAATCAGGCGCACACTGTGTTCGGTGAGATTGTCGGCATACACACCGCGCACGTCGTAAGCACGGAATAAGGAATGAGAAACGAGCGGTTGTGGAATACTCATGGTTTAGTGCCTACCGGAATGCCCAAAACCGCCTTCACCACGGTGCGACTGATCGAAATCGTCAACCGATTGCAGCGCGACTTGCACCACCGGTACAAACACCAGTTGCGCAATGCGTTCACCCGGTTGAATGGTGAAGCTGTCGTTACTCCGATTCCAGCAGGAAATGAACAATTGCCCTTGGTAGTCCGAATCAATCAAACCGACCAGATTTCCCAGCACAATCCCGTGTTTATGACCCAGTCCAGAGCGCGGCAAGATGACGGCGGCAAGCGTTGGGTCGCCAATATGAATCGCAATACCGGTTGGAATGAGTTCCGTATCCCCTGCATTCAATACCAGCGGTGCATCCAAACAGGCGCGTAAATCCATGCCCGCTGAGCCATTGGTGGCATATTCAGGCAGGGGAAATTCAGTGCCAATGCGTGGGTCGAGGATTTTGTATTCAATCGTGGTCATGTGTCGGTTGCTTCCGTTGCAGGTATTGGGCTGCCACTAATTGCATCAAGGCGGTGGCAAGCGCGTGTTTGTCCATTTCAGGCAGGGAGGTATGCCCGTCTTTCCATACCACTTCGAGCGCATTGGTGGGTTGGTCGAAGGCTTTGCCATCCGCCACCGAATTCGCGGCAATCATGTCGATGTTTTTGCGTTCCAGTTTGCTGCGGGCGTAGGTCATCAAGTCGTGGGTTTCGGCGGCAAAGCCTACGGTGAACAGGTGCGGGTAGGTTTGTTTGATGGTAGCCAAAATATCGGTGGTGCGCTGCATTTCCAGATTAAGGGTAGCCGCGTTCTTTTTGATTTTGCGGTCTGCCACATTAATGGGGGTGTAATCGGCAACGGCGGCAGTGGCAATGAATACATCCGCTTGTTTAGCGGCTTCATGGGTGGCGTTGAGCATATCGGCTGCCGATTCGGTGATAACGCGGCTTACTCCAGCGGGACAATCTAACGCCACGTGCCCGGAAACCAACATGACTTCTGCCCCCATGTTGACCGCTGCTGATGCAACGGCGTAACCCATTTTGCCGGAACTGCGATTGGTGAGAAAGCGCACCGGATCAATCGCTTCGCGGGTAGGGCCAGCGGTGATTAAGACGCGCACCCCTTGCAGTAATTGACTGGTGGCACAACAGGTTTCCAGTTCACGCACAATGTCGGCAGGTTCGAGCATTCGCCCTAAGCCGGTATCGCCACAGGCTTGCACACCTTCCGCCGGGCCGAACACCGTCACGCCGCGTGTTTGCAGGGTTTGCAGATTGTGCTGGGTGGCGGCATGTTTCCACATTTGCTGATTCATTGCCGGGGCAACAATCACGCGGGCAGTGGAGGCAAGGCAAACCGTACTCAACAAATCGTCCGCCATGCCCCAGGTTAAGCGTGCCAAGGTATTGGCGGTGGCGGGCGCAATCAGAATGACATCTGCCCAACGTGCCAATTCGATATGCCCCATGCCCATTTCGGCTTGCGGGTCGAGCAATTCGGTATGCACCGGGTTGCCGGACAAGGCTTGCAGCGTCAGCGGGGTAATGAAGGCTTGGGCGGATGCGGTCATGCATACCCGCACGTTTGCGCCGCTTTTCACTAACAAACGTGTCAGTTCAGCGGATTTGTAGGCGGCGATACCGCCACTTATCCCTAAAAGGATGTTCTTACCAGGAAGGAATGCCATAAAATTTGTGTTCTAAACCCTTGAATCCTACTCAACAATAAAAGCGAAACCCATGGCAATTACTGACTGGCCTCTTGATGAACGCCCGCGTGAGAAATTGATGTTACGCGGCGCACCAGCCTTGTCCGATGCCGAATTACTGGCCATTTTTCTGCGTGTCGGGGTCAAGGGCAAAACGGCGGTTGACCTCTCACGCGAACTGCTGCAAACGTTCGGTAGTTTACGGCAATTATTTGATGCAGACGCACAAAATTTTTGTGCAACGCACGGTATGGGGGAAGCCAAATACGTGCAACTGCAAGCGGTATTGGAAATGTCCAAACGTTACCTCAGTGAAAAAATGCGGCGCGGGGACGCTTTGAGTGACCCTGAAGCGGTGCGTTTTTACCTGACCTCCAAATTGCGCGATTACCGTTTTGAGGTATTCGCCTGCTTATTTCTCGATAATCGCCACCGGGTGATTCAGTACGAAGAGCTGTTTCGCGGTACGATTGACGGGGCAAGTGTACACCCGCGTGAAGTGGTGCGCCGTGCGTTGCATCACAATGCAGCGGCAATTATTTTCGCGCATAATCATCCTTCCGGCGTTGCCGAACCCAGTCAGGCGGATGAGCGCATTACCCAAAAGCTCAAAGATGCCCTGCATTTAATTGATGTCAGGGTGTTGGATCATTTTGTGATCGGCGATCAAGTAGTCTCGTTTGCCGAACGCGGGTTGTTGTAGAATAACCGTTTACCACCATTAAAAAAGGATTTATCCCATGATTACAGCCGAACAGGAACAACAAGTCAGCGGCGCAATGGAACTGCTGAGTGCTTATATTGCTAACCCGCCGTGGGAAGAGTGGATGGTTGAAGTCTTCTCGGATGCGATTGCTTATGCCGCTGAAATGCTGGAATTATCCGGCGATGAAGTGCTGGATTATCTTGACGAAGAACCCTTAGGGCAAATGGCGCATTCGCATGTGTTTGAACATTTTGTGACGACCGAAACCAATGAAGACGGCGAAAGTGTGCTGGAAGCCTTCATTCGTGCTCGTGTGCAACAGGAAGATAAATCGTTCGCTTGCCAGTATCTGGATGCGTTTGCACATTCCGAACTCGCGTTGTGGGAAGTGGTTGGCAAAGTCGGTAAAAAAGTGGAAGTGCGCCGTCTAGGTTCGGATGAGCCAAGCGTGTTGGCACAGTTGGATGCGACCAATATTCCCACCAATATTTGCATTGCGTCGCGTTTACTAAAGCTGCCGAATAACCAGAACATTTTTAGTTTTGGAATGCTGCCGATTGAACGCACCGAAGCGGAAGAAATTTTGGCGTATTTGGCGCAAGTCCGTGCCGAAATGCTGGAAACGGCGCAAACCGAAGTGCAGGATCACGAAGCGGAAGACATTGAAGCGGCGATTATCGAGGAATTGACCGATGTGATGTTCCATGAAACGCTGACGGCGTGGATTGGTCAAGGCTTTGAGAACTAAACAAAAAAAGAGCCACCTTTAGGGGTGGCTCTGAGGTATTTCTTGTAATTCTAGTGTTGTGTCATTTTACAAATAGGTTGTCACAACATTGTTATGTGCTTGCATTCCTCCTAGCTGGCGTCTTACGCGCTCTCCAGTACAAGCACTGAGAAATATTGTAGAGACTAAGGGTTTACTTGCCTACTGGCATCAAGACCAGCTTAGGCAAGGGTATGCCCTAGATACTGCTTAGAATGGGATGTCGTCATCAAAGTCTTCAAAGCCACGGCTGGAGGCATTGTCCGCCGGAGCAGATGGCGCACCGCCGCCGTAACCACCGCCAGCGCCTTGATTGCTGCTGCGTTGCGCGGGGGCGGCGGATGAGTCGTCGTAATTGCCCGAACCCATGCCGCCACCGGGACGCCCGCCCAGCATTTTCATATCGGTGGCGTTTACTTCGGTGCGGTAGTGTTTTTGCCCATCTTTTTCCCACGAACGGGTTTTCAGGCTGCCTTCGACGTAAAGTAATTGGCCTTTGCGAACATAATCACCAACGACTTTGGCTAAGCCTCGGTAAAAAGTCACGTTGTGCCATTCAGTGGCTTCTTTCTTCTCGCCGGTATTTTTGTCTTTCCATGATTCACTGGTGGCGACACTGATATTGGCGATTGCGTCACCGCTGGGCATGTATTTCATCTCAGGGTCTCTGCCCACCGTGCCGACCAGAATGACTTTGTTGATACCATTTGCCATGTTCGTTCCTTATGTCAATATTTCGCGAGATTCTACGCTGAAGCGGGTGAGAATGCATCCAAGCCCGCCTGATCGAGCGCGGTCTTATCGATTTTCAGATAAGCGATGCATTCTTCGGCGGCGAGGGCGACTTCCTTTACGCCAGCGACAGCCAGCAATTCGGTGTGCAAGCGTTGCGGGTCAGAAAACAGCAGCGGATCCAGCTTCAGGATTTTACTGGCATAAAAAGTCGGTTGGGGCAATTGCAGCGCGACTAATAACCAGATGCCAACCACCACCGCACTGAACAGGAATACGCCGGTTGCACCCCACTCATGATTTACCATGCCGCCGAGTGCGCCGCCCGCAAAGATTCCCAAGAATTGCGAGCTGCTGAAAATCCCCATTGCGGTTCCCTTGGTGTTAACGTCGGAATATTTAGCCACCAACGACGGTTGTACTGCCTCCAAGAAATTAAAACCGATGAAAAACAGCCAAAAGGCCACCAGCAACCACACGATCTGAGCATGACCGGCTGCCATGAGTAATTCGGCAACGATCAGCAAGACGGTGCAACCCAGCAAGAGCGGGCGAATCTTGCGCTGTTTCTCCGCCATAATAATCAGCGGGACAGACAGCACGAATGAGCCAATGAATACCGGCAAATACACCTTCCAATGTTCCGCCGTTGGCAGCCCCAATTCGTGGGTGAACAGGGTGGGCAATACCAAAAAGTTGGCGGTCATCACCAAATGCAGGATAAAAACCCCCACATTCATGCGCAATAACGCCGCATTACTAAGCGCAGTGCTGAGGTAGCCTTTGATGATACCGGCGTCACGGTGTTGCAAGGTGCGTGCAGGGTTGGGAATCACGAATACCACCAAGGCAATCCCCAAGAACGCGAGTAGCATGGTTAACCAGAAAATACTGGGGACACCACCCACTTGACTGACGATCGGCCCCAGAATCATTCCCAGCATGAAGGATACCCCAATGGTTAGCCCAATCACGCCCATGGTGCGAATGCGGTGTTCTTCACGAATCAAATCCGCCGCCAGTGCCATTGTTGGGGCAGCCACCGCGCCCATGCCTTGAATCATGCGCCCCAGCACGATGAGCCACATGGATGATGCCAGTGCTGCAATGATGCTCCCGAAGGCAAAGACCAGCAAACCGCCGATAATGACCGGCTTGCGCCCGATTTTATCCGAGAGAATGCCGAGTGGGATTTGGAATACCGCTTGCGATAAACCGTAAATGCCAATGGCTAAGCCTGCCAGCGCGGGGGTGGAATCCGGGAAGGTTTCTGCATACAGCGCGAATACGGGCAGGATCATAAACAGACCCAACATCCGTACCGCATAAATCGCAGCAAGGGAGGCGGTGACGCGCCATTCCAGACTATTCATAGGTTTGTTAACGCTCTACAAAACAAAGTAGGAACATATAGTAGCGGTTTTCGCCGAGGATGAAACATCCCTCACAACGTTATCATAGCGATTTGACTTTGAACTTACGCCCTTTGATCTTGCCATTCAGCAGGCAATTCAACGCTTGTTTGGCAGCGCTACGCTCGACCGCAACGTAGGCGGCGTATTCCAATACGTCGATTTTGCCGACCGATTTGCCATTAATGCCACCTTCGCCGGTGAGTGCGCCGAGGATGTCGCCGGGGCGGACTTTTTCCTTGCGCCCCGCCGCAATGCACAGCGTGACATTGCCGGGTTGAGTAGGGCTGAGCGCCGCTTTGGGCAGGGCGGAAATCACTTCGTAGTCCAGTTCGGTTTTCTGCGCAATGCCAATGTCAGCCAGTTTGTGGCGTTCGGCATCGGTAAGGAGGTTGAGTGCCATGCCTTCCTTGCCTGCGCGTCCGGTACGCCCGATGCGGTGGATGTAAATGTCAGCATCGTGCGGTAATTCGTAGTTGATAACACATGGCAGGTCTTCGATGTCCAACCCGCGTGCGGCAACGTCGGTGGCGACCAGCAAATTGAAGCTATTATGTTTGAATTGCACGAATACTTCGTCGCGATCACGCTGTTCCATTTCGCCGTGTAAGGCTTTGACACTGAAACCGAGTTGGCTCAAATGTTCGGTGATTTCACGCACGCCGACTTTCATATTGCAGAAAATCACCGCCGAACGCGGTTTGTAATGCGCCAGCAAAGTTTCGAGTGCTGCCAGCCGTTCGGTCTTATTGCACAGGTACGAATACTGGTTAATGACCCCGGCGGTGTGCAAGGCTTCGGCTTTGACTTCGATCGGGTTGCGTTGGAATTGCGCACTCAGGCGTTTAATGTCGTCGGGGTAGGTGGCAGAAAACAGCAGCGTCTGGCGGTGTTTCGGGGTGAGGCTGATGATTTTGGCGATGTCTTCCATGAAGCCCATTTCCAACATGCGGTCGGCTTCGTCGAGCACCAGCGTGTGGATTTGGCTGAGTTCGATGGTGTGTTTGCCGATGTGGTCGTTAATGCGCCCCGGTGTGCCTACAATAACGTGTGCGCCGTGTTCTAGGGATGCAGCTTGCGGGGCAAGTGGTTGCCCACCGGTTAAGGTCACGACTTTGATATTGGGCTGGTAACGTGCCAAGCGGCGGATTTCGGTGGCGACTTGCGCACTGAGTTCGCGGGTCGGGCAGAGTACCAAGGCTTGCGCGGCGAAATTTTGCGGGTCTAGTTTTGCCAGCAAGGTAATCGCAAACACAGCGGTTTTGCCGCTGCCGGTTTTGGCTTGCCCGATTAAATCAGCGCCTTGTAAAGCGTGGGGCAGAGCTTTGGCTTGAATCCCCGTCATCAGTTTGTAACCCAAGTTGCCTAGATTGGCGAGTTGTTGGGGTGGCAGGTTCAAATTCGCGAAAGAAGCGGGCATGGGGTGGCTCTTGGGGTCAGGGGTTAAGAGCACACTATAGCGGATTTTACGGCGGAAAGCCCTTCTCCCCGTGCGAGAGAAGGGCGTGAGGCATTATTCCTTGCCTTGCAATGGCGCAGCCGCGCAAATAGCAGCAGAAACACCCGCACTGTATTGCGCAAAGTTCTTGTGGAACAGTGACGCCAGATAGGTCGCTTTCGTGGTATATGCCGCTTTATCCGCCCATGTCGATGACGGTTCCAATACGTCGGACGGCACATCCGGGCACGAAACCGGGATGTTCAAACCGAAAATCGCATCGCGGCGGGTATCAACCTGATCCAAATCCCCATTCAACGCGGCATTCACCATGCTACGAGTATGATGAATATTCATGCGTTTGCCCACGCCATAGCCGCCGCCTGTCCAGCCGGTATTGACCAGCCAGCAAGATACGCCATGTTCATTGATTTTCGCACCGAGCAAGTCCGCATACACCGAGGGGTGCAACGCCATGAAGGGCGCACCAAAGCACGTGCTGAAGGTCGCGGTGGGTTCCGTCACGCCTTTTTCTGTACCCGCGACTTTGGCGGTGTAACCGGAAATAAAGTGGTACATCGCCTGCTCAGTGGTGAGCTTGGAAATCGGTGGCAATACGCCAAACGCATCGCAGGTCAGCATAATAATGTGCTTAGGATGACCGGCTTTGCCGGGGTATAACGCGCCCGGAATTTGCGTAATCGGGTAACTGGCACGGGTGTTTTCAGTGATGCTATTGTCGTCCAGATTCAGCTTGCGGGTCGCTTGATCCATCACCACGTTTTCCAGCACCGTGCCGAAGGTTTGGGTGGTTTTGTAGATCATCGGCTCTTGTTCTGCCGACAAGTTAATCACTTTGGCGTAACAACCGCCTTCCAGATTGAACACGCCGTTATCGCTCCAGCCGTGTTCGTCATCGCCAATCAGGGCGCGATTTGGGTCTGCCGAGAGCGTGGTTTTACCCGTGCCGGACAAGCCAAACAGAATCGCCACATCGCCATCTTTGCCAACATTGGCAGAAGCGTGCATCGACATAATACCGCGCTGTGGCAACAAATAGTTGAGCACCGAGAAAATGGATTTCTTGATTTCGCCCGCGTAATGCGTGCCACCAATCAAGATCAGCCCGCGTGTCAGGTTCAAGAGCACGAATGCGCCCGAATGCGTGCCGTGCTTTTCCGGGTCGGCTTGCATATCCGGTACGTGGATGACGGTGAATTTGGGTTCAGCTACGCCTAAGGTGCGGTTCAAGTCGTCGGGGCGAATGAACATATTCCGCGCAAACAGGGCGTGCCAAGCGTATTGCGAAATAATGCGTACTGGCAATTCGTCGGCTTCACTCGCGCCTGCCAGCAAGTCTTGGACGAATAATTCACGACCTTCCAAAAACTGAAGGGCATCTGCCAATACTTGGTCGAATTGTGCTTCGGTGAGTGATTTGTTGACTTTGCCCCACCACACTTTATCGTGTGAGCCAGCGTCATCCACAATGAATTTGTCATTGGGGGCGCGACCCGTAAATGTACCCGTGTAGGCGACAAAGACGCCATCTTCGCTGATTTTGCCTTCGCTGCGGTTGAGGGCTTGTTCGTAGAGAACCGGGGAAGACTGGTTCCAGTAAAGGTTATTGGTGTTTTTAAGCCCCAACGTACTGGCAAGGTGTTGTGCCAGTGTAGCAGTTGTACTCATATTACGCCTCCGGTAGCGCCGTATAGTGTCGACAATGTGTCATATGAACGGTAAGAAGGCAAAGAATGATAGCGCACGATGTTGACTATTAGAATACATTTACGTGTAAATTTACTGATAAATAGCAACATTGTCGACATATTAATAAAAGCCTGTCGACAATATAGGGTTATCTAAGGTTTTCTTGAAAAATCCGGTAAAGTTGTCGTGCTTTTTGTGCTGACTTGCTGATTCATTGTGATATTCTCACGCAATGGAAAATTTTTACTTAAGTCAAACACGTTTCGATACCTTCCCGCTGGATGAGCGCTTATTGGCCTCGCTGACAGAAGCAGGCTTTGAGTTTTGCTCGCGTATTCAGGTGGAAACCTTGCCATTGGCCTTGGCAGGGCAGGATATTGCTGGGCAAGCCCAGACGGGTACGGGGAAAACGGGCGCATTCTTGGTCGCCATTTTTCAGCATTTGCTGACAAATCCGCTACCGGGTGCAGCGGCAGGCAGTGTGCGTTGTTTGATTCTTGCGCCAACGCGCGAATTAGCGATTCAGATTGCGCGGGATGCGGAAGAATTGGGTAAACACACCGGCTTGCGTTCGGTGCTGGTCTACGGGGGCGCGGGTTACGACAAACAACGCCGCCAATTTGAAGCGCCAGTCGACGTATTGATCGGCACGCCGGGGCGCATTATCGACTATTACAAGCAGCATGTGTTTACCCTGAAACACGCGCAAGCGTTGGTCATGGATGAAGCCGACCGTATGTTTGACATGGGCTTTATTCAGGATGTGCGCTATTTGATGCACAAATTGCCGCCACCGGCAAAGCGCTTGAATATGTTGTTTTCCGCGACCTTATCGCAGCGCGTTTTGGAATTGGCTTACGAGCACATGAATAACCCGCAGCAGGTGAAAATCGAAACCGAATCGGTCGGCGCGGATAATATTGCTGAACACGTATATTTCCCTGCAAATGATGAAAAAATTCCGTTGTTGATTGGGTTAATCCGTAAGCTTCAGCCGTTTCGGGCGATTGTGTTTGTGAATACTAAGCACATTGCTGAAAAGATTGACGATTATTTGCGGGCGAATGGCATTACGTCCGATTTGATTTCCGGCGATGTGCGCCAGAATAAGCGCGAAAAGCTGTTGCAGGCGTTTGAAGCGGGTGATTTTCAGGTATTGATTGCGACCGACGTGGCGGCACGGGGGTTGCACATTCCTGATGTGTCGCACGTATTCAACTTCGATTTGCCGCAAGTGGCAGAAGATTACGTGCATCGCATTGGGCGTACTGCGCGTGCTGGTGCATCGGGCGAAGCACACAGTTTTGCGTGTGAAGATACCGCGTTTTATTTGCCGGATATTGAAGCGTATACCGGCAAGCCGTTGCCGGTTGCGCGAATTAATGCGGAATTGCTGCCAAGTGAACTGCACCGTCCGCCGCGCAGTCAGCGTGAACGGGTTGCGCATCACGGGCAAGACAATAATCGCCGTCAGCAAAGTGGCGGTGGTGAACAGCGGCGCAGAAAACCCCGTCCGAATCCTAACGCAGGTTAATCCATGGATACTTACGCAAAGCGCTTACACAATCCTTTCAATGGCGTTTTGCAGGTGGTGGCGAATGAGCAGATTCGTGCCTTAAGTTTTAATGGCGTGGATTGGGAGCTTCAGTTTAAATGCACCACCCCGCGTGGTATCGGCTATGCGCGAATCGGACGTTGGGAACGTAGCGCCGGTTTCAAACCTTTTCCGCTCGACCCCAGTATTGACCGCTCTGCGGTGGAAGCTGCGCATGGGGTGATTGTCGCCGCGCTAGAAACGGCGCAAGTCCCCTTGCCACAAGACGATTATTACGAATTTTGGTTGCTGGAAGACAGAACACGCCAGCCATTGGCTTTATTAGCCAGTTGCCGCCAGCCGCAGGAAATGCGCCAAGCCACCATTCACCCCGCATGGAAATGCATCAGTGCCAGCCAATTAGAGCTGGATAATACCCCCGAAGAAGCGCGGCGTGGGCTGCCCCCACTCAGTTACCGGTTGGAGCAACAGGTGAAATATTGCGCGGGGCAAAATCCGCAAGCGCAATGGTTTTTGCGGGCAGCGGATGGCACTGGGCAGGCGTTGAATGCCGCTGGTGAGGGGGTGAGCGACGTGCTGGCGGCGAGTCATTTTCCGCCGCTGTTATTGCGTGAAACTTGGGCAAAAGTGGCAGAACAAGATTTGTGCGCCCGTTACTTACAGCGGCTTGCGCCCCGTTTATTGACCTTGCAGGCATTATCACTGGAAAGTCGCGAGCGGGTGGAGCAATTGGCGAGTCGTTACGCGCAGGAAGTGGCGGCACATTTTCACCTATATCCCGCCATCGCGGATACCCAGCGCATGACCGCATTGCGGGTGGAAGCCCGTTTGCGCAGTGCTTGTTTGTGATTAACACCCGGCTGCAAGCATCTCTGCCCGATACGTGCTGTAAATGCTGCTCGATGCGGTATAAGGCCAGGTAGGCCAATCCACGCCACCGCTGTGCACCAGACTCCCGCTCAAACCCGTTTGTGATGGCAAGTTATTGAACTTTACCCACACCCTGAAATTACCTGCGCCGTGTATGGCTTCTGCGGTTTTGAGCATCGCAATGAGCGCCAATTTCGCGGTGTTTTTGGTCTTTTGCCGCCCGGCAACGGTTGCGCCATTTAAGGTGTTAAATGCTGCCATATCCAGTGTGAAGGAATATTCAAACACCCCGCTGCTGGTGTAACGGTCAAAGTTGTAAATGTAGGGAATCGTGGTCGTGCCATTCACCAATAAGTTGATGTTTTGATAAGTGCTTGTCCCACCTAATACTTGGTGCAGGGTTTTGGTTTCGGAAAAAATCCCTTCCATCAAGCTGGCTAAGGGGATGCCGAATTCAGCCTCCATGAGCTGCTCGTCTAAACACACGTAACCGCTTTGCGTGCGTTCGTAAGGGATAAAAAATTCGGTGTATTCGGAAACCGTGGCTTGCACGCTCGCTGTCGCAGTGAACAGTAACGCACTGGCTAATAATTGTTTCATGGTGTTGCCCTCGCTGATAGAAATGCAGCATAGATGCGTGCATCTCTTTAACTATAGTGCAGTTGGACACTGCATGAGTGGAATAACGCGGCCTATTTTTTGTATAAGGTGTCCTGCCACACCAGCCCAACACTGACCCGATCATCGCTTCCCGCCAGTGTATTGTCTTGGGTATACGCCAACCGTGCGCCGATTTTTTTATTGAGTTGCCAATTCACTTGTACGGTTTCGCGCTTGGGGTTGGCAGCAGTGATCAGGTTGGCTTCTTCAGCTAACACTTGTGCACCATTACCACTCAGGTCGTTTTCCAGTGACAGTTTTTCCAGCCGGTAACTGAGTTTTAGCTTGCGCCATTCCAAACTGGGAGTGACTGCATAGGCCAAGTGATCGCTATCATAGCTGGCGGTGCGGGTGGTATCCGACAGTGTACCGCTGGATTGCGCTTGGGCGGCTTCGTAACGCAAGCCTGCTTTGATGCCGCCAGATGTTACCGGGGCAGAAACAGCAAACCACGTACCAGCCATTTGGGTATCGCCGCTGAATTGCACATCAGTTAACGTAACGCCGCTGGGGGTGTGAGAATGGTCGGTGGAAAAATAGCGGTCATCGCTACGTTTAGCCGCATTCGCCTGCATCGCCCATGCGCCGCCGTTTAAATCCCAGCCTGCGCGTTCGTGGTTGAATTTGGCGTAAATATCCTGCGCCCCTTCGCCCTTGCTGGCAGGGAAAAAGTCACCGTTCCACACTTCGACCCCGACTTCGGTGTTGGCAGTGGGGTTGCCTGCGACGCGCACGCCCGTGTCATGAATGCTTCTGCCCCAGAACGCATCCGCCAGCAAGGTGCTTTCCGCAAAGGTGTCGGTGCTGGGGTGATGGTGTGCGGAGGGGGTAAACGCCGGTTCAAGCAAACCCGCGCTGACGGTAATGGGTTTGGGCGTATTCGGTTGGTAATCCAGCGTTAGGTTTTCCAGTTCAATACTGGTTGTGCCGTCATTGTGTACCCCGGCTTTGGCGCTGACGGTGGTGCGTTCGCCCAAACGGTGTGAACCCCACAGGATGGCATCGTCCAGCTTGCCGCCTTTTTCAACGGGTAAGGAATGCCCGCCCATCATCACACCGGGAATGCGCCACAGCCCGTCACTGTCTGCCGCGCCTTGCGAATGCCAAGTCATGCTGGCAGCCGCGCCGACTTCGGTGGTCGTGGTCGGATCGGGTGTGTGCTTGTGTTCGTCGGTGTGGGCGAATCCCGCCAAGGGTGATGCCAGTAAGGCGAAACTTGTAACAGTACGGAGCATGGCTTATTCCCAAGGGTTGGCAAAACGTGGGTTGGTCACAAAGTCGCGGTCGGTGAGGCTTTCCAGAAAGGCGACCATATCCTGTATTTCTTGCTCAGTCATACCGATGGGGCGGATGAAACTGCTCTTGTTGGGATTCAGCCGCCCATCCCCGGCATTCGCGCCGCTGGTGATATTGCGCCCTCCATCATTGTAATGCCGCACGACTTCTTCCAGCGTGGCAATGCTGCCATCGTGCATATAAGGCGCAGTCAAGGCGATGTTGCGCAAAGTAGGGGGACGGAAACGCCCCATGTCTTCTGGCTTAGCGGTGATTTCATAAATGCCTTCGCCGCCTTCGGGGTAGCCACCTTTGCCGTCAATATTGTATAGCCCATTGTTGAAAAACACCGCGCTGGCGAAACTTTGGGTGCGATCAAACGACGATTGGGTGAAATTCATACCATCATGGCAATGGAAACACTCGGTTTTCTCATCGAAAAACAGCCGCATCCCCCGTAGGGCGGGAGCAGATAAGGCGGTGGTATCGCCTGCTTCATGCTTGTCAAACGGGCTATTGAAACTGTTCAAACCCCGCCCAAAACTCGCTAACGCCTTGACTATATTATCGAAATGGATCGGGCTGGCTTCCCCCGGAAACGCTTTGGCAAACAGGTCGGCGTAACGCGGTTCGGCTTTGAAGCGGGCGAGAACTTCGTCTTTATTGGCGTCGTTGATGCCCAGTTCCACCGGAAATTCGCCGAACAGCGGCACAGGCGCTTGTTGTTCCAAGGTGACAGTGGTGGGATTTCCCCAATTGACGGAAGCGTTATAGGCAATATTCACCAAGGCTTGGGAATGACGCGGGTGCATTTCACCCGTTGACCCCAACGGGCGGATAGCGCCATCCGAAAATGCTAAGGATTGCACATGGCAAGAAGCACAGGCTTGTGTGCCATTGCCCGACAAGCGCCGGTCATAAAACAGGTGCTTGCCGAGTTGGAATTTCTCTTCGGTCAGCACGTTGGTGATGGGAACGACCGGCAGCGGATAATCGGCGGGAATGTTCCAGATAAAATCACGGCTGGCGAAGGTTGTACCATCGCCAGTGTTAATGGTCGTGCGGCTGTCCTTTTCTGGGCAGCCGCTCAACAGCAAGGCGCAGCCCGTGATAAGGGCTACGCTGGCGGTGGTCTGTAAAAAATTGATTGGTTTCATCCGTTACTGAATAGAGAATGCCTGTTGTGAGCCGGGGGTGGTACTGCCAAGGCTGTGTGCCAAGCCAAGATTGCCGAAGATAGCGGGGCAATCTTTGTCGTCTTGTCCAGACATACAGCCAATGGCGCTACCCGTGTCAATGTTGATGTTCGTTCCAGCGATGGTTTTGGCGTAATCTAGCACGACAGTGCTAGTGGTTGAACCTGTTACCTTAAAACCTTCCAATTTGACGGTGGGGCGGTTAGGGCTAGTGCAAGTAACGACTGCGCCGGTGGTTGGGTCGCCAGAACAGCCGGTAGAACCCAGATGCAGATTGAAGGTTTTGGTGGTGGTGCTATCCAGTTTTGTCACCAAGGCGGTGGGGTTAATATCCAAGCGCATAAATTTGTGACCAGACTGCCAAGCCCAGAACATCCCCGCCCGGTTGTAAGGCGCACGCGAAGTGCTGGCGTTGTGGTGGTTAGCAGTGGAAGGTACACCGACGATAAATTCAATGCCCGTGACGGTAGCGGGGTCAACGGCTGCTTTGAGTTTGACTTCTTTGTTGGTGGTTTTGACCGCGCCGTTACAGGAATCCGTTTTGTCTTGGAAATCTAACATCGCTACGCCGTATTGTGGGTCTTGGAAAGCGTTGTCATCCAAGGTAGTGCTGACGCTTTTGCCATCGCTGGTTTTCAGCATAATGTCGTGGATGTAGAAGGCAAAATCACTGACTTTACCACTATCACCGGATGAACCCAGCCCGGTCAGGGTGGCATCGCAACTGATGCTGGTTGTTCCGGCTTTTGCTGCGAAGGGGATAGTCAGGCTAGTGGTGGTGGCGGTTGCCGCTACTGCGGTGGAGGCAGTGCTGGTGGTGTCACTGCTGCTAGAGCCGCCACCGCAGGCAGTCAAGAATAAAGCGCCAGCTACAGCCAGTCCGGTTTTCAATGATGTTGTTTGTTTCATGCGTCCACCTTTTGGTTTGATAAAACTCAATATTGATCGTGACGCTATAGAGCAAATATCGCGCCAAATATTTTTTTGATTTTTATCAAAGGGTTGGTGGTTCTAGTGGTGATCTAATCGCGTGAAATGACACGTTTTACTGCGGCATTTCACGCGATTGATGTGGAGATGCTAAGGAGCTGTTATTTGCTGGTCATAGAGGCTTTTTGCAGACTAACCACTTGCGCCCACTGTTCCGGGGTCAAAATGGTTTGCATGTGGTCGCGGCATTTGGTTTTTTGTTCAGCTAAAGCGCGGCGCATCGCTGTTATTTCATCAAACTGCTTCATCAGGTCGGCTTCACTTGCCCCACTCATGGAGGCTTCTGCCAACGCTTGTTCAGATTCGACGATTTTTTTGGCTGCTTCTGCTGCTTTATCGCTATTATCCTTGAACCAAGCACCCACCTGCATGACTTGATCATCGGTTAGTTTCAGTTCATCAAGGTTTTTCTTGATGGTCACCATGTAATTCGGTAGCGGGTTAGCGTGCTTCATGTTTTGCATCGCCTGTTGTTTGGCGGCAGCTTCGGCATCCATAGGTGCGGTTGCGGTAGCAGCAGGCATAGCCTGTGCAGGGGCTGGTTTGGCGGCATCATCGGCAACAGCGACACCCACAAGGGCAGCAGAAAGTAACAGGTAACTGATCGGTTTCAACATGGGTTTTCTCCTGATTTAAGATTGATTAAGTTTATTTTTCACGGTATTTTTAAAAGTATAAATGTCACGAATGTCAGTTGCATTGCGTATTGTCAAGCCTTGCTTGCTAACCGATACCCCAACCCCGCCAGTGCCAGAAACCACACAATACTCGCCCCGGTCGGCAAATCCAGCCACGCCGACACCGCAATCCCCGCCGCATACCCCAACACCCCCAACCCAAAAGCCGGAAGCAACGCAGGCTGCTCTTGCGCTTTGCCCATCACCGCCAATGCCGGAATCACCAAACTGGCAAACACCAAATACACCCCGACGATTTGTACCGAAAACGTAATCACCACCGCGAACACCAGATAAAAAGTGCGCCGCGCAAACAACCGAGGCAACCAGTGCGGAAACTGCCACACCACCAGCCAAAACACCCCCGCCAATACTGCCAACGGCACTAAATCTGCCCAGTTCACCCACAAAATTTGCCCGGTCAGCAATTCCCGCAAATGTTCGCCACCGTGCGGATTATTCGCCAGCAACAGCAAGCCACCCGTCGCCGCCAACACAAACACGATCCCGATCAAGGCTTCCTGCTGGTGTTGCCAGCGCGTTTCTGCCCAGCCCAGCAATGCCGCCCCGCCCAATGCCGCACTCAGCGCAATCACCTGCGTTGCCCAGCCATGCACTTCCCAGCCCAGCGTATGCGCGGCAATCACCCCCAAGCCAGCGATTTGTGCAATCGCCAAGTCGATGAAAATAATGCCGCGCCGCAACACCTCCCGCCCCAGCGGGATATGCGTTGCCAATACCAGCAAGCCTGCCACCAATGCAGGCGCGAGGATGGAAAGCTGCAATGCCCAATCCATCCGTTACCCCTGCACGCTGGTCAGGCGTTGGATAATGTCATCAAACAGCGTAAACAAATCCGTCGCCGCTGGTGTGCCACCCACCGTAGACGGCAACATCACCACCGGAATCCCCGCTTTGCCTGACAACCATTGTGCCGAACGCGGGTTTTCGTAAGCCGAGTGCAACACGAATTTGGCAGGCGTGGTTTGCAATTGCTGCAACACGTTCGTCAGGTGTGCAGTGGTAGGAGGAATGCCGGGTTTGGGTTCGAGCGTGGCGACTTCCTTCAAACCGAGCCAATCTTGCAGGTAGACCCAGCTTTTGTGATGCACCACCACTGGCGTGCTGCGTAAGCTGGCTGCCTTGTTTGCCCAGCCTTGCAGCGCTTGCTGCCAGCGCGTGTTGAAGTTGGTGTAACCTTGCTGGTAATGCGCGGCATTGGCGGTATCCAGTTGTGCCATGCGTTCCGCCAGTGCTTTGGCAACTTGCGCAATGCGGCGCGGGTCGGTCTGGATGTGCGGGTTGCCGTCGGCGTGGACATCGCCATCGCTGCGCTCAACCTTCACGGGAATATCGAGCAATTGCACCTGTTGCGCTGCCATGAATGACCCTGGTTGCCCCTCCTGCACTTTGGCATTGCCGGATTTTTGCAACAGGATCGGCAACCAACCAATTTCCAGTTCTGCACCGGTACACACCAGCAGATCAGCATTGCGCACTTGCGCAATCAGGCTGGGGCGACCTTCGATATGGTGCGGGTCTTGCAAGCCAGTAGTGGCGTTATAGACGCTCACTTTGTCGCCGCCGAGTGCTTGCGCCAATGAACCCCATTCCGGTTCGCAGGCAAAGATTTTCAGGTCAGCGTGTGCCAGTGCACTGCTGCACAATAGGCTGACAGCGAGGATGAAACGTTTCATGCGGACTCCTTAAAAACCGTGTGCGCCGTGCGAACCGAAGCTGTGGGTGTATTGCAGCATCACTTGCTGGTCGGTTTCCGGCGTGCTCTTGTCTTCGTTGAACTGCAAGCGTAAGCGGCTGTATTCACGCGGGGTGTAATCCACCATAAGGGTATTGCGTTTGGGGGTATGCCCTTCGGTGGCAAGCCCTGTGGTTTCGACTTGATGGTCGGTTGCTGCTTTCCCGTTGGCTTGCGTCAGGGTGTTATCGCTGTCCAGTTGGTCATGGCGCAAACCGACCCGCCAGTGTGGACGGAACTGGTAGACACCTTGCACGTAAAAACCGTCCTGCTTGCCGTCGTAATCGAGGGTGCGTTCCAAACCGCCATCCGGTTTTACGAGGTCGATCTTGCCGGATTCATCACGCTGGAAATATTCGCCTTGTAGCTTGAAGTTACGTTCTTGAGCATTGCCATTCGGTGCCCATTTGTAAGTGGCGTTAACGGTGTTGATGCTACTTTTGCCATCAAAACTGGGAGTCGCGGCATGGATTGAACCATCGGCTCGCGTATGGGAATGCAATTCGCCTTCGCGGTCGTTGATACTGTCTGCCCGCCAGTGACCGATTCCGGCTTGCCAGCTATGATCCGTGCCAATGTCGCCGCCGGTTTTGGCGAATACGGTGGCTGCCCCAACCGTATCATCGCTATTAGCAGCGGGAAATTTATCGCCTTTGAACAGTTCTGTCCCCACTTGCACAAATTGCTGGGTAGGGGCGACGTAACTGAGCTGCACACCGTCATCATTGGTATGCCCGCCAAACATGCCTTTGTAAACCAAAGGATTATCGGCGAAATCCCATTCGTGGTTATGTTTGCTGCTCAGATAGCCGACATCCGAAAAAAACCGCCCGGCTTTGACGGTCACACCCTTGCCCAATCCTTGGGTTTCGACGAAAGCTTCTTCCAGTTCCATTTCCAGCCCTTCATCCTCAGTCTCCATAATGCCAGTGGTCACGCGGGCTTTGAGTTTGTCGTTGATATTGCCGGAAACCACCGCTTCGATATGCCCAGTGTGCAAGCCTTCACGCATACCGTGATCATGTCCGCCGGAAGGGAAGCCGGGTAAATGGGCATGTTCGTGGTCGTGTTCTTCTTCACCTTCTTCGTGGGCGGCTTCATCTTTGTTGCTGTCGAAATAGATGCCTTCGACAATCAGGCTACCTTCCCAGTTGGCGCTGGGTTTGAGGGTATCCTTGATGGCGTTGCCTGTGGTGGTTTCGGCGAAAGCGGTCGGTGCTGCCAGTGCAGCAACAATGGCGATAGCCAAAGTCGTTTGTGTCAGTTGCATATCTTCACCCCGTTGGTGCTTGAACGTTTATAATGGGGCAAATGGTACGTGCATTGAGGAGATAAATGCAATACTGTTGCAAAATATCGACGCTAACGAGTGGCAAATATGACCCCATCCAACCCGCTTCCCGACGGTGAAATCGCCGCCCGCACCCTGCTCCAACAGACTCAAGGCAGAGTAACGCCTGCACGAGTCGGGGTGCTGGGCATTTTGCTCAATGCCAATGCCGCCCTGAGCCATCAGGAAATCGAACAAACCGCACTCCAGCAAGGCTTGATTGTTGATCGCGTGACCCTTTACCGCGCCTTGGACTGGTTGGTGGAGCAGGGGTTAGCACACAAGATCCCTGGGGCAGACCGCACTTGTCGTTACAATGCACAAGCGGGAGTACCCCACCAGCACGCCCATTTCCATTGCAAGGATTGCGAGCAGGTATTTTGTTTGGAAAATTTGCAGCCCACCTTGCTGTTTGCCTTACCGGGCGGCTACCAGATCGACGAGGTGGAACTGAACCTGCAAGGGCGTTGCCCTGATTGCCGCAATAAACATGCAAGTTAATTGCAAATAGCCAAGGGCAACACTACAATCCAATGCAATTTAGTTGCAATAAGGATTCCAACATGCAAGCAATGCTCACAGCACCTGATACTCGCCTGCCTGTTACGGTTCTCTCCGGCTTTTTAGGCGCAGGCAAAACCACTTTGCTCAACCACATCCTCAACAACCGCGAAGGCAAGCGCGTTGCCGTCATCGTCAACGATATGTCGGAGGTGAATATTGATGCCGAACTGGTGCGTTCCGGCGGTGCAGAATTGTCTCGCACCGAAGAAAAAATGGTGGAAATGAGCAACGGTTGCATTTGCTGCACCTTGCGCGAAGACTTGTTGTTGGAAGTCGGGCGGTTGGCGAAGGAGGGCAAGTTTGATTATTTGGTGATCGAATCCACCGGCATTTCCGAACCGATGCCCGTGGCTGAAACCTTTACGTTTGAAGATGAAAATGGGCAATCGCTATCCCACATTACCCGCCTTGATACGATGGTGACGGTGGTAGATGCTGCCAATTTCCCGCGTGAACTGGATCGCGCCCGTTCCTTGCAAGAAGTCGGCGAATCCTTGGGCGAAGATGACCAGCGCAGCGTGGCAGAATTGCTGGTCGATCAGGTGGAATTTGCGGATGTGATTTTGCTCAACAAAGCCGATCAGGTTTCCTCTGAAGAACGCGCCCGTCTCGAACATGCGTTACGCCAACTCAACCGCGAAGCCGAGATTATCCCCGTGACGTTTGGGCAAGCACCGCTGGATAAAATCCTCGATACTGGGCGTTTCAGCTTTGAACGCGCTGAGCAAGCTCCCGGTTGGTTGCAGGAGTTACGCGGCACGCACAACCCTGAAACGCTGGAATACGGTATCGGCAGTTTCGTGTACCGCGCCCGCCGCCCATTCCACCCTGAACGTTTGGCGGATGTGCTGGACAATGGTTTGCGCGGCGGCACATTGCTGCGTTCCAAAGGTTATTTCTGGCTGGCAACCCGCCATCACAACGCGGGTGAATGGTCGCAGGCGGGTGGTTTGTTGCGGCTGGGTCAGGCGGGTTTCTGGTGGGCAGCGGTACACCGCGATGATTGGCCGGATGATGCGGAATACCGTGAACACATTCTGGCGCAATTTGAGGGCGATTATGGCGACCGCCGCCAGCAACTGGTGTTCATCGGGCAAGGGCTGGATCAGGCGCGGATTACCGCTGCACTGGATAGCGCACTGCTAACCGATGACGAAATGCAACTGGGATTGGAAGGCTGGAAACGCTTTCCTGATCCAATTCCGGTGTGGGGGTAACGATGACGGAAGCTGAATTACTGGCGATGTCGCCAGAAGATTACATGAATGCGCAGCAACTGGCTTTCTTTCGGGGCATGTTGCTAGACATGAAAAATGCGATTCTGGAGCGCGGCGAAGAGACCATGCAATCCCTGCGTGAGAGCGAATTGCTGCCCGACCCGGCAGATCAAGCCACGCTGGAAGAAGAACATGTGCTGGAATTGCGTACCCGTGACCGCGAGCGCAAATTGCTGAAAAAGATCAATGAGGCGTTGGAACGCCTTGACAGCGGCAACTACGGGTATTGTGAGGAAACCGGCGAGCCGATTGGTTTGCCGCGTTTGTTGGCACGCCCTGCGGCAACCTTGAGTCTGGAAGCGCAAGCCTACCGTGAAATCCAGCAGCGGCAGTTTGCGGGGTAACAGATTTATGTCAAAAGCTTTTTTCCAGTCGATTGAGCCAAGCCCTTGTGAAACTCGATTTCCGCTGGATACTGTTCTGGGGAATCTAGCCTTCAATGAGCAAGGGCTGATTCCAGTGATTACCCAGCAATACGATACGGGTAAGGTATTGATGATGGCTTGGATGAATGCGGAATCTATCCGCAGAACGCTGACCACGGGAGCAATGACGTATTGGTCACGTTCCCGGCAAGCGTTTTGGGTTAAAGGGGAAAGCAGTGGCAATACCCAAACGCTCAAACTCATGCGCATTGATTGTGATGGCGATGCCCTATTGTGTCAGGTAGATCAACAAGGTGGCGCATCGTGCCATACGTTGCGCTCAAATTGCTTCTATTTTGAGGTGGATACCGTGTCATCTAACGTAGTCGTTAATGAATCCATGCCGCTATGAAAGCCAACCATTGCTTATTGATCGGTTTTTTTCTGTTCCTATCGGGTTGTGATACTGAAACAGCCACAAATGCAGAGCAGGCATCGGAAGCAGCAACGTTGCCAGCAGATGCTCCCGCACTTGGAACGAAGATCCAACAATTGACTGGTTCTGGGGCTAAAACCACCTCACAAACTGGTGAATATCCGCAAATTGCTTGGGAAGACCTGGAATTACCGGGACATGGGCTGGAAGACATCGTAAAAAAATACCAACCCCAAATTGATGCCATCCCGGAAGGTGATCCCGCCGAGGAAGCTGTCATGGATAAAATGCAGGCTGAGTTAAACACTGCGCCAGTCAATCCGGCAATGAATGGTAAAAAAATCAAATTACCCGGCTTTGTTGCACCGTTGGAAATAGACGAAAGCAACGGGATGGTCGGTGATTTTTTATTAGTGCCTTATTTTGGCGCATGTATCCATCTGCCCCCTCCGCCCTTGAGCCAAACGCTGTTGGTTAAACCCAAAACGGGCAAAAGCATTGGTATGGAACGGGTTTATGAGCCTGTTTGGGTTTCTGGAACGATTAAGACAGAAAGCACCAAAACTGATCTTGCCGACGCAGGCTATAAGATCGTGGATGCCGCTATAGAAATGTACCAAGAGCCAAACGATGAAACGCAATAGCCACCGCAACCATAGCTTGTTGACCGCTGGGCTGGGCTATCGCCTGTTATTGGTGACACTACTGATTGCTTTGCTATGGTTGGCGGTTGGGTGGGTGTTATGGTGAATCCGCCCGCTATCAGCTTTCATGACCTGACACTGGGTTATGGGAAACATGCAGTGCTACGGCATCTGGAGGCAAGCGTGCCACGCGGGGCATTGCTCGCGGTGATTGGCGCAAACGGCACGGGCAAATCCACCTTGCTGAAAGCATTGATGGGCGAACTTAAACCCATGGGCGGCAGTATCCAGCGGCATGGTTTTGGGTGGCGCGATCTTGCCTACCTGCCACAACGGGCGGCGTTGGAGCAGAACTTCCCTATGGATGTGCATGATTGCGTGGCAATGGGGTTATGGCGACAGGTCGGTGCTTTTGGCGGTGTTTCCTCGGTACAGGAAAATCAGATTACCGACGCTTTGGCAACGGTGGGGATGGGGGGGATGCGGCACGTCGCATTATCCCGTTTGTCTGGTGGGCAGATGCAACGGGTATTGTTTGCTCGCCTGTTGCTCCAAGATGCGCCGGTTATTCTGCTGGATGAGCCATTCAATGCCATTGATACCAACACCATCCTTGATTTGATGAAGCTGATTCAGCATTGGCATCAACAAGGGCGTACTGTGCTAACGGTGTTACATGACTGGGGGCTGGTGCGTCAGTATTTCCCCGCTACCTTATGGCTGACAAACGGTCAAGCCGTATACGGAACCACGGCAAAGGTGTTGGGGCAACAGTCAGAACGGTGGGGTGCCTGATGTTGTATGACCTGCTGTTTGCACCCTTTACCGATTATGTGTTTATGCAACGCGCCTTGGTGGGGACGTGGGCAATGGCATTGGGGGCAACGCCGTTTGGGGTGTTCCTGCTATTGCGACGTATGAGTTTGGTCGGGGATGCAATGGCACATGCCATTCTGCCGGGTATTGCCGTCGGCTATCTGTTGGCCGGTTTATCCTTGACTGCGATGACGCTGGGCGGGTTGGTGGCAGGTGTAGTCGTGGCGGTGCTAACCAGCTTGGTAACACGGCTAACCCGTTTGCCGGAAGATGCCAGTTTGGCGGCTTTTTATCTGGTGTCATTGGCATTGGGTGTGCTGATCATTTCTAGCAAGGGCAGCAGTGTGGATTTGGTACACGTGCTGTTTGGGTCAGTATTGGCTTTGAATAATGCGGCATTATTGCTGGTGGCAGGCATTGCCACGCTCTCTATGCTGACTTTGGCGGTTTTGTACCGCCCCTTGGTGCTGGAATGCTTTGATTCCGCTTATTGCCGTTCGGTCAGTACCTTTGGGGGTTGGACACCCGTGGTGTTTCTGACCATGGTGGTGTTGAATCTGGTGGGGGGCTTCCATGCGTTGGGGACGTTGATGGCGGTAGGCATTATGATCTTGCCCGCTGTCATTGCCCGTCTGTGGACACAGCAATTAGGCACGATGTTGGCATTGGCGGTGGCGGTTGCCATGTTGTGCAGTTGGTTTGGCTTGTTGATGTCTTACCATTTTGACTTGCCATCAGGCCCCACCATCATCCTGAGTTTGGGGGGAGTGTATATCCTGTCTGCCTTGTTAGTGTTACGCCCGCAGCGTGGCAAGGTTGAGTCTGTTAAACATTTTTCACACTGAATTAAGGAGAAAATAGGATGTTTCATCAATGGTTACGGCCTTGCCTGTTGGTAGTGTTGCTGGCATGGCTACCGTGGGTTCATGCCGAGGAAGCCCCGCTCAAAGCGGTTGCTACTTTCAGCATTCTGGGGGATATGGTCAAGGCGATTGGTGGGGAACGCATCCAGTTGACCACGCTGGTGGGGGCTGATAGTGACGGGCATGTTTACCAACCCACGCCTGCCGATGCAAAAACAGTAGCACAGGCGGATATGCTGTTCGTCAATGGCTTGGGGTTTGAAGGCTGGTTGGAGCGGCTGGTCGAAGCATCCGGTTATAAAGGCAAGGTGGTGACGGCGACAGAAGGCATTACCGGCTTGCCGTTGGATGGGGGGAGTCATCAACATGAAGGAGTTGACCCCCATGCTTGGCAAAATCTCGCCAACGCAAAAACGTACATCCAGAATATTACTCGTGCCTTGCAGGATGCTGATCCAGTAGGCAGTGCGGTGTATGCCATCAACCGCGATACTTACCTGCAACAATTGGCTGTACTGGAACAGCAACTTGCCGAAACCCTAGGCAAATTACCCGAAGACCGCCGTAGTGTTGTGACCAGTCACGATGCGTTTGGGTATTTTGCGGCGGCGTACCAGCTTAAATTCCTTGCCCCACAAGGCATTAACACCGAAACGGAGGCGACTGCCAAAGATGTGGCGGCCTTGATTGAGCAGATTCGTGCTGAAAAGATCACCGCCGTTTTTGTGGAGAACATGGTATCACCGCGTTTGCTGGAACAGATTGCGGCTGAAAGTGGTGCAACAGTAGGTGGGACATTGTATGCAGATGCCTTGTCACCTGCGGATGGTGTCGCCGGGACTTATCTGGCAATGATGGAGCACAATATCGAAACCTTGTATCAGGCATTGGCAGCAAAGTGACCCAAGCATGACCCCAACCACACAGCAGCACCCGGATGACGTGGTGGATAACCGCTTTCCGATTACCATCCTCAGCGGTTTTCTGGGCAGCGGCAAAACCACTGTCCTTAATAACCTATTGAAACCGTCATTCTGGGAACGATTGTTGCGCATCCCGCCGTTGACGGCGGTGATTATGAATGAGTTCGGTAGTGTCGGGCTGGATCATCAACTGGTCGGTGATACCCAAGGGCCAATGGCATTGCTCAACGGCGGCTGCATTTGCTGTGAAATTCAGGGTTCGCTGGTTCCCACCCTGAAAAATCTGTGGATGGGGCGGCGCGACGGCACATTGCCACCCTATGAACGCATCATCATCGAAACCACCGGGGTTGCCGACCCGACATCGGTGATGGAAACCCTGCTGCGTTCCGACTGGGTGGCGTGGCGGCATTATCTGGATGGCGTGGTCATTACTGTCGATGCACTGTTTGCCGATAGCCAGCTTGATGCGCATTTCGAGGCTGTCAGACAAGTGGCGACGGCTGACCGTCTGCTGCTGACCAAGACCGACCTCGCCGATGCAGACAAAATTGCCCAGCTTGAAAGCCGCCTTGCCAAACTCAACCCAGCGGCACCGATTGTCCCGGTGCTGAACGGCAATGTAGACCCTGAGCATGTTTTCAAACTGCGGGCATACCACCAAACTGAACCCGCCAAGGCGCAGCAATGGCTGGCGGTGGATAATTTCCGTCTGATAACGCCGCTTGCACCGATGCGCCCCGGCATCCGTAACCCCAGCCTGCCTGCTTCCCCCGGCATTGACGGGCGTATCCGCAGTTTTTCGCTGGTGTTTGACCACCCCTTGCCTTGGCAGGGCATTGTGGATGCACTGGAAACCCTGACCGGTTTTTGCAGCCATCGCCTACTGCGCATGAAAGCCATTGTCAATGTGCAAGAATACCCCGGTCGCCCGGTGGTACTGCACGCCGTCCAGCACCTGTTTTACCCCTCGGTGGAACTGCCGCGCTGGCCTGATGACGACCAGCGCAGCCGTTTCGTCTTTATTACCGCTGACCTGGATGAAACCTTTGTCAGCAATTTGCTGTCTTCTTTCACGAAAACCCTCGAAAATCAGTAAAACCGGAGAACACCATGAAATTTCCACACATTTTGATCAGTACCCTCAGCCTGTTCGTTGCCCTGTCTGCTGGTGGTGTTTACGCCGACGACCACAAGCACGAAGCGCACGATGATAAAGCCAAAACCGAAACGCACGAACATGAAGCCGAAGGCCACGAAGAACACGGCGCACACGAACACGGTGCTGCTACGTTGAGCCTTGCTGCCGGGGCGGAAGGGCTGGAAATTATGCTCGAATCCCCCGCTGCCAACATCGTCGGCTTTGAACACGCCGCCAGCACCGATGAGGATAAGAAAAAATTGGCAGATGCTAAAGCCAAGCTGGAAGCCGGAGCAGACCTGTTCAGCATCAACCCCGAAGCGGAATGTACCTTGAAAAGTGCCGAAGTGGTTTCTGCCTTGTTAGGCAATGCGGAAGCAGCGGAGAAGGATGCCGATCACGATCATGAAGACAAGGATAAAGGCAAGGAAGAACACGCCGACCATGCTGATCATGACCACAAGGACGGTGAAACCCATAACGACATGGATGTGACTTGGACGTTTGCCTGCGCCAAACCCGCCGAATTGAAGGAAGTGACCACCAAACTGTTTGCGGCATTCCCGGAAGGTTTCCAGAAAGTCAAAGCGGAATGGGTAACAGATAAGGGAGCTTCTGCGCAAGAACTGGATAAGGATGCCACGCTCAAACTCAACTAACTATTGAGACTGTAAAAAATCCGGGGTGGCCTTTGGGAACACAACCACCCCGGAAAACCGTGTTAGAGAGGGTTTGTTATTGTATTTGTTGGCTATTGGTCAGCACTTTCCAGATCGCCATGAAACTCCAGCCACATCACATTAATAATGCCGAATGCACACGCAAGCAGCACTCCTAAAATCCACGCGAAATACCACATAGCAAACCTCCTCAATAAACCGAATGGTCGTTGTCACGGATAAACTGCACAGTGACCTTGCCCCACAACTGCTTGTAGCACCAGAAGGTGTAAAACAGGATGATGGGTACAAAGATCATTGCTGCCCAGAACATGATTGCCAGCGTCAAATGGCTAGAAGCCGAATCCCAAATGGTCAGGCTATGGCTAGGGTTCAAGCTGGAGGGCATCACGAACGGAAACAATGATACCCCTGCGGTCATGATGATCCCGACGATGCTCAAAGAGCTGCTGATAAAGCCCATCACCGGACGGTTTGAGCCAGCCGCTGCTACCACACCCAATGCACCTAACAGACCTGTGATGGGTGCAAGTATCGCTGTTGGATAAAGGCTGTAATTCGCCAGCCATGCACCCGCCATTGGCACAACCGTTTTCGCCACCGGATTCGGCAAGGTATCATGTGCTGGCATTTGGGTAATGGCATAGCCATCAATGCCAGCCCACAACCAAATACCTGCCAGCGCGAAAGTGACAAACACACCCAGCCCGGTCAATTGCGCTGCCTTACGTGAACGCGCATACACGTCCGCATCCGTGCGCATCATCAGGTAAGTTGCGCCTTGCATGGTGAACATTAGCAAGCTAACCAATCCTGCCAACACCGCAAACGGATGAAACAATCCAAAGAATGAACCTTGCCCACTCACCCGCAAGAACTCATCAAACTGGAACGACACCCCTAAAAACAGGTTGCCAAACGCCACCCCAATCACCAGCGGCGGAATCACCCCCGCAGCCACCAAGCCCCAATCCCACGTATTGCGCCAGCGCGGATCAGCAATCTTGGAGCGGTAATCAAACCCGACGGGTCTGAAAAACAGTGAAAACAGCGTCAGCACCAACCCCCAGTACAGCATTGAAAAGGCCGCCCCGAACGTAATTGGCCAAGCTGCAAAAATTGCCCCCGCCGCCAGAATCAACCACACCTGATTGCCATCCCAATGCGGCGCAATCGTGTTGATGGCTACGCGGCGTTCCTCATCGGTTTTACCAACAATGCGCAGCAATGCGCCCACACCCATGTCGAAGCCATCCGTCAGGGCAAAGCCGATAAACAGCACGCCCACCAGTACCCACCAAATCACCTTGAAGGTTTCGTAATCGAAAATCATGCCTGTACTCCTTTAGCGTTTGCCTCGAAATGGTAGCCGCCGGTATGCAGGCTGCTTGGCCCTTGCTTGGCGAACTTGATCATCAGGTACATTTCTGCCACCAGCAGCACGGTGTAGAAAAACACAAACCCAGCGATAGACCCGATCAAATCCCATTCCGTCAAGGTGGATGTGCCCAAGAACGTCGGTAATACCTCACCAATCGCCCACGGTTGGCGACCGTATTCCGCCACAAACCAACCGCATTCAATCGCAATCCACGGTAACGGCAAGCTGTAAAAGGCAAAGCGCAGCAGCCACGGCTTGCTGCACGCGGTCTTTTTCGCGGTGTAATAAAATGCCATTGCAAACAGCACCAGCATTAGAAAACCCGCTGCTACCATGATGCGGAATGTCCAAAACAGCGGGGCTACGTGCGGGACGGTATCTTGCGCGGCGAGTTTGATGTGCGCTTCGGTAGCGTCGGTCACATTCGGGGTAAAGCGTTTCAGCAACAACCCGTAACCCAAGTCTTTGCGCAAGTGTTCAAACTGGGCTTTTTCAGTTTCCGTGGCGGTATTCTGGCGCAACTTGAGGAGTATGCCGTAAGCCAACATACCGCTGCGGATGCGCTGGGCATTTTCTTTCACCAGATCGTTGATGCCTTTGACTTCTTCCGTGAGCGAGCGGGTGGCAATCAAGCCCAATGCCCACGGGATTTTCACCTCAACGCTGTTGGTGCCTGTTTCCTGATCGGGGAAGGCAATCAAGTTGAAACCAGCGGGGGCAGGGTGGGTTTCCCATTCCGCTTCAATCGCTGCCAGTTTCATTTTTTGCACGTCACCCGCTTCGTAACCGCTTTCGTCACCCAACAAGATCACGGAGAGGATAGCGGCAAAACCGAACCCGGCAGCGACCGCGAATGAACGGCGGGCAAAGCCGAGATCACGCCCTTTGAGGATGTACCACGCACTGATTGACAGCACGAACATTGCGCCAGTCACATAACCTGCCGCTACGGTATGCACGAACTTGACCTGCGCCACCGGATTGAGCAGCACAGCGGCGAAGTCGACCATTTCCATGCGCATGGTTTCATAGCTGAATTCGGAGCCGACCGGGTTTTGCATCCAGCCATTGGCTATCAGAATCCACAGCGCGGATAAGTTCGTGCCAATCGCCATCAGCCATGTGACCATCAAATGAGAGGTTTTGCTCAGCCGATCCCAACCGAAGAAGAACAGCCCGACGAAGGTGGATTCGAGGAAAAACGCCATCAAGCCTTCAATCGCCAGCGGTGCGCCGAATACGTCGCCGACGTAATGCGAGTAATACGCCCAGTTGGTGCCGAACTGAAATTCCATCGTCAAGCCGGTGGTGACACCGAGGGCAAAGTTGATGCCAAACAGTTTGCCCCAGAAGCGGGTCATGTCTTTGTAGACTTGCTTGCCTGTCATCACGTAGACGGATTCCATGATGGCGAGCATAAAGGTCATGCCCAGCGTCAGCGGGACGAACAAGAAATGGTACAGCGCGGTAATGGCGAACTGCCAGCGCGAGAGATCGACGACTGCATCGCTGATCATAGAGCCTCCAGATAATGACAAAAAGGTTGTTGGCTACCCTAAACGCAATTAGTGTGCCATGTTCTGGAAGTTTTATATTTCAATGACTTGCTGAATATTTCGATGATTTTTCTGTGTTAAATCACGGTTGCCTGTGGCAAATGGCACGTCATGAACACGGTACTGGGCGAACATTGCGTAGCAGAAAACAGGTTAAGCAAACCACGCTGACGGCGACCTGTGTTTTATGACTCATTGGTTGTGTTATTTCACGCGAATGTTCAAGGGAATACAGCGCCATGTTATCCGAAAGTCTTTATGAAATAAGCCATTAGAGCCAATGGCATAACAATTGCCCTAGCTAAAATTTGATATTTGTCAACTTGGAGTCTGTTCATGCTCAAACGTTCCGCTTTGTGTCTTGCCATTTTGTCCGCACTCGCCCCTTTGAGTGGTTTTGCTGATCCGCCTGCTGTGGATGCCTTAGCAGACATTACTGTCATGGGCAGCAAAACCGACCGGACAAGCGCCGGGGAAGTGGATGGTTATCAAGCATTTACCGCCGATAGCGCCACCAAAACCCGCACGCCATTAAAGAAAATTCCGCAGTCTGTGCAAGTTGTTCCCAACAAGCTCATGAAAGACCAGCAGGTACAGTCAGTGAGTGAAACCCTACGCAATGTCAGCGGTGTTGTACCCAACAACCCTTTAACCATTCCGGGCTGGGAAGCAACGTTAGTGCGCGGTTTTTCGGCTGAACAGGCACAAGATGGGGCAAACCTGAACTATAACCTCGGCGACAGGGAAAGCACCGTCAATATTGAGCGGATCGAAGTTTTAAAAGGCCCCAATGCGGTGTTATACGGTGGTAGTTCAGGCACGCCGGTCGGTGGAACCGTGAATCTGGTATCGAAACAGCCAGAAAAAGAGAAATTTGGCAAAGTAGGCATAACGATTGGCAGTCACGATTTGCTTAAGCCTTCATTTGACCTCAATCAGCCGCTGAGTGAAACCGCGCAATTGCGTGTGACAGGGGAATACACACAATCCAAGAGCCAAGTGGAAGGCATGGAACGCGAAAGTTATAACCTGAACCCAACCCTGAAGCTTACCGACAACGCCAAAACCACCTTGACTCTGCAAGGAAAAACCTCGCGCTGGGAAGGGCAGGATTATCAAGGCTTGCCTGCCACTGGCACGATTGCGGGCGATTTTAAAATTAATCGGGATTTGTTTTTAGGCAACAAAGATTTGCCGAACTCCACCTCTGCGCTGGATAGCCTTGCGGCGAATTTGGATCACCAACTGAATGATACTTGGTCGGTTGCTGCCAAGGTGCGTACTGCCAACAGTGATTTTGATGAAAAAGGTCAAACTTTGATCGGGGGTGACGGTTTCACCGCGAATGCACCCACGGTAGGGTCTAGCTGGGGCGTGACCAACGTCAATGTTTATCAGGAACAACAAGACGTTAGCGTGACTGCCGATGTCAAAGGTGAGTTCAAAACGGAGAAAACCAAAACAGAGGTGCTTGTCGGGGTCGAGCACAGTACCTTGGATGACGAAGGCTTTATGGATACCGATGGCGCAGAGGTGGTTGATTTGACCAATCCGGTTTTTGCCCTGCCTTACACTGACCCGAATACGGCGTTTCGTTGGGCGGGCAAGGTGGCGAATAAAACATCCGGTGTTTATGCCCAAGCGCAACACAGCATGAATGACCGGGTGCATGTGCTCGGTGGCGCAAAACTGGCAAAAGTCGAGGTGGTGTATGCAGACAGTTTCGGTGCTGATGAAAACACGTCTGAAACCAAGCTCTTGCCCCGTGCGGGTGTGGTGGTGGATATGAACGCAAACGCCTCGGCGTTTGCCAGTTATAGCGAAGGGTTGCGTGGGGTCGGTTGGGCAAACTACAGTGATACGCCCAAACCGATTGAGTCCAAGCAAACCGAAGCGGGTATCAAGTTTAGCGCCAATCAACAGCTTTCCGGCTCGGTGGCGGCATTCCAGATTGACCGTGACAATACCGGCATACCTGACCCCGCAACGGGGGGAATGACTTCGTTACCGAATGGGGCGGAGCGTTCCAAAGGGGCTGAAGTGGATGTGGTCTGGCAGCCGAACCCCGGTTTTAGCTTGACCGCCAACTATGCCAAGACCGATGCGACCTACACCAAAGCGGCGGGGGCGATTCCGGCGGGCAATAAGCTAGCGGGTGTGCCTGAACATTCTGGGCGTGTCTGGGGAAATTACACTTTTAAAACGGGTAAAGCCAAAGGCGTGAGTGTTGGCGCGGGCGTGTATGCACAGTCCGAAGCGATGCTAACAGGGAGCAATGATTTCAAAGCACCGGCATTCCATACCGTGGATGCGAAAGTCGGTTATGAAACCAAACGCTTTGAAACGGCGTTGACAGTCAAAAATCTGACGAATGAACAGTATTTTGAGCGATTCAATTATTTTAGTGGGCGGGTTGCACCTGGTGCTGACCGCACGGTTTACCTCAGCACGGCAATCAAATTTTAGGAGTACCCCATGAAAAACCGTCGTCATTTTATGGCTGGCGCGTTGGGCATGTTGTTGGCAGGTATCAGCAGCCGCTTATTGGCTGCTGATGCTGACAAAGCAACACCCGCGACTACGCCAGCAACCGCTAAAACGGATGCCAAGCCTGAGCATGATATGTCCATGATGCCACCCGAATGGACAAAGCCTGATCAGATTGCCATGCTGCTTTATCCTGAATTTACTGCGTTGGATTTGATCGGCCCGCAATACATGTTGGGCGGGTTGATGGGGGCAACCGTACACCTCGTTTCATCCTCGCTTGAACCTGTCACCAGTGATACCAAAGTCACCATTGTGCCGACAGCGACGTATGACGATGTACCCAAAGATTTAACCGTGCTGTTTATTCCCGGCGGTGGTGAATCGGTTATCAAAGCCTTGGGTGATGAAAAGCTGATGGCATTTGTGCGGGATCGTGGTTCTCGTGCCAAATTCGTGACTTCCACTTGTACGGGGTCGTTGATCCTTGCAGGGGCGGGGCTGTTGGAGGGTTATAAGGCAACATCCCACTGGGTAGCGCGGGATGCACTGGTGGCAGGTGGGGCAATCCCGGTGAATCAACGGGTGGTGCGTGACCGCAACCGAATTACGGGGGCGGGCGTGACAGCGGGTATTGATCTGGGCTTAACCGTGATCGCGGAATTGCGTGACCCATTTTACGCGCAAAATATCCAATTGTTAGCCGAATACGCGCCTGAACCGCCTTTCAATGCGGGTACACCGGAAACTGCACCGAAAGAGGCGGTGGCAATCATGAGTGCGATGTTCGCGGGTTATAGCGATAAGGCTCAGGCGGCGATTAAGAAAGCAGTTGGTAGTACTTGAACTGACGGATGGTTTAGACAAGATCGTGCTTTTTCAGCCGGTAATTGAGCGCATCGCGGCTGATTCCCAGCAACTGTGCCGCCTTGGTTTTATTCCCGTAGGTGCGTTTCAACGCTTCTTGCAGCAAGTGGCGTTCCAGTTCTTCCAGCTTCACGCCGCTATCCGGCAGGACAAAACGCCCGCTATCGGTATTGGTTTGCGGCGTGGGTGTTGGTTGGGAGCGTAGCGAGGCCAGCAAGTTATCCGGGGTAATGCTGCGCCCCGCCTGCAAAATGCTGAGTTTTTCACACAGGTTGCGTAGTTCCCGTACATTGCCCGGCCAAGAATAGGCTAGCAACAGCGTCAGGGCGGCTGGCCCCAGCGTACTTTTTGCTTGCTGGTGTTGGTGGGCAAAATGTGCCAGAAAATGTTGCATCAGCGGCGCGATGTCCTCCTGACGTTCGCGCAGGGGCGGCAGTTCCAGCGGTACGACATTGAGGCGGTAAAACAAGTCAGAGCGGAATTGACCCGTTGCTACCCGATCAGACAGGTTGCAATGCGTGGCGGCAAGCACCCGTGCATTGATGCGCTGTGGCTGAGTTTTGCCCAAGGGTAAGATTTCCCCCTGTTCCAGAAAACGCAGCAGTTTGGGTTGCAAGTGCAGCGGCAGTTCGCAGATTTCGTCGAGAAATAGCGTTCCGCCATCGGCAGCGGCAATCAAGCCGGTGTGATGATCGTTTGCGCCGGTGAATGCGCCTTTGATATGCCCAAACAGCAGGGATTCTGCGAGTGTAGCGGGCAGGGTGGTGCAGTTGATGGTGATAAAGGCTTGTTGGCTGCGCGGGCTGGCAGCGTGGATGGTTTGTGCAACCCGTTCCTTGCCCGTGCCGGATTCGCCCAGAATCAGCACGCAGGCGTTAGTACGCGCAACCTGTGCGACTGCCCGCAAGACTGCCTGCATTCGGGGTGATTGGCTGGATAAGGTTTTGGAATACATACTGTTTGTGGTTAAAGCTATTGTACAGGACTCATGCTATTGACCCTGATTTGATAAATAGCAAATGCCGTGCCAATAATTCAATAGTTTGTTTTTAAAAGAAATATGTAAAAACGCGACAGGTTGGGCTGTGTGGATTGGCGCAGTAGCGCGTGGATTGACGCATCGCCTGTTCCAGCATGTCTTTGGGAGTTTCGATCACAAATTCGTCATCTATGTGTTATTTCATACAGTTTTGAAAATATCAAAGCAGATCATTTGGAAAGCCCCATCCTCGCGGCTTTAACCAAGGCTTTTGCTTCTGGCACGCATTTAAGCCAGCCGCGACACTTCCACGCGCTGCGTATCCGTCACGATCAGCCAAGCGTTCAAGTTCTTGAGCGCTGCAATGCTGGGCAATTGTAAATAGCCTCGCACTTGCTGAATGCCTTCCTGTTTCTTGGCCTCCCAACCTTTGTCACCATCGCCTTTTTTGTTGTATTTCAGCTCAATCAAATGCTGGAAGTTGACCTTAAACACAACTGGCGGATCACTTGGTTGGGGATGGTGAAAACTTGCCCAGCCAACGAATCACGTTTTAAGGTGATAACTCCCCTGTAAGCCAGCAGGCTGATGAAATCGCTGCGGTCAAGACACTCCTTGTCAAAGTCGAGCGTATGCCGCTGGGTGGCTTGCACTTCACCCGCATTCAACAATTCATCCAGCACCGCGAAATTGTCATCACGGTTGCCGATGGTGAACAGCTTCATGATTTTGCCGTAGTCCGAGGCGATGTTCTCATCCAGCATCGGCTTGGGGTATTCGCAGCGCTTGCGGTCAAAATTTTTGACGAAATACAGCAGCATATTGGCGTTATAAACGCTTTGCTCTGCCTTGAGATTGAAGCGGTAGCCGTTGTACCAAGCACGGGCATCACTCAGCAGTTTTTCCAGCGATAAAGGGCAGGCATCCGCCAGCGGTTGCAATAAAGTGATAACTTCCGCTTCGGTAAAGCCCACTGCTTCATTAAAATCTTCATGCAGCGACAAATTCACACCAATATTAAAGCCACTGGTCATGCTATCTAGCATTACTGGCGTAACCCCCGTGACAAATAGCCGGTCAAGTGTGCCGCGCTGAGTGGCAGTTTTCAGCACTTCGTAAAAACTGCGTACAAACCCGCCTTTGCCCATGATTTTTTGGAACAGTTGCAGGTCATCCGCGAGAATGCTGTTGGCAAAGTGGTCGTATTCGTCGATCAGCAGCAGGAATTTCTGCTCACCAAGCAGTTCCACAAAGCGTTCCATTTTAGCAGCCGGGGAAGTTTTTGCCGCAATGTCTGCCTGCATGGTTTGAGGGAAGTGATAACGTTGCAAGAAACCCAACAGGTAGTTATCCACTTTTTCAGTGACGCGCTGCAAAATCGCATCATGCCCACTATCAGTATCAATCCCGCTGAAATCCATGAACAGCACGGGGTAGGTATTGTGCAGTGGTGTGGGGTGTCGCCCGATATGCAGCGTGCCAAACAGTGTGTCAAATTCGTCGCGGTGCGCAATGTCGTAATAATATTCCAACATCGACAGCAGTAGGCTTTTACCGAAATGGCGCGGGCGCATCAGAAACAAGTGGCTGCCCGCTTGCTCCAGCTTGGGGAGGTAATGGATCTTGTCGATGTAGGCAAATGTGCGGTGTAATCTGTGCGGCTGGCGGCGCGGACGGTTTGAGATTTCAAATACGAGCGTTCGGGTTCAATTACCCTTAATTTTGCGCCTGATCACAACATGGGTATATTATAAATCACTAATAATATTTCCCAAGGGTAATGCGCGTGCCACACCAACAAGCCAAAGGTCATTGCTCGACCTGTAGTATTCGACCCATTACGATTTTTGCTACCTTGGATGCCACCGAGGTGGAACAAATTCAGGCGTTTCAACCCGCCATTATCCAGTATGCGCCGGATGAAATTATCTACCATCAGGGATGGATGCTCGTTATGCGTTCACTTTGCGCCAAGGTTTTGTCAAAATTGTCAATACGTTAGCGGATGGGCGTTCGCACATTGTACAATTGCTGCGCGATGGGGATTTCTTCGGATTTGGCGGTTTGTCGGGGGTCGATTATAAGCATTCGGCTATCGCACTCAATACGGTGGAAGTTTGCCGTTTACCCTTGTCGGATTTACTCAAACTCAAGCAAACCCACCCTAAAATTGAAACCGAAATGACCAAGCGTTGGCTGGAACGCCTGCACCGCGCCGAAAGCATGTTGGTGGAATTAGGCGCGAAAAAAGCGGCTGAACGGTTAGCATCATTTTTATTGCGTTGGTGTGCGGGCAATGCGCCGGATACGTGGGTAGCGTTGCCCTTGAATCGCGGTGAAATCGGGGAGTTATTGGGCGTGACGATTGAAACCGTCAGCCGTTTCCTTGCGGATTGGAAACGTCAGGGCTTTATCGGGGAAGCTCGCGGCAACATCCAAATGCTGGATGCTGCCGGGTTGCGTCGTGCCGTGGGGATTGATGAGTAGTTACGCCGTTATCGGCAGCGGTAGTAGCGGCTGTTGTTTCAACAACTTAGCATTCAAGTGAAACAAACCCCACAAGGTTTGGATTTGCAACACCACCAACGGCACGAGCAGGAAGAAATACGCCAGCGAATTCTTTTCCAGCAAGCCGGTGCCGACCAGCCCGACATGGATAAAGAAAAAGCCCATCACATAACCCGCGACCCCTGGGCAAATCAGCGCGAATGACCCCGCACTTTTTTCCTTGCCGTACACATAAGCATTAAAATAGCCCAGCTTTTTCATGACAGCGTAGCCCAGTATCGCAAACAAAATTTGCACACTGAGCAGCACGGTCAGTAGCCCAAGGCTTTCAACCGGTTCAACATGCAAGCCAAAATTGTGGTGCATCGCCATTGACAAGCGATACAGCGCAATGCCACTCACGGTAATGATAGGGATAATGATCCACAATGACACCGAGGATTCACGGTCAATGCCATGTTCCAACATAGCGCGGAAGCCCAAAATCAACTTGGTGACTGCCAATAAACTTGCCGTACTAATAAACAGCAGTGATAGCACCAAACCAATACCGGAGGTCAGCGGCACTTCGCTCATCGCCGCCGCAGCGGAAAACCCCACCCCAACCATGCCAAACGCAAAAATGGCCAGCATCTGACTCAGGTTATTATTGCGGCTGCAATCAAAATGCCCCGTGACCAGCACCCGACTCATAAAATCAATGAAAATACGTGCTGCAAACCAGCCAGTAATCCCGAATGCTAGAATTGCCAGCGGGAACAAATATTCCACCACATTCCACAATCCCGGCACAAACAGCGCACCCAAAATGAAACCGACGTTAATCGTCATCGCAAATGTCAGTGGAATCGCCATAAATTGCACTTCCGAATTGCTTTGGCGCAATTTATGGAAGGTTGCGCTTTGGCGGAAGTAGCGGTATTCATTCACATTCCATACCAGCAAGCGCACATGCAACACAGAAAGTACGATAATTCCCAACAGCGAAACGGCTACCAGCAGTTGCAACATGGGGTTGTCACCTTGCAGCACTGCCTGCAACGATTCCCATGTGGGTATCGGCGTGCCTTTGTGCGGGGTCATGAACATCAGGTACATAAAAAAGGTGACAACCGCGCCACCTGCGCCCAATGCAGACAAAAAATATAATGGAGAATAAGCATCCCCCAATTTATGACGTAAGTTGAACATAGCGATGTTACCCATCTAAAAATTAATATGTCACTATATTATTAATTTCTAATTTAGATTGTTTTGCAAAATCGCAAAGTTGCACCTGATTTTTGATTAAACTTTTATCAAATTTAGAAATATCAAAGTAAAATACTCGGAAAAGCCCCATCCTAGCCACTTAACCAAGGCTACCGAGAATTCCCATGCTGAGTAAAATTGCCATCCTCGAAGGCAGCACGCTGTTATTGCTACTGTTTTTGGCTGTTCCTGCCAAACGCTTATTCGGCTACCCCGAAGCCGTGACCCTGATGGGTTCGATCCACGGCGCAGCCTTTATTGTCTATGTCGTCACCTTAATGGCTTTTTTTGCAGGCAAACACCTGAACTTGCAACAATTGGGGATGGGCTTGTTTGCCGCATTCATCCCCTTCGGCAGTTTTGTGTTTGAACATAAAGTGTTGAAACCGCGCCAACTCTGAGATGAATTGCGGAATCTCAAACAGCACTCCGGTTTTCTTGTGTTATAATTTGCAACTTTGTTGCAAGTTGAGAATGAGAAAATGAAGGGAAATATCGCACTCGGTGTGTTGCTGATGTCGGGTCAGGTGTTAGCGGCGGACGTTGAGCCGCTGTTGTACGTCGATTCCGTGCTGTATGGCGATTCGGAAGGCGGCGACGCAGGCAGTTATGCGGGGCAAGCCCTCGGTGTTTACAACGTTCATCAGGATGGTGCGGGTGGGCATGAAGGTCATTCGCACGGCGGCTTGGAGCAGGGCGCACACCTGCGCAGCATCGAAGCAGGGCTGGATTGGCAAGCCAGCGACAAGCTCGATGGAAGCATCAAAGGCGTGATTTTGCCCGAAGCCGGTGAAGCCGAACTGGAAGAAGCGTGGGCGCGTTACCACCTGCCTGCCAATACCAGCGTCAAAGCGGGCAAGCTATTGAGTGCTTTCGGCGCAAACAATATTCACCCGCACGAGTCTGACTTCGTGCAGCAAAACTTGCCGGTGCAAATGCTGCTGGACGGCGGTTTGATCGAAAAAGGTATGCAACTGGAATGGCAACCGGAAATTGCCGGAACGCACCTAAAAACCGGCGTGGAACTGCTGGATGGCGGCAATCGTGGCATTGCCGCGCAAGAGGAAAGTGTCACGGGGTATAAAACCAGCAAGGGTAAAACCGCCAATATTAGCTACCCCGAACACCCCGATTTCCCGCAAGTCAGCCATGTTTACCTCAAAGCTGAAAAAGAATTGGGCGAAAAACACGCCATCAGCGGCGGTGTATCCTACCTCCAATCGCGCCAGCATCAGGAATTGCACCAGTACCACCCCGGCATCAACGAGGCCGATCACGGTTTGAGCGGCGAAGCCACGCTGTGGAGTACCAGTGCCGCTTATCAACACGATGCGGGCAAGAGTGGAGAGGTGGGCAATTTCAAAGTCGCCGCCGAATACCTTTACCAGAACAAAGACTTGACGCTGAATTTCCACGAAGACAAGCCCAATCTGATCGGGCAACCGCGTGATTTGCATGTGGACGGCTATTCGATGCAGGGGACTTACCATGTTGCCCCGAAATGGCAGGTGGGTTTGCGCCACGAACGCGTCGGTGGCACGCATGAAGCCCGTCGCCCTAGCGTTGCGCCATTCCCAACCCAGACCAGCTATTTTAATGATATGAAACGCAATACAGTTGCAGTGACTTGGCAGCCAGCCAAGCAGCACCAAGTACGCTTGGAAGCTGCTCATAACAATTTTGATGTCGGCGAAGACACCAACGGCGACGGGCGCAGCGAAGCTGTCAACAAAACCTTTGACCAATTCATGCTGCAATACCAGTGGAGCTTGGATAACGGGCATGACGGCGACCACCACGATCACTAACCCTAATGAACCTGAGAGGTTTTTATGTTGAAAAAATTGTTATTACTTACCTTGCTGTGTGTCGGCTTGAATACCACCGCATTTGCGGCTGAATTGAAAGTCGGCGATAGTTTGCCCGCGATTACGCTGAAAGATCAGCACGATAAAGCCGTCACGGTTGCGCCAGACGTTCAAACGCTGTTATTCACGGTGGAAAAACCCGCATCCGATTTGGTCAATGATTATCTGAAACAGCAAACGCCCGATTTTCTGATCAGCAAGCAGGCGTATTTTCTGGCAGACATTAGCGGGATGCCGAGCATGATTACTAAAATGTTTGCGATTCCAAAAATGCAGGAACGCCCTTACACGATTGTGCTGGGCTATGAGGCCGCAGATTTGGCGTTCATGCCGCGTCAAAAAGATCACGTTACCCTGGTGAAAGTGAAAGCTGGTAAGGTCGATAATATTTTGTTCATCAAGGATGAAGCTGGCTTAGCCGATAGTTTTTGATCTTTTTCAATGCACCGAGGCAAGGGTTCAGGCAGTTTGCTCGGCGTGCTTTAGGTTATTATTTTTAATGTGAAGGTGTTGATATGAATAAGTATATGGTAATGGTGAGTTTGGCAGCATTGCTGACCGCGTGCGGTGAAAAAGCAGAGAAAGCCGCTGAAGCGCCTGCTGCTGCTCCGGCTCAAACCGACGTCGCTGCACAACAAGCGGCTCCGGCATCTGCTGCGCCCGCCGTTGACAAAGCCGCGTTGGTAGAATCCGCCAAAGGTGCTGTACAAGCCTTGGGTGGTACACTCAAAGGCGAACTCGAAGCCGCCATGAAAGCCGGTGGCCCGGTTGAAGCGATGGGCATTTGCCACACCAAAGCGCCGGAAATTGCCAAAGCCGTTTCAGCCGAAAAGGGCATGGAAGTCAGCCGGGTAAGCTTGAAAAACCGTAACCCAGTAATGGGTCAGGCCAATGAATGGCAAACCGCTGTATTAAACGATTTTGAAGCGAAAAAAGCCGCCGGTGCAGACCCTGCAACCATCGCTTACGCGGAAGTGGTCAACAATGAATTCCGTTTCATGAAAGCGATCCCGACCGCTGCGGTTTGTTTGAAATGCCACGGCACCGAACTCAGCCCAGCCGTCACCGCTAAGTTAACCGAGCTGTACCCACAAGACAAAGCCACGGGTTATAAAGAAGGCGATTTGCGCGGTGCTTTTGTGGTCGTGAAAAATCTCGCGCAGTAACGCGGGCTTCTTGCCATACCCTCTCCATACACTTAGAGTATAAGGGTAATATGCCGTTATACTAGCGGTAAAACTAAGGAGAGGGTATGTCAAACATCAAAGGTAGGGGACACTGCCAATCCTGCCAGATTCGGCATTTGAGCATTTTTGCGCAATTGCCACGGGATAGGCTCATTGAAATACAGGCGTTTCAACCGTCTGTCGTCACCTATGCTGCCGATGAAACGGTTTACCATCAGGGCGATAATTCCGTGAATGCGTTTACCTTGCGCAAAGGCTTGGTGAAGCTGATTAAAACCCTGCCTAATGGCCGTACCCAGATTGTACGGGTGTTGCGTACCGGTGATTTGTTTGGTTTCGACGGTTTCGCCGGGGAAGCTTATAACCATACCGCGATTCCCCTTAATGACATTGAAGTCTGCCGTTTACCCTTAGCAGATCTGTCAGAATTAAAAAAACAAAATGCCGAAATTGAAAACACCATGATGAAACGTTGGATTCAGCATTTGCGTGAAGCTGAAGACATGATGTTGGAATTGGGTGCTAAAAAAGCCGCCGAGCGTCTCGCTTCGTTCCTGATTCGTTGGTGTGAAAACAGCAACGGTGGTTGGGTGGCTTTATCATTATCTCGTGCTGAAATCGGTGAATTATTGGGTTTGACGATCGAAACCGTGAGCCGTTTTCTGTCGGATTGGAAGCGCCAAGGGTTTCTTAACGAACAACGCGGTAGCATTCAGCTTGAAAATGTTGATGGCTTGCGTAAAGCAGTCTGTTCCAGTGGGAGTTGTTGAGTCATGAATCGGATGTCAGCAGAAGCCAGTCTTAATCTGTATATCACTGCTGTGCATCCTTGCCCGTATTTGCCTGATCGTCAGGCAATGAATTTGTTGGTTGACCCTTGTTATAAGATGACGTCTGAGTTGTATGGGCGCTTGTTGGATAGTGGCTTTCGGCGCAGTGGCGGTGATGTTTACCGTCCGCATTGTCGCCATTGCAGCGCTTGTGTTTCCAGCCGTATTGCGGTGAATGCGTTCAAACCCAACCGTTCCCAGCGCCGCAATTGGAAACGTAATCAAGATTTACGGGTGGTGGTAAATCGTAGTGGTTTTAAAGACGAATACGCTGCCTTGTATCGGGATTATATTCAACAACGCCATACCGGTGGGGGTATGGATACGGACAGCATGGATACGTTTGCCGGATTTTTGCTGACACGCTGGTGCAAAACTTGGTTAGTCGAGTTTTGGGAACAAGAGCGTTTGTTAGCGGTGGCGGCTGTGGATGAATTAAACAATGGCTTATCATCCGTTTATACTTTTTTTGATCCTTCCGTCAGTGAGGCACGCGGTTTGGGTACATTCGCGGTACTGTGGCAAATTGAGCAAGCGCGTCAATGCGGTTTGGCGTTTGTGTACCCCGGTTATTGGATCGATGAATCGCCCAAAATGTGCTACAAAATTAACTTCCAACCCATTGAAGGTTTGGTCAATGGCACTTGGATTCCGTTAGCGGCTAGTCACGCTTAATTGCTTAATAATTGTTCTCTGTTCATCTTTGGTTCATTAGCTTATATTTATCATATATAAATTTTATGATAACTTGCTACTATTGGTGGGTCACAGGAAACAGACGATGATTAAGACATTTACCCTAAAAGCCATTGACCATGATCAGGCAACCCCGGAAAGTGGTTTAATCGCATGGCATGTTGTCGATGAAAATAATCGCAAGCGCATTATCAAAGCGACGACAGAGTTAAGCCGTCAAGGTTTTATTAAAACCGTTAGACCGCACCATGATCGCGAAATGCCGTTAGTTGAATTGCTTTCTTATTACGTGGAAGGTGAAAGTTTTCGCATCGACTTTGGCATGTTTAACGAAACGTTTGGCTATACGCCGCGTGAAGTCTTTGCTGCCTCGCAATCACAATCAGAAAGTGCCAGCAGTCGCATGAAACAAGGCATTCGCCAACTGTTCCACGTACCATTTTGAAAAAGGGCGCACATTGCGCCCTTTTTGTGGTGACTATTGATTAGCCATTAGTGCCTAAAGTGGCGCATTTTCTACATAAGCATTTCATCCCGCCTCACTACGTATCAAAACAACAACTTACGGGGCAATATCACAGCTTTGATTCTTGCTGATACCGAATAAGACGCGGTATCTTGTGCGGTATCTATTCGCAGTGTGGAGCAAGTACCGTGGGCATTCTCAAAGACAAAGATTTAAAAGCCATTCACAGAAATGAAATCATCCCGGACAAAGGAAAGTTGGTGGATGGTGAAGGGCTGTATATCAAGCTTAAGCCGTTGAAATCTGGCGGAATGGGCATGTATTGGCGGCTGGACTACCAATACGCTGGAAAGCGAAAAACCCTACCTATTGGCACGTACCCACAGATAACCATTACTGAGGCGCGTAACACACACAAGGCGGCAAAAGTAGGGCTAACCAAGGGCATAGACCCGATGACGGCAAAGCGGGCGGACAAGGTAGCGGAAGCATCCAAGACCACATTCAAAGAACTGGCGCTCGACTGGTGCGAACTCCCAAGAAACAAAAGCCAATGGTGTGAATCATACCGGGAGAAGGTGCTACGCATTTTTTCCCGTGATGTGTTCCCGGTAATCGGTCAAAAGTCTGTAAAGGATGTAATCCCCTCGGATGTGATACGTATCATGCTGGCAATGGAAAAGCGGGGCGCATCCACTCAGGCGGCATTGATGCGGCAAATCACCAGCGGCGCATTCAAATACGGCATGGTGTTAGAGGTGGCAGACCGTAACCCGGCGGATATTGACCCCACAATGATACTTGCCCCAAGGGTGAAGAAACCAAGGGCAGCCATTACCGACCCTGTAGAGATCGGCAAGCTGTTACGCAATATCGACGTTTACAATGGTTACATCCAGACAAAGCACATTCTACGGCTTGCCCCTCTGCTTATGCTGAGGCCGGGAGAGTTGCGGGCGGCTGAGTGGTCGGAATTCGATTTCACAACAGCTACATGGACAATTCAAGCCACCCGCATGAAGTCAAAGCAGCACATCAAGGCGGCAAATCTGGAACAGCATTGGCACATCGTCCCGTTACCCCTGCAAGCCGTGGCTATCCTGCAAGACTTGCACCAGTACACCGGGCGGGGGCGCTACGTGTTCCCCAATGTTCGCGGGAATGCTCAATACTTATCAGGCCACACCATCACGGCGGCATTGCGCAATATGGGCTACACAGACGGCGAAATGTGCGCACACGGATTTAGGGGCATGGCATCCACACGCCTGAACGAAATGCGCAAGCCAGACGGTAGCAGGGCGTGGGATTCAGACGTGATAGAGCGACAGCTTGCACACACTGACAAGAACGTAGTCAGGCGGGCATATAACCGGGCTGACTACCTGACAGAACGGCGCGAAATGCTGCAAGCGTGGGCGGATTATCTCGACACCTTGCGGGCAGGTTAGCTTCCATCAAATGACCATCAAATGAGCCGGGCAAGTTCCCGGCTTTTTTGTGCTCACCATTGGGGTGTTGGTTGCCTGCTATTCTTGCCAGTTCTGCTATTCATCGCTCCTCATTGGTTTGCTATTTCCACCCTGATTTTTTGCTATTCCTGCTATTCCTGCTATTCCTGCTATTTTTAGGTTAATTACTAATCAATATTGAGTAAGTGTAAGTGATTAATAAATATACATATACTATATAATCAATAACTTAGTGTTTTGCTAACCCCTGTTTTCACTTTCACACGCTTGCTATTGCTATTCCTGCTATTCCTGCTATTCCTGAAAAGCAGGCATCCAACACCCCAACGGCGTACCAATCAAAACCCGATCAAGAAACCACGCCACCCATTGAACCAGTGAATTAAAAACGCTGTTATAATTTGCCCACTGAATGATGGGCAGGATTAGGCATGGCTAAACGATCACTGCACACTGAGGCGCTTCTACAGCGACCAATCAGGCAGCGGCACGGCTTCACAAGGCGGGTTACGATTCCGGGCAGTGCGGAAACTGGCGGGCGTGTGAACCTGTTATGGTTTGTTAAGGTTTGAACTCTATAAAACTCTAGTAATGTATGTTTCGTGCGGGCATTGAATCAACAGTAGCGACCTGACAAAACCTGACATTTTTGGGCGATTGATTCTAAAATGGAAAACATTTAGAAATTAGAGGGTTACACAATGCCAAGACCAGCAGGCACAGCAAAGACAGGCGGGCGCAAACCCGGCACACCAAACAAGGTTACTCACCCCATCCGTGAAGCTGCTCAAGAGTACACGATTGACGCACTTGAAACGCTGGTGGCAATCATGCGCGACGAAGCAAGCCCACCAGCGGCAAGGGTATCAGCTTGTAATTCAATCCTTGATCGTGGTCACGGCAAACCAACGCAAGCCATTGACCTGAACACGGCGGCAAAACATGAGGAATGGTTAGACCTTCTCGAAGGCGTGAAGGACGTGGACTAAAAAACGCGAAAGCGTGTCTGTGTCGAACTGACAAAACTGACAAAACCCCTCACCATGCTTTCACTATTCAGGGCAAATAGTGCAAGTATGCCCATGATCGGGCGATTGCGGATGAATTCGGGCTGATTGCGGATTAAGTAGCGGCTAATGCGACCTTCACCAGCTCCAGGAACACGCGGGCGTATTGTGGGGCGCTACTCGGTGTCCGTTTTGGGAAGCGTGCGGCAACTCCTCAAATTGAGGGCTTCGTTTTGGGTGTCCGTTTTTGGCATCCAACGGCGGCGGTATCGTTTCCGAAAACGCCACCCTGAAAAATAACGGCCTGTTATGCGGAAAATAGCAGATTGCTCTATTTTTTGACGACGTAAGGCGGCGAATCACCATCAAGCTGATCGGGCAGGTTCTTTGCTGTCCTGAGTTCTTCCCGGACAATCTGGCGCACTTGCGCGGCTGTAAGTGTCTGTTCTTCACCATCTGGCAAACCACTGGCAAGCCGAAGCCTTGCGATTATTTCCGCATTCATAGATCGGCTATTTTCCTCTGATGCTTCCATCAATTCCTGATGCAAATCAACCGGGATTCTGAAAGTTATGCGCGTGTATTCCATCCCTGAATGTTACATCAAAATAGTGTCATCTTTCTATTGACACTGTGGCGGTGTCATGTCACGCTTAAGACACTTAAACAGTGTCACAATGGAAACGACAATATGCCAACCCAAGCAATCAGAACACAGACCCGGTTCAAGCCAGACCTTCACGCATGGCTTGCAGATCGGGCAAAGCGGAACAACCGCAGTTTTAACGGTGAATTGATGGAAGTTTTGAAGCAATTGAAGGAGGCAGAACAGAAACAGACAGCGGCATAAGCCACAAACGAAAACGCCCCAACCGTAACGGAAGAGGCGCTTAAGGGCTGCAAGGTGTTACTAGCACCAGAACAGCCATTTACTGACAACCATAGAAGAGTAACCAGTATGAAAAATGATACCTCAAAACCGCCCAAAATGGGCAACCTTGATGCAAGCGCAATCCTTGCCGACCTCGCGGCAATCCATGCCATTGTCTCGAATCACATCACCTGCATGAACGCTCTGAAGCTGGGCAACCATTGCAACGCTTTGATCGGCGTATTAACCCTGCTTGAATTGCTGGCGGCTGGCATTGATGAGGGGGCGCAATCATGAGCGACCTAAACACCCTCCTACGTGACATTCACGCCCGTGCCGACAGTCTGGCGATCTTTGCCCAACACGCGGCGGCACTGGATAGCACTGTATCCACCCACAAAAGCGGATACGTCGAAAACGTGATTGATACCCTACGTATTCTCGACTGCTTAAAAGTCGATTTGCTTGATTTGGTACGTGCAGAACAGGCACGCACCAACACGCAAGCCTATACCAACCTTCACGGTAAATGCATCGTTCCCCCCGTATGGATTGGCTGGAGGATGGGCATTACTGGCAGTGCGACGAAAACGGCGGCTCGTACTATCACGACTACGGCATGGATTCCGGCGATTATCGCGCCTGTTCCTGCTATTGCATCGGCATTGACCCCACCAGCGGCGCAAGCATCAAAGTGTGGCTCAATTGCGATATGCAGGAGGTAGAGGTATGAGCAAGCGAATCAAGTACGTCTACCTGCAACCCGGACAAGTGCCACCGCAGGCAAACCCCCCAACCAAAACACAAGCAACCCGCACCAGCGCCACAACCCAAACCACAAAGCCGCCTGTCATGGATGGCTTAGCGTGGGCAATGTTGCTGGCAGTGGCGGCGCTGTGGGCAGTAGTGGGGGCAATGTCATGAGCAATCCACTACTGACACCCCAAGAGCAAGCGCATGTTGCCTCTGTGAGAGCGTTACAGCACTTTGACACCCCTACGCTATCCGATAACGCCCCGATCAACTGGGAACGCCTCCACGCGCTAATTCCGTGGATAGCCTTCCTGTTTGCCGGATTCGTTTGGGCGGCATTCCTGCTGATTCCTACGGCATTCGGCCTGCATTACGCGGGCATGTTCCCTGCTGCAAGCAATTGGCTGTATGTCCTGATGGGCTTGACCTTGTGTCTGGCCTGTTTCGTCGCTGCACAAGTCAAACACGGAGCGCGGGCTATCCTGTTCGCGTTCGCCGTACTTCTTTTAAGCTATTGGTTCTGAGGTAAAAATGATGAATAACGAAAACTTCAATGCTGGCCTCGCGTACAGCGATTACAAGACCCGCCAAACGTTCTACATGCTGGCGGCGGCGGTAGCCTTCCTGATGAGTTCTTACTTTGTGGTGGGCTATCTGGCAGGCAATTTGCACGTATTAGAGTGGGATGCATCCCAGTGGGCTAATGGTATCGTAGCCGTCGGCATCACTGCCGTTATGACGGGATACCAATTTATCCTCTACGGTGCGGGCAATGTCGCAGGCGGCAAGAAAGCGACCGTTCTAGCGGTCGTGGTGGCGGTGTCCTTCTCGCTGCTATCCGAAGTCGGGCAAGGCATGGAACGCGATACAATCCGCATGGAAACCAAAAGCCAAGAATCACCAACCTATAAGGCCATTGTTGGCGCGATTGGTGGCACTGCCAGTGCATCGCCCTACTCTGCCGACCTGCAAGCCGCTGAAGTGAAATTAGCGCAATGTGAGCAGCGCCTCGCACAAGGCAAGGAAAAACACTGTGAAGGTAGCAAAGCGCGTGTTGAAGCCGTCAACAAGATGATTGCAGGCCATGCAACGGCAAGCCAATCACAAGCCCTAGCCCTCGCTGCAACCGCTAAAGCGATGGAAAAGGACGAAAAGAATTATGCTGCACTGGTGAGCGTGTTACGTGAAACGTTCGGTGTGTCTGGCACAATCGGCTCGTTTCTTGTCTCGCTAATCATCATCAGCTTTTTCGAGTACGCCTTCCATTACTTAGGCGGGCAATTCGCGGCGGCGCGTGAATACCTGATGGCGCATGGCTATGACGTGACCCGCCATTTACGCCAACCCCCGCGCAAATTTGATGGCAGCATCAGCACCTATTCCGACCGTAGCAGCGAATCCGCTCCCGCATCGGCATTCACCAGTAGCGCCAACGCTGCAAAGCAAACCGTAAGCGAATACGCGGCAAAAATTGAGGAAGGCTTAAAAGCATCCCCCGAAGTGATTGCAACCGAATATGCGCGTGCGCAACATGCCCGTGAACAGATGGCGGCAAAAACAGGCGATGTTTTAAAAACCGTTGGTGATTCAATCGAATCCGCAATTAAAAAACCTGAAGTAGCCGAACGTCATCACCTGTATTGCACACTTGCAAACGGTCGGCAAATGGATAAGGTTTTTAAAGCACATGAAGCAGATGCAGCGCTTAAAGAATGGCAGCGTTTGAATGAAACTGGCATTGGTGAAGATGGCAACCCCATTGCAAGATTAGGTTTGCATCAAACCTATTTTGAAACCGAAAAGGACGCTGAAGCTTTTGAAAAAAAGATCGAAGCGGAAAACCTAAAATGGCAATCTGACGCGCCAGTGATTAAATCGGTAACAGGCTTTAAACAATCACCCGATCAAGCGGCGAATGTTAATAAACTGTATCAATCAGAAATGGAACGCCATGAAGCCGGTAAGGTATTTAATGACGAATCCCCTACCCCGCCAATTCAGCGTATGTCTGTATCTGACACCATCCGTGCGTTAGTGGATACGGTTAAAAAGTCTGGTGCTACCACTGAGGCCGATATTCAAGCGGCGGTATTTGATGGCTATGCAAAACTGTTTAACCCGTGCGATCTTGACGATAAAGACCTGTTAAAAGTAGCGGGCAAAATTGCCAAGAGTGCCACCCCCGCCACCGCATTTCCTGCCATGCCATTCCAGCAACGTACTGGCGCAACCGGCTTGCACAACCCCGCGTTAGGCACTGCTGAAGCAGTCTACCCGCTACCCCTGACAACTTCCCCTGAACTTCCTAAAGGAAGCAAGGGAAGTACTTCCCCTAGCACTTCCCCGAACTTCCTAAAGGAAGCTGAGGGAAGCGCAACTTCCCCCCCTACTTCCCCTACCTCTTCCCCTGAGCTTCCTAAAGGAAGTGAATTCGATCAGTTCTATACGCTGTTCAAGGGGCATGTTCAGGCGGGTGGCAAGTTCTCAGAACCGGCGTGTTTTGATCTTCGGAAGGATAGCCAATTCTTCAGCCAATTGGGTAAAGTGAAAATGAACCCGATATGGAATGAGTGCCTTGATCGAATGGCAGAGGAGGGAATTCTAAAGCCTAACTCTGATTATATTGAAGGTAGCACTTACCCACGTTACAAGAGAGCGGCTTAATTAACCCAAACAGGGCAGGGGATTAAAACCCTCTGCCCATTTAAAACATTCATTCGAGATTTAAATCATGACCGCCATTTACAGAACCCCGCAAGTTCCACACACGAAAGTTTTTTACTGGTTATGCGGATATTGGACGTTTGACAAATCCGAAGCCGATTTGATTGATGACGGCTTAGAAAGCTCATCCCTGCATGGAACGGCATATTTCCCAAGTGGTGCGCCCCCTGAACTGATCGACGCTGAAATAAAGTTGTTGGTGCAGAACCAGCGCCCAGCGCGTGACGGTGTTATTACAAGGGCGATTAACAGGAGTTTTTGAAATGGAACACACAGACATTCCCCAAAACATGACCAGCTTTGAATACTCGGAACATCACCGGAAGATTCAAACCCGTTACGGCAACTCGAAAGCAGAACCCGCGCAACCCGCACCAACTGGCGCGATGGCTGACGCATTCGGCAAGATTCGGCGGAAAGATGAAAAATTAACGAATATAGCAAATTGTTATATTTAACGGTAAGTAATTGATTAGGATTGGCAACATGTAAATATAGCAAATTGTTATATTTTACAGTTACTTATTCAATCAATACACGTTGCAGCGAGTCGCAAATAAAGGCATATTCGATTTTTTATGACGATTCAGGAAAAAACTTGTGCAAAAAATCAATCTGGACAACTGGCAAACCAAAAAATTGAACGTGCGGGAAATGGCGGCACTGTACGGCGTGTCTATCGCGACTATCTGGCGTTGGACGGCGGCGGGGCGACTACCACAGCCGCAAAAGGTCGGGATCAATACGACCAGATGGGACGGGGCGGCAGTAGCGGCGGCTATGGAGTCGGCAGCATGAGGCGGGCAGGGCATGGGGGATTATCGCCCCCCGTAACGCGAAACCCCCACAAGCTGGCAGGCTTGCAGGGGCAAAAAGGAAAATCAAATAACTCCTCACTGGACAAGGAAAATTATAGCAGTTTGTTATATGTACGGGCAACAACAGGACACATAACATGTAAGGTGCAATCATGACCGCACGGGCAAAAAACCAATATCTAGGCTTTCCAGAGGTGCGCACGGCAGCGGCGGGGCAGTGGGAACAGATTCACCGGTCGTTAGGTATCCAGCTTGCCAGCACCTCACACCTTAAGCATACCCCTTGCCCTGCATGTGGTGGGCGTGACCGCTTCAGGATTGATGCAACCTATCAGAATACCGGGCGGTGGATTTGCAGCGGGGGCGGTGATTTGCAAAGCGGTGATGGCTTTTCATTGCTCGGTCATGCATACGGCTGGACACCATCAGAACAGCTTCAGGCGGTCGCTGAATGCCTAGGGCTTACCAATGCCAGCGACAGAGAGCGCGAAACCCTACGGCGCAAGGCTGAGGCACAAGCGGCGGCAATGCTGGCAGATGCGCGGCGCAAAGACGAACAAGCGCGGCGTGATGCAAACATACTGTCAGCACTCCAAGACCTTGAAGACCTGATTAAGCACCGGCAATACCTACAGCGGCAAGCACACCTCACAAGCAGTTTGCACCGCGTCACGATCAACCCATTAGAGGATGAACTTTCAGCGGCTTACACCCTGAACATGCTGATTCTCGAAATCTACGCATCACAAGGGAGCAACGACCAATGAGACAGTTTATTGCTATGGATGATTACCGCGCAAACCGCCAATCAGAAAGACCCGCGTATCAGTGGGCAACACCTGAGCCACTCACACAGCAAAGTCATGCAGCACCTTACCCGATGGATGCACTACCGGGCATTATCGGCGGCGCAATTCGTGAGGTAGTGGAAATCGTTAAATGCCCTGCTGCACTCGCTGCAAACTCTGCTTTGTCGGTACTGGCGACAGCTTGCCAAGGTGTTGCAAACATCAAACCAAACCCACGATTAAAGAAGCCGTCGCCCCTCAGTTTGATTATGGTCACGATTGGAGATCCCAACGAACGCAAAAGCGCGGCTGATGACTTCTTTTCTGAGGAGATCGGCGAATGGTGCGATACCAAAACGCAAGAGCTTGAACCCGACCTGAGAGCATACAAGGCTGAATTTGCAAGCTGGAACGCTCAAAAGCGCGGATTAGAGAAAGCCATTGAAAGCGCGGCATCCAAGGGCGACCCGGCAAGCCTGCAAAAGATGCAAGAGGCACAAGAAAAACTTGTATGGCTAGAGCAAAACGAACCCGCCAAGGTTTACACGCCAAAAATGACCACTAAGGACGCAACACCCGAAGGCATAGCTAAGCACTGCATGAATAAATGGCCTAGCTTGTGCAATATGGCGGCTGAAGCGGGCGCTGTGTTTGGCGGGCATGGTATGGCAAAGGATAAAGCTATGCGCAACTTTTCCCGCATTAATGAAATGTGGGAAGCTGGCAAGATCGAAGTAACCCGCAGTAACGAAGAGGATAGCTTTACCCTTACTGGTGCGCGGTTTTCAATGGGGCTTGCCATTCAACCCGATCTTATCCGGGAGTTTTTCGAGACGAACGGAAGGGGGGCGACGGGTTCGGGCTTCTTTGGACGTTGGCTATTGTCATTCCCTGAAACAACGCAAGGCACACGCATGGAAGACGTTGAAACGCTACTGACTGAATCCGAAACGCCAAACATTGAAAAATTCCGCAAGCAACTACATGAAATACTTGAACAGCAATACACTAACGGGAAAGGCGGTAAATTTGACAATTTGCCAACGCTTCAGTTATCGCGGGAAGCCCTAGAAATATGGGTAAAGTATCTTAATTCGGTGGAAAGTGCGTTAGGTGCTGGATGCGATTTTGAAGGGGAAGGGAAGATTGCGGGCAAGAACCCCAACAGCGCGGCGCGATTAGCTGGCTTGTTCCATTTGTTTAATGGTGGGCATGTTCTGGACGCAATCAGCGGCGAAACTATGAGGGCGGCTTGCAGGCTGGCAGGATGGCACTTGTACGAAGCGCGGCGCTTCTTTGGTGAAATCGCTTTACCCAAAGATGACATTGAAGCCGTAAAGCTGGATACGTGGCTAATTGCTGAATGCAAAGCGACTGGAAGCAATGCAGTAGGCAAAACCAGTGCAATGCAGCGCGTAACCCCTGCAAGTTTGCGCAAGGTCGACAAACTGAATAAGGCACTCGACACGCTGGAACGTGCAAACCGTATCCGCCAAACGAAAGAGGGCAAAATAGCTGTGATTGAAGTAAACCCGGCATTGCTGGAAGGCGGCAAATAATGGCACTGAGAGACTGGCTTAACCCCGATTACGACCCGCTCGCTACTGAAAAACCTGCTATTTGCTCAAAAAGTGAGCTAAAAATAGCAAGAATAGCAAGACTAGCACCAGAAATAGCAAACCCTGCTATTCTGCAAAGTATTGATTCTAAAGATGAATTATCTAGGAATAGCAAGAATAGCAGGAATAGCAATAGCAACGCGCCAGAACTGAAAAAGCAGGGTATGAAACGGCTGGAAGCGGCGGCGGCTGGCTTGCCTGTCACTGTCGAGGAACTGGCGGCTTTCTTTGGTGATGACCTGCAATCATTCGGCACTGGTGAGGTAAAGCAGGCAGGTATTGTGACGGCGGTTCGTTGGTTCGCTTTTCAACACCTTGGACGGGTACAGCCTCAAACTGAGGAGATACCGGCGGGAATGGTTCGCTGTACTGACTGCCTGCAAGATCGTTGCAAGCATAGGCAAGTTACCCCGTGGGGGAGGTGATTATGCAATCTTCACCCCAATGGCGATGGTGCAACGATTACACGGCACGGGTTCACCAGCTTGATGAATACCGGAAGCGATGAACCACCACCCAATGAATGAGCCGCACCTGATGCGGCTTTTTTGCGTCTGGATGGCAGGAAACCAACTGTACTAAATATTGAAACATTTAGTACAAAACAAGAATCCTTGTATCAGGGCGTGGAATGCGGGTTTATGCCGTGTCATAACTGTACTAAAACTTGTACTAAAATAGTGTTAGCTATCATCTAAGATATTTAGTACAATAGTTACAAGTTAAGTTACAGTTTTTACACACCATGCCACGGCATGACACAAACAGGGGATAACAGGATGAAAATCGGATATGCACGGGTAAGTTCGACAGGGCAGGACTACCAGACGCAACTGGACAAGCTCCAAGCGGCTGGATGTGAAAAGATATTCCATGAAAAGCAAAGCGGCAAAAGTGCAGATGATCGGGCGCAACTTCAGGCGGCGCTAGAATTTGCGCGTGATGGTGATATTTTCGTAATCACCAAGTTGGACAGGCTGGCACGTAGCATGAACGACCTGACAAGCATCACCAGCAAGCTACAGAAAAACGGTGTTGGCTTTGTTGTGACCGATCAGCAGATTGATACCACCACACCAACGGGTAAGTTACTGTTCAACATCCTAGGTTCATTGGCAGAGTTTGAGCGTGACCTTATAAACGCACGCTGTGACGAAGGACGCAAAGCAGCGAAAGCCAAGGGCGTACAGTTTGGGCGCAAACCCAAGATGACCGATGACCAGCTCGAAGGTATCCGGGCGGATGTGAAGGCCGGGATTCTTTCCATGCAGGCTATTGCCGATAAGTACCAGATAGCGCGTAACAGTGTTTACAGGCTGGCAGGGGCGAAAGAAGCCGCATAAGTACCAATAGACAAGGCCGGGCAAGTTCCCGGCTTTATCGTTTCTGCGATACTGCATAACACACGGTACTTGCCCGGTATGTCATATATTCACAATATTGCTAAGTTAATGTTTTAAATCATAAAAAAGCAATCAGTGCCTAAAATGGCGCATCCCCGTGAACACCATCGCCATCCCATGCTCATTTGCCGCCGCAATCACTTCTTCATCGCGCATGGAACCACCCGGTTGAATCACCGCTTTAATACCTGCGGCGGCAGCACTGTCGATACCATCGCGGAACGGGAAGAACGCATCCGATGCCATCACGGAACCCGGCACAACTAAACCTGCGTGTTCGGCTTTGATGGCGGCGATGCGTGCTGAATTGATACGGCTCATTTGACCCGCGCCCACACCAATCGTCATATTACCGCTGGCGTAGACAATCGCATTGGATTTAACGAATTTGGCAACCTTCCAAGCAAATTGCAGGTCGAGCAACTCGGCATCCGTTGGTTGGCGCGTAGACACGACTTTCAGCTCATCCAGCAACGCGATGTCAGCCGTTTGCACCAACAAGCCACCGTTAACCCGTTTGAAGTCGAGGCGATTGGGAACGTCACCGCTCCACATATCCACGGTCAACAAGCGCACGTTTTTCTTGGCAGCAACCACCGCAACAGCTTCAGGCGAAACCCCCGGTGCGATAATGACTTCCACAAACTGACGATCCACGATCACTTTTGCGGTTTCGCCGTCTAACGGTTGGTTGAATGCAATAATGCCGCCGAAGGCTGATTCAGGGTCAGTGCTGTAAGCGCGGTTGTAGGCTTCCAGCAAATTCGCGCCGATGGCAACGCCGCACGGGTTAGCGTGCTTGACGATAACGCAAGCCGGTGCGCCGTCGAATTGCTTGACGCATTCGAGTGCGGCATCGGTGTCGGCGATATTGTTGTAAGACAATTCCTTGCCTTGAATCTGGATGGCGGTAGCAATGCTGCCTTGTGGGGCGTTGTATTCGGCGTAAAACGCGCCCGCTTGGTGACTGTTTTCACCGTAACGGCAATCTTGCTTCTTCTCGACTTGCAGGCTGAAAGTGCGCGGGAACGTCGCGGGTGCGGCATGGCTGGCTTCGCCGACCCGTGCGCCGAAATAGTTGGCAATCATGCCGTCGTAACGTGCGGTGTGTTCAAACGCTTTAATCGCCAAATCAAAACGGGTAGCCGGGGTGATGCAGCCTGCGCTGGCTTCCATTTCCGCCTGAATACGTGCGTAATCGCCGGGTTCAGTCACGATAGTCACATGCGCGTGGTTTTTGGCACTGGCGCGAACCATCGTAGGGCCGCCGATGTCGATGTTTTCAACCGCGTCTTCAAAGCTGCAACCGGGCTTGGAAACGGTGGCTTCAAACGGGTAAAGGTTAACCACGATCAGGTCGATACGCCCGATATTGTGTTCTGCCATGACCGCATCATCTTGTCCGCGACGTGCCAAAATGCCGCCGTGAATTTTCGGGTGCAGGGTTTTCACGCGCCCATCCATCATTTCCGGGAAGCCGGTGTAGTCGGACACTTCGGTGACGGGTACGCCATTATCCGCCAGCAGCTTGGCAGTGCCGCCCGTGGACAGTAAATGTACGCCTTGGCTGTGCAGGAACTGGGCAAATTCCAGCACGCCGGATTTGTCGGAAACGCTCAGCAAAGCGCGGGTGACAGGCAAGTTAGAGGCAGTCGTCATCGTGTGTGAATCCTGAGGCGAAAAACACGGTATTCTATGCCGTGGGGTGGTTTGCTGCAATGCCGTATGTGTTGGTTAAATGATTGCCATTAAACGCAGCCCTAAGACAAACACCAGCGCGGCGGCTAAGCCGGTTATCGCACCTTTAATAAATAAGCTTTGAGAGCTTGCCGCGTATTTGACCACGCTTTTGTCCAGCTTGTCGATCTGGCGGTCACGTTGCGCAATAATCAAATCGCGTTGGTGCAGGGATTCGTCGCGGTGTTGTAGCTGTTGCTGATTTTCTGTCAGGGTATTTTCTAAATGTTGAATGCGTAAGGTGAGTTCTTGCAAGCGTTCATCGCGGCGGCGGATATGCGCTTCTTTCGCCACAATGGTTTGGTCACGGTCATGCAAGCTGGTGTCGCGTTTGTTGAGTTGCGCGTCGCGGGCTTGCAGTTGCGCATCGCGTTGTGACACGGTGACATCGCGTTCGTGCAGGCTGGTATCGCGTTTCGCAATGTCGGTATCACGCTGGTAAATTTGCTGATCACGGGCTTGCAACGCTTCCTCTTTGTGTTGCAGTTGCAGGTCACGCTGTTCGATTTGGGCATCGCGTTCGGCAACGGTAGCGTCACGCTCCGCCAGCGTTCCTTCGCGTTCGGAGAGGAATTCATCCCGATCTTGCACGGTTTGGTCGCGCAGTTGCAATTGCACATCACGTTCGGCAATGCTTTGGTCACGCAAATGCACTTCCAGTTGCAGGTTGCGAACTTGCTCATCCCGCGCGGCAATTTCGGTATCGCGAACTTGCAGGCTGCTGTCGCGCTCAGTGAGGAATTCACCCAAATTTTGAATGTGGCGGTCGCGCTCTTGCAGCGAAGTATCGCGTTGTTGAACGGTTTGATCGCGTTCCGTCAGTTGGAAATCGCGTTCGCGCACGCTGTCATCACGTTGCTGAATCGCGGCATTGCGTTCAGTTAGCAGCGAATCACGCGCATGAATGGTTTCATCGCGTTCCTGCATTTGCCCGTTGATTTGGGTAATGTGTGAATCGCGTTCCTTCAGGCTGTGATCGCGCTCGCCGATGGTGACATCGCGGCTTTGTACTTGCGAATCGCGCAATTGCAATTGCTTGTCGCGTTCGCGCAATTGCAAATCTTGCCCACTAATACGGGTGTCGCGCTCCCGCAGGGAAATATCACGTTCTTTGACGCGGCGGTCGCGTTCGGTAATTTGTACATCGCGCTCTTCGACCGTGCGATCACGGCTGGAGAGGCGCGTGTCGCGGTCGCGTAAATCTTCATCCGCTTTATTGATGCGCTCGTCACGCATCATCAGTTGGCGGTCGCGCTCATTGAGTTGGCTGTCGCGTTCCTGCAAATGGTCTTCGAGTTCGCGGATGGTTTGCAGAAAATCCAGCCCTTGCTGGTCACGGCTGCGGATGGCCTCTTCCCGCAAGCGCAATTCGTTGTCCCGTTCGGCAACGGTGCGGTCGCGTTCGCTTAGTTCGCGGTCACGTTGGCTGAGAGTGGTATCACGTTTTTCGACTTGCTGTTGCTGAATGCCAATGCGTTGATCGCGTTCTTGCAGCAGCGTGGCTTTTTCTTTGAGCAAAACTTCGCGGCTTTGGATTTGCTGATCACGGTCAGCAATGGTGCGATCCCGCGCTTGCAAATGCTGGTTCGCAAGGTCGATGTGTGAATCGCGAGCGGCTAATTGGCGATCCCGCTCTGAAATATGGTTATCGCGTTCGCTGAGGTGCTTGTCGCGTTCCTTGAGCATTTTTTCCTGCTCTAGGGTTTGGCGGGTGCGCTCTTGTAATAAGGCTTCGCGATCCAGCAATTGCTGATCTTTTTTACCTATGCTGTCATCGCGGCTTTGCAGCAGTTTGTCTTTGCTTTGAATCGCTTGGTCAATGCGCGAGAGTGAGCGGTCTTTGTCTTCCAGACTGCGGTCACGCATTTGGATTTGCAGTTCTTTTTCCTGCAACAGTTTTTCGTAATGCGCAAGGTTTTGTTCAAGGATACTCAGACGGCTGTCACGGTCACTCAGGATGGCGTCACGTTGTTGCACGGCACGGTCACGGTTGACGACACCTTCATCACGGCTACGCAGGGCTTTTTCTTTTTCTTCGAGTAATTGGTTTTGTTGGGTGAGCAGCTTTTCTTTTTCACCCAGCAAGCGTGCTAGGGTTTCCATGCGCTTATCGCGCTCATCAATCCGTGCGTCACGTACCCGAATATGCCCGTCTTTTTCCAGCAATAATCCCGCTATTTCGCGCAGGCGCTGATCCCGTTCCTGTAAACGCAGGGCTAATTCATCCACGCTGGTTTTCAAGGCTTGCTTATCATTAAGGGTCAGATAAACGTTTGAATCCAGCTTTTTAAAGATGTCGAGATCCTTTTCTTCCAATTTCATGATAATTCCTGAGCACTTCGGGGACACAACGACAGGAAATCCCTATCCTAGTTGCGAGATGAACAATGTTGAAATTGCTTAGATTCTGGCATAAATAATAATGTTTCGCTACGTTACTTTATTAGGTAACGGTGCCAGAGATGCATTTTTGCGGTGCGCCATTCGCGCCAGTGCAGGGCTGCGGGATTGGCAGGAAAATCGAGCCGCAATTCGCCGGTTTTGGCAGTGTCCAGTAATTTTATGTCACGCGCTTCGTAACGTTGGGTGACGCTGGGATGCGGGTGATTGAAACGGTTACGATAGCCACTGGTGACGATCCCAAGCGTGGGCGCAACCGCTTGTATAAACGCCGGGCTGGATGAAGTTTTGCTGCCGTGATGCGGTAACAGTAACACTTCTGCCTGTAAAGCAGTGCCCCGCTTGAGTAACCATTTTTCGGCGGGGCGTTCAATATCGGCGGTCAATAGCACGCTGTGAGCGGCATTTGCTATTTTCAATACACACGAGCGGTTGTTCTCTTTACCGTCTGGGAAATCCACAGTGGGGTGTAAAACGGTGAAGATTACGCCATCCCACTGCCATGAATGCCCCGCCGCGCATAAATTGGGGTGATGATCCGCGAGTATGTCGGTGCTACTCACCAGTAGATTCGTGACGGGCAGAGCGTTCAGCAATGCATTCGCGCCGCCGCTGTGATCGTTATCCGCATGAGACACGATTAAGGTATCGACTTGGCGAATGCCTTGCCCACGTAACCACGGCAACACCACTAATTCACCCGTATCAAAACTGTCCGACACTTTGGGGCCGGTATCGAATACCAAGGTATGGTTGGCGGTTTGCACCACACTTGCCAAGCCTTGCCCCACGTCCAGCGCGCTGAGGCGAAATGCTCCCGGCGCTATCTTGGGTGGCTGATACAAGATCAGCGGGAGCATTAGCAACCAACCCAGCCACCGCCCCGGTACACCACGCGGCAGCCACAACAGCATGAATCCTACCAGAGCTAATACTAGCCAGGGTAAGGGAATCAACGGCACGTAGACCGATGACAAGGGCAGGGCGGCGAGCCATTCCAATACCCACATCAGCCATTGCAACAATGCGGCGGCAACTGTCCAAATCCACGTGGCGGCGGTTTCCCACCAACTGGTAAAGACCATGCCCAGCAATACCAACGGCGTGACCACAAAAGTAACGATGGGAATGGCCAGCAAGTTTGCGATAGGCGAGCTGAGTGAAATCATCCCAAAAAAGCCTGCTGCCAGTGGCAGTGTTCCCAGCGACAACACCAACTGCATCCAGACGACGGATGCTTTCCCCAGCTTACGCTGCCGCATTCCCAAAAACGCCAGCAACGCCACCGTCAAAAACGATAACCAAAAGCCCACTGCCAAACTCGCCAAAGGGTCGAGCAGCAATACCAGCAAGAGCGCGATACTCATGGTGATACTGAACGGCACTTGCCGCCGCCATACCAAGCCCGCCATTACCACTAGCAACATAATCAGGGTGCGTTGTGTCGGAATATTGAACCCTGCCAGCAATGAATACGCCGTTGCTAACACTCCACCGGATAATCCCGCCGCCACCCGCAATGGCAACCACAAATATAAGCCCGGAAACAAACGCCAAATTCCCCACACCGGCAAAATACCCAAGCCTGCCACCATCGTAATGTGCAAGCCCGAAATCGCCAGTAAGTGAATCGTTCCGGTTTGGCGCAAGATTTCCCATTGTTGCTGCGGAATGCTGGCGGTATACGCAATCGCCAACCCCTGCACCAAGCCAGTCATGCCCGAATTGGGCAGTGCCGCTGCGATTTTTTCCTGCAATTGTTGGCGCAAATAATTCGGTTGCCACCACGCGGCGGCGGCTAAACGCTGGTTATTTGGCGATTCGCGCACGTAGCCGCTGCCACCGATGCGCTGTGAAAACAGCCATTGTTCGTAATCAAAGCCATTCGGATTCATGAAACCGTTGGGGCGTTTGCCACGAATCAGCAATTGCCAGCGCTCACCCGCTTGCAGTGTGGGTGCATCCTCCGCGTACCAGGCGACGCGCAAACGTCCTTGATAGGTGGCGGTATCGCTATCAAACAGAAAACTGCTGCCATCTGCCCGCCGTTCGGGTACATCGGCAATCGTGCCAGTGAGCAGAATATCTTCACCCTCCCACGCAGCGGGTAGCCAATCAGCCCTCACACCACCGGCCACCCACAATGCGTAAACACCGCCCAATAACACACCCGCCAACAGAATAGCAGTTTGTCGATGCCGATAATGCCATGCAGCACCAATCAAACCACCGCCACCCATGACACTTCCCCAAAATAGCGCATCGAACAGCGGTAGGCGCGGCAGTACCCATAACACGAGCGTGCCAATAAAAAAACTCACTGAAAAGGTGCGCATATTTCGCAAACCATGGATAATGAATGACCTTAATTGTTATTGCTGTTAAAACTTCATGCCGCGAAAATTGTTGCGTAAGCTATTTCCTAATCCTGACAAAATGAAAGATCATAAGCATCTCCAGTTTTTGGGGGATACGCTGCATTTGCCCTATTTGTGGCATTTAAATCGCCATAATGTTGCCTCAGCGTTTGCGATTGGGTTGTTTTGTATGTGGATTCCCATACCGTTTCAATCCATTATTGCCGCACTGTTAGCCGTTTTTTTCCGAGCAAATTTACCCTTAGCCGTGGTCTTGGTGTTTGTCACTAATCCCGTGACTATGCCCCCTATGTTGTATGGGGCTTATTTAGTGGGTGCTGCGATTGTGGGGCATCCGCCTGCGGGTTTCAACTTTGAACCCAGTCTTGATTGGTTAATGAATGGCTTAATTCTTATTTGGAAACCGTTCTTGTTGGGTATTTTTATCACGGCAGTATTGTCATCCATTGCCGGTTATTACGGTGTACACCTGCTCTGGCGTTTGCATTTATTGAAGCATTTGAAAGCGCGGCGCGAACGTAGAAAACGTCAAGCACCGCCACCCGATCAAGATTCAGCCGATTAAGCGTTGGCTAATACGCCATCGGTCAAGCGGTAAACCGTATCCATTTTTGCCGCCAATTGCAGGTCGTGGGTAACAACCACGAACGCCGTGCCTAACGCTTCATTCAAACTTTGCATTAAGTTAAACACATTGTCAGCGGTGTGTTGGTCGAGATTACCGGTTGGCTCATCGGCTAACACGGCTTTGGGGCGTGTCACCAAAGCGCGGGCAATGGCGGCACGTTGGCGTTCTCCGCCGGAAAGCTGGGCGGGTTTGTGGTCAAGGCGCTCTTGCAAGCCGACTTTTGCCAATATATCGCTGGCTTGAGCGCTGGCTTCCGCCACTTTCACCCCGCGAATCAGCAATGGCATGGCGACGTTTTCCAACGCGGTGAATTCGGGCAGTAAATGGTGAAATTGGTAGATAAAGCCCATCGACTCGTTACGCAACACGCCGCGTTCGGTGTCGGACAATTGATCCATGCGTTTGCCGAGGACTTCCACATGTCCGGTGGATGGCAAATCCAGACCGCCCATTAAGTGCAGCAAAGTGCTTTTGCCGCTGCCGGAACTGCCTAAAATAGCAACTTTTTCCCCTTCGTGAATCGCCAAATCCACCCCGCGCAATACCTGCACATCCAGCCGCCCTTCGGTAAAACGTTTGCCCAATTGTTGGCAAGAAATAATCACTTTACTCATAACGCAATGCCTCCGCAGGCTGGACTTTGGACGCACGCCAAGCAGGGTAAAGCGTCGCGAGAATGGACATAAACAAAGCACTCAAGGCAATCACCATCACATCGCCGGGATTGACCCGTGATTCGAGTTCGCTAATGAAATACACATCGGCGTTGATGAAATGGGTATCAAACAAACGTTCCAGAAACGGCACAATCACATCCAGATTGGTGGAGAGTAACACGCCTAACGCCACGCCAATCAAGGTGCCAAACACGCCAATTAAAGTGCCTTGCACCATGAAAATTTGCATAATCCGCCCGGATGACAGTCCCAAGGTGCGCAAAATAGCAATGTCGCCTTCCTTATCGGTAACGACCATCACCAAGGTAGACACCAAATTGAATGCCGCTACCGCAATAATCAGCAGCAAAATAATGAACATTACCGACTTTTGCGCTTGAATGGCTTTAAACTGGTTTTTATTTAAATTTGTCCAGTCATTCGCCCACATATCCGGCCATGCCTGCCCCATGCGCTGTAAAATTGTTTCGGCGGTTTTGGGGGCGAGGTACAAATCATCCAGCGTCATGCGTAAACCCGTCACCTCGGCATTCATCCCGAAGGTTTTTGCGGCGTCTTCAAGGTTTACGTAAGCCGTGGTGGTGTCAAATTGCTGCATATCCACTCGAAAGATTGCCACAATCGTGAAACGCTGCAATGCGGGCATTTCGCCGGTTTCCAGTGCATTTTCGCTAGGGCTGACGAGGGTTAGGGCATCGCCAACATCGACTTTTAGCTCTTTTGCCATGGTTGCGCCGATCGCAATGTTGAAACTGCCCGGTTGCAATTTCATCATGTCGCCTTTGTCTTTGACAACGTGCTGGAATACGGTGCTCACGTGTTGTTCCAGCTCCGGCACAATGCCTTGCAAGACAGCAGCGCGGGCTTCATCGCCCTGATTCAGCATCGCAGGCTTTTCGATAAACGGCGAAACCGCTTTCACGTGCGGGAAATCCAGCAGTTCTTTCTGCACGTTTTGCCAGTCGGATACGCCCAAATCGTGTTCGGATACCGTGACGTGCGCCAACATGCCCATAATGCGTTCGCGCATGGTTTGCTCGAAACCGTTCATCACCGAAAGGACGGTGATCAGCACCAGTACGCCAATCGCGATGCCTATCATCGACGCTAAGGAGATAAAAGAGATGAAATGCTTTTGCCGCTGCGAGCGGGTGTAACGCAAGCCGACAAACAGCTCCATGGGCTGGAACATTTTACTCATAGCGCAGTGACTCCGCCGGTTGGATTTGCGAGGCACGCCAAGCGGGATAAATCGTTGCCAACACCGAGGCAATCAGCGAGGCAACTCCGATCCAAATCACATTTTCCCAGCGCATATCGGAGGGGATTTCGCTGATGTAAAACACGTCAGATGAAAAGATTTTGAAGCCAAACGTATTTTCCAAAAACGGAATCACGGTATCAATATTGAGCGATAGCCACACGCCCAAGCCCACGCCAACCAGTGTGCCGAAGATGCCAATGATGCTGCCTTGAATCATAAAGATGCGCATAATGCGCTGACCAGACATGCCAAAAGTGCGTAGGATGGCAATATCCGATTCTTTATCATTCACCGCCATCATCAGCGAAGCGACCAGATTGAAGAGCGCCACGCATACCACCAAAAACAAAATCAAGGTCATCGCAATGCGTTCGGTTTTGACGGCACGGAAGAAACTGCCGTGTTCTTCGCTCCAATCCACGACCTCAAATTCCTTGCCTAACTGGGTTTGCAACTCATGCCCGATGGCGGGGGCGGCGAATAAATCATCCAGCTTCAGCCGTATGCCGCCGATATTGTCACCCAAGCGAAACAGCCGTGAGGCATCGCTGAGTTCCACAAAGCCGGTCATGCCGTCGTATTCGGGGTGTCCGATTTGGTAGATGCCGGTGACGGTAAAGCGTTTCAGGCGCGGTAAAATTCCCGCCGGGGTCACTTGCACTTGCGGCACAATGACCGTGACTTTATCGCCGGGCATGACGCCGAGTGCGGTCGCGACTTCGACACCTAAAACGATGCCGTAATCACGCGGGGCGAGGCTGTTGAAACTGCCTTCCAGCATTTTGAAATTGACATCACTGACTTGGCTTTGCAGTTTGGGATCAATGCCTTGCAGCACAATGCCACGCATGAGATTGCCATTGGTCAGCATGACTTGCTTTTGCACATAAGGAGCCGCACCAATGACGTGTTGCTGTGCCTTTAGTCCGTCAATTTTTGCCGTCCAATCCGCGAGTTGCCCATTTGTCCCCGAAACCGTGACATGGGAAACCACACCCAGTATCTTGTCCCTGAGTTCCTTTTCAAACCCGTTCATGATCGACAATACCGTGATCAGCACCATGACCCCCAGCAGGATGCCGAGCATCGAGGCAAACGAGATGAACGAGATGAAACGGTTACGCCGCTGTGAATGCGTGTAGCGCTGTCCGATAAATAATTCGAGTGGTGTAAACATGGGTGGCGATTGTACAGATGATGAGTGTCGTTTAATAGTGAAGTATCGGGAGATCAGACATGCGTTTGTCGAAATGGTTTAGTGCTGTGTTGCTGGCGATGGCTTTTTTCGCCAATACTGCGTTTGCGGACTATCCCAGCCGTGGCATGAGCATGAACGGTGTTAAGGCGCAATACGGCGAACCGCAGTCGGTACGTCAATCGGCTGATCCGGTCAAAAAGCGCTGGCCTCGGATTACGGTATGGCAATATGGCACGTTCTCGGTGTATTTCGAGCGGCATACGGTGTTGCATACGGTCGTCCATTGAGCGTGAAGCCTCAGGCGGGTTGAATCAGCAGTAATAACAGCCCTGCCAGCAAATAATACGCCGCAAACTGGATGGTGAGCGGCTTTTTGAATTCTTCGGGAATGTACTCATCCACAAACGGAAAAAAGTAGCGCACGCTACCGATAATCAGTGCCGTAACACCCGCCAACACTAGCATGAATCCAATCGCCGCCAGTAAACTCATCATGATCATTTTCCCTGTTAAATAGGTCTGGAATAGGTGTCTTATCGTGGATTAATGTTATCATTTTGCATAACTCATGATTGGATACGCGCTATGGAAACCGTTACAAATTCTGCCATTCGCCCGGCATTGCTGCAATCCCTGATCGACTACGCTGAGCATGGTATTACGATTGCGGAACGCGAAGGCAATGACACGATTTTGTTGTACGTTAATCGGGCGTTTGAACAAATGACAGGTTACAACGCGGAAGATTGCTTGTATCAGGATTGCCGTTTCTTGCAAAGCGACGACCGTGACCAAGCAGAGTTAAGTAGGATTCGGAGCGCTATTGAATCTGAACAGCCGGTCAGAGTGATCTTACGCAATTACCGCAAAGATGGCAGTTTGTTCTGGAACGATTTAAGCATCAGCCCATTTTTCGACGAGGAAGAGGGCGTGATGTATTACATCGGGGTGCAGAAAGATGTGACCGAGTTGGTCGCCTTGCAGACTGAGCTGGCAGACGTCAAGGCGCGTTTGGCGGCTTTGGGTGGATGATTGTGTTCATCCCAGAAAATTCAGGGGGGTGTGGTTATGCCCCGGCAACAAACTAGCCAGCGCATTATTACCCAAGTGCTTGCTGGCAACTTCCCCGAAAATATCGCGAAAATCGACCGAATGCGCCAAATAACGCCCTTTGTACAATTGGGTTTTGCTCAAGCCCGGCCATTGTCCGTATACACCGCTACGCACCCCACCACCAAGCGCGAACCAGCATCCCGCGTTGCCGTGGTCGGTACCTTGGCTACCATTTTCTTCCGCCGTCCGTCCGAATTCGGTCATGGTTAGAATCATCACATCCTGCATGGCAGTGCCTAAATCGGCATACAAGGCGGCGATGCCATCTGCGAAAATCTTTAGCATGTTGGCTTGATAGCCCGCTTGATTGCCTTGGGTTTGGTGCGTATCCCAACCACCGATATTCACGGTTGCCAATTCTAATCCGACACCCGCTTTGATCAATTGTGCGGCTTGGCGCAATTGTGTGCCGTAGCTATTGTTAGGGTAAATTGCGCCATTCGCAGGCTGATAGCCTTTCACATCAAGCTGTTGCACCAGCCCAAGGTCGGCGAACAAGGTACGCCCCGCATTTTGGATACGCACGCCATTATTGCCGCCTAGATGCGGGTTTTGCGCGTAAATCTTTTGTAAGCGGGCGGTCATGCGTGGTTCGGCGCTGGCGGTCATGTCCAAATCGAAGGCGGCGAGATCGTTGAATGACGAGACGGGTACTTTGCCACGCAAGGCTTGCGCAATCTCTGTGCCGAAGCTCACCCCGCGCATTCCGCTGCTATTGCTGGAAGCTTCTAAGTGGCGGTTCAGCCAGCCGTTGCTGGTTTTGCTGATGACACCGCTTTCGATAAATTGCTCGCTGTCGAAATGCGAGAGGCTGGCGTTGGGGTAATGGGTTGCCGGAAAGACCGCCACATTGCCTTGCTGATACAGCTTGTGTAACGCGCTCATCGCGGGGTGCAATCCAAAAAAGCCGTTTAAATCCAATGCACCACCCGTTTGTCCAGCGCGTGGAATCGCAATGGTGGGGCGCAGGCTGTAATACGCCGCATCCCCGTAAGGCACGGCGACATTCAAGCCATCACAGCCGCCGCGCTGGAAAATCACGATCAGGCTTTTCGCTGCTGCCGCTGCTTCTGCGGTGGCAATACCAGGCATTCCATTAGCGAACCACGCACTCCCCGCGACGGTGGATGAGAGCATGTACTTTAAAAAATCACGACGTTGCATAGTGTTTCCCCGCCTTATTGGTAGTTGAATTCCGGGTAACTCAAAACAGTGCCCACGGTTTCGCGAATACGCGCCTCGGCATTGCTGGCATTCGGATTGAAAGCACCTTCGGCATTCAGCACCTCCAGCGCGGTTTGCCATTCCAGTTCGGCGTAATAACCACCGATTGTCCAATTCAGCAAATCGCTGGCAATGCTTTCGGCGGTGACGGCCTGTTGCAGACTGAAAAGGGTGGCGGTATCCAGATAGGTTGCACCGCTGCGGGCATTGGCTAATAGGTTGACGAAGCGCACCCGTTCTTGCAACGCGGCTGAACTTACCCAGTCATCGCCGGTATCGGAGTAGCCCGTGGGTGAGCCGTATTGGTATAAATCCATGCCCATGCGTTTCACCGCTGCCGGTAAATCGGCGTAAGTGCCTTGGGCGTGGGTCGCGCGCACGCTGGCGGTGACAAATTCCAGCGGCGTTTTGACTTTGCTATTAATGTTCTCAGTCGCGTAAAACTCTGGCGAAGTCAGGATTACCCGCAATACCTGCGCGATTTGATCCGGTGCTGATGCTTGCGCCAAGAATGTGTCGACGCAACGTGCTTGCAGGCTATTAACGGGCTGATCGCTCACAAAATACGTGACCAGTTTGGAACACAGGTAATTAGCGGTAGCAGGGTGACGCGCCAGAATATCCAGCACCCGTTCGCCTTCATCCACACCGCCTGCGGGAATCGCATTGCTCCAGAACACTTTGGCAACGCTGTTGTGTTGCGCGGCATTGAAGAAGAAGCGGTCATTCTGCACTTGCCAGCCGGTGAACACTTCCGCCAGTGTATCGACTTCTTTCTGGGTGTAACCGCCATCCACGCCCACCGTATGCAGTTCCAGTATTTCACGCGCGTAGTTTTCGTTGGCATTGGCTTTGACGTTTTTCACGCTGTCGAGGTAATACAACATCGCTGGGCTTTTTGCGCTTGCACCGAGTAGGTTGCGGAAATTGCCCAAGGCATTGGCGCGAAACACGTCGTTTTCTGCCAATTCGTACAGCAATTTATTGCCGGTTTTGCGGAAATCGGTGTTGAAATGGTTATCCCAGAACCACGTCATGACCTCCTGTAACTGGCGGCGGCTACCGATCATGCGTTGCAGGGTGGCGGTTTGGAATTCCGCTAACGTGGCAGGGTTGGAATTTGCCATCCGTGCCGCAAACACGCTGTCATCCAGTGTGGTCGGGTTAAGTTGTTGTTCTAGGAACGCGGTCGTGCCTAATTGCGTGACTTCTTGCAACAACGCATCGGTAATACCAAACGTGGTGCGACTGATGAGTTGGCGGTTTTCTTCGTGTGCGCCTGCGACATTGAGCGCCAGCGTGTTGGTACTTTGTTTGCCGCTGGTGTCGGTAGCTATCAGGGTGATAGTAATTTTGCTGTCTTGGCTGAGAATGCCGTTGGGCAGAGCATAAGCCCAGTTACCGGCGGGTGTTGGCGTGAGATTTTTGGGTGTTACCAAGGTTTTGCCGTCATCTTGTGTAACCGAGAGTTGTACGGTGCTGACAGCGGTATCATCGGTGACATTGCCTTGCAGCAAGAAGCCGGTTTTTAATACCGTTTCATCGGCATGGTGCGAACTGATGGTAATGCTGGGGGCATTTTCATCGGCAAGCACTTGGTAGCTGCGGGTGATAGTGGTGGTATTGCCGGTCACATCAAATGCCGTAGCGGTGACGTTGAGGGGTCGTCCGATTTGCAGGGCATTGCTGTTAATCGGCAGTTTCCAGTTGCCCGTGACTTTATCCAAGGTTGCGGTTTGTGTGGAGGTGAGGCTGCCACTTGCGAGGTTAATGTCAATCTTATCCAGCGCTTTGTCATCGCTGGATTTTCCACTGAGTTCAAAGCCAAGATTGCCGACATTGTTTTTGCTGGGGGAGAGGATTTCAAGCGCGGGTGGTTTGAGATCCAATTCACCTTTGTCGGCGCGACCAACCGCAAATGTTACCGCGCCTGCGCTGGTGATAATACGGCTATACGGATACTGTTTGTTGGCAAACGGGTTGTAGGCTTTGAATACGTGGCGCGTGCCTTTGCGCAGGGTTTCTAGGTCGAAAATGGCTTGTCCGTTGGCATCGGTCGTGCCGTTTTTGAGCCATGTGAGCTTGCCGTCGGTGGAAATTTCATAAGCATCAATACGCTGATTGGGCATGATGGCATTGCCGTTATCGCGATCAACGAGGGTAACGGGGGTTGTACCCACTGGAAAGTCAACGCTATAGGTTTGGGCTGGGAACGGTGCGGTCATGATTCTGCCCGTGTTGTAAGGCGTGACACTCAGTACAAAATTCAAGCCTGCTTGTGACAGTAATTCGGAATCAATGACCGCAACGCCCTTGGCATTGGTTTTGGCAGAACTGCGCCAAATGTAAGGCCAAGTGATTGTATTGCCAGCTTGTATTTCTTGCAGCGTAACGTCTTTGTCGGCTAACGGGGCAGCGGTGATGGCATTGTAGAGTGTTACTGCCATGAGGCGTGTGCCGACCATGAAGGTATACGCGCCTGCTTTGTCGATAGTTTGGCTGCTCTTGTAACGCTTGGTCACGGGATGCGTGGCTTGCAGGAAAAACTTGCGACCTTTATCCAATCCTGGCAGGTCGATTTTAAGATTGCCTTGTGCGTCGGTAATGGCTTTGTTGAACCAAGTGGTCGTGCCGTCTGCCATGTTTTCACGGATATGCACATCCAGATTGGGTAGCAATGCGCCATCTGCTTGTGTGCCGTCTTTGACCGTGACTTGCAAACTGCCCACGCCGAATGCAAACGCGGTGCTGCTGGTGATGTCGTTGCTCCATGCGCCAAAGTTATTGAAGGCGGTTGCTTGCAGGCGGATTGTGCCGCCATTGCTTAATTCGGGTAGGTCAAAGCTGGTGCGTCCGTTGGCATCAGTGGTTTGGCGGGTGATATATTCCAGTTTGCCGTTTGCGACCACGCGGTATGCAGTGATTTGGATATTGGCTAATGTGTTGCCATTACTGAGGTCTTTGAGAGTGACGGGCAAGGGTTGGCTGCCCACGGTAAACGTATATTCGCCTGCTTGTTGCAGAGGTTGACTGGTTTTCCATGTTTGATTAAACGGGCTTTTCGCTTTGAGAACATAGGTGCGGTTGTCATTCTGTGCAAACAGGCTTAAGCGTAATAAACCTGTGGCATCGGTGGTGGCTTCGCTGCGCCATACTTCTTTGCCATCCGCCATTTTTTCGGCGATTGTTACTTTTTGATTCGCTAAGGGTTGGGCAGATGCTTGGGTGTTATCCATCACTTTGACCTGCGTTTCACCGAGCTTGAATTCCATAGCACCGGGTTGGCTTATGATGGGGCTGGCAGCACGGTAGGCGTTGTAGGGGGCGGTAAATAATTGTGCTTTGTCACCCTCCATCAGTTCGGGAAGGTCGAAACGCACTTGACCGTTGGCATCTGTGCTGGTTTCGGTGCGCCAAACACTCGTGCCGTCTGCTTTAATGCGGTAAGCCGTGACTTTTACCGATGGAATCACCGCGCCAGAAACAGCGTCTTTCAGGGTGGCTTGCAGCAAAGGCGTGCCAACTTGGAAGGTCTGTTGCTGCCCTGCTTGCAACGGTTGACTGACTTTGTAAGCGTTGTTGAAGGTGCTTTTGGCTTCGAGACGGAACTGACGGTTGGGCGGCAGATTCAGGCGTAATTGCCCTTTCGCATCCGTGGTAACACTGGCAAACCATGCCGTTTTACCGTCGCTTAATAATTCCCGAACTTGTACGCCGTAGTTGGCTAATGGGGGTAATGCGGCTTGAATGCCATCAACAAGGGTTGCAACCGTGTCACCCAGTGTAAAGTTTGTATTGCCTGCTTGGGTATACGTTTGTGTGGCGGTAAAGCCGTTGAATACTTTGGCGTTCAAAGTGACGGGGATACCTTGGCTGAGTGCTTCGAGTTCAAAGATTACCAGCCCGCTGCTGTTGGTTTTCAGATTGTCTAGCCAGATGGCTTTGCCGTTTTCTTGTTTGTAAGCCGTGACGCTGATGTCAGGTAGCGGCTGTTGGGTCAACGCATCCAATAGGGTGACGTTTAGCAGGGGGAAGCCGACCCGGAATGTCACTGCTCCGGCGGTGTCGATCACGGCACTTTGGCGGGCTTTGTTAGCACGCGAGCTTTTGGCTTGTAAAACATAGCGCTTACCTGCGCCTAAACCATCCAAGCTGAAAGCGACTTGCCCATTGGTATCGGTTTTGGCTTTGGTGCGCCAGACGTTGCTGCCGTCAGCTAACAATTCGCGCACATTGATTTCATAATTCGCTAAGGAAGCATCAGCATTGGTGCCATCGACAACTTGCACGGTGAGATTGGGGGCAACTGCTGCATGGGCAGCGGGCAGTAAACACGTCAGCAGCATCAGGAGTAGCAGTAATCCCCTGTGCAAGTAATGGCGGTTGGTCATGGCTTACCCTCGCGTTAGTAAGATGGCATGGTGTTGGGGGTTGATGCTGCTTTGGCATCGTCCGCTTGGCGCAGCGCGGTGTTTAAGCGTTCGATTTCTTGTTGTTGTTGCGCTAACTGCTCTTCTAAGTCGGTAAGGGTATTGGTGGTCGTGGCAACTTGCTTGGCATTGCTGTCTTGGGTCAGCGCATCCAATTGCTGGGTTTTTTCGGCAAGCTGTTGCTGGTTTTGCTGTAAGCGTTGTTCCGCATCGTTCAGCTTGGCTTGCAAAGCTTCTAATGCCAGTTGTTGTTGCTGGAGTTGTGCTGGTAATGGGTCAACGGCAGCGTTGTCTGCGACGGGTGGAACAGGCGGGCACTCATTCTCGCTGGTGCTGGGGGCGTTACAACCCGTTAAGCTCAGGCATAAACCCAGTGCTATCCATAGCCGATGTTTGCAAGTTTTCATTAGTTTTTTGTATGTGATTAGGATTTTCGCTATTAGAGCAAACTTGCAGCGTGATGGGAATAGCTTAAGCTGACATTCATTAATTTTTCTTATTGAATAACGTGTGCGCAAAAAAAAGCCCCGTTTCCGAGGCTTTTTTCTAAGTGTGGGTTTCTTAACCCATTGCCAACATCAGCTTATTCAAACGGTTAACAAAGCCCGCTGGGTCTTCCAACTGCCCGCCTTCTGCCAGAATCGCTTGATCGAGCAGGATGCTTGACCATTCACCAAAACGCTCGTCGTCGGTTTCGGCTTCCATGCGTTTCAGCAGCGGATGTGTTGGGTTGATTTCCAGCGCAGGCTTAGTGTCAGGCATTTCGTGACCGGCTTGTTTCATCAATTGCTGCATGTACAACGCCATATCGTGGTCGTTCAGCACGATGCACGATGGTGAAGTGGTCAAGCGGTGCGAAACGCGCACGTCGCCGACCTTTTCGCCCAATGCCGTTTTGATGTGCTCGACCATGTTCTTGGCTTCGGCTTCAACTTTTTCCTGCTCTTTCTTGTCTTCCTCGGTTTCGAGTTTGGACAGGTCGAGCTGACCTTTGGCGACGGATTGCAGTGATTTGCCTTCAAATTCCATCAAATGCTGTACCAACCATTCGTCTACGCGGTCAGACAACAGCAGCACTTCGATGCCTTTTTTGCGGAACACTTCCAGATGCGGGCTATTTTTTGCAGCAGTGTGGCTGTCAGCGGTGATGTAGTAGATTTTGTCCTGACCTTCCTTCATGCGAGCCATGTAGTCCGGCAAGGATACGGTTTGTTCAGCACTGTCATCCAGCGTGGAGGAGAAGCGCAGCAATTTGGCGATTTGTTCACGGTTGCTGAAGTCTTCGCCGGGGCCTTCTTTGAGAACTTTGCCGAACTCTTTCCAGAATTTCGTATATTTTTCTGGCTCGTTGGCAATCATGTTTTCCAGCAAACCAATGACTTTTTTCACCGAGGCATTTTTCATGTTCTCGATGATTTTATTGCCTTGCAGGATTTCACGCGACACGTTCAACGGCAGGTCGTTGGAATCCAGCACACCGCGCACGAAACGCAAATAGCGTGGCATCAGCTTGAACTCTTTGTCTTCCATGATGAAAACGCGCTGTACGTAGAGCTTCAAGCCGTGGGTGTTGTCGCGGTCGAACATGTCGAACGGGGCTTTGGAAGGCAGGTACAGCAAAGACGTGTATTCGTACTTACCTTCGACGCGGTTGTGTGACCATGCCAGCGCGTCTTCCCAGTCGTGCGAAACGTGTTTGTAGAATTCCTGGTATTCCTCATCCTTTACTTCGGATTTGGCGCGTGTCCACAACGCGTTGGCTTTGTTGACGGTTTCCCATTCATCCTTGATTTCACCCGCTTCGGTTTTACGCATGTTCACAGGCAGCGGGATGTGGTCAGAATACTGACGGATGATATTGCGCAAACGCCAGCCGTCAGCCAGCAGTTTTTCGTCTTCTTTGAGATGCAGGACGATTTCTGTACCGCGAGTGGCTTTTTCGACCTGTTCCAGTGAGTAGCCGGATTGCGCATCGGATTCCCAACGCACACCTTCAGAAGCGGCATCCCCAGCGCGGCGCGTGGTCAGCGTTACTTTGTCGGCAACGATGAAAGAGGCGTAGAAGCCTACCCCGAACTGCCCGATCATGTGCGAGTCTTTTTTCTCGTCGCCGGTCAGTTTGCTCAAGAATTCTTTCGTGCCGGATTTGGCAATCGTGCCGATATTGGTCACAACTTCATCGCGGTTCATACCGATGCCGTTGTCGCGCACAGTGATTGTGCCTGCTTGTGCGTCGAATTCGACTTCCACGCGCAATTCGCTGTCGTTCTCGTAGAGGCTGTCGTTGCCGATGGCTTCAAAACGCAGCTTGTCGCAGGCATCCGAACCGTTGGAAACCAATTCGCGCAGGAAAATTTCCTTGTTGGAATACAGCGAGTGAATCATCAGGTGTAACAGTTGATTCACTTCGGTTTGAAATTGCAGGTTTTCTTTGTTGCTTGTTGCTGTCATGGGGTATGCGTCCTCACATCTTGTACATTTCGATGTCGGCAAGATGGGGGATGGCAGGAGGATTTCAAGGGGTATTGATGATTTTTACGGTGTATCCGTCACGCCAGTACAAAAAAATCTTGCGTTTCATTTTAATAACGCTATACTTTGCACCCTTCAGCGACAGGCGTATAGCTCAGTTGGTTAGAGCACCACCTTGACATGGTGGGGGTCGTTGGTTCGAGTCCAATTACGCCTACCATTTTTGGTATACAACCACTATAACCACGTGACCCCTCGTATAGGCCACCACTGGAGCACAATATGCCTATTATTACTCTCCCCGATGCAAGTCAACGTTCTTACGATGCCCCTCTTTCTGTCCTTGCCGTTGCTGCCGATATTGGCGCAGGTCTGGCTAAAGCGACCCTCGCAGGCAAAGTAAACGATCAATTGGTTGATGCCAGCTATGTCATTGACCACGATGTTTCCCTGAGTATCATCACCGCGAAAGATGCCGAAGGCTTGGATATTATCCGCCATTCCGCCGCGCACTTGATGGCTCAAGCGGTCAAACAAGTATTCCCCGATGTACAAGTCACCATTGGCCCTACGGTCGAAAACGGCTTTTACTACGATTTTGCCTCCCCACGCCCGTTCACGCCCGAAGATTTGCAGGCGATTGATGCGCGGATGCAAGATTTAATCAAGCAAGACATCCCCGTTGAGCGCAGCACTCTGTCACGCGATGAAGCCGTGAGCTTCTTCCTGAACATGGGCGAAAAATACAAAGCGGAAATTATCGAAAGCATTCCCGCCGACCAAACGCTCTCCCTCTACCGTCAAGGCGATTTTATCGACCTTTGCCGTGGCCCCCATGTTCCTAGCACAGGCAAAATCCCCTCCGTCAAAGTGATGAAAGTGGCAGGTGCTTACTGGCGCGGCAATTCCAACAACGAAATGCTGCAACGCATTTACGGCACGGCGTGGGCAAACAAAAAAGAGCTGCAAGCCTACCTGACTATGTTGGAAGAGGCTGAAAAGCGTGATCACCGTAAACTCGGTCGCCAACTGGATTTGTTCCATTTCGACGAACAAGCCCCCGGAGCAGTCTTCTGGCATCCGAAAGGTTGGACAGTGTTCCAAGCCTTGATTGGCTACATGCGTCAGCGCCAGCAACGTGCCGGTTACGTTGAGGTGAATACCCCCGATGTCATGGATCGCAGTCTGTGGGAAACCTCCGGTCACTGGTTTAACTACCGTGACAATATGTTCACCACCACGACTGAAGATGAGCGCGTGTTTGCCCTGAAACCCATGAACTGCCCCGGTGGTATGTTGATGTTTTCACAGGGTTTGAAAAGCTACCGCGATTTACCATTGCGCATGGCGGAATTCGGTAAAGTACACCGCTACGAACCGTCCGGCGCATTACATGGCCTGATGCGTGTGCGTCACTTCACTCAGGACGATGCGCACATCTTCTGTACTGAAGACCAGATGGCGCAAGAGTGCAAAGACGTGGTGGCGTTGGTGCTCGACATTTACAAAGAATTTGGCTTTGAAAATGTTCACATCAAACTCTCGACTCGCCCAGAAAACCGCATCGGTTCGGATGAAAGCTGGGATATACTTGAACATGCCCTCGGCAATGCCCTCGATAGCATGAAATTGCCCTACACGCTGTTCCCCGGCGAAGGCGCATTTTACGGGCCGAAACTGGAATTTGTGTTGCGTGATGCCATCGGTCGTGATTGGCAGTGTGGTACATTGCAAGTGGACATGAGCTTACCAGAGCGCTTTGACCTGACTTACGTGGCGGAAGATAATACCCGCAAACGTCCGGTCATGCTGCATCGCGCATTGTTCGGTTCATTGGAACGTTTCACCGGCATTCTGATCGAGCATTATGAAGGGCGTTTCCCACTCTGGTTAGCACCAACGCAAGCTGTCGTGATGAATATCACGGACAAACAAGCCGATTTCGTGCAAGATGCCACCAAGCAATTGCTTGATGCGGGTATTCGCGCTGTATCAGACTTGAGAAATGAAAAAATTGGCTTTAAAATCCGTGAACACACGATGCAACGTGTCCCCTACCTGTTGGTAGTCGGAGACCGCGAAGTGGAAACACAATCTGTAGCCATGCGCACTCGTTCCGGTAAAGACTTAGGAACTTTCCCATTGGCGGAAGTTTTGCAACGTCTGAACGCGGAAATTGCTGCACGTCGCTTATCACTATCTGAGGATTAAACTTATCGCTCTCGAAAAAGAACACCGTATTAATGACGATATTAACGTTCCGAAAATTCGTCTGATTGATGCGGAAGGTGAAAATCAAGGTGTTGTCTCCCTGCGGGACGCGCTGGAAATGGCTTACGACGCCGAACTCGATCTGGTGGAAATCGTACCCAATGCGAAGCCGCCGGTTTGCCGCATTATGGATTACGGCAAATTCCGTTTCGATGAAAGCAAAAAAGCCGCGATAGCCCGCAAAAACCAGAAACAAGTGCAGGTCAAAGAAATCAAGATGCGTCCGGCAACGGATGAAGGCGATTACCAGATCAAACTGCGCAAACTGAAAGAGTTTCTGGAAGAGGGCGATAAGGTTAAAGTCACCCTGCGCTTTAAAGGCCGTGAAATGGCTCATAAAGAACTGGGGATGGATGTCCTCAAGCGCGTTGAGAAAGAACTGGAAGAAGTCGCCGTTGTGGAACAATTCCCACGTCTCGAAGGCCGCCAAATGGTCATGATGCTCGGCGCGAAAAAGAAACCGGCAGCTTAAACGCCGGAACACCATCCTGTTAAGGCAAGGCACTCTTGCAGGATGTTTTATCTACCTTATGAAAAGGAGACCAAGATGCCTAAGATGAAAAGTAGCCGTGCTGCGGCTAAACGTTTCAAGAAAAACGGCAGTGGCTTGTTTAAACGCAAGCAATCGCATCTGCGTCATATCTTGACCAAGAAATCCACCAAGCGTAAGCGTCATTTGCGTTCAGGCGACAACTTCGTTGTTGCAGCCGACCACGGCAATGTGCAAAAAATGCTGCCCTACGCATAATCAGGAGGATTTAAAACATGGCAAGAGTTAAACGTGGTGTAACGGCACATGCCCGTCACAAGAAAATCCTCAAGCTGGCTAAAGGTTACTACGGTGCCAGAAGCCGGGTCTACCGGGTTGCGCATCAAGCAGTTATCAAGGCTGGTCAATACGCATTCCGCGACCGCCGTCAGAAAAAACGCCAATTCCGCGCTTTGTGGATCGTGCGTATTAATGCCGGTGCACGTCTGTTCGGTCTGTCTTACAGCCGCATGATGAATGGTTTGAAGAAAGCTAACATTAGCCTTGACCGTAAGGTTCTGGCGGATTTGGCAGTCCACGACATCACGGCGTTCGGTGCAGTAGCAGAAAAGGCAAAAGCTGCCCTAGCTGCTTAAGCTGCATTAAGATGCGCTGAAAAATACCCGTATAACGGGTGAGCAAGGCGGGGGAAGGTTTTACCTCTCCCCGCCTTTTGCTTTTTACCGATAACCCCATACATTAAGGAAATCGTCGTGCAAAGTTTGCTGGAATTGATGGGCGAAGCCCACGAGCAGATTTCGCAAGCCGTCAGCCTCGCCGCGTTGGATCAGGTGCGTGTGCAGTATCTAGGCAAGACAGGTTTGTTGACCGAGCAACTCAAGCAATTGGGCAAGTTACCGCATGAAGCGCGTAAAACAGCGGGTGCGGAAATCAACACTGCCAAGCAATCCCTGACTCTGGCATTGGATGACCGCAAGCAAAGCCTGCAAGCGGAAGCCTTGAGTGCGCGTTTGCAAGCGGAAAAGGTGGATGTCACCTTGCCCGGTCGCCGCATGGATACGGGCAGTTTGCACCCTGTTACCCAGACTATTCAACGCATTAGCGAGATCTTCGCGCAGTTGGGTTTCAGTTTGGCAGAAGGCCCTGAGATTGAAGACGATTTTCACAATTTTACTGCCTTAAATATACCGGAGTCGCATCCGGCGCGTGCCATGCACGACACATTCTATATGGATAGCGGCTTGCTGCTGCGTACCCATACCTCATCCGTGCAAGTGCGTCACATGGAAAACAACCCGCCACCGTTGCGTATCATTTCGCCGGGTCGGGTATACCGTTGTGATTCGGACATGACCCACAGCCCAATGTTCCACCAAGTGGAAGGGTTGATGGTGGATGAAGATGTCACTTTCGCGGATTTGAAAGGCATTCTCGAAGCCTTCTTTAAAGCCTTTTTTGAAGTGGATGAATTGCCGACGCGCTTCCGCGCCACGTTCTTCCCGTTTACTGAGCCATCCGCCGAAACCGATATTCAGTGTGTGCATTGCGGTGGTGACGGTTGCCGCGTGTGCAAAGGCACTGGCTGGCTGGAAGTCATGGGCTGCGGCATGGTGCACCCGAACGTATTGAAAAACGTCGGGATCGACAGTGAAAAATACACCGGTTTCGCGTTTGGTTTCGGGGTCGAACGTTTGGCGATGTTACGCTATCAAATCAATGATTTGCGCGTGATGTTTGATAACGACGTGCGTTTCTTGAAACAGTTTAGCTAAGCGGAGTAACCTTATGAAAGTCAGTGAAAAATGGCTGCGTGAGTGGATTGATACCCCGCTGGCGCTGGATGCAATTGCGGACAAACTCACCATGTCGGGCTGCGAAGTGGAAGCGCGTGATGCAGTAGCCACCGCCTTCACCAGCATCGTGGTAGGGCACGTTGTCGAGCGTGAAAAACACCCTGATGCCGATAAACTCAGCGTCTGCAAAGTGGACAATGGGCGTGGTGAAATCCTGCAAATCGTTTGTGGTGCAAGCAATGTGCGTGCGGGCATCAAAGTGCCGTTGGCGTTGATCGGCGCGGTATTGCCATTACCCGATGGCGCAGATTTAAAGATCAAAAAAGGCAAGCTGCGCGGTGTGGAATCGTTCGGCATGTTGTGTTCATCGACCGAATTGGGGATGTCTGACAAATCTGACGGCTTGCTGGAGTTGCCGGAAGATGCGCCCGTGGGCATGGACATTCGCGAGTATTTGAAACTCGATGACGAAATAATTGAGCTGGCAATTACCGCAAACCGTGGCGATTGCATGAGCATGATCGGTGTGGCACGCGAAACTGCCTTGGTGATGGATGTGCCACTGAATGTGCCGGAAATCCCTGCGCAAACTGTTCAGCATACTGATACATTTCCGGTTGAATTATCAGCGACGGATGCTTGCCCGCGTTATGTCGGGCGGATCATTCGCAATATCAACCCGCAAGCCGCCACGCCGATTTGGATGCAGGAAAAATTGCGCCGTGCGGGTGTGCGCAGCATTTCTGCCACGGTTGACGTAACCAATTACGTGTTGCTGGAACTCGGTCAACCAATGCACGCCTTTGACCTCGACACGCTACACGGCGGTATTGTGGTACGTTACGCGAATGCAGGCGAAACCCTGAAGTTGTTGGATGGGCAAACCGCGACCTTGCGTAACGACACATTGGTGATTGCTGATGCAGCCCAGCCGGTAGCAATGGCGGGCATTATGGGCGGCGAACCCACGTCAGTGACGAATGCTACTCGCAATGTGTTTCTGGAAAGTGCGCATTTCCGCCCTGCCAAAATCATGGGTAAGGCGCGTAGCTACGGTTTGCAAACCGATTCTTCGGCGCGTTTCGAGCGTGGTGTTGATCCCGATATGCCGGTTAAGGCCATGGAACGTGCGACACAATTGATCGTGAGCATTTGCGGCGGCGAAGTCGGCACGTTGGTGGATACACTGGCGGATGCTGGCGTATTGCAACGCAAAACGATTTTGTTGCGTCCTGAACGTATCCGTCGTGTGTTAGGCGTGACGATGGATGCGGCGACAGTTGAAGGCGTATTGGCGCGTTTGAATTGCACTTTCACCAGCAGTGATGCGGGTTGGCAAGTGCGAGCGCCGTTGGCACGTTTCGACTTGAACATCGAAGAAGATTTGATCGAAGAGCTGGCGCGGGTGCGCGGTTATGATTCGATTCCGGCGGAATTGCGCCCGCGTGCGCCGCGTATTACCCAGCCGAGTGAAACAGCGGTTAGACGTGAAAATTTGCGTCACACACTCGTGGCGCGTGGGTATCAGGAAGCGGTCACATTCAGCTTTGTTGACCCGAAAATGGAGCACTTGCTTGCCCCTGGTGCGGATAATATTGCGCTGGCGAACCCAATTTCCGCCGATTTGGGTGTGATGCGTAGTACTTTGTGGTCGGGTTTATTGCGTGCTGTCACTTATAACGTGAATCGTCAACAAAACCGTGTACGTTTATTTGAAATTGGCCCCGCGTTTTCAAGCGGCGAAAATGGTAAGCCGCAGCAACAAACCATGTTATCGGGCGTGTTGACTGGGAATCTTTACCCAGAACAATGGGGACAAGTGAACCGTCCGGTCGATTTCTACGACCTAAAAGGGGATGTGGAGGCATTGTTGGAGCAAGTGACGGGTACGCGGTTTCATTTTGCACCGGTCGCTCACTCCGCGTTACACCCCGGTCAGTCTGCACAAATCATGACGGATACCGCAGTGGTGGGCTGGATGGGAATGTTGCACCCTAAAATTGAAGCACAGTTGGGTTTAGAACAGCCTGTTTATGTGTTTGAGTTGGATATGCAGTGGCTGATGCAGCGGGTATTACCGAAGTATCAAGCTATTTCTAAATTTCCAGCAATTCGACGTGACTTAGCGTTATTAGTCAGGGATGATGTACTAGCGGTTGCGCTGGAAAATGCCGTGGAAAAAGCAGCAATTCCGCAGTTAATATCGTATTATTTATTCGATGTCTACACAGGCAAAGGTATACCAGAAGGTCAGAAAAGTGTCGCTTTAAGCTTGATTGTACAAGACTTTTCGCGCACTCTTGAAGATGCGGAAATCAATCAGATCGTCGATACAGTGGTCACTTCACTTCGGGATGAAGTGGGTGCAGTGTTGCGTTAAACAGGGAGAAAGTGCATGACAATAACATTAACCAAAGCCGATATGGTTGAACACCTTTTTGAAGAGTTGGGCTTAAATAAGCGCGAAGCCAAGGATCTGGTGGAAATGTTTTTTGAGGAAATCCGCGATGCGTTGGAAACCGGCAAACACGTGAAATTGTCGGGCTTTGGCAATTTTATGTTGCGCGATAAAACCCAGCGTCCAGGACGTAACCCGAAAACAGGGGAAGAAATTCCGGTAACAGCACGCCGCGTGGTGACGTTCCGTCCGGGGCAAAAACTCAAGCAGCGGGTAGAGGAATATGGAAGCAGCGACGCCGCTTAGCAGTCAATTGCCGCCTATTCCCGGTAAACGCTATTTCACTATTGGTGAAGTGAGCGATTTGTGTGGTGTAAAAACGCACGTGTTGCGCTATTGGGAGGGCGAGTTCCCTTCGCTCAAACCGATGAAACGGCGCGGAAATCGCCGTTATTATCAGCGCGAAGATGTGTTGCTGATTCGCCAGATTCGCGGCTTATTGTATGAGCAAGGTTATACGATTAGCGGAGCGCGGCAGAAATTGCTGGATGATGTACATACGCCGCCGCCTGCTGCTTTGCCGTTGGAGTCGATTATGGTGAATGGTAACGACGTTGCGCCGCTGGTTGAGGAGTTGGAACGCATTTTGTTTGTCCTCAATCACTGATTTCAACTTGAGCTTACGCTGTGATTACGGTAAGCTCTGTCCCCTTCACGTCGGGGCGTAGCGCAGCCTGGTAGCGCACCACACTGGGGGTGTGGGGGTCGAAGGTTCGAATCCTTTCGTCCCGACCAATACATCATGAAAAAGCCCTTACAGATTGCCATTTGTAAGGGCTTTTTTTATGAATCAGTACCCGGTGATGGCGGCCCCAACAGGAATCGAACCTGTAGCTGCCCCTTAGGAGGGGGCCGTTTTATCCATTAAACTATGGGGCCAAACGATGAGAAGCGCATATTCTAGCTTAAATCTTGCGATTTGACAGTTTTTCCTGACCACGTATACGGCTCACTGCGAATAAAAGGCATGGGTATTTCTTGTTGGCGTAGCGCCTTATCAATCGCTAAGTTCAAATCGCTGATGACTCTGGCTTTTGTTTCAATATCCCGAATAAAGCAACGTAATTCAAAATTGAGTGCATTATCGCTAAATGATCGAAAGAATACGTTAATTTTCATATCACTACGATCTTTCAATACCAATGGGTGTGCATTGGCAGCCTCTTGTAATATTGCCATAACCTGTTCGGTGTCAACACCATAAGCCACATTGACGGGAATAATCACTCTGCCGAAATTGTCGTTCAGCATCATATTGGTGACTTGCCCAGAAATGATTTGCGAGTTCGGTACAATAATGTCAGAACGATCAAAGGTCTGGATGGTCGTGGAGCGAATGCTAATGTCGCGCACATAACCTTCCGCCGTGCCTACCGTGATCCAATCGCCGCGCCGGATCGGGCGTTCAAACAGCAAAATCAACCCAGATACGAAATTATTGACGATGTTTTGCAAGCCAAAACCGATCCCGACCGATAATGCCCCCGCAATAATCGCCAGATTTTCAAACTGAATACCCGCTACCGACAAGCCCATTAAAATCGCCAGCAAAATACCGGTATAGCCCGAAACGGTAGTAATCGCTTCACGTGCGCCCCGGCTCAAGGTGGTGCGGCGTAACCAACTTTCTGCCAGATTTTTCTTCATCACATGCGTGAGACTGACCAATAGCGCGACGATCAGCAAGCCGCCGATAATGCGCAAGGGTTCCAGCGTGAAGCCGCCAATCTTGATACCGCTGGCAAGTTGCGTCAGCAACAGGGTAAAGTTTTGCTCTGGCATCCCCCACAGCCGCAGTGACAAAATTAGCAATCCGCCAGAAACTACCAGCATATTCGCAAGGCGTAGCCACAACAAACCGGGCACGATTTGATTGCTGCGCAACCCCAGTTGTTGCCGCAAACGTTGTTGCCAAGGGGTGCGCCCGACATCCAGTCCATCAAAGATTTCTGCTGGAATTTTGAGTAGCAACCACGCCACCAGTAACAAAAATAGCGTGCCAAAGACGCCGGTAAACAAAAATACCGAAAAATTGCGGTAGCCCAGCCATAAACTGCTAACAGAAACCAGCAACGCACCCACTGCCAACCAATGCAGCCGCGTGTGTTGGATAAACAAAAAGTGATCAGACATGAGCCAAATGAGACGAGCAAGTGAAAAGCCAATCACTGTACCTAGCGCAACTCGTATTAATCCCACGAAATGGCTGGGGGCAGTGCTGGCTTGCGTAGCGGAATCTAGCAGTGGCGAATGAAAAATTGTGCCGATTAAAGTGGTAACGATCAGCAGTCGCGCCCAGAAATACAATTTGTGTCCTGTTTGCTGTGTCGCGGGGACAACGCCTTCAACCTGTCCGGCGGGGCGCAATAGCGAATGCATAATGCCGTAGCTGATGCCAAATAACAGCAACGCTTGCGTAAATTGCAAGATAAGAGGTACACCCGGCGGTGCAAAATAGAGCGACAATGCCGCTAAGCCTGCAAACAAGGTGTAAGGTAAAAAGCGTAACAGACTAATCCACACCGCTGCCAGCGTGGGGCTGGTGGCGTGAATCGGCGGTATTGTTTCACGGTATTGACGGCGTTTGTGAATACTCCAAAACAGCCCCGCAATCAACCCGGCGATACCGTAAGCGAGTGCGATCCACACATTGGTTTTGTTCAAGGGGAGGTTGGTTAATACACGCAATAAACCACTAATTTCAGTTTTCCATACGCCGGATTCCAGCAGTATCACTTCCAAGTGGTCGATTACGGAGTAACTGTAAGCAAATAGCTGATCTTTAAGTAAAATCTGTCGAGATTGGCGGGTATCCGTCAATAAGGTAGCCGCTCGCAGGCTGAGTAAGCGGCATTGGGATAAGGTTTTTTCAAGCTGCTGTTTTTGTTCTGTGAGTTCTTGGCGTTTGCGTTTGACGTCCGCGTCTTCGTCGGTATTGGCTTCACCCAAACTGTCCGTGGCTTGTTGGGTTTGGGTTTGTTGTTGTTCCTGTTGCGCGACACAGGTTTTGGCGACTTGTTCCAGACGTGCTGCCGTGGCGGTCAGGCTATCGAGCTTGTTGAGATCGAGCCGCTTTTGTTTCTCAAGTTGCTGGAATGTCGTTTCCGTGGTGTTGAGTTCAGCGCTGATTTCCTCCAACCGCTCGCTGGGGAATTCATTATCGGCGGCGTGCAGTGGCAATGCCAACCAAGTTAGCAGTATCAGGTAAAGCCAACGGCGCGGGAAAAGAATTTGAGTTGTTAGCATAATCAGTGTGGGGTAGCGGAGAGGGTAAAGTCGTCAAGATAGAGCAGCATATCACGTTTGGGTGCCCATTCTGCGCCTGTGCCGCCGAAGAATACGGCAAACAGGAAGCGTTCGATCTGGAGATTGCTGCTGTTGCGGAAGCGTAGGTCGCGTTTGTCTAGCACCTGTTTGCCATTGAGCCATGTGGTGATAATGCCATCGCGTTTGCCGGGGGTGTTGAGGCGTACCAAGGTTTTGATGTGATACCACTGACCGTTTTCCACGGGGGGCATATCCCATACGAAAAAGTCGCCGAAGTTTTTGGATTGGTCGGGGTGGTAGACGTATTGCCCCAGTTTGCCGTCTTTGTCCCACATCACGCGCACGCTCCAGCCGTCGTTGCCATTGGGTTTTACGCCGCCGACGCGGGGTTCAAAGCTGCCTATGCCGGGGAGTTTGCCGCCGCGCACGAAGTCGAAGTTTTCCGGGAATTTGACCCAGTACGAGTAATACAGGCTGTCGAGTTGTGCACCGATGTGCGGTTTCCAGTTGGCGCAGTCTTTTTCGTTGACGCAACCGGATGTGCCTTTGGGAATGTTGAGGCGTAAGGCTTGCCCTTGACCATTGCGGGCTTCTTGCTTGCCGACGATGCTGACATTGTTTAAGCCCATGCTCCAGCCGGGGCAGTTCCAGGCGCGGAAGTAGTCTTTTTCGGTGTAATGGCCGGGGGTGTTTTGGTCGAAGGTGATGCGTAGCGGTTTACCGGAGGTGAGAGGGGTGTTGCCGTCACAGAAGGCGTTGCTGTGGAAGGCTTTGTAGTAGAGGTTTTCCCCAGCTTTGGTCGCGGCGCGGGCGGGGATTTGCATACTGTTGAGGTATGCCCACACCGGGTGATTAGTGGGTGGGCTGGGGTTGCCGTTGTAGAGGACTAGCACTTTGTCCCACTGGTTGTCGTGAGGATTCCATTGCAGCTTGGCGGCAAGCTCGAAGGGTTGCGCGGCGTTGGTGGTGGGGATGGTGCGCACGTCTTGCGACGCTGCCAGCGTGGGGGGGGATAGCAGGATGGCAAGCAGCAGGGGGATGGTAATATATCTGTACATCTTATGCCGCTATGCTCAGGGTCACATGACGACCGGCTGCTTCCAGCATGTTGACCAGCCGGTCGATGGTGCAACGGTCAATTTTTCCGTGCAGTACATCGTTCAGGCGCGGGCGAGTTGTACCCAATACCTTGGCTGCTTCTGCTTGCGTCATGCTACTGGTGTTGTACCATTTCTTAATTTCGATCATTAGGGCTGAGCGCAGTTTGAGGTTAGCCCGTTGGATGGGGTCATCTTCCAAGGCATCCCAGACGCTGCTGAAACTTTGTACGATTAATTCACTCATTTTTTCTGTTCCTCTAGTGCCTGTTGGTATGCTCTACGACCTGCTTCAATATCACGCTGAGCGGTCTGCTGGGTTTTCTTCTGGAAAGCGTGCAGGATGTAAACTGCATCTTCAAACTTGGCAACGTAAAAAATTCGGTATTGTTCTTTCGGCAAGTCTGTTTTTATGCGGATTTCATAGACACCCGATCCGACTGTTGCCATCGGCTTCCAGTCGTCTGGCATTTCACCCTGTTGCACATTGTCGATGGCATGGCCTGCCAGCCGTTTGGCCTCCGGTGGAAACTGCCGGATGGTTTCCAGCGCGTTGCCGATAAATTTGGCTATTTTCAATGCAGTGTATCCAGCGTCGTTCTTATGCTTTTAAGTGTCCCAGATTTGATACAAAGAGGAAAGTGGTTTCTGGTGGGAAGCTGTCGGTGGGCATTCCTAACTTTCTTGCCTTAGCAAAACCCATCCATCTATGGTAGGATGCGCCCGCATAATTGTGACTCACACGGATGCGTATTTCCCCCTATGGCTCGATATATTTTCATCACTGGCGGCGTGGTTTCCTCTTTAGGGAAAGGCATTGCTGCCGCCTCTCTCGGTGCAATCCTTGAAGCGCGTGGCTTAAAAGTCACGATGCTCAAACTTGACCCCTACATCAACGTCGACCCCGGTACCATGAGTCCGTTCCAACACGGCGAAGTCTTCGTCACGGAAGATGGCGCAGAAACCGACCTCGATCTGGGGCATTACGAGCGTTTTGTCGGTTTCAAAGCCAGCAAGCTCAACAACTTTACCACCGGGCGCATTTACCAGACGGTCATCAGCAAGGAACGGCGCGGCGAATACCTCGGCGCAACCGTGCAAGTGATTCCGCACATTACCGACGAAATCAAACGTTGCGTGCGTGCGGGCGCGGGTGATGCCGACATTGCGATGGTCGAAATCGGCGGCACGGTTGGCGACATCGAAGCCATGCCCTTCATGGAAGCCATCCGCCAAATGGGTGTGGAAGAAGGGCGTAGCAATGCTTTGTTTATCCACTTAACCTTGTTGCCATATGTTGCCGCAGCGGGCGAATTAAAAACCAAGCCCACCCAGCACTCGGTCAAGGAATTGCGTTCCATCGGTATCCAGCCCGATATTTTGCTGTGCCGCAGCGAACGCCCGTTCCCCGAAAACGAGCGCAAAAAGATTTCTCTGTTCACCAATGTGGAAGAACGCGCTGTCATTTCGGCGGTAGATTTGGACAATATCTACAAAATCCCCCTGTGGCTGCACGCGCAAAAATTGGATCGCATCGTTGCCGAAAAATTCGGGTTAACCAATTTGCCGGAAGCTGATCTTTCCGACTGGAAAAATGTGGTCAGCTCGATGGAATTCCCCGAAGCGGAAATCACCGTGGCGATGGTCGGCAAATACGTCGATTTGACCGAATCGTACAAATCCTTGAACGAAGCGCTGACCCACGCGGGCATCCAAACACATACCAAGGTCAGGATTCACTACCTCGATTCCGAACGCCTCGAATCCGATGACGAACAAGCCTTTGAACTCTTAGGCAAAGTCGATGCGATTCTCGTCCCCGGCGGTTTCGGTAATCGCGGTGTCGAAGGCAAAATCCGTGCAGCCCAGTATGCGCGTGAAAACAACGTGCCTTACCTCGGCATTTGCTTGGGGATGCAGGTCGCGGTCATCGAATTCTCACGCCATTGCGCAGGCTTGGCAGGCGCACACAGCACCGAATTCGCGCCCGATTCGCCACATCCCGTCATCGGTTTGATTACCGAATGGCAAGCCGAAGACGGCACGATTGAAAAGCGTTCCCACGATTCCGATCTGGGCGGCACGATGCGCCTTGGTGGGCAGCCGTGCGTGTTGCAAGAAGGCTCATTGGCACGCACCACTTACGGCGCGGCGCAAATCGTCGAACGCCATCGCCACCGTTACGAATTCAACAACCATTACCGCGAAACGTTGGCAAAGCACGGGCTGATTTTGTCCGGCACGTCCATCGACGGCAATTTGATTGAAATGATCGAATTGCAAGATCACCCGTGGTTTTTGGCTTGCCAGTTCCACCCGGAATTTACCTCGCGTCCACGCCAAGGGCATCCGCTGTTTAGCGGCTTTGTCAGCGCGGCACGCCGTTATCACGAAACCAAAACGAGCAGCAAACGATCATGAAACTGTGCGGATTTGACGTAGGGCTGGATCAGCCATTTTTCCTGATTTCAGGCCCTTGTGCGATTGAAACCGAAAAGCTGGCACTGGAAACGGCGAGTAAGCTGAAGGACATGACCACCCGTTTGGGCATTCCGTTTATCTACAAATCGTCGTTCGACAAAGCTAACCGTTCGTCGCATAACAGCGCACGCGGCGTGGGCTTGGAAGCGGGTTTGCGGATTCTGGAGCGCGTCAAAACTGAGATTGGTGTGCCTGTGTTGACGGATGTGCACGAAGATACGCCGATGGATGAAGTCGCCAGCGTGGTGGATGTGTTGCAAACGCCAGCATTCTTGTGCCGCCAGACCAACTTCATCCAAATGGTGGCGCGTACTGGCAAGCCGGTGAACATTAAAAAAGGCCAGTTCCTCGCGCCGTGGGATATGGGTAACGTAGTCGAAAAAGCGCGTGCGACTGGCAATCAGCAGATTATGGTGTGCGAACGTGGTTACAGCTTCGGCTACAACAACCTTGTGTCGGATATGCGCAGTTTGGCGATTATGCGCGATACGCAATGCCCGGTGGTGTTTGATGCCACGCACTCGGTGCAATTACCGGGCGGGCAGGGCAGTTGTTCTGGCGGGCAACGCGAACACGTACCTGTGTTGGCGCGTGCGGCGGTAGCGGTCGGCATTGCTGGGCTATTCATGGAATCGCACCCCGACCCCGCCAATGCGCTGAGCGATGGCCCGAATTCATGGCCGATGGATCGCATGGAAGAATTACTGATCACGCTGGTCGAGTTGGATCGCGTCATCAAGGCACAAAAATTGCTAGAAAATACTTTGTAAGTTTAATTGGGAAATAGAGATTATGTCTGAAATTAAATCAGTAAGGGCGCGTGAAATCGTCGATTCCCGTGGCAACCCTACCGTGGAAGCCGATGTTATCCTCAGCAATGGCGTGATGGGGCGTGCGGCTGTGCCGTCCGGCGCATCCACAGGTTCGCGTGAAGCGATTGAATTGCGCGACGGTGGTGCACGTTACATGGGCAAAGGCGTGCAAACCGCCGTTGCCAACGTGAACGGCGAAATCGCCAAAGCCGTTGCGGGCATGGATGTCACCGATCAAGGCGGCATCGACCGCGCGATGATCGCGCTGGATGGCACTGAAAACAAAGCCCGTTTGGGTGCAAACGCGCTGCTGGCAGTGTCAATGGCAACCGCACACGCGGCAGCTAACGACCAAGGTTTGCCACTGTACCAATACCTCGGCAAGGCCGATTCCTACAAGCTGCCCGTGCCCATGATGAACATCATCAACGGTGGCGCACACGCGGACAATAGCGTGGACATGCAGGAATTCATGATTCTGCCCGTCGGCGCAACCAGCATGGAGGAAGCGGTACGTTACGGTGCAGAAGTGTTCCATAACCTCAAATCCGTGCTGAAAAAGCGTGGCATGAACACTGCCGTGGGCGACGAAGGCGGTTTTGCTCCTGACCTGTCCTCCAACGAACAGGCAATTGAAGTCATTCTGGAAGCGATTGATAAAGCCGGTTTCAAAGCAGGTCAAGACATCTGGCTGGGTCTGGACGTTGCCAGCTCCGAGTTCTACAAAAACGGTAAATACGATTTGGAATCCGAAGGCAAGCAGTTCAGCGCCGAAGAGTTCACCGCTTACCTCGAAAACTGGGTTAACCAATACCCGATTCTGACCATTGAAGATGCGATGGCGGAAGGCGATTGGGCTGGTTGGGCGCATTTCACCAATGTGCTGGGCAAGCGTGTGCAGATCGTTGGTGATGATTTGTTTGTGACCAATACCAAGATTCTGCAAGAAGGCATCGACAAGGGGATTGCGAACTCTATCCTGATCAAAGTTAATCAGATTGGTACGCTGACTGAAACCTTGGAAGCGATTGGTATGGCGCATAAAGCGGGTTATACGGCGGTGGTTTCACACCGTTCGGGCGAAACCGAAGACACCACGATTGCAGACATTGCCGTGGCGACTAATGCTTGCCAGATTAAGACGGGTTCATTGTCGCGTTCCGACCGAATTGCCAAGTACAACCAGTTGCTGCGTATTGCGGAGCAGTTGGGTAGCAAGGGTACTTATGCGGGAAAATCAGCGTTTAAACAGTTAGGCTAAGCTGCCACTAACTGGTCTGAACTGAAAAGCCCCCAGTCTAGCGATAGGCTGGGGGCTTTTTTATTAGGCTGGGCAATAAGAATTAATCTTTGCCTTTGCCGCTGCTTTTGTTGGAACAGCCCACCGTAGTGTCTGAATCACCTTTGCTGCCACCGTGACTGCTGCTTGAGCCGCCTTTACCACGACCGTCGGAAGAATCATCGTCCTTATCGCTTTTGCTGCCGCCGCTAATGTTGCCAGCCTCACCACTGCCCGCACAGCCTGAACTTTTACCACAGGCAGAATCGCCGCCTTTACTATCATCGCCTTTGCTGCCTTCCGTGCTACCACTGCTCAGGCTTTTGATCAGGTTTTCAAGAATGGCGAACAGACTGGAAAAATCCTTGCCTTCCAGTGCGTCTTGTCCAGAACCCTGCGCATTTTTATTAAAACTGTCGGTCGTTTTGGTATCCAATTTGCTACTGGAAAGATCTTGCGCCCCGGTATTTTTGAAGCTATTACTGTAATCGTTTGCCCCATACCCACTATTAATAGATGTCATGACTAATCTCCTTGTCACTATGCAATAGAAGTTGCTGCTAGGCAGCAACCTGTTTGGATGGTGTGTGAGCAGCGTTTCGCTTCCTGCCAGCAATGCTCCGCACCACGCATTTTTATAGTAATTAATAATTGGCAAAAGCTGGGGAGGTAAAATCTTAACGCGGCTGATTTGCTGATGAATGGTATGATTTGCGGATTCAAAGGAAAGTTTTTACGGGGGCGTTGATGTTTTTTGTCAGCGATTCGGTATCATCTGCTATCCTTTTGCGATGAATAGCTTTTACGATTGTTGACACTGCATTTATGAATATGACACGCATTTTATCTTGGATTCTCAGCTTATTGGCATTTGTTCTGTTTGTACGCTTGTGGGCAGGGCCTGCGAGTTACCCCGACATTGGACGTTTGGAACAAAAAATTGAGCAGCAAAACGCGGCGAATGATCAACAAGCTGAAATCAAGCGCAAGCTACAAATGGACGTGGTGGGTTTATCCAAAGACGACGACGCGGTGGAAGAACATGCCCGCAGCGAATTGGGCATGGTGCGTGAAGGCGAAACGTTTTATCAGGTGATTCTAAAGTCCGACCCAGAAGCCACTGCGCCGGTGCCACAAGTGAAGGTTGCGCCGCATGTCGAATAAGGTATGGGTAATTATTCCTGCTGCCGGAGTCGGGGCGCGGATGCAAGCCGATCGACCGAAACAATACCTGCCGCTGCTGGGTAAAACGGTGATTGAACACACCTTGGATTGTTTTCTAACCCATCCGGCGGTTACGGGGATTGTGGTGGCGGTGAGTAGGGGCGATCCGTTTTGGGCAGAACTCATGGCAACCACGCTTAACCAGTACCAGCAGTTGCACACCGCTCCCGGTGGGCGTGAACGCTCAGATTCGGTACGCAATGCCTTGAATTATTTGGTAGATACTTTGCAGATTGCGCCAGAAACAGGGGTGCTGGTACACGATGCGGCTCGCCCCTGCTTAAGCCGCGCTGATTTGGATAAGCTGTTAGCCATCGGCGGCAAGGAAGTGGCTGGCGCAATTCTCGCCACGCCGGTGCGTGATACCATGAAACGCGCTCAAGTCGATGCAACGCGAATTTCACACACCGAAGACCGTAATGGTTTATGGCACGCGCTTACCCCGCAAATGGCAAGCGTGGGGCTATTGCGCAGTGCGCTGGCTGATGCTTGGGCAAAGGGTGTGGCGGTAACGGATGAAGCCTCGGTGCTTGAACACGCTGGGCTGCATCCTGTACTAGTGGAAGGCGATGCCCGCAATCTGAAAATCACCCGCCCTGCTGATTTGGCCTTAGCGACTTTCTTTTTGAGTGACACGCCTTAGCCGGATTTATCCAGCAAATGAATCCAGTGCATCACCGGCAAATCACTGCCTTCCTGCAAATGCGTCTGGCAGCCAATATTGGCGGTCACAATCGCTTCGGGCGCGTTTGCGGTCAAGTTGGCTAATTTATTGCGGCGCAATTGCTGGGAAAGTTCCGGCTGCAAAATCGAGTACGTACCCGCTGAACCGCAACACAAGTGTTCGTCCGCCACGGGGACGAGTACATAGCCGCAGTCTGTGAGGATATTTTCCACCACACCGCGAATCTTTTGCCCGTGTTGCAAAGTGCAAGGCGGATGCCATGCAACTTTTGTGGCTTGAGTGGGTGCGAGTTGCTGGTAATTTTCTTTGGCAATGATTTCGGCAATGTCTTTGCACAAGTTGGAAATGCGTTCGGCTTTAATCCCGTATTCCGGGTCGTGACGCAGGTGGTGAGCGTATTCTTTCACCATCACGCCGCAACCGCTGGCGGTGGTAACAATCGCTTCGACACCGCCACCTTGCTTGGATAGGTAAGGCCACCATGCGTCGATATTGCGTTTCATGTATTCCAATGCATCGTCTGGCGCACCCAAGTGCTGGCTGACCGCGCCACAGCACCCGGCTTTGGGGGCAACCACTAAACTGATGCCGAGTTTGTCTAATACCCGTGCGGTTGCCGCATTGATGTCGGGGGAAAGCGCGGGTTGCACGCAGCCTTCCAGCACCAAAATCCAGCGATTATGGCGGGCTTTAGGCCAATCACCCGCCGGGCGTGGCGCGGTAATTTTGCTGGCGAGTTTTTCAGGCAACAGGGGTTTAAAAGTGCGCCCCAACGTTAAGCCCAAACTAAATAAGTTGGTTTTAGGCAAAAACGTGCGTAAACGTTTGCGCAAGGTGCTATCAGCGCGGTCACGCCCGACATGCTCTTCGGCGAGATGTCGCCCAATATCCAATAATTTGCCGTATTCGACTCCAGAAGGGCAGGTGGTTTCGCAACTGCGGCACAGCAAGCAACGGTCAAGGTGTTGCAGCGTTTTGCGCCCGCTGTCTGGGGTGTTTTCCAGATTGCCTTCCATCAGTTGTTTGATGAGGTAAATACGCCCGCGTGGGCCGTCGTTTTCATCGCCAAGCAATTGATACGTGGGGCAGGTGGCATTGCAAAAGCCGCAGTGTACGCAGCGGCGCAAAATGTCTTCGGCAACTTTGCCTGCCGAGGTGTGCCGCAGTGCGGAGAGTATCTGGGTTTGCATTACCAGTCCTTGTACATTCGACCAGGGTTGAAAATACCGTGCGGATCCATCGCCTGTTTCAAGCGTTGTTGCACATTGCGTAAATTATCAGGCAGTGGATGGAAGGGGTTAACCCCCGGCAAACTGCCGCGATACACCGTGGCGTGACCGCTGCCTTTGTGCGCAATATTGCGGATCAAATTGACCGGAATATTGGTGTAGACCCAACGCTGCGAGCCGCCCCATTCCACCAAGGAATTGCCTTCCAAGCGGCTGATAACGCTGGTGGCTGGCGGGAACGATAAGCGCCACAGTGGGCGGTCGTATTGCTGGAAAAATTCGTGGGTTTGGTTGCGCAAGGCTAACCAGAATTCGTCGGCATTATTGATGGCTTCGCCGCCAATTTTGCGGTGCGAGGCAAACACATGGCTGGGTACGCCACTCAGCCGCAAATACAGGCAACCGTCAAAATAACAGGTAGCGCTCAAGGGAAAAGTGGAACGGCGCATGGTGGTGGTTAACTCAAACGCTTCTTCGCTGGGCATTTCCAGCGCCAGTGTCAGTTCGGTAACGGGACGCGGCATGACTTTCAGCGAGACTTCCAGAATGACGCCAAGCGTCCCCATGGAGCCGGTAATCAGCCGCGAAATGTCGTAACCCGCGACGTTTTTCATGACTTGCCCGCCAAAGCTTGCCACTTTGCCGTAGCCGGTGATTAGCTTTACGCCGAGTACATGGTCACGCACCGAACCTGCCCAAGGGCGAGCGGGACCGGATAAACCGGCTGCAACCACACCACCGATGGTAGATTCGGGGCTGAAGCAGGGTGGTTCAAATGCCAGTTTCTGCCCATTAGCGGCAAGCAATGTTTCAATGTCTTGCAAGCGTGTCCCTGCACGGGCGGTGATGCACAACTCTGAGGGTTCGTAAGCAATCACGCCGGTGTGCGGAGAAACTTGCAAGGCGGTGCCTTGGGTTTCGTTGCCGTAGAAGGCTTTGCTGCCGCCACCGATGATGGTTAACGGTTGATTGGCAGCAATCCCTGCTACGACCTGTTCTTGCAATGTTGAGGTTATATCGTTATCAGCAGTCATATCAGGCCCGAATCAAAATCTTGGCAGTTCAGGGTGAGAAAGCTGTCCGTGATGGACGTGCATGGCACCCAGTTCTGCGCAACGGTGCAAGGTAGGGACAGCTTTTCCGGGGTTTAGTAGTTCGTCAGGGTCGAATGCACGTTTGACGGCATGGAAGACTTCGAGTTCGGCTTCGCCAAATTGCACACACATCGAGTCCAGCTTTTCATGCCCAACGCCATGTTCGCCCGTGATAGAACCACCGACTTTAACACATAATTCCAGAATATCGGCACCGAAACGTTCGGCTTTTTCTAATTCACCGGCGCGATTGGCATCGTACAGAATCAAAGGATGTAAATTACCGTCACCAGCGTGGAACACATTCGCAACCCCTAAGCCGTATTGCTGCGAATAGTCATTAATTTTGTTCAATACGTGCGCCAGATGTTTGCGGGGAATCGTGCCATCCATGCAGTAATAATCCGGGGAGATGCGCCCCACGGCGGGGAATGCGGCTTTGCGCCCTGCCCATAAACGCGCACGTTCGGCAGCGGTTTTGGCAATGTGAATCGTGCCAGCGCGGTGATTTTTGAGAATGGCACTGACGCGGGCGACTTGTTCGCTGACTTCATCTTCGGTGCCATCGAGTTCACACAGCAAAATGGCGTTCGCATCAATCGGGTAGCCTGCGTGGATGAAATCTTCGGCGGCACGCAGCGCGGGGTTATCCATCATCTCCAGCCCGGCGGGGATAATGCCTTTGCTGATAATCGCGGCGACTGCATCACCGGCATCGTTCACTGCCGCGAAATCTGCCATTAACACTTGCACCGTATCGGGTTTGACGGTGAGTTTCACCAATACTTCGACCACCACGCCCAACATGCCTTCCGAGCCGGTCAGCAATGCCAGTAAATCGTAGCCGGGGGTGTCTTGGCGGTCATTGCCGATGGTCATGAGTTCGCCGTCAATGGTGACGAGTTGAATTTCGAGAATATTGTGTACCGTCAAGCCGTATTTCAGGCAATGCACCCCGCCGGAATTTTCCGCCACATTTCCGCCAATCGAGCAGGCAATTTGTGACGAGGGGTCGGGGGCGTAAAACAGCCCTAAATGATCCACGGCTTGGCTGATCGCGAGGTTGCGTACCCCCGGTTGGACACGGGCGTGTAGATTGGCGGTGTCGATGTTCAGAATTTGTTTGAAACGCGCCAGACTCAACACAATGCCCTGTGCGTGAGGCAACGCCCCGCCGGAAAGCCCCGTACCTGCGCCACGTGCCACCACCGGCACTTTCAAGCGCGAACACGTTTTGAGGATCAATTGCACTTGTTCGGTGGTGGTAGGCAAGACCACAGCGAGGGGCAAACGCCGATAAGCGCTCATGCCGTCACACTCATAGGGGTGCAAATCCTCCTTCGCGGTGAGAATCGCATCCTCCGGCAAAATGTCTTTGAGTTGCTGGAGCAACGCTGAATAAGGGGCTGTAGCAGTGTTCACTGAAATAATCTGACCTTGGATAAGCTTATTGTGTGGATACTACTGTAGCGTATTTCCAACAGAAAATTAATATCCGCTGCTAGGAGTAGGAAACTTGCGCAAATAACCCACCGACATCCACCTGCGCCCGCAGTTTCGCCGCTAACAAATACAACCCACCCAGCTTGCGGTGCAAAAACAACGCATCCGCAGGCGGTGTATGCCAGTAATCCTGTTCCATGCTCAACGCCATGCCCGCATCGCGAATTCGGCTGGGCAGATTTGAGGTGCCAAAATCATACGCGCCTTGCCAACGTAACGGTTCGCAAGCTTGCACAAATAAATCCAGCACAGCCTCGCGTTGTTCGGGCTTGATGTATTCCTGAAAGAAACCGATTTGTGCCGCGCCCGCGTCCATCATGGCGCGATCTTGTTGCCCGGCACCTTGCATCACCTGCTGATAACCTTCCGCAATGTAAGCGGGGTATTCGCGGGTTGCGCCAAAATCCAGCAAAATCAATTGCTGGGTATCACGGTCGTAACGGTAATTGGCAAAGTTCGGGTCGGTTTGCACCAGCCGAAAATTGAAAATTTCGCGGAACAACAAACCCATGAGCAAACTCACCACGCGGTCACGTTCTTCCTGTGGCGCATTTACCAGCGATTCAATCGGCACGCCGCCAATGTGCGTCATTGCCAGAATATTCACAGTGGTGAAATCGTCATGCACGGCAGCAAGCGTGAATTCGGGGCTATCCGCCAACAGGGTTTGGTAACGCCGCATGTGCGCGGCTTCTTGCAAATAATCAGCTTCCTGATGCAATTGCTGCTTGGCTTCTTCCAACAGGTGTTTGTAGTCCACGCCTTTCGGAATCAAACCGGAGAGGCGCAATAAAGTCGCCACATTATCCACGTCACTGCTAATGCTTTCGCGCACGCCGGGGTATTGAATTTTTAGCGCCAAATGCCGCCCGTCTTTGGTGTGTGCCGAGTGCACTTGCCCGATGGACGCCGCCGCCAACGGTTGGAAGGAAAACTGTTGGAAGCGTGCATTCCAGCCTTTGCCCCAATTCTCATCCAGCACTTTTGCCAATTGGCTCAGGGGCATGGGTTTGGCCTCGGAACGCAGGCGCGAAAGGATTTCAGTAAGTTCGGCAGGCAATATATCGCCAGCATCCATCGACAACAATTGCCCGACTTTCATGGCAGCACCGCGCAACCGTGCCAGCTCGTCGGCAACGCGCTTGGCATTGGCGGGGGTTAGCAGCAAATCGCTGACTTTGGGGCGATTGCCTTGGGCGAGTTGCCGCGCTCCTTCGGCGATCATGCCGCCTGCAACTCCTGTGGCGAGTGAGCCGAGGCGTGCCATGCGTGCAAAGCGACCGGCGGGAACGCTGGCATTGTGTTTTTCGTCAATCGTGGTCATGGCAGTTTCATCAGTTCGAGGTGTTCGGGGTTGATGCACAAGCGATTACCGCAGGTTTGGCGCACCAGTGTTTTGGGCGGAATTTCGCCGAAAAAAGCAATGTAGCTGGCATCGTCAGCCCCGACGGTGCGCGGCATTCCATCGTCCTGAATCATAATGCGCCCGCGTCCGCTGTTGGAAATTTGCCCCTGCCATTCCCAGCATTGCGTGGCAGGGTCGACTTTGCTCAGGGATTTGAGTTGGGCTTGGAGTTTGGCTCGGTACATGCGAATTCCTTCAGGTTGAATGCTGTTGATGAAAGTGGTGGGCTTGCGCTCGAATCGCGTCACGCTCAGTGGCGGATAATTTACGCAAGTTGCTTACCATAAACCCCATGCGCGGGTGTGCGGCAAACCGCGCTTCGTACCGATCCAGAAAATCCCAAAACAGCGTAGTGAATGGGCAGGCATCTTGCCCTACCGATTTGGCAGGGTTGAAACGGCAATGCTGGCAGTAATTGCTCATTTTTTGGATGTATTTGCCGCTGGCAATGTACGGTTTGGACGCCATGCGCCCACCATCCGCGTATTGGCTCATGCCCAGCGTGTTGGGCAATTCCACCCATTCGACCGCATCGACGTAAACGGCGAGATACCATTCGTGTACTTTGATGGGTTTCACGCCGTAAAGCTGCGCAAATAGCCCCGTCACCATCAGGCGTTGGATGTGGTGCGCGTAACCGTGTTGCAAGGTTTGCCCAATACTCTCCCGCAGGCAATTCATCTCGGTATCGCCCGTCCAGTAAAACGCGGGCAAATTGCGTTGCGCATCGAGCGCGTTCCATTCGTACCAGTCGGGCATGTGCAGCCAATACAAACCGCGCACGTATTCGCGCCAGCCGAGAATTTGGCGGATGAAACCTTCAACGGCGGCTAAGGAGGCGCGGTGTTGCCAGTAACGTGCTTCGGCTTGGCGGATAACCTCCAGCGGATTCAGCAACTTGAGGTTGAGACTGCTGGCAAGCAAAGAATGGTTGAGGAAGGGCTGATTTTGCCACATGGCATCTTGAAAATCGCCGAATTGGGGCAGGGCTTGATCAAGAAAACGGGTAAGCGCTTGTTGCGCTTGTACGGGAGTGACCGGCCATTGCAGGCTATCCAGTGTGCCGGGGTGATCGGGAAAACGCGCATTCACTAGCCGAATGACTGCTTGCGTAATCGTGTCGGCGGCGAAGTTCGGGGGCGTAGGCACGGCAGTCGGGCCGGATTTGGGAAAGGATTTGCGGTTGTCGCTGTCGTAATTCCAGTTGCCACCGATGGGCTGCTTGCCGTCTTCGAGCAGAATATTGTAGCGTTTGCGCAATTCCCGATACCAATATTCCATGCGTAATTGCTTGCGTTCGCCTGCCCAGCGGCGGAATTCGCCGGGAGTGGAGAGGAAATGGGTGTCGCTGAGCAGTTTCAGCGGGGTGTTGTAGTGCTTGCAGGTGGCGACAATTTCCAGCAAGACGCGGTAATCGCCGGGGCGTACCAGCCACACTTCGGCGGGCGAAGTGGTTTGCAGGGTCAGTGCCAGTGCTTCGCCTAAACTGGTGGCGTGGTGCTGATCGAGTTGCTGGTAGTGCAAGGGGTATTGCTTGACGGTGAGTTCGGCCGCGAAATGGCGCATGGCAGCAAAAAACAGCGCAATGCGTTGCTTGTGTGACCAGACGTGCGTGGCTTCTTGGGCGACTTCCGCCATCCACAGGTAATCTTGTTGCGGGTCGAAGTCTTTGAACAGCGGTGAGGCGCGATCGAGTTGGTCGCCGAAAATCAGGCACAATTTACGCATGGGGTGCGCCCGTGTCGCGGCTGCGGCGGCAACGTTCGGAACAGTATTTCACCTCATCCCAGCATTTTTCCCATTTTTTGCGCCACGCGAAGGGGCGTTGGCAGACGGGGCAGGTTTTGTGGGGGAGGGTGGGTTTGTGGTGTGCCATGTACTGTGTTGAATCCTTAAACCGCAGTGTTACTGCTGATTATCAGTAATGTATAAGTCTGGTGCTATTATCGGGAGAGTTTACAAGGTATTTTTCAGATGAAGTTATACAAAACTGCTTTCAATGAGGCCGACTTGAGCCGCATCGTGGAAATGGCGTGGGAAGACCGCACGCCGTTTGAGGCGATTCATACGCTCTACGGTTTGAACGAAACGGCGGTGATTGATTTGATGCGCCAGCAGATGCAGCCATCCAGCTTTAGGATGTGGCGCAAACGCATGGCGGGGCGCACCACCAAACATTTGGGCAAGCGTGGTTTTCTGGTCGGGCGATTTGTCTGCCCATCGCAACGCACCCGTTAGGAATGAAATCGTGAAACAGAAAAATCCGAACCCGCAAGGCAAAGGGCTAGTGCCAGTATTAGCGGCGTTGGGCAATGCCAGCAGCGGTGTGCGCATTGTGCCGAAACACCTTGAACAAATGACGGCGGATTTGTTTACCTCGATGTTTGTGTTGGAAAGTCGCTTTAGCTTCAAGCCTGTGCGCGGGCGTAAGTATTGGTTGTATCGCTACGGTGAACGTTTTCAGCTTTCGCCGGTGTTCCCGCAGCAATGGAGTGTGCCAACATTTGATCAGGTGATTGGCTGCTGTGAATTGCATGATGATTTGGCGTGGACGTTGGAATTGAGTGCAGAAACCGCGCAAGACGCAGCATTTCTTGCCTACATTCGCACGCGGCGAGCAACGTTGGAGCAGGCGTTGCAGGCGAGTCCAACGCTGGAAGCGGCATTGCCGGTGTATGTGGCATCCCTGCCGTTTTATCAGCGCGTGTTTGCGTCGGCGTTGGCGAGTTCGTTGGGTAAGTCGATGCAATTGTCGGGCATTGCGCAGTTGAATTATCAGCAGGCGTTTAAAGCGTTGCCTGCGAGTTTTTGAGCATTTATTGCAGGCGTCTTTTGCCAGTGAGCGGCAACCGCCAGTACGCAAATACGCGATAACCACCTTCCATCAACGGAATCAAGAACGGCAAACGCTCGACCAAGCCAGCGATGCGTCGGTAGTAAGGGAGCTGTTTCCACACTTGAATGAAACCGCGTACACCTGTTTGCATTTGCTGATCTGCGCCGATGACGTGAATACGCTCCATTGCTTGCTTGTAGGTGATGCCTGCCGCTGCCAAGGCTTCGGGTTCTTGGGTGATGTCAACCCACTGAATATTGCCCGCTGTATCCAGCTTTTTCATGCCGTTGATTTCGAGGTTGCAGATGGGGCATTCACCGTCGTGGAAGCAGGTTACTTTTGATATTGTCATGTGCGGATTAACCTTTTGAATTACTAACGTTAAATATAAGTTTTTTCTAATATATTTCAAGAGACCTTAGTGTGATTCCGCTTTTTGCACTATGACTGCTGACAAGCTATGAATACACGGTTTGCACTGATAATGAGGAATTACGCATGATTACCCCTGATGACATTCTCGATTTTTGGTACAGCCCGCCGATGTCAGAACATTGGTTTACGTCCACGCCTGTCATTGATGCCGACATCCGCGAGCGTTTCGCCGCACTCTGGGAGCAGGCGGCGGCAGGTGAGTTAGATGCTTGGCAAGTAACGCCGGAAGGTTGCTTGGCTTTGTGTATCGTGTTGGATCAGTTCCCGCTGAATATGTTTCGGGGGGAAGTCCGCAGTTTTTCTACCGAACAGCAAGCGGTTGCCGTCAGCAAACAGGCGGTGCAACGTGGGTTTGATACAGTGTTGCCACTGGAACGCCGCAGTTTCCTCTACATGCCCTTGATGCACAGCGAACATTTAGCCGATCAAGATGAGTCGGTGCGCTTATTTGATGCTGCTGGTTTAGAAGCGAATGCGAAGTTTGCCCGCCATCACCGTGACATTGTGCGGCGGTTTGGGCGTTTTCCACACCGTAATGCGGTGTTAGGGCGAGAGAGTACGGCGGATGAATGGGCGTATTTGGCTTCCAAAGAAGCGTTTACGGGGTAGGGGAGTGGATCGTGATATGGCTGAGCATCTGCCAAAAATGCCGGTGGTTTTTATCGGTCACGGTGCGCCGACATTGGTGTTGAGTGACAACCGTTATACCCGTGCTTGGCGACAATTGGCGCAAAACTTGCCGCGTCCCAAAGCAATCGTGGTGGTTTCCGCGCATTGGCTGACGCACGCTAAAACGCTGGTAACGGCGATGTTGCAACCGCGCACTATTCACGACTTCGGGCGTATGGATGCTCGCTTGTTTCAGATGCAATACCCCGCGCCCGGTGCGCCAGCGCTGGCGGAACGGATTGTTCAGCAGGTTAACCATGCGCATATTGGGTTGGATGAGCGCTGGGGGCTGGATCATGGCGCATGGTGTCCGCTGTCCGTGATGTATCCACAGGCGGATATTCCGGTGATTCAGTTGAGCATGGATGCGACTCAGCCACCCGCCGCCCATTATGCTTTGGCGCAGCAACTGGCTTTTTTGCGTACTGAAGGGGTGTTGGTGCTATGTAGTGGTAATATTGTACATAATTTGCGGCGTATGGCTTTGCCGGAAGATCATGCTTTTGATTGGGCGCAACGCTTTGATCAGGCGGTGTGTGCTTGCATCAATAATGATAGGCATCAGCCGTTGCTGAATTATGCTGGGTTCGGGGAGGATGCGCAGCTTGCTGTTCCGACCATTGAGCATTATTTGCCGTTACTGTATGCGTTGGCGTTCAAAGATGCAGGGGAGCGCGTCAGTTATCCGGTCGAAGGCTTTGCTTACGGCTCGATTTCGATGCGTTCGGTGTTGATTGGGTGAAGCGTGCTGTTGTGATGGTCTTAAACCGCAAGATTCTTGATGCTTATCAGTACTGTACAACTTCGATGCTATTATCATTACACTTTATAAGGAGTTTTTCATGAAGTGTTATAAAAAATTATCTTTCGCGTGGTTGTTGGGTTTGATGCTGTGGTTATCCGGTTGCGTTGGAATTCCAGATGGCATAACGCCGGTGACAGGTTTTCAAGCTGACCGTTATTTGGGCAAATGGTATGAAGTGGCACGATTGGATCATTCTTTTGAGCGTGGCTTGGAACATGTAACGGCGGAATACAGCTTGCGTGAGGATGGTGATATTCGCGTCATTAATCGTGGTTACAACACGGCTAAGCAGAAACAGGAAGAGGCGGAAGGCCGTGCTAAATTTGTCGGTGCACAAGATGTTGGGCAATTGAAAGTATCGTTCTTTGGCCCGTTTTACGGCGGCTATAATATCGTGGAACTCGACCCAAATTACCAATACGCGCTGATTGCGGGCAATGATCGCGAGTATTTGTGGATTTTGTCGCGCACGCCGCAATTGGATGTAGCGGTGCAACAGCGCTTGGTGGATAAGGCGAAAAGCCTTGGTTTCGCCACCGACAAGCTGATTTTTGTGAAACAGTGATGCCAGCTAAATAGGAGAATCTCATGCAGCCCAAACGTGCTTTGCCGACAGTAATGTGGCGGTTAGGTTATGGCGGCTTAGTGCCGTTTTTTGCTTTGACCGTGGCGTTATTGCTAGGAATGGATGTGCCGCTGTTGGAAAGTGTGCGATTGGATTGGTGGCTGGCGGCGTATGCGGCGCTTATTTTGAGTTTCCTTGGTGCGGTGCATTGGGGCGTGGCGTTGGGAATGCAGGATACGCTGAATGAGAGCGAACTCGGTAAGTTGTTGCTGTTTAGCGTGGTGCCGAGTGTGTTGGCGTGGTTTGCGTTGTTGCTGCCGATTCAATGGGCGCTATTTGTATTGGCGGGTTTGGTGGTGTTTGCTTATGTGGTCGATGCATTGCTGTTATTCGATAAGTTATCATCGAGTTATGGCAAAATGCGTTTGCATTTGACGGTGATTGTCGCCTTGTTATTGGTGGCAGCGGGTGTGGCGGTGCAATAATTTCAAAATTCGTTGACAACACCCGTGAGGATCGCTATTATCGCGGCCTCTTGGCTACATAGCTCAGTTGGTTAGAGCACATCACTCATAATGATGGGGTCCCTAGTTCGAATCTAGGTGTAGCCACCAAGAAATTCAAAAGCCACGTCACGCAACGTGGCTTTTTTATGCCCGCCGCTTTTAGCCTGAAAAAATCAATACTCGCACACTTTTTGGGGTGTAATCCCCCATGCATTCGTATTATGATGCGAGTCTTTTCCTTCGCCCATGCGATTTACGGAGTGAACTGTGGAACTGACCGGTGCCGAGATATTCGTCGAGTGTCTTAAGGAAGAAGGGGTTGATACCATCTTTGGTTATCCTGGTGGAGCGGTGTTGTTTTTGTACGATGAATTGTACAAGCAACACGACAAAATCAACCACATTCTGGTAAGACACGAGCAAGGGGCTGTCCATGCAGCCGAAGGCTATGCCAAAGCAACTAACAGACCCGGAGTGGCGCTGGTAACATCCGGCCCCGGGGCAACCAATGCTGTGACCGGCATTGCGGATGCGTACATGGATTCTGTGCCGATGGTGGTGTTCACCGGGCAAGTGCCGCGCCATTTGATTGGCAACGATGCGTTTCAGGAAGTTGACATCGTGGGCATTACCCGCCCATGCGTCAAACACAACTTCTTGGTGACGGACGTTAAAGAATTGGCAACGACCATTAAGAAAGCCTTTTATATTGCCAGCACGGGTCGCCCCGGCCCGGTATTGGTGGATATTCCTAAGGACATTACCACGGCACGTTGTGAGTTCCATTACCCGAAAGAAATCACCATGCGTTCCTACAACCCCACGGTGAAAGGCAATAAGCGTCAAGTACGCCGTGCCATTGACCTGATGTTGGAAGCGAAAAAGCCAGTACTGTATACCGGCGGTGGCGTGGTGTTGTCGGGTGCGGCGCATCAATTGACCGAGTTGACCCGTGAGTTGGGCTTTCCGATTACCAATACCCTGATGGGTTTGGGCGGCTTTCCGTCAATGGATAAGCAATTCATCGGTATGCTGGGGATGCACGGTACGTATGAAGCCAATAACACTATGCACCATGCTGACTTGGTGATTGCGATTGGCGCACGTTTTGATGACCGTGTGACCGGCAATATCGAAAAATTCTGCCCTTATGCCAAAATTATCCACGTTGACATTGACCCCGCGTCGATTTCCAAAAATGTCAAAGTGGATGTGCCTATTGTTGGCGACGTTAAAAGCGTCATCATTGATATGCTGGAAGAATACCGTAGCCGTGCTGAGCGCCCCGATGCGGCGGCACTGGCTGATTGGTGGAAGCAAATTGCGGAATGGCGCGGTGCGGATTGCCTGAAATATAATCAGGATATGAATGCCGCGATCAAGGCACAGTTTGTAGTGCAAAAGTTCTGGGAAGCGACCAATGGCGATGCTTACGTGTGTTCTGACGTGGGTCAGCACCAAATGTGGGCAGCGCAATACTACCGCTTCAGCCAGCCGAACCGTTGGATCAACTCCGGTGGTTTAGGCACGATGGGCTTTGGGTTGCCCGCCGCAATGGGCGTGCAAATGGCGTTCCCTGAGGAAACCGTTGGCTGTATTACCGGCGATGGCAGTATCCAGATGTGCATTCAGGAACTGGCGACTTGCTTGCAATATCACTTGCCAATCAAGATCATTTCGTTGAACAACGGCTACCTCGGCATGGTGCGTCAGTGGCAGGAATTCTTCTACCAGAAGCGTTACGCGATGTCTTATATGGAGGCATTGCCCGATTTCGTGAAACTCGCGGAAGCTTATGGTCACGTCGGGATGCGTATTGAACAGGCAAGCGACGTGGAAGGTGCATTGAAAGAAGCGCTGGCGATGAAAGACCGTTTGGTCTTCATGGATTTCATCACCGAGCGTGAAAATAATGTATTCCCGATGGTGCCTGCCGGTGCAGGCCAAAACGAAATGATTCTGGTATAGGTGACAAAATGCGGCATGTAATTTCCATTTTGATGGAGAATGAAGCGGGCGCGTTGTCGCGTGTTGCCGGGTTATTCTCTGCGCGTGGCTACAATATTGAATCCCTGACGGTCGCACCGACCGATGACGCCACCTTGTCGCGCTTGACCGTGGTGACGCGCGGTAGCGAAGAAATCGTGGAACAAATCATTAAGCAACTCAACAAGTTGATTGATGTGGTTAAGGTCATGGATCTGGCGCAGTATGCGCACATTGAACGCGAGATAATGTTCGTCAAAGTCGCCGTGGATAAACACGTGGCGTGTGAAGCGGTCAAGCGCTTGTCGGATATTTTCCGGGGCAACATCATTGATGTCAGCGAAAAAACCTACACGATTGAGTTGACGGGCGACCGCAGTAAATTGGATGCGTTTGTGAATGCGTTGAAAGATTACCGCATTATTGAAGTGGTGCGCTCCGGCGGCATGGGCATTGCTCGTGGCGAAGCGTCCCTACACGTTTAATTGACTTATGATATTTTGGATTTAAGGTAAAAGGCTTTATGGCACTGAACATTTATTACGATAAAGACGCTGATCTTTCTATCATTCGCGGCAAGAAAGTCGCCATCATCGGTTACGGTTCACAGGGTCACGCCCATGCTTGCAACCTGAAAGATTCTGGCGTGGATGTCACCGTGGGTCTGCGTAGCAATTCCCCAACCGTGGCCAAAGCGCAAAACGCTGGTTTGAAAGTAGCGCCGGTTGCAGAAGCGGTTGCCGCTGCTGATATTATTATGATTCTGACCCCGGACGAGTTCCAAAGCCAGTTGTACCGCGACGAAATCCAGCCAAACCTGAAACAAGGTGCAACGCTGGCATTCGCGCACGGTTTTGCGATTCACTACAACCAAATCGTGCCGCGTGAAGATTTGGACGTCATAATGATTGCGCCAAAAGCACCGGGTCACACGGTTCGTAACGAATTCGTCAAAGGCGGCGGCATCCCTGACCTGATTGCTATCCAGCAAGATGCTTCCGGTCAAGCGAAAGCGGTTGCGCTGTCTTACGCTTCTGCTATCGGCGGCGGTCGCACGGGTATTATCGAAACCACGTTCAAAGACGAAACCGAAACTGACCTGTTCGGTGAACAAGCGGTATTGTGCGGTGGCGCGGTTGAACTGGTCAAAATGGGCTTTGAAACCCTGACTGAAGCGGGTTACGCGCCAGAAATGGCGTACTTCGAGTGCTTGCACGAACTGAAACTGATTGTTGACCTGATGTATGAAGGCGGCATTGCCAACATGAACTACTCCATCTCCAACAATGCGGAGTATGGCGAGTACGTGACCGGCCCGAAAGTTATCAATGAGCAATCGCGTGCAGCTATGCGCCAAGCGCTGAAAGACATCCAAAATGGCGAATACGCGAAAAACTTCATTCTGGAAGGCGCGTCTAACTACCCATCCATGACGGCTTACCGCCGCAACAACGCAGCGCACCCGATTGAACAAACCGGTGGCAAATTGCGTGCGATGATGCCGTGGATTCAGAAGATCGTGGACAAGTCGAAGAACTAAGGTTCAAGGCTATCGTTCCGCCAATCACTAGGGGTGAAAGTTCTTTCGCCCCTACAATTTCCCGCCTTGAGCTGCCCGATGCGTTACGGGGTTTAGCTGTCTTATTGATGTTGGTCTTCCACAGTGCGTATGACCTGAATCATTTCAATTTTCTCTCACTGGATTTATTACACAGCACCTTCTGGCCTGCTTTTCAGAAAGTTATTGTGACGCTGTTTGTGGGCGTTGCGGGTATCAGCTTGGCATTAGCGGCGCGACGAGGCTTGAATAAGCCGCGTTTTTGGCGACGTGAAGCGTTGTTGCTGGTAAGTGCTGGCTTGGTCAGTGCGGGCAGTTATTGGTTATTTCCCACGAGTTGGATATTTTTTGGGGTGTTGCACTTTATGGCGCTTGCCAGTGTGCTGGCATTGCCGTTTTTACGCTTGGGTGGTTGGAATATCGTGCTGGGTAGTGTGGCAGTGTTGCTGCCTTGGTGGATTCACGAGCCATTGTTCAATGCCGCCGGTTTGCAATGGGTGGGGCTAGGGACAGCCATTGCGAATACCAAAGATTACACGCCGTTTTTACCTTGGTTTGGCGTGATGCTATTTGGGGTTTATATCGGCAATAAGTTTGAGCGGTGTTCTTGGTGTGTACACCCGTTACCCCGCTGGCGCGGTTTAGCGGAAATCATGTGGTTGGGTAAGCACAGTTTGGTGGTTTACTTAGCACATCAGCCGTTATTGATGGCGTTTTTCTGGCTAGTTGCAACGTTTACTGGCGTAGCTGAAAAATGAACTCGCCACTTGGGGTCAATAATCCATGTTGCACCAGCCATTCAAAAGCATCCTCGGCATCTTCCTGAAACCAGCATTGTGCAGAGCCAAGACGGAACGTGTAACCCCAAGCATCCATGTCTTGCCACATGCGCTCCCGCCCGAAATCGGGAATGCAATCGGCTAACAGGATTTGCAGGTAGCAAACCGCGTCCTCTTCTGCATACTCGCCTCCGGCATCCGTGTGTAACACGGCGCGGCGGGCTTCATCCATGCAGATAATGTGACAACTTTCATGCAGGATGGAGTGCAGCGGGGTATCTTGCCGCACCAACACATCCAAGCCAATAATGCCCGCTTCGTCTTCGTGCCAATAGCTGCCGGGAATGGTGTCGTTATCCGCCACCTGTTTCAGGCGCAAGCCATAACGCGCTAGTAGGGCGGTGACAGTTTTCTTCCCGACATCGCCTAGCCGCAATACCGCATTCACAGCAGGTATTTTCCGCCTGATGCAATCAGAATCGTGAGTATCCCGATCAGTGTGTTAATGCCGACCAATACGCGAATTTGCGCTAACGCTTTGCCGCCATCCGCCCAGTTTTGGGCGGCAACTGCTTTGCGTAACTTTTGATAAGGCGCGAAATACACATGAAAGAAGATCAGCATCATTACCAGCCCTAGTCCATTCATGATGTGAACGAATACCGGCGCATTCGCAAAACCACCGAATGGTCCGAGGAGCATCCAGTAACCTGACCCTAGAATAACGATAATCGCTGCCCAAACCCACGGGAAAAAGCGCCCGAATACGCCATTCCATAAGGTGAGGCGTTGCGGTGGTTCCAGCACGATTGCGGCTACTGGACGCAATGCCATGTACGCGAAAAACATGCCACCTACCCAGATGACGACGGCGAGAACGTGTAAAGCGAGTGCAATGAACATGGTGTGTTTCCTGATTAGAGTTTTTTCAAAGCGCTTAGCCATTTACTCACGGCGGTGGGTTTGGCGCGTTGTACGTCTGCTTGGTAAACGTAACCGCCGTAATCTTCGCCATAACCGTTATTCAAATCAACACGATTCAACAATATGCCCGCCAGCGGTGCTTGGGCGCGGCGTAAACGGGTTAGCGCATTTTGCAGGATCGCCATGCGAGTATGCTCGGCACAAACGGTGAGTAACGTGGCAGAAGATTGCGAGGCGAGAATCAATGCATCAGCCAGCCCTAATACCGGTGGGCTATCCACAATGATTTGATCGAAATCTTGTTTGGCACTGTCGAGTAACACGCGCATGTGGGGTGAAGACAGCAATTCGGCAGGATCATCGGGCAAGCTTCCTGCCGTTAATAAATATAAGTTCGGGATGTCCGTGATTTGAATCAGGTCACGGCTGTTCAATGCCCCGGATAAATAGTTTGACAACCCATGCTTGGCGTGAATCCCTAGCGTTTTGTGCAGTGAAGGGTTGCGCATATCGGCATCTATCAGCAAGACGCGATTCCCCGCTGAAGCATAAGCGCAGGCTAAATTACTGGCAGTGGTGGTTTTGCCTTCATCGGGGCTGGCGCTGGTGATGACAATGACCGGAGTTTCAGCGCCTTGGTGCGTGAGACGTAAACTGGTGCGCAGCGAACGGAACGCTTCAGCAATCGCGGAACGTGGTTTGCTAATGGTGGCGGTTGCCAATTGGCGGCTGTTAATATCAGTGGTTTCTGCCATGACCGCGAGCACGGGGAGTTGGGTCGTGCGTTCCAGTTCATTAATATCTTTGACCGTATCATCCAAAAATTCGCGCATGAAGGCCGCTGACATGCCTAACAATAATCCCAATAGGCTACCAAACAGCAGATTGGTTGATAAATTCGGTTTGAATTTTCTCGACGGAACTTCTGCTTTATCAATGACTGCAATATTGTCGGTGAATAAACTTCCGGCAATACTGACTTCTCCTAAGCGCTTCTTCAGGGGTTTATAGCGTTCTTTTTGGTCGAAGAATTCTTGCTGGAGGGTACGATACGTGTTGATAATTTCATCTTGTGTTTGTTTGGTTGTATCTATTTCTGTAACCAAATCGGATTCTTCGCGTTTAAGCACATCTAATGCTTCGAGATTCAACTGACGTTTATCGTCCGTGAGAGTGGCATTTTGGCTTTCTTGATCCGTGCGTTGCTGGCGTATCCGGCTTAATTCATCATTACGCTGTTCCAGCGCCTTCAGTGTGGGAGTGGAAACGATGCCGTCTTGCTCGGATATATTGTGTTTACGCATGTGCGTCTGTAAGGCTTCTTCTGCCGTGTCCATCTGCGCTTTGAGAGCATCAACCGTTGCCTTTAGCTTTGAGGAAATAGCCGTCATACTATCCAAACGCCGTGTGCCATTGATTGTTTTGAATGTATCCACCACTGTATTAGCAATTTCAGCGGCTTGAACAGGGTCAGGCGAGACATAGCTAACCGCTACCAAGCGCGAGTTTTTGACAGGTTCGATGCTTAAATTGTCTAAGAATAAATCTTCAAGTGCCGCGTTTGGGTTATCCGTACTCGGCTGACTAAACTGTGCTTTGATTTGTCCAATGAGCGACGTGCTGGACAGTTTTTCTGCTAAGTTAAGATCTTTAATGACTTGCGTGGCTAAACCACGGCTGCGAATCAGTTCAAACTGTGTTTGGTAAAAGTCGCGGGTATCACGAATATCGTCAGAACCCAGCGTCGTGTCGAAGTCGACCACTTTGCTGGATTCACGTTCAATGTGTAAAGTGGCGGTAGCTCGGTATAACGGTTTGCTGAACAGAGTAAACAATAATGTTAATAGCAGGGTGATTGCTATAATTAATAGAATCATGCGCTTGCGCCGCACTAAGGTGCGCCCGAATTCACGTAAATTCAGTGTATCCGATTTCTTGAATACGTCAGGGGCATAAGCACGCTGAGTTTGGCTGGTTTGGTTATTGTACTGTTCGTTTCGCATGGTATGAATGGTCTGTCGGCCAAGTTGAAATATAGCGCCCGATTGTAGCAACTCTTAGGGGGTACGGTTAACAAAGTTGTTGAGCCAGCGCCGTGCGGGTGCTTCAAAAAACCAATAGGAGCATAAGGCACTAATGGTTAATAGCACGACAAATACGTAGAAGTGCAGTGCTCCGTGCGGATTTATTGCAGCAGGCATGAGTTTTTCATAGATGCCATGCAGCGGCTTTTGCAGAATATACAGTGAAAAACTGGCTTCACCGAGCAATACCAACCATTTATGCTGTAAACATTGGCTGATTTTGCCAGTATTGAGTGCCAGCAGCACAATGAATAGCAAAAATAACGGCGCAATCAGTCCATTAGTGTAGTCAAACGTAATCCCACTGGCATCAATCAGCGTTTGGCGGCTAATCAGCAAGCCGATAATCAGCACGGAAACCAATAGTAAGCCACTGATATTGATAAGCGGCGCACTGAAACGGTTGAGGCGACCTGTTCGCAGCCATGCACCAGCGCTAAAGCCAATCATGAATGTATTCAAGTGCATTAGCGGGTTATAAAAAATGAAATCATGTAACAGTCCACGTGGCGCATAGGCTTCTGTGTTGAGCAAGAGGCCATGCCCAAGCTGCGTTACTAGCCATAATATTCCGGCTGCTAGGGTGAGATTACTCAAAGGGTAGCGTTTCACCAACAGAATCAATAGCGGGAAACACAAGTAGAAAAAAGCTTCTACGGATAATGACCAGCCGGGCGTATTCAGGGTGATGGGGTAGCCCGGTATCCATGCCTGCAACATGCTGACACTCAGCGCGACCGTTAACGGTTCACTGCCCACCGTTTGGTATTTCGCCGCTATCATCAGCAATAGCGCTAATAAGTAAACGGGGTAAATTCGAGCGATTCGCGCCCACCAATAACGCCGCGTAGCAAAGGCTTGTTGCGGCTGCTCAGGTCGATAATACGCAATCGCCATAATGAAGCCGGAAAGCACGTAAAAGTAACTGACTGCAATCGGCCCCGCCGCCAATACCGGATTTACCCACGGCACATTTGCAGGAAACACCGTCATGCCATAGTGAAAGAACACCACCGTTAGTGCCGCGACATAACGGGTGAAGGTCAGTTGTTCGATTCTCACGAATGTGTGCGGGCGCTAATAAGCATTTTTATCGTGCAAGGTTTTGAAGGCAGTGACGAAAATGATTCTGAGATCCAGCGTCAAGCTCCAGCTACGAATGTATTCCATATCGAGTTCTACCCGCTTCTCCATTTTGAAAAGGGTATCGGTTTCGCCGCGCCAGCCGTTCACCTGCGCCCAGCCAGTGATGCCGGGTTTCATTAAATGGCGACGCATATAGCCGGGGATCAGTTGGCGGTACTCTTCATTGTGTGCAACCGCGTGAGGGCGTGGGCCAACAATTGACATGTGTCCTTGCAGTACATTGAAAAACTGTGGCAGTTCATCCAGTGAAGTTTTGCGCAGGAATGCACCAACGCGGGTAATGCGGCAATCGTTACGGGTGGCTTGTTTGATATGTTTGCCATTCTCGCAAACCGTCATGGTGCGAAATTTGAGTACCTGAAACGTTTCCCCGCGTAAACCGTGGCGGCTCTGCTTAAACAAAATCGGCCCCCGTGAAGACAGTTTGATTGCCAGCGCGATTCCCAGCATCAACGGAGAAACCAATAGTAAAATCAACATGCCTAAAAATAAATCTTCGAGACGCTTAACGAAGGCACGTTGCGCAGACAGCGGCGCGTCGTAAATGCGTAGAATGGGGGTTTCAGCAATTTCCATGTAACGGCTGTGTAGTAGGGTGTTGGTGAAGTCGTCGGGAATCAAACGGATTGGCGTGATGGTATCTGCCAGTTCATTGATTAACCGTTTCGATAATAAGGATTGTTCTGAGGAGGGCGCGAGGTAAATTTGATCCCATTCGCCTGTGCGAGCAGCTTCTTTCATGGCGTTTGCATCACCCAGTCGGGCATAGTGCCGAGGAAGTTCCAGCTCAGAGCCATCGTCTTCCAGATGGTAAAATCCCGCAATTTGAAATCCAGAGTGAGGTTGGCTTTCAATCATTTCGGCAAAGTGCAAACCTTGTTTGGTAATACCTGCAATCGCGATGCTATGATTGTTAAGACCGATACGTTTGAGTGAAGCTTGCAAGATGCGCAAGGCATAGCGGCTGCTGATTAATAGAACCGGAGTGACGAATAACCAGCTTATCAACACAAAGCGTGAATAGTCTTCAGAAGTTTTTACGACAAAAATAATAAAAATGAGGAACAAAAAGGTGACTAACCAGGTCACAATAAGGCGGATGACTTCATCGCGGAAGAAGGGTCGTCCGCTCCATGAGGTATAAATGTCGGTGAATCGACCAATGAGACCAAACAGCAGAGAAGCAGCCAAGCCGATAATCAGATAGCCTTGGATGTTGTAAGTACTGGAATGCAAAGAAGCTAGGAGCAAAATACCCAAAATAATCAGCGTATCTGTACTGCGATAGATCAGTTCAGCACTGATTTTGTTGTTTACCTTCAAATGTTCCATTCAACCGTTATCCTCTGACAATGGCTGCGCCAACAAGCCATTATGGAGTTTATTGTCAATAAGCAAACTTGTTCTAACCTCGCTGAAATGTGATGCAAAAAAACAACACGTCAACTTGTTGTGACAAGTATCATAATGTAATGACGATAAAGCATTATCTGTTTGTTATACAAATAAATAGTCCGCCAACGGGCAACTTTTTAAGACACTCGGTAGTTGCCAAAACTGTTTCCTAATATAGCCTATGTTTGGATTTTTGTCGTAAAAAAAATACAAACGGCACATTTTTTAGCGTGAAGATTGATCTTTTTCCCACGTATAGGTTTGCAAGTGGTGGTATTGCCGCGCAGCCCGCCAGCGAATGAAACTTGCAATTAACAGGTAGACCACAGTGGCTACGGCATCCCGACTCATCAGTTTGTCGAGTAAGATGCTGGAGTACGCTTTTTTATCGGTTTTCGTGCAAAGCTGAGCCGCCGCTAATTGCATGTTTCCCAGACGAGCGCGAGTTTTAATCTTGATCAAAGAACTCAGGTTTCGCGGGGCGTTAATAAATATTTGTGTGCCAGCAATATTGTGGCGTTCCTGCGCGTCAAATTGACAGCGTACAAAACCATCATCGTTAATAATGTCAGGAAATTGTTGAAAACGCTCACGCCCTGCCTGACTAATGACGTAACTACAGGTGGCCACCACCCCTTCACGAATATAGGGAAGTTGCAACCACAGCCGGTAATACTGCTGTACTACCCAAGAAGATTGCGAGGTATCAATCACTGGTTCGGGTGCTGCCAACAAAGGGCTACCGCTTGCCATTGCAGTAATAATTGTCTGAATCGCGTGGGGTGATAAGCGCGTATCGGCATCAATATAAAACACCGGCCAGCTCGTGACGTGTTTTTCGGCTTCATTTAATGCATTGACTTTGGACGGTTTAGCGATGTCGAGGCAGATGGCGTGCGGGTATTCATTGCGAACAATCTCAGCAGTATTATCCGTACAGCCATTGCAAGCCACAATCAGGGTATCCAAACCTGCTTGAGCGCTGAGACTATCCAAACAGTGGCGAATCACGCTGGCTTCATTGTGTGCGGGCACAATCACACTCGCCATCAACGATACCCCTGCAACCAGTCGGCACGGTTGGCAAATACGGTTTGCCATTCGCGTCGTTGTGCCGATTTCGGTTTGAAGAGGGTGTGTAGCAGGTATTTATTCAGCACATACCAATACAGTAGCGCTTTATAAACGGGGCGCTGCCAAGCCACGACATGGCGGTTAAACAATTCCACTTTGCCTTTGAGTAACTTGATTTGTTTGCCTGAAAAATGGCTGTGGCTGACACCACCGTGGTGAATAATTCGAGCATCCGGGGTCACAATGGGCTGATGGCCTAAGGCTTTAGCACGCAAACAATAATCGGCTTCTTCGGCATACATAAAGAAACTGGCATCCAAGCCGCCGAGTTTGTCCCACAATTCCCGTGTGGTGAGGAAGAAGCAACCGGACACAATATCCACATCCTTAATCGTATCGCGTTCCCAGCAACCGTAATTCGCATTATTGAATAAACAAGTTTTGCTAAACAGCTTGCTCAAGCCCACGGCGCTGTAAAACAGGTCGCGTGGATTCGGTTTGCTCCAGGCGTGTTGCGTGTTCAAACTCATGTCATTGTTGAGGGTAACGCCACTCCATATGCCGCTGTCAGGGTATTGTTTGGCGAAACGTAACAAGCGATCTACCGCCGCATTCACGATTACGGTATCCGGGTTCAGCAATAACAAATAGTTGCCGTGCGCCTGTGCCGCACCCAATTGCACACCACCGGCGAATCCCAGATTAGCACCCGATTCAATCAATAGGACTTGCGGGAAAAATTGCCGAATCATGCTCACCGAGTCGTCACTGGAGGCATTGTCAACCACAATGACTTCAATCCTGCTCAGTTGGGTTTCGCGAAACAGTGATTCCAATGCGCGGCGAATGTAACCGGACGTATTGTAAGAAACCAGAATAACGCTGATTTCTGCATTTGCCGTCATGCCAATCTCCCGTAAGCAATGGTTTGAATTCCCGAACGCACGACTTTTGCGGGATTACCCGCCACAATCGAATGCGCTGGCACGTCTTTGGTGACAACACTTCCTGCACCGACAATCACTTGATCACCGATGGTCACGCCGGGCAAAATTATAGCACCACAACCGATGAAACAGTTAGCCCCAATGCGCGTTTTCTGATCGAATTGTCCACCATGCCGTCGGGTTGCGTAATCGTGTGCCAAAATGATACTGTCAAACGCGATGTAAGTTTTTTCACCGATTTCAATGCAGCGTGGATTGGTCTTATCCAAGCGGGCTTTAAACGAAATTCGCACATCCGGCGCAATATTCATGCCGTAAAGCTTGCGGAAATAACCCGTGCGCAGCCACAGCAGGCTGTCACGAAACCACACCAGCCACATAAACATTCTTTGATTGATAAAACGCAGTCTCATGTCTTGTCGTTGCTTCTCAGTTTATTGGTAGAGGAATTATTGGTGGAATCGCTTGCTGATACCAATTCTTCTGCCTGACGGTTCCAGAAAGGATAATATTGCGCCCAGCCAATTGCGCCCAACATAAAAAAGAACAGCGGTTGTAATTTGCCGAAATAGTCCACGGTAAACCCAATCAAAATCAGCGACATGAATGACACTATCCATGCGGAGACCATCCAGCGGGATTGATCGTGATGGTGATGAACGAGATTCAAGGCATGGAATACCGCGTAAAAACAGGCGAGTAATAATAGGATTAAGGCAAACAAGCCGTGTTGCAGAATCAGCAATAACCAGAAACTGTCAATGCTATTCCCCATCCATTCCATCCAATAGGGGCGTGTCCAATCATGGTGCGCAATCCCCCAGATCAAATTCTCGCGGATGTCATCGGCGGTGTATTCCCATTGCAGGATACGGAAATAGCCGGTATTCGGGTTGAAGGTCAAATACGAAATTAAAATTCCAAAAAATCCCCGATTGGAAAACGCTTCGATTAACAATGCTGTCGCTAAACCGCCAAAAAACAGCGAAATCCAGAATTGCCGCGCGTTATACCAAAACTTAACTAAGACGGCGGTAAATCCCTGAAAAATCAATGCCAGTAATGGTGCTGACGATAAGGTCAGTAGCATTGAAACCGTGATTCCCACCAATTTGCTCATATAATTCAGCGTACCGAAGCGCACCACTAACAACAGCACAAACGGGAAAAACAATGCCAGTAATGTTCCATACAAAATAGGGTGAGCGAACAAATTTGTTGCCCGCATAATGCCAGAACGAATGTAATGATAGGTATAAAGACGCGGGTCTAAAGCATGATTGCCCGTCAGTTTTTCAGCGATTTCATGCAGAATGCGGTGTTGACTGAAGGCTTCGTAGAGCGTGAATACCGTGAGCAAGGCGAGTAGTGCAATAAAGGTTTGGTTGATCCAATAAAACCGCTGCGGCGTTGTAATAAATAATCGCGCCAGATAAAACGCACCGGCGGTTTCAATTGCAAAAATGCCGGTTGATTCAACTGCTTTTTGCATACCATGATTTTGCCAGAAGCTGGCGAATACGATGCCGATTAGACAAAACAGCAAAATATCGACGAGATCCGCTTGTTGCAGCACGTCGCGCAAATTAAACAGCGCATACAATAACGCTAAACCCAGTACCACGCGGTAAGCCTCGACCCGCACCGAACCCACCATGATATAAAATTCCAGCGGGATAAAAATCGAGATAATCAATAGGATAGCGATAACTCTTAACATGGTGCTTCCTATCTTCGCTTATCGGGTACGTTTAGCAAACGCTTGGTAAAAAACAGCACTGTCACGCCGATGGTTAGCACCAAATTAGCGATAAGTGTCGCGCCAGCCGCTCCTTCAATTCCATGCCTTGGAATCAAAATCAGATTGGCGACCACATTAATGACCAACGCGAGTGCCAGCAAGCTGTTCAGATAACGCACTTGTGCCTGCACAATAAACATAAACGAAAACGTCAGGCTCAATGCCCGCACCCATTGCGCCACCAGTAAAATAGCCAGCGCCGCACCTGCTTGCACATATTCGGGTTTAAAGACATGGAGCAAGTGATCGCCCAGCAACAATAATAACAGTGTGACAGCTCCCAATGTGCCTGCGACTAAGCCGGTAGCTTGCCAGAAAAACCGCTTCAATTGTTCCGGCTGGTGCTGATGAATGCGCAGTAAACGCGGGTAAATCGTAGCATCCAACGCCCCAAGGAAAAACAGGCTAACAAACGATAAACGCGCCGCAACTGTGAACAGTGCCACATCCTCATTCGATAGCAACAAGCCGGTGAGTAGCGTATCTGCCCACAACATCAAAAAGGAAAAAAACGATACCGGTGCTAACGGCAGCGACTGTTGCAACACCGCTTTGACACTAAACTGCGTCGGATTAGCCGGATGCAAACTTCGCCACCAAGGACGTAACCAGTAAAACGATGCCAACCCTGCCAAGACCAATGACGCAATATACAACAATAGATAATGCTGATTGTCCGCAAAATTCCACCAAAATAGCCCAATCAGTAGCATATACGCCACCGCAGGCAAGGAATTTTGCACCAGAATCGACTCGGAGGTGTGCCGGATAGCTTTCAAAAATGATGAATTCAACATCACTAAATTGAAAAACAGAATGCCGCTGCCCGCCAGCAATAACGGCAGCATCTGAATCGCATCATCAAACAACCAGTGCTGCGATAGTGGTGCAAATACCAACCAGCCCAGCATGAAAATACCGCTGCTGATTAACACCATGCGGTAAGCATCGCGTAAATGCACGCCTTGTTGCTGCGTATCGGTTTCCTGAATCCGTGCTACATCGCGCACCAACCACTGTTCCACTCCCAAGCGGCTGAACAGCGAAACGCCCGTCACCAGTGTCATCAGCATGAATACCATGCCCGCTTCTGCCATCGGTAACGTGCGCGTCAACACGATTGCTACCGCAAAATTCAACCCAACCCCAGCAAAGCGGGCAATTGTCGAAAGTAAGCTGGTCAGTAGCAGGGAAGGATTTTGCAGGTTCATGTGCGGTTGCTGAGCGTAGTCGAAGCACGAATCGCTTGATCAATGAAATCAACCAGCGTTTGCCGCCGGGAATCGTTGTCCAGTGGTGCGGCTTGCAAGGTGTGTTGCCGTGCCAACAGTGCATACAATTCGTCTTGGGTGGTGGCGGTATACACCCCCGGCAATTGCCCCATCCAGGCTAAACCGTCCAGTTGGTGATCGTTGCGGTGTTCGCCGAGAGCGTGTTGGCGGTTCATCACGATAATGGGTTTGCGGTGTTCCAGCGCAGTAATGATATTGCCCATGCCTGCGTGTGAAATGATCAAGTCGGCATTTTGCACGTGTTGGTTAAACACTGCCGTCGTCATAAAGCGTTCCCATTGCAAGGTTTGCGGCAAATACTCCCCGCCTGCAATTTGTGCCATTCCCGTGAGAGCGTGTTGTGCCGCCCATTCATCCACGGCGCGGATCAGGCGATCAAACGGAAATTGCGTGCCAACCGCCACGAAAATCACAATACAGCTCCCTTGTATTGAATCGCTTGTCCATCGCTTAACTGTTCCCATTGCGTCAGGAACACATCGGCGCGTTTTTGAGCCAATTTACCCGCCCGTGAAATCTGTTTAACATTGGCGATACTGTCGACCCAAATGGTACGAATGCCGAGAAAACTACCCAGCCAAATCGCCACTGCACCGGGTGCTGCACCCGTCGATAAAATCGCTTTCGGGCGTTCTTTCAATAAGATATACAACACTTGCAAAGCACAGGGTATCAAACGCCACTTATCATCCGCACTGACATCCACCACCGAATACACCTTGCGTGTTGGTTCGCGTTCACCGAGCGAAGTCGACGTGAACAACCCCGCAGGCATCGCATACACCACCCGATAACGCTCTTCCAGCCCGACGCTCAGCCGATTAAGCTGAATCCAATGCCCGCCGGGTGAAGAAATTGCCAGCAATGTCGGCTTAACACTCATGCCGGTTTTCTCAAGTAAAACGCCGCTTGATCACCTTGATTCAACGCATTCAACTCGCGTGAACGGGTTTCAAACTCACGCACTTGTTCGGCGCTAAACAGTGAATTTTCCGGCGATTCCGACCACGAACGCGGGTCGCGCAGCGGAATATCCTGCTCGTATTGTTTGCTGCCCCAGAATTGCAAGGCGTTAGAATCGTACACCACTTGTTCGCACAAAAAGCCCGCCTGTTCCGCCAATGCCTGCATACTCTTGATCGAATGCAGGTACAAATGGCGTGGCGCATCCAATTGCACCCAATGCACGCCGTACTCTTGCCACACATACGACGACACGGTAGGCACACGCACCAAGGCGACTCCGCCCGGTTTCAGGATATTGAACGCTTGCCCTAAATTTGTGCGCTGATTCGGCAAATGCTCAAACGAATGGTGGAACATCACCACATCCCATTCGCCGGTTTCACTGAAAATATCGCGCTTCTCGATGCGCAAACCGTTTGGGTAAGCAATATCGGCTTGGTTAAACGGGTCGATACCCAACAGATTTTGGAAACCCATTTCGCGCAATGAATGCAATAAATGTCCTGCCCCGCAGCCCACATCCAGAATCCGCGTGTCTTGGTTCAGCTTGAGCGGGCGTAACGTGGCGAGTTTCGCATTCGGCATCCACAAGTGCATTACCCGCCCAATCAAACAGTTACCCGTGACTTCGTAACGATCCCGTAACTTCGTCAGGGCTTGTTTGAGCGGATTGCCTGCCTTGGTCGCATCGCTGTATGAATAATAATTGTCGGGATAATAGTCGGCAATATTGGCAGGAATCTGTTCGATTTGCAGGCAGTCACAATCCGCACACTGAAAATAACGGTGCTCATCGCGCAATCCCAGCATCATTTCCTTGGCGACATAGTGGCGATGTTCACCGTTACTGCCACAAATACGGCACTGCATTAAGCCTTGCCCTCGTGTGTACCAAACAGCTTGACATCGCCTTGCCAGAAATCGGGGTGGCTCAAATACCAATCCAGCGTTTTCGCCAAGCCACTTTGGAAAGTTTCAGCAGGAACATAACCTAATTCGCTGCAAATTTTGCTGTTATCAATCGCGTAACGGCGGTCATGCCCCGGACGATCGGTCACGTACACAATGTGCTGGTTGTGCGGCACATGCGGCGAATCCGGGAAACGCGCATCCAACAACGCACACAATTCGTGGATCAAACTCAGGTTTGCTTGTTCGTTATTGCCACCGATATTGTAGGTCTCGCCAATGCGTCCGGTGCGGATAATCAGGTCAATGCCACGGTTATGATCATCTACATACAACCAATCGCGGATTTGTTGCCCATCGCCATAAATCGGCACGGGTTTGCCTTGCAACAAGTTGGAAATCGCCAGCGGAATCAGCTTTTCAGGGTACTGATACGGCCCGTAATTGTTGGAGCAATTGCTGGTCGTGGTTTGCAAGCCGTAGGTGTGTTGGTAAGCGCGGACTACGTGATCAGACGCCGCTTTGCTGGCGGCATACGGCGAATTCGGCGCATACGGCGTGATTTCGGTGAAGGCAGGATCGGTGGCAGATAACGTACCGTACACTTCATCCGTAGAAACGTGGTGGAAGCGGTGTACAAAACCCGGTTTCTCATCCAACCACACGGTTTTTGCCGCTTTCAACAAGCTGTGTGTGCCGTCGATATTGGTTTTCAGGAATGCATCCGGCCCGTAAATCGAGCGATCAACGTGCGATTCCGCAGCGAAATGCACAATCGTGTCGATGGTTTCTTCGCGTAGCAATTGCTCTACCAGCGGCTGATCCAGAATGTCGCCATGCACGAAGCGGAAATTGCTTTGCCCTTCCAGCGGCTGCAAATTTTCGTAGCGTCCGGCGTAGGTCAGCGCATCCAAAATCACCAAACGGGTGTCTGGGTATTGTTGCAACCAAAAATGCACGAAATTTGTGCCGATAAAGCCCGCGCCGCCAGTGACGAGCACGTTGTGAGGTGTGTATGTCGTTGTCATGCTGTTACGTGTTGTTGTTTCAATTGAGTAAGCATCTGCCGCAAGCTCGTGCGCCAATGCGGTAGAGTGTAGCCCAGTAATGCCTCAGTTGCGCGTCTATCCATCACGCTGAAGGCGGGACGACGTGCGGGCGTTGGGTATTCGTCGGTGCGCAGCGGCTTGATGGGGATGGCTTTATCGAGCAAGCCCAGCGCCAGTGCTTCTTCCTGAATCGCCACAGCGAAATCGTACCAGCTCGCCACGCCATTATCGGCACAGTGGAAGATGCCCTGTGGTTTTTGCGCGATGAATGACCACAGCGTTGCCGCGAGTGTGCCAGTCCACGTCGGTGTGCCGATTTGATCCGCGACTACGCCAAGGGAATCGCGTTCGCGCATCAGACGCAACATGGTTTTGACGAAATTATTGCCGTAAGCCGAATACAGCCACGACGTGCGTACAATAGCCGCACTGGGGCTGGCAGCTTGCACGGCTTGTTCGCCCGCTAATTTGCTTGCGCCGTAAACACCAAGTGGTTTCGCCACGGCATTCGGCAAGTAAGGGGTGGATTGCAGCCCATCAAACACAAAGTCGGTTGAGATTTGCAGCAGGTAATAATCAAACAACGCGGCTTGTGCTGCAAAAGTTTGTGCGGCAGCGTGGTTGATCAGGTAGGCGTTTGCTGTGTCTGTTTCCGCTTTATCGACGGCAGTGTAGGCAGCTCCGTTGATGACAACATCTGGGCGATGTTGTTCCAGCGCATTGATGACTTGTTGCGGATCGGTAATATCAAGCGTATCCCGATCGGTTGAAATCAGGGTGATACCCGCAGGGCAGGTGGCTTGCAATTCCGAGCCAAGTTGCCCGTGTGCGCCAGTGAGTAATATTTTCATGCGAATTTGTCCGCCTCTTGCCAGTTTTTGCCCGCTTCATCTTTGGCAGAAATCGTGGGCTGTGTGCCATTAATTAGCGGCCATTCTATGCCCACAGTTGGATCATCCCAGCGCAGACTGCGGTCGTAAGCAGGGGCGTAAAAGTCGGTGCATTTGTACAAAAAGTCTGCCGATTCGCTCATCACATAGAAACCGTGCGCAAAACCGGGCGGAATCCACAACATGTGATGGTTTTCAGCGGAAAGTTCTGCCCCAGCCCATTGCCCGAAGGTCGGTGAGGATTGGCGTAAATCCACCGCGACATCAAACACCTTACCGCTGGTAACACGCACCAGCTTGCCTTGTGGGTTTTGAATTTGGTAGTGCATTCCGCGCAAAATGCCTTGACCCGAACGGCTGTGATTGTCTTGCACGAAGTTCAGGTTTAAACCTGCATCCGCAAACTTCTGTGCATTCCACGTTTCCAGAAAAAAGCCGCGTGCGTCGCCGAACACCTGCGGTTCGAGGATCAGAATTTCGGGGATGTTGGTGGGTATAATCTTCATTTCAGCAATTCCGCGAGGTATACGCCGTAACCGCTCTTTTTCAAGGGTTCAGCGAGTTTTAGCAATTGTTCATCGCCGATATAGCCCATGCGCCATGCAACTTCTTCGGGGCAGGCAATTTTTAGCCCTTGGCGTTCTTCAATGACGCGGATGTAGTTGGACGCATCCAGCAAAGAAGCGTGTGTGCCAGTATCCAACCACGCAGTGCCGCGTTTGAGCATTTCCACCTGCAACTGCCCGCGTTCCAGATACATTTGGTTGACGGTGGTGATTTCGAGTTCACCGCGATGGGAAGGGCGGACTTCACGTGCCACATCCACAATCTGATTGTCGTAGAAATACAAGCCCGTTACCGCGTAATTAGAGCGGGGTTTGGTGGGCTTTTCTTCAATACTGAGCGCTTTGCCGTTAGCATCGAATTCGGCGACACCGTAACGTTCGGGGTCTTTGACGTAGTAAGCGAACACGGTTGCGCCGGAAGTTTGTTGCGCAACGGTTTGCAAGCGGCTGGATAGCCCTTCGCCGTAGTAAATATTGTCACCCAGAATCAGCGTCGCAGGCGAATTGCCGAGGAAATCAGCGCCAATGATGAAGGCTTGCGCCAAACCATCCGGCGAGGGTTGCACGGCGTATTCAATGTTCAGTCCCCATTGCTCCCCATCGCTCAGCAAGTGTTGGAATTGTGCCGAATCTTCCGGGGTGGTGATGATGAGAATATCGCGGATACCGGCGAGCATTAGCACGGTCAGTGGGTAATAAATCATCGGTTTGTCGTAGATCGGCATCAGTTGTTTGCTGACGGCGCGGGTCAGGGGGTAGAGGCGTGTGCCGCTGCCACCAGCGAGGATAATGCCCTTGCGATGACTCTTGTTGTGTTGCATGTATAAAGCCTACCAGCGTGCTGACTCGAAAGCCGCCTATTGTAGACAAACCCACAGAAATTTCAGCTAATTCCGTAATCGGATACACTCTAGGCTCTCAGAAAATTTAATTAGGAGGAAATTAATCTATGAAACACCCCATGTTATTGTGGCTGGCAGGCATTACCTTGACAGCGTTCAGTTTAAGCGCTGCCGCAGCGGAGAAAGCCATTCATCAAGGTATTGTCGATAACTACAAAGCCGAAAAGGTATCCGAGCATGTCTATGTGATTCATGGCCCTGCCGGTCAGCCAGACAAAGAGAATCAGGGTTTTATTAATAATCCCGGTTTCATTGTTGGCGATAGCGAGGTCGCAGTGGTTGACCCCGGTTCAAGTGCCGCGATTGGACGTGCGGTATTGGCGCATATCCGCAAAGTCACGGATAAGCCAGTGACGAAGGTATTCATTACGCATATTCATGGCGATCATTGGCTCGGCAATCAAGCATTTAAGGAAGACAACGCCGACGCCAAGTTTTATGCCAGTGCGGGCATGATTGAAGATGCTAAACAAGGAGCTGGCGATTCGTGGATTGAAACCATGGATACCATGACCGAAAAAGCCACGGCAGGTACTGAGCTGGTGATTCCTACCGAGGCATTGACGCAAGATCAGGAAATCAAAGTGGGCAATGTCACGGTTAAAGCACACTTAGTGGAAGGTAAGGCGCATACTTCCAACGAAGTCATGTTTGAGGTGGTCGAAGACAAACTTCTGTTTACGGGGGACACCATCAGCAACGCCCGCTTAATCTTAATGGATGAAGGCAGTTTTCCCGGCAGCGCTAAAAACGCCGAACGCATTGTAGCGATGGATTTAAGCACGATTGTGCCGGGGCATGGTGCAAGCGGCGATAAAGCCATTGTTACCGCGTATGGCGACTACATGAACAAGTTGTATACCAGTGTCAAAGAACTTCGCGAGGAAATGGAGGCACACGAAATGAAGCCGAAAATTGCGGAACAAATCGTGGCTTACAAGGATTGGCATAGCATGGAGGATACCCTTGGCAAGCACATTAGTTTAGCGATTCTGGAAGCAGAACAGGAAGATTTCTAAGTTGCCTTACTCTTTCAGCATTTCTTGAATATCCACACTGAAGTTTTCCAGAACCGCAGCACTGTCTTCGGGGCTACGTTTCTGGATTTCTTCATAAAAAAAACGAATCGACATTTCCATGCTAATGCCATCTTGTAATAGCGCGAGCGTTTCTCGGCCGATGCGCAGTAGGGTGACGTTGGCTTCCAATAACGGCACGGTTTGAAAATAAAAATCGTGTACCTGCTTGCAAATCATTTCATCATGAATTTCCAGAAAGACATCACCTTGTTGCTGTTGCATGATGGGCGCAAGCATTAGCAACGTGGCTTTTTCGGGCAGCAACACCAGATTCGGAAACAGGCTGTGCGGCGTGAAACTGGCGCGTGAAAAGAAGTACAAGCGCTTGTGGTGGCGTTGCCGAAAATGCTCCACATAGCGCTCCAAAATGCTGTCGCGTTGCGCGTAACCGTAGCGACTAATCGGCGAGAAAATAAAGCTCAACAGGGAATCCAGCGTATGCAGGTGTGTTTCGCAATAATCGGATTGTGCGATTTGCTTGAAGCGTCGGTTAGTCGCCTGATTTACCATGAAAAATGAGGAAGGGAACTGGCTGTAAGCGAGAATGCGCCCGGCTGCTTCCATGCGTGTAAAGTAATCATCAGCGTCGCTATCCGTCGAAAATTGTTGCAAGCAAAAGGCATTTTTGTGCAGGGAACGGAAATGCGGTTTCAGCAAATCGTCAATATCCGTACCAAAGAATTGCGAATAACCGAGCAATTCAGGTACGTCTAGGGTGGATTTTTCCAGCTCAATCCGCGCAATGTCGGGTTGTTGAATGACGAAGCCATGTTTCATGTAAGGCTTGATCAAACTTTGCAGTGCTTGTGCCAATCCAGCTTGACTTAGCCCTTTTATTTTTCGTAACGCCTTGAGGCGTTTGCCATCCTGCGGGATGTGCCGATTCTGTGTATCTGCTTGCATTTGTTTAGTTATTGTTCGATTCATTTAAAGATAACAATATGCAATAAGTTTACACAATATGCAAATTTTGTATAAGTTATAACCTGAATCTGCTGGTAACGCTCAGGTTAACTGGCTGAAATGTTGCGGTGTGGTAAACTGCACTGCAACATTTAACGGATTCTGGGAGATAAGCCGCATGAGTACCAAACCTGAGTCGCGCGTGACCGTCACGACCTTGCGTAAGATGAAACGTGAAGGCGAAAAAATTGTCATGCTGACGGCTTACGATGCCAGTTTTGCCAAAGTACTCGACGCGCAAGGAGTCGATGTGATTCTGGTCGGTGACTCATTAGGCATGGTGATTCAAGGACACGCAACCACCGTCCCCGTAACGATGGATGACATGGTTTACCACACCCGCGCTGTGACCAAAACCAGTCAACGCGCCTTGGTCATTGGCGATTTACCCTTCATGAGTTACACCTCGCCCGAACTTGCCTTGCGCAATAGTGCGCGTTTGATGCAGGAAAGCGGCGCACACATGGTCAAATTAGAAGGCGGGGCGCCGCAAGTCGCTACCGTCAGACAACTGGCGCACCATGGCGTGCCGGTGTGTGCACATTTGGGTTTGCAACCACAATCGGTTCACAAGCTCGGCGGCTATCGGGTGCAAGGGCGTGATGAAGCGGTTGCCAAACAAATGCTCGACGATGCCATTGCCCTGCAAGAAGCGGGGGCGGATATGTTGGTGTTGGAATGCGTCCCCGTGGCGTTGGCAGCACAAATCACGCAAGCCTTAGAGATTCCAACCATTGGGATTGGGGCGGGGCGCGACTGTGACGGGCAAGTGCTGGTCTTACACGATATGCTGGGTATTTCACCGCGTGCACCGAAATTTTCCCAAGATTTTATCGGCACGGGCGCAACCATTCCGCAAGCTGTTGCCGCGTATGTGCAAGCCGTCAAAGCGGGTACATTCCCTGCCGATCAACACTGTTTTTTCTAAAGAGCACCCCATGATTATTGTTCAAGCGATTGACGCACTGCGTGAAGAACTCAAAAGTTGGCGCAGGGCGGGTGAAACCATTGCGTTTGTGCCGACGATGGGCAACTTACACGCGGGGCATATTGCCTTAGTGAAACGGGCGCAGGAACTCGGCAGCAAAGTGGTGGTATCCATTTTTGTGAACCCGACCCAATTTGATCGCAAGGAAGATTTGGCAGCGTATCCGCGTACTCTGGCGGACGATTGCGGCAAGTTGCAAGCGGGCGGGGCGGATTTGGTGTTTACGCCAACGCCTGCGCTGATGTATCCCACCGGTGGGCTGGCGACGAAGGTTGAGGTGCCGGGTCTCAGTGAACTATTAGAAGGTGCATCGCGCCCCGGTCATTTTACCGGCGTTTCTACCGTGGTTTGCAAGCTGTTTCATCTGGTGCAGCCGGATGTGGCGGTGTTTGGCGAGAAGGATTTTCAGCAGTTGATGGTGATCCGCCAGATGGTGCGCGATCTGGATATGGACATTCATATCGAAGGTTTGCCCACTGTGCGAGAGGCTGACGGATTGGCCATGAGTTCGCGCAATGGCTACCTCACCACCGCTGAGCGGAAACTTGCCGCCGGATTGCAGTTGACCTTACGGGAAGTGGTTGACGCGCTGCACAAATCTAGGCAGGATTACGCTGCTTTACAGGCCGAGGCAATGCAGGCACTGGTATCACGCGGTTTCCAACCGGACTATGTGGAAATTCGGCGCACAGTGGATTTGTTACCCGCGCAAGTGGGGGATGAAAATTTGGTGGTGCTAGGTTCGGCATGGCTGGGCAAAGCTCGCTTGATAGATAATATCCCCTTAACATTGAAAAAATTAACAGAAACATCATAATAGTATTGCGCAGAATACTACTGCTTGATTGTTACCGGAGGAATCGCTAATGGAGCTGTCGCTTCTCAAATCCAAACTGCACCGTGTTACCGTCACTCATGCTGAGTTGGACTATGAAGGTTCCTGTGCGATTGACGATAATTTGTTACGTATCGGCAATATTCGTGAATACGAGCAACTGCATATTTACAACATTACCAATGGTGAACGTTTTTCCACGTATGCCATTCGTGCGGAAGCGGGTAGTGGAATTATTTCAATCAATGGTGCGGCGGCACACAAAGCTAGCACTGGGGATCTGATTATCATTTGCACGTATGCCAGTTTTGCCGAGGCAGAAGCGGGTCTGCACAAGCCACAATTGGTGTATGTGGATGCTCAAAATCGGGTAACGCATACGGCGGGGCAAATTGCAGTGCAAGCCGCTTGAGACTTGTATTAAAATAATACACTTCGTCGGGAAAAAAGAAAAACCGAGCGTTTGTTGTTATTCTTGTTGCTCGGTACACATTGCATGAACGTATTATTGTTATGATTCTCATCTGTTAAGGGTCTGCTCACCCACGCTCAGATGGTTAAGTTAATGGTCGGTCTGACGTTCTTAACGTGCAGGCCGACTGGCTTTTTCATAACCGTTCCATCGTCAGCCAAGGCTTATTGTTGTTATTGTGCGCCCGTCATCCATGCCGTGCATCTTACGGGTTTGGGCTGAATCAGTACTTAATTCATTAATTTTATTAATGCGCCTATTTTATTGATTTTTAGGGATTATAGTGCTTAATCCCCCGTTCAGTTTGTCCCAGTTTTCACCCTAGGTCATCGAAGCCCGCGAGTTTGTAGAGGCGCTTGGCTTCTGCCTCATCTTGCGGAACACCGTTGCCTTGCTGGTACATGAGGGCGAGTGTGGTGAGAGAGCCTTGTAGCCCTTGCGCACCGGCTAGGCGAAACCATTTGGCAGCTTCTGCACCGTTTTTCTCTGCGCATTCGCCTTCTAGGTGCATAAACCCCATGCCGTGTTGGGCTAAGCCGTAACCTTGTTCCGCCGAAGCTTTCATCAGGGCAAACGCTTTGGCATCATTGCGCACCGTGCCGAGACCGTTTTGATGCATAATGGCGCACAGGTGTTGTGCGACCTTATCGCCCTGATCCGCGAACGGCGACAGCATTTGCATGGCTCGCGAGAAATGCTTGGCTTCAAATGCGGCCATGCCGCTGGCGAAATCCATAGACTCATTATCGATTTGTGACACGGGAATCTCCTTGAACGTAAAATTGGGTTTTAATCTTAGCGCATTCTGGTCTGTGTTCTGAAATAGCCCGCCGGGGTGTCAGTGTTACCCCTAGAGGGATATTCAGAAACAGGGACGCGCTTCTTAAACTTCCGCGATATGGAAAATGCCACGATGACTGATACAAATACCGAACGCAATTTAAAATTGCACATGCGCCAATGCATTCAAAAAGTAGCCACAGGCCCTGAATACAGCAAGGACTTGAGCTATGAGGATGCGTATTATGCAATGCGCCACATTTTAAGTGGCGACGCTGATCCGGTGCAGGTGGCGGTTTACTTTATTGCGTTGCGCATGAAGCGGGAAACCGACGAAGAAAATCGGGGAACCTTACAAGCGTTGATTGATACTTCGGTGATTCAGACGGCGGCCGTGGATGAAATCCTCGATGTGTCTGACCCGTATGACGGTTATACACGCGGTGTACCGGCGTCCACGTTCGTGCCAGTGGTATTGGCCAGTATGGGCGTGCACGCGGTCTTGCACGGCTTGGAACAAGTCGGCCCGAAATTCGGTGCAACGCACCACAAAGTGTTGCAAGCGGCGGGTATCAATGTGAATTTGACCCCGGCAGAAGCCTTGGCGCAATTGGAACGGATCGGTTGGACTTACCTCGATCAACGCCAATTTGCAGCGGGTTTGCACGATTTGATTCCTATCCGCCAGCGCATGATTAAGCGTCAAGTGCTGACCACGGTAGAAACCATGTTGGGGCCGATTCGCGGGCGGGTAAAAACCCATTGCATGGGCGGGTATGTGCACAAAGCTTACCCACCAATTTATGCGTCATTGGCGCGGCAGGCGGGGTTTGATAGTGCTATGTTTGTGCGCGGTGTTGAGGGCGGGGTGATTCCTTCGTTGCAACAAGCGGGCAAACTGTTCTATTACTACGACAAGGGTGAGGTGCAACAGCGTGACCTTGACCCTAAAGCGTTTAGCTTGCAAGCCGACGTGCGTGCCGTGCCTTTGCCGGATGATTTGCCCGCAGCCCCGATGATAGGGGATGAGATTGCGACCACGGTTGATAGCGATGCGTTGGCAGCTAGAGCCGCTGCAATGGGTATCGCGGCACTGGGTGGCGAAACAGGTTTGATGTACGACAGTCTGGTATACTCCGCCTCGATCTGTCTGGCGCATTTGGGCCGTTACGGTTCGATACAGGAGGCCGCTGCTGCGGTACGTGCGACGCTGAATAGCGGTAAAGCACTGGAAACACTGCGTGCTGCGGCGTAAGCGGCAGCGCGTTTATTTTCATTTTATTTAGAGAGGACACGACAATGAATATGCAGTATTACAACGCTGTAGTAGAAATGGAAAAAGCAGGCGTTGACCCTGAGTTCCTGCAAGGCTGGCAAGGTGGCTACCTGCTTAACCCGATGCGTGAAGAACAGCGTCTGACTGAAGCCTATGAAGCGGGTTATGCTGCTGGTCAGGAAAAAGACATGGAAGCTTACAAAGAGTGGCTTGCTGCTTAAGCAATACGCTGTATTGTCAGAACACAAAAAGCGAGCCACGGCTCGCTTTTTTATTGTCGCCCATTTGGGTACGTTTGTCGGGTATTTGCTTAAGCTTACGGGTTCATTAGGAACACAATATTGCTTATACAGTGATTCAATAACGATAAACGGGTATCCATTTTGATTACGCAACTAGTAACCGCCATACGTGAATTGCGTGATATTGTCCCGGCTTGGGACTTGCTCACACGCCAAGCGCTCGAACCCAATGTTTTTTACGAAAGTTGGGCGTTATTGCCTGCTTTAGACGCGCTCGTGTCACCGGAGCTTCCGGTTGCTGTGCTATTGGTATGGGCGGATACCGCGCATTCACACCTCACGGGTTTATTGCCGTTGGTCAGAAGCCAAACCTATCAGAAATTTCCCGCCTGTCATTGGATGAATTGGTTGCACCCGCATTGCCCGCTTGGTACGCCCCTCGTGCATCAGGATTATGCGGAAGAAACCCTGCAAGCGGTATTTGCGTGGTTGCGTGAGCATTCGGGGGCACTGGCGTTTTCGTTGAATAAAGTACCCGCTGAGGGTGAATTTGCGCGGCAATTACGCTTGTTGACGCAGCAGCAGGGCGGCTGGGTCAATGAACACGATACGTGGGAACGTGCAGTGTTGACTTCCGGGCTTTCTGGTGAGGCGTATGTCAGCACTCATCAGCGTAAAAAGAAGCTGAAAGAATACAATCGCTTACGGCGACGTTTGGAGGCATTGGGAACGTTAGAATGTCGGGCATTGTTGCCGGGGCAAAGTCACGGTTTGAGTGATTGGATCAAGGATTTTCTCGATCTGGAGCAACAAGGCTGGAAAGGGCGGGCGCTGACGGCCATGAGCTGTCAGTCGGGTGAACGTCAATTTGCTGAAAACTTAATCCGCAATGCGGCGGCACAGGGGCAGTTGATGATGCTGAAACTGTTGCTGGATGGTGAAGTAATTGCCATCAAATTGAATTTGACCAGCGCGACGCAAGGCGGCTATGCGCTCAAAATTGCCTATAACGAAGCTTACGCGGCGTATTCGCCCGGTGTGTTGTTAGAGTTGGAAAATATTTATTGTACGCTGGATAACACGCGGCTGTCGTGGGTGGACTCGTGCGCCATACCCAATCACCCGATGATTAACCATTTGTGGGTGGAGCGCCGTAAAATGGCTAATTTCCACATGAGTACGCATCGGGTGTTGAGTAAGCCGTTGTTACACAGTATGCAACTGGTAAAAATTGCTTACCAGTATTGTAAAGGTATAAAGGCTTGAGACAGCGTTAACCAACGCTGGCTGAACCTTTTTGCCCCAGCATTTCCGGCGTAACCAAAGTAATGCCTTTGGGGGTGACGCGGAAACGTTGGGCATCCGCTACCGGGTCTTCGCCAATGATCGTGCCTTCGGGCAGGTCGCAGCCACGGTCAATGACCGCACGGGTGATTCGGCAATGCCGCCCGACACGCACTTCGGGGAGTAACACCGAATCCTGCACGGTGCTGTAGGAATGCACTTTGACATTCGAGAACAGCAGCGAATTGATCACAGCCGCACCGGAAATCACGCAGCCTGCGGAGACCACCGAATCCAACGCTTTGCCTTCACGACCCGGATCGCGAAACACGAATTTCGCTGAGGGCAGTTGGCGGTGATAAGTGAGGATGGGCCAAGTCTCGTCGTATAAATTCAGTTCTGGGTCGACGGATACCAGCTCCATATTGGCTTCCCAAAACGCATCAATCGTACCCACATCGCGCCAATAAGGTTGTTTGCCGGTGATGGGGTCGCGGAAGGGGTAGGCATATACCGCGTGTTCCGCAATCAGTGAAGGAATAATGTCTTTGCCGAAATCGCGACTGGAAGCAGGATTTGCCGCATCTTTGTGCAATTGCTCAAACAAAAAGTCGGTGTTGAAAATGTAATTGCCCATCGACGCCAAGGCGGTATCGCTTGAAGCGGGCATTGGGCGTGGCTCAGCCGGTTTTTCATCAAACCCTATCACGCGGTGATTGTCATCGACCGTCATTACCCCGAAACCTTTGGCATCTTCTAACGGCACACCCACGCACGCCACGGTCATGTCAGCGCCTTTTTCGACGTGGTAGGCCAGCATTTCACCGTAGTCCATTTTGTAAATGTGATCACCGGCGAGCACCAAGACGTATTTGGGGCGTAAAGTTTCGACAATATCGAGATTTTGGTAAATCGCATCCGCAGTACCCGCGTACCAGTTGCCCGTCGTGCGCTGCGAGGCCGGTAACACTTCCACAAACTCGCCTAATTCCGTGCGGAAGTTTGACCAACCGTGTACCAAATGCCGGATGAGGGAGTGCGCTTTGTATTGGGTAAGTACGCCGATTTTGCGAATCCCAGAATTCACGCAGTTAGACAGCGGGAAGTCGATAATGCGGAATTTTCCACCGAAGTAAACCGCTGGTTTGGCGCGGCGATCGGTCAGCTCATACAAACGTGAGCCGCGTCCACCCGCGAGAACTAAGGCTAGGGTTTCACGTGTCAGCAGGCTGACGAAGCGCGGGTTATTGGTTGTCATATTATGGTGCTCCCAGAGTCAGTTACTTGTACCTGATGGCAAGTGTACCCTAAGTGAAGAGGCTGCCGCTGACCAGTCTGTTAAATTTTTGATAAATAGCAATGCATATTCATCAGCTCTCTCTAATATTGGAAACTGGTAAAGGGAGAATAATGATGATGATGGAATCTCAGGTGAGCAGTGGGCAATTAAAGCAATGTCGCGTGCATGAGTTTGCTTTTTTTAACGAATTAGCAGAAGACATTCATCATGTGCTAAAAAGCGTCGAGAGTGAAGCGCTCGACTACACGGCTACTGAAACCATTTACCACGCAGGCGTCAGTGCTCAGCACATTTACTTATTGCGTGATGGCTACGTCAAGTTGTTTAAAACCACTGCGAATGGTAAAGACCAAATTATCCGCATTGTGAAAGCGGGTGAGGTTTTTGGTTTTGATGGTTTGGTTGATGTGCGTTACAACCACAGCGCAGTGCCATTAAAACAGGCGAGTGTGTGCCGCATTGCTGTTGCGAAATTCAATACCTTAGGTGTTTACCGTCCCGAAGTTGAACGTTTAATCATGGTGCGTTGTATTCAAGAATTGCAGCACGCGGATGAGCGTTTACTGGAATTGGGGGCAAAACGTTCTCAGGAACGCCTCGCCAGTTTTCTATTATCATGGTGCACGGTCTCACCGATGAATAAATGGACACCACTGGTATTGTCCCGCCTTGAAATCGCGCAACTGCTGGGGCTGACTATCGAAACAGTTAGCCGCTTGTTCGCACAGTGGAAACGTGACGGTTTGGTGGCGGAAAAGCATCAAGCGATTCAAATTCTCGATCGTAATAAAATAGTGTTGTTGGCTAATAATTAAAATTGTTGATTGGGTGACAGTTGGTTCGCTACTGTTTGGAAGCAGTGCTGGGGCATTATTGACGTGTTTCGTAACCCCGTAAACCAAACTGATCCGTCAAATTACCTGCGCATTTGACCAGCATTTCAAGAGTAGGGGGATGCTCATGCACGGTCTTCCAGCAGCAAATCACTCAACGATACGCCTTCGATTAGGCGGATACGTTGCGCGGCAGGCAATCCCAGTTTTTTGCCAGCTTGCCCGCGCCGTATCCACGCTAATTTATCCAGCGGTTGTGAAGCGCGAAGTTGCAAGTTGGGGGCTAGGCGCATCAAGCCTGCTACCGAATTGCCGTGAGTGGTGACGATGATTTCTTCACCTGCTTGTGCATATTTCAGGTATTCGGAAAAGCGGTTTTTGAGTTCGCGGACAGCGACGTGCATAACAGTTATCTCATTTGTGGCTATATTTTAAAATTGTAGCCACAAGTAGGGGGGGGGGTACAAGTGCGGAGAATCGCTGTAGTTCAGACTGATTTGAGGTAAGGTCTTCGACGATTATGGGAGCAAATTGCAGTTTGTGGCGAATTTACTGCCTCCGGTGTTTGCCAAGGATACGGGCATAGCCGCTTTCCATGTTCCCGTTGGTAGGGTTTATCACAGCGGACGTTCTGATGTATCCACTAAAGCCGATTCGCTATTGTTTGAAAGCAGTGTTGAGACATTATTGAAAAGGCGCAAAGTATAAACCCATTCCCCCATTGATTCCCTTAAAGCTCGGCAATGTAGGATAAGGTTTCAGGATGCCGTTGCACCAAACGCAATAGTGTTACTGCCTGACCATTCGGGGCAGTGCGTCCTTGTTCCCAGCTTTCAAGCGTTCGAGCGGAGGTATGCAGATGACGGGCAAACACGCCCCGTGACATATTGAACATTTCCCGAATCGTCAAAATTTCCTGTGGTTTAATTTCAGGTACACCCGCACGTTGCACAACATGAGTGCGCAAGGTGAGTTTACCTTCTGAATGTTGCTTGGCTTCCACCAAGGCAGTGCTTAATTCTTCAAACAAGTTACGCTTGCTCATTACGCCATACCTCCACGAATGTTTTGAGTTGATGTTTCTGGTCAGCCGTCAGGTCAGACATCTCATTTTTGGCATAGATGGTCAGCAGATAGAAACTCTGGAAACTGTCGTAGTAGTAATAAATGACCCGCGCCCCGCCGCGTTTTCCCCTGCCTTGGATGCCGACCCGACTTTTCTCAATCCACTTGTACCTTGGATAACGTCACCCACCAGGGGGTTTTTCAGCAAATCGTTCTGGAATTGCCGGAACTCATCATCTGGCAGGTACGCCGAACGATGCTTCTCAAAAATGGTTGACTCGACGAAGACAGCTTTCATGCGAAAAGTGTACGTGGATCACGTATATCTGGCAATCTATTTTTCGTTTGCGGTCATCGGGTGCATACCATCATTTTGTTTTTGTGTGGGCGGTGGGGTAAGCTGTGAAATATCATAACGATTGACGGACAACAAGCCATGACCACTCTTGCAGTTGATTTGCCAGCAGAAGTTTTTTCCGCGTTGAAGCGTTCGCCACCGGAGTTTCTCAAACAAATGCGTCTTGCTGCGGCTATTCATTGGTATGCGGCGGGTAAGGTGTCGCAGGAAAAAGCCGCCTTGATCGCAGGGCTTGACCGCGTGGATTTTCTGGCGGCATTGGCGGTGGAACAGGTGGAAGTGTTCGCCGTTGATATGGATAGCCTCAAGCGGGAACTGGAGCATGGTTAAACAGGCGATAGTTAACAGTTCGCCGATCATTTTTCTGTCCAAAGCGGGTTTGATGGATTTGCTGAAACTGGCGGGCGATGAGGTTTTCGTGCCGGATGCGGTGGTGCAGGAAATCAATCAGCGTGGGGCAAACGATGTTTCCGTGCGGGCGATTGCTGCTGCTGAATGGCTGCAAGTGGTGGATGTGCCGACACCTGACCCGCTGATACAGGCATGGGATTTGGGCAAAGGCGAAACGGCGGTTTTGACTCATGCGCTGCATCATGCCGGAATGTTTGCGGTGATTGATGATGGTTTGGGCAGGAAATGTGCCGAAACCTTCGAGATTCCGTTGTATGGTACATTGGGCTTGGTGTTGAAGGCGAAGCGGTTGGGAATGATTGCAGAAGCCCGTCCGGTACTGCATCAGCTACGCAAATACGGTACCGTCTGTCCAATGCGTGTGGGTGGGAGGGCTTCGAGGGTGACAGCTTTGCCGCGCCCGACCGTGCCGGGGGATGGGGTGTTCTTTGCCTTGAGTGCTACCGATGCGGACATAAATCCGTGCAGCCTTACGCGGCTTGTGGCTGGATGCGTGGTTTACGCGGCATACGGGTGACGGCTTTGCGGCCTGCCTGTGCTTGACGCTGGCGCATTTCTTCACAGATTTTGTGCAGGTCGTAGCCTAGCCGTTTGGCGTATTCTTCACGGATGCGGTGGATTTCTTCCACAATTGGGTCTTGTAACATGGTTAGTCCCTCATCAGTTCAAGTGGGGTGCAGATAACGGGCGGTTCGTAGCCTGCTGCCCGGCAAATCCATTCGATTTTCGGGCGAGTAATGGCATTGGCAATGTGTTTGCAGTTCCACGTCAACAGGTAGTCAATCCCGTGTATGGTGGCAACCGCAATGTGCAATGCATCCAGTTTTGCCTTTTCGGGTAACGCCGCACCCGCCAATAGTCGTTGTGCCAAGGGTTCAACTTCGGTAGAAATGTCCAGTTCTGGCAGGTTCTGGATGGCGGCAAGCCTGCGTTCGGCAGCATTCGCGTTACCACTGGCGCATTCTGCCATGACGAATTCCGAAATGAACAGATCATAGTCAAATCGTGCCGTATCCCACCAGTTGCGGGTTGCCTCTTGGTGGGCAGCCATCAGCAGGCTTGGATTGCGCCATGCTGTCAGGTAGCTGGGTATGGTTGTTTCGATGTAAACGCTTGGTTTCATGAGGAACAGTATACACCAGACGGGATTTGTCGGAATTATTTCAGTGCTTTATTTTTGGCTATAAATTGGGTTAAGCTGTCAATCATGTTGCGTAAGTTGTACAAGGGGCGATCACTGGCGTAAGCGTAAGGGCTTTGCCGAAATCCGCTTGCCGAAATCCGCTTGCCGGACGGCTCATTGCATCAGGCTGAAATCCATTGGTACGAAGCCAGCGGAATTGGCAAGAAAGAATTCAAAATCAAATACTTCATCGAGTAATTGTTATGTCTGGACACACATTCGTCATTTGCATCAAGAACGAAGATTACGAAGCGTCACTGGAACTGCGCAAGTTGTACGAAGTGCTGCCTGACCCGAAGAGTGAGCAGTTGGGGATGGTTCGGGTAGTGGATGAGTCGGGCGAGGATTATTTGTACCCTCAAGAGTTTTTTGTGCGGATTAGCTTGCCTGAAATGGTGGAAGAACAAGTACTGTCGGCAGCGTGATTAAAATCAATCGATTTTGCCCATCTTTAATATTGAGCATTATGATCGAATGGTTGAATGGCGTAGGTCATATATTTTATGGTTTTTATCTCTCGTCTGTAATTTATAAGTTGATAGTAGGGTTTTAAATATGAGTTTGACTGAATCTTTCATTAAGGAATTAATTTTAAAAAAAGAGGGAGATAAATTAGACTTCAAGCAAACTTGGTATGACGAGCATAACAAAGGAGAGCTTGTTAAAGATATTATATCCCTGGCAAATGGTAGTATTCATTCGATTGGTCAAGATGGATATTTATTGGTGGGTATTAATGAAGTAACGAAAGATACTATCAATGTTCAAGTAACAGATAAGTCAGGAAAAATAAAAAGTGAAAGTAAATTGCATGATGAATTAACGCAGCTAGTCAAGAATCATACTAATAAACCTCTTAAGTTGGATTTGAAGTATTTTAAGGTAAATGAAAACAATCTGATTATTGTGAAAGTCTATGCGAACAATTATATTGTTTATTTAGAGAAGGAATTGCAGGGAAAAGGAAAGAGATTCAGTAAAGGTTATTTAATTTATCGAGTTGATTCTTTAGTCGAGGAGGCAACTGAAGAGGTTAGGCAGGAGTTTGAATGTAAAATTAAAGCCATTTCTAATAATAGTCTTGATGAAAAAGATGATGATTACTTGCGAGATGATATTAAAATAGAGGCTAGTGATATTCTAGAATTATTGGTATCTCCTCGTGATAGAGTGATGTTGTCTGAAAATCAAGGAGTTAATCGGGATAAGATTCACTATGAATATTACTGTTTAGGTAAAAAGCAAAAAGAAGTATATATTTTTTTAGGCGAACCAAGCGAACAATCCAGAAACATAAGAGCTTTTGAAGATTTTTCTGGAAAAATAAAAGAGGATAATCCCAGTATTGTAGAGTTTTTTATCGTTAAGCGTTATAAGGATGGAAAAGCAATAAATGGAAAAATAGATGTATATACTAAAATAAATGATTTCAGTCTAAAAAACGGTCGTGTATCTGAAGTCAATGTACATTATCTTGATGAATTCATATGGGAAAATACCATACCGAAAAGTAAAAATAGTGAAGTTTATAAAAAAGATGAATTTGTTGATCAAGAGGTTTACAAAACTGATGGCGGCTCTTCGTTAGGGAAAAGTATAGATTTCTTTGAGAAGGAAGTTTTAAATAGTACAGGGAAACCTATTTCTATAGTTTATGGTTTGGGTGGAGTTGGTAAAACAACATTTTGCGATACGCTGAATTACAAAATAGCTAAAAACAGAGAGGATAATGACAAAGAAGATAGCAAAGGAAACTATGTTGAATTCAAAAACAAAAAAATTTTTTACTTAAAGAGTGATAGGCTTATTAAATTTTATTTGAATAAAAATAGTGAGATTAAGTCATTGTATGATTTATACTCTATATACAAGGATGATCCTTCTGTAAAAGAGTTTTCTGAGACTTCACTGGATTACTTCAAATTGAATTTTTTATCTGGAAATATCATTGTTGCCATTGATGCAATTGAAGAAATTGATTCGGCATTAGATAGTAGGTTTCATATAAATGAGTTTTTTAGTTCTTTAGCCTCTTTATATGAAAGGCTAAAAAGTATTAAGATCATAATAACAACACGTGGTGGATATTTTCTTGATAAGATAAGAGATTTGTCCATTGTAAAGAATGGACTCGTCGAATTTTATGGATTAAATGGATTTGAAGAAAAAGATATTGATGATTTTTTGAAGAAAAAATATCGTGGATCACCGGGTAAAATAAGAGATGCCAAACAATTCATTGAAAGTTACAATTTGTCATCTAATGGTCATATTATCCCTCTTCTTTTAGATTTAGTCTGTGAGATAACGGATAGACCCGATAAAGGATCTAACGCTGAATCTATTTACTTTATAAAAGAAGAGCCTATCGATAAGATATTGATGATATTGTTGGGCAGGGAAATTGAAAATCAGTCTCTTAATATTGATATAGATGGATTTTTCGGGGTATTTGAAGAGATTACAATTGGTGGAAATGGTTTTTTAAATAAAAAGGAATTTGAAGATATTATTAAGGGGATTACCGATCAAAATCACTCTAATTATATTAAAAATCCATTGTTTGTAGAAACGGAAATTAACGTTGTGTTACGATTTGATTTCTTAAATAATCTCATAAAAGCACGGTATGCTAGTTATTCTATCATAAGTGGAAAGTTTTCTCCTGACAGACTTGTGAAGGTGTTGAAAGACTGCTATCTTGGTCAGGGGGAAATATATGCTGAAATCTCAAAAGTTTTAATATTAAAAAATGAAAATATTATTTTAAAATTAAGTAAAACGTTGCAAGGTTTGTTGCCATTGCTGTCTGCTTATGAAGAAAATAAACTAATGAGAGAAAATGTTCAAAAAAGTATTTCTGCTATATTGCATATAGCTAACAAAGTGGTTATGCCTCAAACAAAAGAAAGTCGAACATCCCTTATTCGAGATATATATGATAGCAGTGGGCTTAACTATATTAAAAATGTATTTATTTATGGTGATTTTTATCCAATAGATTTTACATTATTTACCTGGATGGATAGCTCTTTTGTAAGATATGCTGGGTTTGCTAAAAGCAAATTTCCTGAAGATGATACTGTGGTATTTATTGCTACAAAATTTTCCGATATTAATATATTGGAATCAACTGTATTGAGAAAATCTTTTTTTGATGGTACATGTCAAATTAATAATTGTAACTTTGATGAAGTATTTGTATCTTTAGGCTCGAAGAAAAATCAGAAAATTGATTTGGTGAGAAAAGATGTTGTTTCGATATTTAGCTACATGGAGAGTTATTCGCGATCTTATAATAAAATTAATCAACACTGCAAGGTTAGTTACTCGAAGGGTCTGAAAAAGTTTCTAGACTTGTTATGCCGGTATGATGTTTTGGATTTTATTAAAGAAAATGGTGATGAACTTTATAAGGTCAATAGGAGGTTTTTTAGTTCTATTTCATCCATAAAGATTTCAGTCTTTCCTGACGAGTTAGAGAGTGTTCTTACTGAGATAGCAGATTAAGTTAGATAGATAAATACATCGGCCTAAGTTTTCACGCATTCGTGTTGTTTTAAATCAATAGATTACATTCCATGAATGCGCGAAAACTTCAGTCTAGTTATTTAATATTTGGAAAATGTTACCCCCCAATCTCCCCCATCAACTTAACCACCCACTCCTCCCGCTCCTCCACGGTCAGGAGTTCGATTTCAAACCGCAATTTATCCTGTCCATCCAGCTTAAACACCCACGGGCGTTTCTGGATCAGGGTAATCACCTTCATCGGGTCAATATTCGGCTTGTCGTCAAAGATAATCCGCCCGCCCTTGACGTGCATATCCAGCTTGCGGATGCCCAGTTCCTGCGCCAGCAGCTTGACCCGCGTGACGCTGAACAGCGTTTTGGTCGGCTCTGGCAGCAGCCCGAAGCGGTCGATCATTTCCACCCGCAATTCGTCGAGTGCCGCCTGCGATTCCGCGCTGGCAATGCGTTTGTAGAGGATCAGCCGCGCATGGACATCCGGCAAATAATCGTCGGTGATCAGCGCAGGCGCACCCAATTCCACCGTGGTGCGGCGGCTGGTGGCGGTTAGTTCCGGCACTTTGCCCGATTTCAACGCCTTCACCGCCCGTTCCAGCAGGTCGTTGTAGAGGTTGAAACCGATTTCCTGAATCTGCCCGCTTTGCCCTTCGCCGAGCAGTTCGCCCGCGCCGCGAATCTCCAGATCGTGCGTCGCCAACGTGAAACCGACCCCCAATTCTTCCAGCGATTCAATTGCTTCCAGCCGCTTGACCGCATCCGGCGTGAGCGCGGATTTCGGCGGCGCAATCAGATAGGCGTAAGCGCGGTGGTGCGAACGCCCGACCCGCCCGCGTAACTGGTGCAACTGCGCCAGCCCCAGCTTGTCGGCACGGTTGATCAAAATCGTGTTGGCGGTCGGCACGTCGATGCCGCTTTCAATGATGGTGGTGGCAATCAGAATCTGGAAACGCTGGTGGTAAAAGTCGCTCATGATGTTTTCCAGATCGTGCGCCCGCATCTGTCCGTGGGCATGGCGCACCGTCACACTGGGCAACATCGCGCTCAATTCCTGCTCCACCTTGTCGATGGTTTTGACCTCATTGTGCAGCACATACACCTGCCCGCCGCGTGACAATTCCCGCGCACACGCCTCCTGAATGATGGTCTTGTTCCACTCGCACACGAAGGTTTTGATCGCGTGGCGTTGCGTCGGCGGAGTGGCAATGATCGACAAATCGCGCAAGCCCGACAGCGACATGTTCAGCGTGCGCGGAATCGGCGTGGCGGTCATGGTTAACATATCGACATTGGCACGCAGCTTTTTCATCTGCTCCTTGTCGCGTACCCCGAAGCGGTGTTCCTCGTCGATGATCACCAGCCCCAGTTGCTTGAAATGTAGATCACTAATGATGATGGCGTAACGTCAGTACTTCTGTGGGGACGCGGGAAAAAGTCGGTTTAGCAAAAAAACTACCATCAGCCTGTTGTGCCAATGTTTTATCTTGCGGCAACACTGCCAGCATTTTGCCTTCCAGCCCTTGTTCCTCGCGGGTTTCCCAGATTTCCTTGAACTGCCCACGGGTCAAAATGCGGTTGCCCAAAGACGGGTCGGAGAGCTTTACCTTGTCATCGCTGATACCGCTGAGGACGCTGAAATGGTCTTCCTTACGTTGGCGGACATAGACAATCACCGGAATTTTGAGGGCAAGGAGTTGTTCCCATGACGTTGCCAGCCCCATGCCTTTGAAGCCGAGCTTGGGCAGAATTGCTTCCATGTCGGCGAAAGAGGCAGCATCATCATTGCCTGTCACATCAATGAATAACTTCAACACTTCTTGCTCAGTGGTAGGACGTTGATAATATTCCGTCAATAAGGTTGCAATAGATGCTGCACCGCAGGAATAATCCTTATCCTGTTTTACTACCCGTGCATCACGCAAGGCTTTCCAGCTTTGCACAGGAATATTGCCCATCAGGGTTTGAGTATGCAATGAAGCGGAATCAGCTTGTAACAGCGGACTTGCCAATAGTAAGCCAAGTACAAAAACCACTCGTTTCATATATTCTCCTGCAATGCGGGCATCGCTGCTTTTCGTGGAAACCATCTAAATATAATCCAGTAAAATAATAGACATTATTCCAAAATCTCGCACTTGTCCCTAGTCAACAAATCATGTGAAAAATCAACGGGAATGCGCTACAACCTATGATCATCATTTTCACCAAGGGAACGGAACACTCATGACAGAGTACAGCTACCATGCGCTCAAAGGCAAGAGCAAAACCTTCCGCGCCATGACAGGCATAGATCTGGGTGAATTCACCAAACTGTTGCCCCATTTTCAACGGGCATACACGGCGCAGTTGATTGTGGATGGTCATGAGAGTGAAACGAAGCGAGGTCGCCCCGGCAACCTGACAACGATCGAAGATAAGTTGTTCTTTATTCTGTATTATTTGAAGACTTACCCACTGCAAGAAGTGTTGGGCTACTCCTTCAATATGTCCCAAGGGTTAGCCAATCGGTGGATACATCGCCTGTGTCCCGTTTTGCAGTCGAGCTTAAAAAGCATGGGACATTCCCCGGCCAGACTCCCCGAAGAGGTATTGGAACGCCTTTCGCATGAAATGCCACAAGCGCTTGGCTTGGATGCGACAGAACGCCGTATTCAACGTCCGACTGACATTGGGGTTCAGGAGGAATACTACAGCGGCAAAAAAAATTCCATTCGGTGAAGAACAACATAATAGCAGGCTTAGAAGATCGTGAAATCAAATACTTGGGAGAAACACGACGCGGCAAAGACCATGACAAACGTATCGCGGATGAGGAAGGCGTGAAAGTGCCAGAAGGGTATGAGATTTACCGGGATTTGGGCTATCTGGGGCATAATTCGGGTGACGGGGCAGTTGTCCACCAACCCAAGAAAAAGCCACGAGGTAAACCCTTGAGTGATAAGGATAAAGCGCATAATCGTGCCATTTCTAGCATTCGGGTGGTCATTGAACATGTGAACAGCGGTATCAAACGGTGTCGGTGCGTCAAAGATATTTTCCGCAACTACGTGGAAGATTTTGATGATTTAGTGATGGAAATCGCTTGTGGTTTGCACAATTTGCGCACTGCCATGCGAATCAAAAACTACTGAATTCATTTAACCATCAATAAGTTGAGATTTTGGAATAATGTCTAATATAAAAATGGCTACCTCAGAAATCATGCCAATAAGTGGGTCTGGCGTTGATGTTGTAAATAATGATGGGGTTTTTACTACCGAATTATCATAATTAGCGAACAAACCAAAAAATAAATTATTGGCTGAATGTATTCCAATAGCCAACTCTAATGATTCATCTTTGATTACAAGAAGAGCAGGAAATAATCCAGCCAAAAAATAGGTCAATGGACTTAATATAGGATCAGCATTCATTTCTGGGTTCTCAAAATGAGCGAACATAAACAATAAAGATGACACTAATACCGCCACCCATGCATTTCCTCTCAGTAACTGACCAATACCCTGCATTACATAGCCTCTAAAAAACAATTCTTCTGTAGCTGCTGCTATAGGAATTCCCAATAAAGCGAAGGGCATAAATAAAAACAGCTTTTCAGGCTGAAAGGTAAGTCTGAACTCATCAATAGCGAAAACCATGTTAATAACTGCCCACAGCATCATAAGCACAAAGTACAACCCAAAGCCTTGAAATATTCGTTTCCAGCTTACATTTTGTACGGAAGTGATCAGTGTGATGAAGTTACGTTTTTGAATAAAGCGCACTACAAGGTATATCCCGCCCAGCATCCCTATAAAAACAAAAGTTTCTACCAAGAACTCAATAATGAAATTGACACCTTCAAATTCCATAGTATCGAAATTGTAAGTAGTGGCTTCATTTTGGTCAGATTCAACCATTCTTATTAAAAAGAAAAATGGCAACATGCCAAAGCCCAGTGTCATTACGGCAATAATTACTAAGCCTAGCACGTAACGCCACCAAGCATTTTTTCCTTGTTTCGCCAAATCAACGTAAGACATAAATAATACAAACCCAACAACTAAACAAAAAACCTATCATTATAACCAAGTTATTCATAAGCTAATTAATAATGAAATCATTCAACTGACTCATACATATTTAAGAAGTAAATCAACTAAAGGAAATCCATCAAGCAACACAATCCAAGCTATAAAAACATATAATAATGCAAGAAAAAATATTCTTTTTTTATTATTTTCTCGAAATCCAATCTTAATGCCATCTGCAATAAATAAAGATGCAATTAAGAATAATGCCTTTAATAAAAACTGAAACACTTCTATCATTTTAAAAAACATCCAAGGATTTCCCCAATATTTAAAAATACGAGGAAATTCATAGTTTAAAACTAAAGGTCAATTACCTTTAATTCTTCGGCTTCTGACTATCAGTCATTGGCTGACTAACTCCTGTGTCAGCCATGTTAACTAAAATTGTTGTCTTGATTTTTTTACCATTCTTTACAATCCATTTAATCACCGTAGCCCAAATTTTCCCTTCAGTTGCCTGCATTTCCTGATTAGACAGTAATTCAGCTTGCATCGTTTGGTTATTACCTTGTGATGCAAAAACCTGACCAAAATTATTCTGGGAAGCCGTACCTGCAACAGCAGCGCCGGAAAGACTAACAGCCAAAATGGAAGCGATCAATAGTTTCTTCATGGATTTCTCCTTGGTTAATTGAAAAGTTTTGCGAGATTTCGCTATTTTTCCAGACGATGAAGCCAAGCCACTCCGACTTGAACATCACCATCACCGGAAACTTGTGGGCGGACACTGACATCAAGCGTGTCGTGTTTGCTAATGGCATACCCCAAACCGAGGTCAAGGCTGGTACTGGTACGGCGGATACCTTGGGTTTCTCCATCACGGGTATCTGCTTGCTGCATTCTCCAGTTCAAGCCGGAGGAGAGCGTCACCTTATCATTGGCTGCAAATCCCACAGAGGGTGAAAGGCTTAGGCTATTGCCGGGGTGGTAATTGGTATCGCCATCTTTGCGGTTGGTATTGAGTTGGACAGCCCCCGTGAGGGCAAGCACTACAGGGTCATAGGTTTGATAGGTGGTCATGCCCGCCAGCAGGGACTTGCCGTAGGCAGTATTACCGCTAGTTTGCCGTTCAGCCACTTGCAGTTCTGCGAACCCAAAAATGGCAGGCTTATCGGTATCATCGCGGATACGGTGGTTTACCCCCACCCATGCGTCAGAGAAGTGGCTACTGTTGCGCTTGGAGACAACACCCTCCCCATTTTCTGAACGGCTATCCACGCCAAAGGCACTGGCAGAGGTGTAAATTTCGGTGTTTTTGCCCAGACCATAGCGGATGCCCGCCGTTGTCACCAAAGCATCGGTATTGCTCAGGCGCTCCCCTACTTGGGATGGTACATTAACAAAATTGGCTGTACCTGTTTGGACAGCAATCGTGTCAGAAACATCGACACCACGACGTTCAGAATTGGCATAATTGGCAGAAAATTCAAAGCGAGCTTTGCCCTTGTCACTGAGCAGGTTTTCAACGGTTAGCGGAAGGTCGGCGTAGGTGGGGAAGGATAAAAACAGGAAAATGGCTGGCAACAGCAGCCATGAGGCTAGAGAATTAGCTGCTTGCTTGCTTGCTTGCTTGCTTGCTTGCTTGCTTGCTTGCTTAGGTCAATTATCACTTCAAATTCCTGTCTGTAAATTTCACGAAATGATTTATATAATCTGACCAATTATTTGTCAATGTATTTTTTGTGATCAATGAATGTCATTATTTAATGATGAATAATCTCTCCCATCAGCTTTACAACCCACGCCTCCCGCTCCTCCACCGTCGGCAATTCCACCTCAAACCGCAACTTATCCTGCCCATCCAGCTTAAACACCCATGGGCGTTTCTGGATCAGGGTAATCACCTTCATCGGGTCAATATTCGGCTTGTCGTCAAAGATAATCCGCCCGCCCTTGACGTGCATATCCAGCTTGCGGATGCCCAGTTCCTGCGCCAGCAGCTTGACCCGCGTGACGCTGAACAGCGTCTTGGTCGGTTCTGGCAGCAGCCCGAAGCGGTCGATCATTTCCACCCGCAATTCGTCCAGTGCTGCCTGCGATTCCGCGCTGGCAATGCGTTTGTAGAGGATCAGCCGCGCATGGACATCCGGCAAATAATCGTCCGGGATCAGTGCAGGCGCACCCAATTCCACCGTGGTGCGGCGGCTGGTGGCGCTCAATTCCGGCACTTTGCCCGATTTCAACGCCTTCACCGCGCGTTCCAGCAAGTCGTTGTAGAGGTTGAAACCGATTTCCTGAATCTGCCCGCTTTGCCCTTCGCCGAGCAATTCGCCCGCGCCGCGAATCTCCAGATCGTGCGTCGCCAGCGTGAAGCCGACCCCCAGTTCTTCCAGCGATTCAATCGCTTCCAGCCGTTTGACCGCATCCGGCGTGAGCGCGGATTTCGGCGGCGCAATCAAATAGGCGTAAGCGCGGTGGTGCGAACGCCCGACCCGCCCGCGCAACTGGTGCAACTGCGCCAGCCCCAGCTTGTCGGCACGGTTGATCAAAATCGTGTTGGCGGTCGGCACGTCAATGCCACTTTCAATGATGGTGGTGGCAATCAGAATCTGGAAACGCTGGTGGTAAAAATCGCTCATGATGCTTTCCAGATCATGCGCCCGCATCTGCCCGTGGGCATGGCGCACCGTCACACCGGGCAACATCGCGCTGAGTTCCTGCTCCACCTTGTCGATGGTTTTGACCTCATTGTGCAGCACGTACACCTGCCCGCCGCGTGACAATTCCCGCGCACCAAATCGCGCAAGCCCGACAGCGACATATTCAGCGTGCGCGGAATCGGCGTGGCGGTCATGGTCAATCTATCGACATTGGCACGCAGCTTTTTCATCTGCTCCTTGTCGCGCACCCCGAAGCGGTGTTCCTCGTCGATGATCACCAGCCCCAGTTGCTTGAAATGTAGGTCACTAATGATGATGGCGTAACATCAGTACTTCTGTCGGTACGCGGGAAAAGGTGGGTTTAACAAAAAATCTGCTGTCGGGTTGTTGTGCCAAGGATTTATCCAGCGGTAGCACTGCCAACATTTTGCCTTCTAGCCCTTGTTCCTCGCGGGTTTGCCAGATTTCTTTGAACTGCCCACGGGTCAAAACGCGGTTGCCCAAAGACGGATCGGAGAGCTTTACCTTGTCATCGCTGATGCCGCTGAGGACGCTGAAATGGTCTTCCTTGCGCTGGCGGACGTAGATGATCACGGGAATCTTGAGGGCAAGGAGTTGTTCCCATGACGTTGCCAGCCCTATGCCTTTGAAGCCGAGCTTGGGCAGAATCGCTTCCATGTCGGCGAAAGAGGCAGCATCATCATTGCCTGTCACATCAATGAATAACTTCAGCACCTCTTGCTCAGAGGTAGGACGTTGATAATACTCCGTCAATAAGGTTGCAATAGATGCTGCACCGCAGGAATAATCCTTATCCTGTTTTACTACCCGTGCATCACGCAAAGCTTTCCAGCTTTGCACGGGAATATTGCCCATTAGGGTTTGAGTATGCAATGAAGCAGAATCAGCTTGTAACAGCGGACTTGTCAATAATAAGCCAAGTACGAAAATGATTTGCCTCACCATAAACCCTTATTATCGACCCAGCGAACAGTGATTGCATACATATATGCTGCACCAAGCATTATCGTGCCAAAAATGAAATCATGAAATACAAAGCTGGCAATAAAAGATGCCACGCCTACGATAGCCGAACCTTTCTCATAAAGTAAAGCTGCGTTTCTTGTTGGCACTGCCCATAAACCAACTTTCACCCAAAGGGGTGCATTTGACCATTCAGAACGTTCTTTGATCAACACTACACATCTCCTGTTTATACATTAGAAATTTCCTGACGACGAGGAAACCATTTAAATACAATCAGCCAAAACAATACCAATGCGAGAATAACCATTAAAATCGGCTTCCAGCCAAACATATCAACAGTGCTAGAAAACACTGCCGGAACAGGTATTCCCGCGAACGTATCAGATGGAGCAATTAGCAAGAATGATGCTATATTGTTGGCAACATGCACACCAATTGCCAACTCCAGCGTACCCTCTCGTACAGTAATCAGAGCAAGGAACAGCCCCATAATAAATAATGCAGATAGTGCCATGAAGGGGGATGCTTGCGTTTCAGGGTTAAACAAATGAGGCAGTGCAAATAGCAAGGAAGATAGCATTACTGCCAACCATTTATTCATCACAAGCCCTAGTCCTTGCATGATATACCCTCGAAACAATAACTCCTCTGCTGCTGCTTGTATTGGAATTAACAGCAAAACCAACGGCAGAAAAAGCAAGAATCGTTCCATTTGAAATGTGAATTTATAATTATTGGGAAATAACACTATGTCCACGAGGTTGATAGCAAGAAAAATTGCCAAATATATCCCCATGCTTTGGAGTATTCTTTTCCAATCAATCTGTAATGCACCTGTAATCAAACTACGAAACAATCTCTTATGAAAAAACTTAATAACAAGGGATAATCCTAGTAACATGGGCAAAAACGCAAAAATGAAGACAACAAAAGCAATGGCAGGATTTACACCCTCAAGCTCCAATGTTTCAGCATTAAAAAAAGTAGCTTCGTTTCCATCACTTTCAATCATTTGTAGCAATGCAACAAGTGGGATTGCACCAATACCTTGCCACATAATAAGAATGGTTATAATACCCAGCAGATAACGCCACCAAGTATTTTCTCCTTGCTTTGCCAAGTTAAGATAAAGCATTCAATTGTACCTATACCCTTTGGATTTTCTCTATGAGTCATGGTGTATCATGGCATTAGTTCTGCCATGATACACTCTTCTAAATAAGCTAATTGTAGTTAACTTGCCTAATTAGCAGCGACGACCTCCGCAACCTCTTGTAGATCCTTTAACCCCAAGAGCAACTGCTGCAAGAGCCCAAAAAACAGGCCAGAATTCACCTTCAGTCGCTTGCATTTCTTTATCTGATAATGCTGTTGCCTGTACGGATTCAATAGCAGTTTGACCATTAAAAACCTGATTAAGGTCATTATTCTGCACCGCAGGGTTAGCAATAGCAACACCGGCGAGACTAACAGTTAGCACGGAAGCGATCAATACTTGTTTCAATTGGTTCATGGATTTTCTCCTTAGTTAATAAAGTTTTGCGAGATTTCGCTATTTTTCCAGACGATGAAGCCAAGCCACTCCGACTTGAACATCACCATCACCGGAAACTTGTGGGCGGACACTGACATCAAGCGTGTCGTGTTTGCTAAAGGCATAACCCAAACCGAGGTCAAGGCTGGTACTGGTACGGCGGATACCTTGAGTTTCTCCATCACGGGTATCTGCTTGCTGCATTCTCCAGTTCAAACCAGAGGAAAGAGTCACCTTATCGTTGACTGCAAACCCTACGGTCGGGGAAATGCTTAAGCTGTTACCGGGGCGGTAATCGGTATCGCCATCTTTGCGGTTGGTATTGAGTTGGACAGCCCCCGTGAGGGCAAGCACTACAGGGTCATAGGTTTGATAGGTGGTCATGCCAACCAGCAGGGACTTGCCGTAGGCAGTGTTACCGCCCGTTTGACGTTCTGCCACTTGCAATTCTGTGAATCCAAAAATGGCAGGTTTATCAGTATCATCGCGGATACGGTGGTTTACTCCCACCCATGCATCAGAGAAATGGCTATCGTTGCGCTTAGAGACAACACCCTCCCCACTTTCTGAACGACTATCCACTCCAAAGGCGGTAGCAGAAGTGTAAATTTCGGTATTTTTGCTCAGACCATAGCGAATGCCCGCCGTTGTCACTAACGCATCGGTATTGCTCAGACGTTCCCCGATTTGGGAGGGTACATTAACAAAACTGGCTGTACCTGTTTGGACAGCAATCGTGTCAGAAACATCGACACCACGCCGCTCAGAATTGGCATAATTGGCAGAAAATTCAAAGCGAGCTTTGCCCTTGTCACTGAGCAGGTTTTCAACGGTTAGCGGAAGGTCGGCGTAGGTGGGGAAGGATAAAAACAGGAAAATGGCTGGCAACAGCAGCCATGAGGCTAGAGAATTAGCTGCTTGCTTGCTTGCTTGCTTGCTTGCTTGCTTGCTTGCTTGCTTGCTTGCTTAGGTCAATTATCACTTCAAATTCCTGTCTGTAAATTTCACGAAATGATTTATATAATCTGACCAATTGTTTGTCAATGTATTTTTTGTGATCAATGAATGTCATTATTTAATGGTGAATAATCTCTCCCATCAGCTTTACAACCCACTCCTCCCGCTCCTCCACCGTCGGGAGTTCCACCTCAAACCGCAACTTATCCTGCCCATCCAGCTTAAACACCCACGGGCGTTTCTGGATCAGCGTAATCACCTTCATCGGGTCAATATTCGGCTTGTCGTCAAAGATAATCCGCCCGCCTTTGACGTGCATATCCAGCTTGCGGATGCCCATTTCTTGCGCCAGCAGCTTGACCCGCGTGACGCTGAACAGGGTCTTGGTCGGCTCTGGCAGCAGCCCGAAGCGGTCGATCATTTCCACCCGCAATTCGTCCAGTGCCGCCTGCGATTCCGCGCTGGCAATGCGTTTGTAGAGGATCAGCCGCGCATGGACATCCGGCAAATAATCGTCCGGGATCAGCGCAGGCGCACCCAATTCCACCGTGGTGCGGTTGTTGTACCACCGTAGGGGCGATTCATGAATCGCCCCTACATCACCCGATTTCAACGCCTTCACCGCCCGTTCCAGCAAGTCGTTGTAAAGGTTGAAACCGATTTCCTGAATCTGTCCGCTTTGCCCTTCGCCGAGCAATTCGCCCGCGCCGCGAATCTCCAGATCGTGCGTCGCCAGCGTGAAGCCAACCCCCAGTTCTTCCAGCGATTCAATCGCTTCCAGCCGTTTGACCGCATCCGGCGTGAGCGCGGATTTCGGCGGCGCAATCAAATAGGCATAAGCGCGGTGGTGCGAACGCCCGACCCGCCCGCGCAACTGGTGCAACTGCGCCAGCCCCAGCTTGTCGGCACGGTTGATCAAAATCGTGTTGGCGGTCGGCACGTCGATGCCGCTTTCAATGATGGTGGTCGCAATCAGAATCTGGAAACGCTGGTGGTAAAAATCGCTCATGATGCTTTCCAGATCGTGCGCCCGCATCTGCCCGTGGGCATGGCGCACCGTTACACCGGGCAACATCGCGCTGAGTTCCTGCTCCACCTTGTCGATGGTTTTGACCTCATTGTGCAGCACGTACACCTGCCCGCCGCGTGACAATTCCCGCGCACACGCCTCTTGAATGATGGTCTTGTTCCACTCGCACACGAAGGTTTTGATCGCGTGGCGTTGCGTCGGCGGGGTGGCAATGATCGACAAATCGCGCAAGCCTGACAGCGACATGTTCAGCGTGCGCGGAATCGGCGTGGCGGTCATGGTCAACATATCGACATTGGCACGCAGCTTTTTCATCTGCTCCTTGTCGCGCACCCCGAAGCGGTGTTCCTCGTCGATAATCACCAGCCCCAGTTGCTTGAAATGCACATCGTCCTGCAACAGTTTGTGCGTACCGATCACAATGTCGATCTTGCCGGAGGCGAGTGCCTCCAGTGCCTTGCTGGTTTCCTTGCCAGTCTTGAAGCGTGACAGCGATTTAATCACAAACAGTTAGTTGACAAAACTGCGCTTAAAATGGTCGTCATTTGCTTGATTTCTGTCTCTGTCACATTCAATGCAGGCATAAAGCGCAAAGTATGTGGCTGTGGTGTGTTGATCAATAAGCCTTGTTCAAAACAGGCTTGCACAATGGCAACAGCATCTAATGTTCCTGTATCCAATGCTAACAACAAACCTCTGCCCCGTATTTTGCCTAAGCCAAATTGGAGGGAAAGCGAGGAGAGAGCATCGCGCAATAGCTGGCTACGTTCGCGGACTGTTGATAAAAAATCAGGTTGGGTGATGGCTTGAATAATACTATAAGCAACGGCTGTCATGAGCGGATTACCGTTGTATGTGCCGCCTTGTTCGCCTGCTGTGAATACACAGGCGTGGTGTTTTGCCAGTAACGCGGAAATCGGTACACCACCGCCCAACCCTTTGCCCAGTGTCATGATGTCAGGTTCAATGCCGTAGCCTTGGTAGGCAAACAAATCGCCTGTCCTGCCCATGCCTGTTTGGACTTCATCGCAAATCAGCAGCAGGTTATGTTCATCTGCAAGCTGACGTAAGGTGTGCAGGAATTCGGGTGTAGCGGGGATAACACCTGCTTCACCTTGAATCGGTTCAATCATGATGGCGACGGTTTCGGTATCAATGGCTTGCCGTACTGCTTCGGCTTCATTAAACGAGACTTTGGTAAACCCCGGCGTTTTGGGTTCAAACATCGGTGCGAATGCTGGTTTGCCGCTGGCTGCCATTGTGGTTAATGTTCTGCCGTGAAAACTGTTATCGAAAGTTATTATTTTCCATGCTCCATTTTTATGTACCTTTCCCCATTTACGCGCCAGTTTGATTGCACCTTCGTTGGCTTCTGCACCACTATTAGCAAAAAATACCTGATCGAAAACAGAGTGGTGTGTCAACGCTTCAGCACATTCTAGCATTGGGCGATTATAAAATGCGGGGCTGGCATTAATTAGACGGCTGCTTTGTTGGTTAAGTGTATTAGTAATTACAGCGGGGCAGTGCCCTAGTGTGTTCACAGCCCAACCCTGAACAAAATCAAGGTATTTTTTGCCATTATGATCGGTCAGCCAACTGCCACTACCTTGTTCAAAAATAAGCTCAGGTCGTGAAGCGGTTTGCATAATATTGCGAAAAATAGTTTGCATATTAATTCTTGTTTCCCGTAAAATTTATTGCATATGAAATGATTAGTATTGCTAGGGGATATAGCAGAAAAACACCTCCAAAAATAATGATTATTGATATGATTAAGACAACGGTGATTGATATTATTTTAAATAATAGTTTTTTGGATAAGAAAAAAAGAGCACAACTTGCTACTCCATATAAAATAAGAAAGTTTTGTCCTGCTATGGATAGCATACTTTCAATGCTAAGGAGATTATAATAGTCTAATGCCAAAACAAATAATAATGCTGTGTTCGTGAGAATAATGGCATAAATAGGTGTGCCTTGTTTATTCGTAAGACTAAAATACTTTGGTATAATCTTGTCCCGACTGAGAGAGTATACTAATCTTGAAACTCCCCATATAGCACCAAATAAATTGGCAAACACAATAAGTGTTGCCAACAGTGATACAAGCAATACAGCCTTATCACCCAGTGCCTTCTTCAATATTCCAATGAATGGAGTAAGAGGATCTGTTATGTTTTCTTCTTGTTGAACAAGAAAAGCTACAGTAAGATAAAGTATAGTTGTAATCAAAAAAGAAAATAACATAGCTATTGGAAAATCACGTTTTGGGTTTTTGAACTCTTCAGCAGAATGAGCACCAATTTCCCATCCGGTGAATGCAAAAAATATAATCATAAAAGGAGAGAATAAATCAAATATATTATTATTGATATGTGGTAGCTTTATGGTTTCTATTCCTTGAGTATCTCTTATTGCAAAAAAAAGTAGAATTATAATAAAAACTATAACCGTAGAGCCAATAGTCGTGGTGATGGTGGAAATATGCTTTCCAGAAAACAGATGTAATAGCGTTGGTAACAATATTAATAGTGCAGCGTAAAAATGATATTGAAAAGGGAGTATTGCTGACAAGTAATAAGCACCTGTTAGTGCAATTGACGGTAAACCGAATGCCACAGCTCCTAGAAGTAACAATGTTGCAAAGTTTCTCCCGATATTTCCAAATGCCTTTTCTGCATAATAAGCAACTCCCCCAGAATTGGGAAAGTATACTCCTAGGATGGTAAAAATAATTAGAATTGGAACTGATATGAGTGAAACCAATGCCCATGAAATAATCGCATTTTGACCAACTTGCTGATAAACAATTCCTGGTAATATCAATAATCCAGCGCCGATTACAATGTTGAGAAATAAAGCAGTTCCACTAAAAAAACCTAATGTCTTTTTCAGTTCATACATAATAATATCCTTGTTATTGATGTTTTACTAAATTAAAGTTTAGTGGACACTTGGTGGATGGAGAGTCATTATCATCTGGTATCATATACTGAGGCCATTCAAGATCGCCATCTTGATAATGTCCCAGATAAGGACTCCGAGAAATCAGATCATATTTGTCAATATTATTTCTAATTCTTTCCCTTATTTTATGGCCTTTTTTATTATTTCCCGCAAACTTATCAAATCGTTCTCGTGGGTTAATTACAAATACTAGTGTGTCGCATAAGTTCCTACTATTTCTATTTTTATGATTTGGGTGACTTACATTGATGAATATTTGAACTCCTGAAAAGCACATCGTCCAGAATTCTTGATTTGGATTTTTAGGTAAACAACCATTCCATGCTATTTTGTCATGGTCTATAAGATATTGAAGCGAATCAAAAAATATTTTTTCGTAATGATGTGTGCTAAATATAAACTTAACAGGCTCAAATAAGACAATTAATGGTTCGATATTATTTATATTTTCATCTGATTGTTGAGTCTCTTCCAGAAAGGAAGATAGCTCATTTGCAAAACTTTTGAAGTCATAAGTGTGCTGATCTTTACACCAATTTACAGTGAGAAATCTAAAGTTTAGTAGGGAAAATACTCTTCTTGCGAAAATGCAAGGGAAATTATTTTCATGATTTAATGACGGATTAAATTTTTTTGATATTTGATCAATTAATGGATATGTCCATTGAAGAGTTTTAGGTAACTTTATACTTGGGAAATCTTGCTGACTAATTAACATTGGAAATCCTCTTGGTGAATATTTGAACTTTGAGCATTAGGTGTTATTGTTTTTGCGGTACACTTGTAAAAGCCAATTGGTTTGTTTTTGATGAAATAGTTTATGTGATAATAATCATTGTTATGAGATAGAATCTCTTTCTTATAATCATGGTTGTTTATTCCTTTTGTTTTCATTTCTAAGGAACATGTTTTAGCTTTCATTGTTATCACGGAGTCTGGGTTTTTGTATTTTTTATCAAATCTTCCACAAATTGTATTAGCTGCAATCTCTACTTGATGCATAATATTATCAATAAAGAAGGCTGTTTCTCCAGAATGTTCAATGCAATCGCCAATCGCCCATATGTTTGGGTCAGATGTCATCATGTAGTCATCTACTTTTATACCAGAACCAGTAGCAATTTCGGTGTTAAGAGCTAAATGTATGTTAGGTTTTAAACCTACGACAGAAATTATTATGTCGTAGGTTATTTTCTTTCCTGAACTAAAGTTAACAAGAAAATTATTTTTATTTTTTTCTATAGATAAAATGCTGCAATTAAGAATAAACTTAACTCCAGCTTTACTAAACTTATTTTGAATGAAACTGGATACTTCTTCTGAAGCAATTTTAGATAAGATTCTAGGTGATATATCATGCAGCCATATTTTATGTCCAGCACGTGATAAATCATCTGATATTTCACAGCCGACTAATCCTGCGCCTACCACCAAGATACTTTTGTAGTTATTTAATAAATTACTAGCAAGTGCTTCATATTGATCAAGATTATTCAAAAAGAAAATATATGGCTGAATATTTTTTGGAAATATTTTGATAGGGGATGCTCCTACAGAAAGAACAAGTTTTTCATAACTGTATTTTCCTGATGATGTTATTAGTTGTTTTGAAGTTCTATTTATCCCTAAAACTTCTGTTTTTGAGTATAAGTTAACATTAAGAAGACTAGCTCTATCATGTCCATGAGCGAGAACTAAATCGGTTTTAGTTTTTCTTTGGGATATGGACTCAGATATAGATGGCTTGTAATAATAATCACCATCATCTAACGTTATAATAGTGATTGTCATATTTAGATCATGAGACCTTAATCTTTCTGCAAGAGACCAGCCTGCTATACCTGCCCCGACAATAACAGTATGCGTTGTACTGTGATGTATTGAATCGTCTACTATATCTTCAACTTGGCTGCATTCGTATTCATCAAATAAGTCACGAGAATCACCACATGTTGAACAAAACCAATTATTGGGTAAATCAGAAAATTTTGTTCTTGGAGGAATATTAAATATAGGGTCACCAATGAACTCATTATAAATGTGACCGCATGTTTTGCACTTGTAACATTTGTATTCCATAAAATATACTCCTTAGATTACTTTAATGAGGCAGCTATAGTTAATAGCATACAGCAACTTTGGATCAGTTGTTTGCTTGAGGGTCATGCCTGATTAAAAATTAAAGATCTTGCAGATCTTTAGAGATGCCCGTGGTAGAGTATCAAAGCATATGGTTTATAAAATAATAGAAAGAATTTTAAGCTATTGATGGTTTAACTGTTATCAATAGCATTTTTTAAATGCATTGCTACCACGAATATCTCAAAGAACCACTTTATGTACTAGCATGAAAATTTAAGATAATAACCCTTGGCGCTCAAAAGACTCTTTACCTTCTATCATGTCAAATACTCCTACTTCTGATGCGAGTTGGATTAATTCGGAATAGTCGATTCTATTTAAGTTTATTTCTGACTCTGCACGGCAATCACCAATCACTTCATTCGTATATTTAAAGTTTAATTGGTTAAGTATTGTCTCCCATACAATAAATTCTTGACTTGCAAACCAATGAACAGGCAATGGTAATACTTGGCAAAAGAAAGTTTTTTCTTTGTAACTTAGGTGATGAAATATTTCTTTTGTGAGATTGCGAAAAATACTGCTATGAGCCAACTCATCTTTTCGATGATAATCTGTTGTAATTCTATTAACTGGTTGAACTTCATCAGCATTTGCTAATAAACTTAAGTAGTCACTAATGAAAACTTCTGACACAACACAGGCTGCTAGTCTCACTAGTTTTTTCTGCCAATCATGAGAGTATCTGCTAACTTCTTTCTCAATATTATTTACCAAGTCAAAACTTGGAAGTTTTAATTCAAGAAGTCCTCTCTGTTTTCTGCAAGTATAACAAGTATTCAATATAGTCTCCTGGTGAATGATAGCTACAATCGAGAGCCACATTATTTCTTTAATATCAATGTATTGTAAAATACAAGATTGTAGCCATCACTCCAAAAAAGACTATACCATCAATATATGATATGCTTCATCAACTAATGTTTCTGCTGCTAACCATCTTATTATATGGTTACTTGTTCCGGGTAATTCAGAATAGATGAGTTGATTGCAAACGGGAGATATTATTTTTGCTTCTATATCAATGGTTTTTTCATTATATGCAATCCACCCAGATGAGAGAATAAGCGTTCTTGTCTCGTCATCAATTTCTAGGTAACGTGGGTGTTCGTGAAAGGGTAAAAGTGAATCAATAAAGTCATCGTGATCAGGATTGTAAATTAAATCAACTTCAATTTCATCATTCTTGACTTGGGCGCGACTTGACCATGATTTCCCCAGTTTGTCAAGAATTAAGATGCAATTATTATCCGATTGTTCAGTGTGGTTTTCTGGCAATTCCATGCTTTGACTAATCATTTAATTAACTCCATATCATGTTTTAGAAAATCATTTCTGCTCTATCAAATATTAGGTTCTCTTAAAAAATAAATTTAAATTTATCTGAAATGGGTTTTTAACAAAAAATAGGCTCGCTCATCAATAAACGCGAACCTTGAGAAGTATACTCAACAATACGGTGTTCATCAGTTGCGACTAGAACCTCAATATGATAACCAGCATCAGAGGGGAAACGATTTTGTATATCCTCTAATGCCTCATCTGTCCACGGCACATTAATATCAATATGACACCATGCCCGTGCGTTATACGAAACTATCAGTCGATAGTGTTTTACCATTGTTTAGCTTTCCTACCTTATTGTTTTGGGCCATCTATACGGGAGTCCCAATTTTCAATTTCACCACATTGCAAACGGTTTTCTATTGTCCGCTTCCAAGACTTTACTAATGGCAAATGTAGCATTTGTTCAAGAGAGGGGTAATGCAACGGATTCTTGTAGAAAAACTCCATCAAACGGGCTAATGTCCACTCTGGATAGGGACGATTTACCAGATCAATAGTATCACTTGCTTTGAGTATCCCTGCCTGTAACACGCGGCAATACCAACCCGTGCGTAAACTCGACTGTAGTCGTCGTGCCATATCAGGTACGCCGAATCTGTCATTGAGCTTCCAGCAAGGTTGGCGTGCTTGCGAAACTTCCATTAATACACTGCCTACACAAAGCTGATCACCTAAACAAATAGTGGATTCAGTTATGCCCTTTGTCCTAATGTTTTCACCGAAAGCACCCGCCTTAATGAGTGCAGGAAGCATACCTAATTCTTCAATCCACTTAGGGTAATGTTCAAGTGCGTAAAAGTGTACGGCCTTATCTGCACCTCCATGTACTCGCAAGTCACCTTGTTCATCACCTTCAAGTCCATTAGCATTTACTGAAACGGTTGAATAAACAGCTTGCTTATCAATCGCACTGTAAGTACCCGGTCGTGTGTAAGGTTTTGCTTTTCCCGTTAGCACTGACTCAACAATACCCAATGAGTTTTGTTTCACAACAACTCCAATCTATCCAGCCAACGCCCAAACACAGTTTCAGCGGCGTGTTGTAATGTGACTTTAAACTGATTGGATTGTGTACGGATAGTGTTGGGATCAATACCAGCAAGGCTTAATTCAAGTGCATGGCCTATCAGCCATTGTTCGAGGCGTTTGGTATCAACCTCAAGGTGGAATTGTAAGCCAAGTGCATAATCGCCCAAAGCAAATGCTTGATGGGGACAAAGGTTAGTTGTTGCCAAACTTTCAGTACCTGCTGGCATATCAAATTGATCACCATGCCAATGCAAAACGTGTACATCGGGTGTGAGTTCAGCAAGGACTGACGCTTTGCCCGCTTCGGTTAGTTGCAAAGGAGCAAAGCCGATTTCTTTGTGACCCATACTAGCCACTGTAGCTCCTAATGCCCGTGCCATCAGTTGCGCCCCTAGACAAATACCGAGTATCGGTTTCTGTGCAGCTAGACGGTGCTGGATGAGTTCCAGCTCCTGCTGCAAAAAGGGGTATGCCTTTTCATCATAAGCACCAATGGGCGCACCCAGCACCACCAGCAAATCAATGTTATCGGGATCAAGTGTCCATAATTCATGCACACCCATGTCGTAGTAGTAGATTTTGTAACCTTTACGAATCAATAGAGGCTCAAGTACACCCAAATCTTCAAAAGGTACGTGACGTAATGCAATAAGGGTTTTCATTTTTGTACCAATACAATATAATTAATGAATGAATACATATTACATCAAGGCATCCAACGCTGTCGAGATTATTGTCAGTTTGGAAGAACAAATTCGTTTAGGGGTGCTAAAGCCCGGTGAATCGCTGCCTGCCATCCGTGAGCTTGCGCAGCAGATTGGTGTTAGCCCGAATACAGTCGCTACAGCGTATGCCAAGTTACGGGATGCAGGTTTGGTTGTTTCTGACGGGCGACGGGGTACGACGGTAGCTTTACCACCGAGCCACGGCGATATGCTGACGGAACTACCCGCAGGGTTGATTGATTTAGCCAGTGGTAATGTCGATGGTAATCTTCTGCCGCCACTCAATGCAGCGTGGTTGGCAAGGCAAGGGTCACTGACAGGTTATGATGCCAGCGGTGATGCTTCCTGTTTGCTGGATGTTGCTCGTCATTGGTTGACAAAAGAACATCTTCCCTCTGCGGAGATGGGGGTATTTTCTGGAACATTGGAAGCTATTGCCATTGCACTACGATTGCGCGTAACACCAGGGGCGCGTGTATGGGTGGAAGACCCATGCTGGCCACCATTGTTAGCATTATTGGCAAGTTTGCGTATCAAGCCTGTACCGTTACCAATGGATGCACACGGCTGTCTTGTACCTAAACCTGACAAGCAGGTGATGGCAATGATTTTGACGCTTCGCGCCCATAATCCGACAGGGGCAACCTTGAGCGAGGAACGGTTGAATGCAATGGCAGCTCTGATGCAACAACAACCTCATACTTTATTTATTTTGGATGGCTATTGGGGACCGATTGCAGATCAGTCTTTACCAAAGCTGAATTTGCCAGCCAACTGGCTTTATATTCTTTCCGTGAGCAAATTTTTAGGGCCTGATTTGCGGGTTGCTGTCGTGAGTGGTTCGGCGGCTATTGTAGCGGATATGAGGCGGCAACAATCGTTGGGGCCACGGTGGGTTAGCCTGCTGTTACAAAAGTTGGCGGCTCATTTATGGTTGGAAAGCGAGCAAAATAAAGTCCTAAGTTATGCCCAACAAAGCTATGCTGCGCGTCGGGCGGCACTGGTTCATGGCTTGGCTGATTTGGGGTTAGATATTCCCATTACAGGGGAAGGATTGCATGTCTGGCTACCTGTAGTCGATGAAGCATCGACGTTGCAGGCATTAGCAGCGAAGGGCTGGGGAGTGCAGGCCGGTCATCCATTTCGGCTTCAATCGCCGCCTGCTATCCGTATTAGCCTTGGTAATTTGACGGTGGAAGAGGCTAGTGTGTTAGCTAGGGATATTGTCTCCAGTTTGCATCGCCCCAAACGTTCATGGATATAAATCATCCCCCAATCTCCCCCATCAACTTAACCACCCACTCCTCCCGCTCCTCCACCGTCGGCAATTCCACCTCAAACCGCAACTTATCCTGCCCATCCAGCTTAAACACCCACGGGCGTTTCTGGATCAGCGTAATCACCTTCATCGGGTCAATATTCGGTTTGTCGTCAAAGATAATCCGCCCGCCTTTGACGTGCATATCCAGCTTGCGGATGCCCAGTTCCTGCGCCAGCAGTTTGACCCGTGTGACGCTGAACAGCGTCTTGGTCGGCTCTGGCAACAGCCCGAAGCGGTCGATCATTTCCACGCGCAATTCGTCCAGTGCTGCCTGCGATTCCGCGCTGGCAATGCGTTTGTAGAGGATCAGCCGCGCATGGACATCCGGCAAATAATCGTCGGGGATCAGCGCAGGCGCACCCAATTCCACCGTGGTGCGGCGGCTGGTGGCGCTCAGTTCCGGCACTTTGCCCGACTTCAACGCCTTCACCGCCCGTTCTAGCAGGTCGTTGTAGAGGTTGAAACCGATCTCCTGAATCTGCCCGCTTTGCCCTTCGCCGAGCAATTCGCCCGCGCCGCGAATCTCCAGATCGTGCGTCGCCAGCGTGAAACCGACCCCCAGTTCTTCCAGCGATTCAATCGCTTCCAGCCGCTTGACCGCATCCGGCGTGAGCGCGGATTTCGGTGGCGCAATCAGGTAGGCATAAGCGCGGTGGTGCGAACGCCCGACCCGCCCACGCAACTGGTGTAACTGCGCCAGCCCCAGCTTGTCGGCACGGTTGATCAAAATCGTGTTGGCGGTCGGCACGTCAATGCCGCTTTCAATGATGGTGGTGGCAATCAGAATCTGGAAACGCTGGTGGTAAAAATCGCTCATGATGTTTTCCAGCTCATTCGCCCGCATCTGCCCGTGGGCATGGCGCACCGTCACACCGGGCAACATCGCGCTGAGTTCCTGCTCCACTTTGTCGATGGTTTTGACCTCATTGTGCAGCACGTACACCTGCCCGCCGCGTGACAATTCCCGCGCACACGCCTCCTGAATGATGGTCTTGTTCCACTCGCACACAAAGGTTTTGATCGCGTGGCGTTGCGTCGGCGGGGTGGCAATGATCGACAAATCGCGCAAGCCCGACAGCGACATATTCAGGGTGCGCGGAATCGGCGTGGCGGTCATGGTCAACATATCGACATTGGCACGCAGCTTTTTCATCTGCTCCTTGTCGCGCACCCCGAAGCGGTGTTCCTCGTCGATAATCACCAGCCCCAGTTGCTTGAAATGCACATCGTCCTGCAACAGCTTGTGCGTACCGATCACAATGTCGATCTTGCCGGACGCGAGTGCCTCCAGTGCCTTGCTGGTTTCCTTGCCGGTCTTGAAGCGTGACAGCGATTCGATATTGAACGGCCAGTCCGCAAAACGGTCACGGAAATTGTTCAAATGCTGCTGCGCCAGCAAGGTCGTCGGCGCAATCATTGCCACCTGCTTGCCCGCATTCGCCGCCACGAACGCCGCCCGCATTGCCACTTCGGTCTTGCCGAAACCCACGTCGCCGCACACCACCCGATCCATTGGCTGCGCGGAACGCATGTCCTTGATCACGTTTTCAATCGCCAGTGCCTGATCTGGCGTTTCCTCAAACGGGAACGCGCCCGCAAACAGGCGGTAATCGTTGTCGTCAAACGGGAAGCTATGCCCCTGCTGCGCGGCGCGACGGGCGTGGATGTCGAGCAATTCCGCCGCCACATCCCGCGCTTTTTCCGCCGCTTTTTGTCGCGCCTTGTCCCACTGCTCGTTGCCGAGGCGGTGCAAGGGCGCGTGTTCCGGGTCTGCCCCGGTGTAACGGCTGACCAGATGCAGCGCGGCAACGGGGACGTACAGCTTGTCGTGGTTGGCGTATTCGATCAGCAAATATTCCGCCGTCACCCCGCCCGCAGTGACCGTTTCCAGCCCCAGATAGCGCCCGACCCCGTGTTCCTCGTGGACTACGGGTGCGCCTTCGTTGAGGTCGGTCAGGTTGCGGATGATGGCATCGGCATCGCGGGTGGCTTTGCGGCGACGGCGTTGCTGCTGGATTTGCACCCCGTGCAACAGGTTTTCGGGAATGACCGCAATCTTCGCATCGGGCAGCCAGAAACCGTTTTCCAGCGGTGCGACCGTGACTGCCATTTCCGCTTTGCTACCGAGGAAATCCTGCCATGTTTCCAGCGTTTTGACCACAATGCCATTGTCTTTCAGCAGGGTGAGGAAGGCCTCGCGCCGCCCGGCAGATTCGGCGGTGAACAGTACACGTCCTTGCAGGTCTTTAAGGAAGTTGAACAGCAGGAATAGGGGCTGTTCTTGGCGAGCGTGGATGAGCAGCGAGGGCAGGGCGGCGATGGGGTAATTAATGGTGTTGTCGGAAGAAGGGCGACCACCGGTCGCCCCTACGGGGTGTAGGGGCGACCGGTGGTCGCCCTCTTTTCCCTTCTCAATTTCTTTAAACCGCTGCACCTCAATCCGTGGATAATCCCCCACCCAGCTTTGCAGCATCGCCGCCGTCAAAAACAACTTCTCCGGCGCAAGCAACGGTCTTTCCACATCATGCCGCCGCTGCTCATACCGATACTCCACCGTCTCCCAAAACTGCTTAACCGCCGCATCCACGCCCTCAGCGAGTACCAGCAGCGTCTTTTTCGGCAAGTAATCAAACAGCGTCGCAGTATGCTCAAAAAACAGTGGCAAGTAATACTCAATCCCCGCTGGCGGCTTGCCCTGACTCACGCCCTCGTAAATGCGGCTACGGGTCAAATCCCCCTCAACTTGCGCCCGATAATTTTGGCGAAAAGTACGAATCCCCGCTTCATCCAGCGGAAATTCCCGTGCAGGCAGCAACTCGATGCTATCCACCACCACATCTGTCCGCTGCGTTTCCGGGTTGAAGGTGCGGATCGAATCAATTTCTTCATCAAACAAATCAATCCGGTAAGGCGTATGGCTGCCCATTGGGAACAAATCGACCAGCGAACCCCGCGTCGCGTATTCGCCATGCGCCATCACTTGGCTAACATTGCGGTAGCCTGCTTCTTCGAGTTGCTTGCGCAATTTGTCGATATTGAGCGGCGAACCTTTGCGCACTACGAAGGTATGCCCGTGTACGTAACTGGTGGGGGCAAGCCGATGCAGCAGCGTGGTGGCGGGCACGAGCAGGATGCCGCGCTTCAGGTTTTGCAGCGTCGCCAGCGTTTTCAATCGTTCGGAAATAATGTCTTCGTGCGGCGAAAACACGTCGTAGGGCAGGGTTTCCCAATCGGGAAAAATGTGACGCGGGATTTCCGGGGAGAAAAATTGCAGCGCGGATTCCATCTGATAGGCGGTATGCACATCCGGCACTGCCAGCAGCAGTAAACCGTCAAACCCTTGCGCAGATTGGGCGATCAGCCAGTCGAGGGATGCGCCATACAATTGCCCCCAGCGGACGTGACCGTTGGGAGCGGCGGGGAATTGGGGCTTGAGCAATGCAGGCATGAATTCGGGCTTTTATTCTGGAAAGCCCCGGATTCTAGCGGATGGCGGCGTGTTTGTCCTGAACCTGTATAGCTTCTGTGGCAGTTTTGAGGCGATGGGCTAATTCGTCACGTTCCTGCTGAGTGAGGCGTTGCAAGACATAATCGCGGTTAGCCATTGCACCGGCATGATCTTGGGCGGCGGCACGTGATAGCCAAAAAGCTGCCGTGGGAAGGTCTTTGGCAGTGCCAATGCCGTGCGCTGTGTACGTGCCTAAATTGAACTGGGCGCTGGCATTACCGGCTTCGGCGGCTTTATTAAACCATTGGTGTGCTTCGGCTAAGTCGGTTTTGACGCCTTGGCCGTTGGCAAACATAATCGCTAAGCCGAGTTGTGCATCGGTGTAGCCTTGCGCGGCGGCTTGGCGATACCAATGCAGCGCCATATCGGTGTCTTTGGGGAGGTCTGAACCATACATAAACCCTAGGGTGTATTGCGCTGCCGGATTGCCCCCGTGGGCGGCTTTGCGTATCCAATCAATGCCGGTGTCACGATTTTGGGTGATACCTTGTCCGGTCAAGTATTTGATGCCGAGGTTATATTGTGCGCCTGCTTCACCTTGTGTTGCGGCTTTGCGATACCAGTGAATGGCATCGCTGAGGCTCTGGGTTAAGCCTTTGCCTTCTTCGTACATTAGCCCCAGATTAAACGCAGCGGCGGCATCACCTTGTTCGGCGGCTTTGCGAAACCAATGTGCCGCTTGTGTAAAGTTTCGTGGTAACGCCGTGCCTTGCAGGTAACGTACCCCCAAATCGAATTGGGCATTGGTATGTTGATTTTGCGCGGCTTTTTGATACCAGAAAGTTGCCTCTGCTGGGTCAGCGTGTTCGCTTGTGGTGAAATCATGCAGCAAAGCGAGATTGTATTGCGCTTCGGCATCCTGTTGCTGAGCGGCACGTTCCAGCCAATCACGCGCTTTATTGATGTCTTTGAGCGTGCGTAAGTACAACAGCCCTAAATTGTATTGTGCGTCAACATGACCGAGTGTTGCCGCTTGTTCGTAAAAACTAACCGCTTTGGCGGTGTCTTGCTTTACATGGATGCCGTTTTCGTAGAAATTAGCAAGCTCGAAAAGCGCCGGTGAATAGCCCAAAGCCGCCGCGCTTTCAAGTGATTTTAGACCATTAGCAACATCCGGTTGCTGGTTAGTGCTGGGTGCCAACAGCGTTGTAGCCTTGGCAAAGTGTTTCACAGCCTCTGCGGATGTTGATGCGGCAATGGCAGAAATTGGCAACGCCAGTGCGATTAACATCGAGGCAGTAACACCTAGACGTCTAAAAACTGTACCCCTGTACATAATAATGAAGCCCCCACGGTAAGAAATCAGGAAAAATCTTTAATTTTGTTCTACATATACTTTAATTATAGGTTGATAAGTTTTTAGGATAAAACATTTTTATCAAAAACGGTGTGCACAATGTTGTACCTTGTGTCGGTTAAGGTTAGTGTCAGGTTCAAATGTTTTTTAGTCAGGAGTCAGGGTTGTGGCGGAAGAACCGGTTGAAATCAAGGGTGAAATGACGTTGCTGAGTGTGTTGCGGCTGGCATCCGTGGATCTGGCGCTGATTCAAGATGGCGTGAAAAGCAAGCAGAATAGCTTGCCGCAATTGTTTGATAATAGCCCGCTGTTGGTTGATTGCGGTCAATTGGGCGAAACCTGTGCTGAATTAGATTTTGCAGCGTTGCGCCGTTTATTGGTGGAATTAGGCTTCATTCCTGTCGGGATACGCAATATTGCCGAAGAATGCCGCGATTTGGCGATGCAGGCAGGGTGGGCGGTTTTGCGCTCTGGGCGAGCCACAGGAGCGCCGAGTCGTGGTGAACGTCCGGTTGAGGTTGTCACGGAAGAGGTGTTAACAGAGGATACGCCTTGCCATCCGTTAACGAGCGTGAAGGTGGTTAATCGTCCGTTGCGTTCTGGTCAGCAAGTGTATTTTCCTGAAGGCAATCTGGTCATTTTACAGCACACTAGCGCAGGCTCGGAAATTCTTGCCGGTGGGTCGGTGCACGTTTATGGCTCTTTGCGCGGGCGAGTACTAGCCGGTATAGGTGGTGATACCAGTGCACGCATTTTTTGCCAGAAGCTGGAAGCTGAATTGGTGTCGATTGCCGGGCATTACCGCTTGCTGGATGACATTGAGACCAATTTGAAGGGTTCTCCCGCAATGGTTTGGCTGGACGGTGAAAAGTTGAAAATCACCCCAATGTTCTGAGAACTTCTCATTATTTATACTAAATAATAGCGGCTGTATCTGTTAATATCATTAAGGTGTTAGACCGGTGATACCCGTGACACGATGTTAATAAAAAGGAGCATCTTTTGAGCAGAATAGTTGTCGTTACCTCAGGCAAAGGCGGGGTTGGCAAAACCACTACAAGCGCGGCATTTGCGACGGGGCTTGCTATACACGGTTACAAAACCGCTGTGATTGATTTCGATGTTGGGTTGCGCAATCTTGACCTGATCATGGGGTGCGAGCGGCGCGTGGTGTACGATTTCGTGAATGTCATTAATGGCGAAGCGTCACTCAATCAAGCCTTGATTCGCGATAAACATGTACAAAATTTATATGTCTTGCCAGCGTCACAAACCCGCGATAAAGACGCACTGACCCCTGAAGGCGTGGGCAAAGTCATGGACGAGTTGCACGCGCTCGGTTTTGACTTCATTGTGTGTGATTCCCCTGCCGGTATTGAACGCGGTGCGCACATGGCGATGTATTACGCTGATGATGCGGTTGTCGTAACTAACCCTGAAGTTTCCTCGGTGCGCGATTCCGACCGCATTTTAGGTTTGCTGCAAAGTAAAACGCACCGGGCGGAACGCGGTGAAAGTGTGCGTGAACATTTGCTAATCACCCGTTATTCCCCAGCACGGGTGCAGGCGGGTGAAATGTTAGGCATGGAGGATATTCTGGAAATTCTTGCTGTGCCGCTGATCGGGGTGATTCCCGAATCACAAAGCGTGTTGCAAGCTTCCAACAGTGGTACACCCGTTATTCTCGATAAAGCCAGCGATGCTGGTCAGGCATACGACGATTTTGTGCGCCGCTTTTTGGGTGAAATAGTCCCGCACCGCTTCTTGGAAGTGGAGAGAAAGGGTTTCTTTAAAAAGCTGTTTGGGTGATCTATGGGATGGTTTAATTATTTTACGCAAACGAAACCAACCAGCGCCAAGGTTGCCAAAGAGCGTTTGCAAATCGTAATTGCGCATGAGCGTCTTGACCGCAATGGCCCGGAGTATCTGCCACAATTACGCCGCGATATTATGGAAGTAATTCGTAAATACGTATTAATTACCGAGGATCAAGTCACCGTTCAATTTGAGAAAGGTGCTGATTTTGATGTGTTGGAATTAAATATCGCCTTGCCCGAACGCGATCATTCGTGAAATGCCGGTGGGGGGTGCGCCATGCTTCCCCACCGGTAAAATCTTTACGAAGCCGGTTGTGCTGATTTTTCTGCTGCCGATTGCTTTTGAATAAACGCACTTAAGTCCTCAGCAGTGACCATACCCGGTTGTACGGCTAACAATTTACCTTGCGGGTTGTACACGATAAATGTCGGCGTGCCGATGAAACTTTCTTTGGCGGTGGTGTACAAGTATTTGTCGACTTCTGAAGGGTTGCTCAATAAATTGGTAAAGGTAAAGCCTTGTTCGTCAATGAATTTTTCGGCGTTGGCTTTGCCGCTGGTATCGTCTAGTGAAATACCAATCACATCGACTTCGGGGTTCGTCGCCTCAAAATCCACAGTGTGGTGCGCACTCGCACGGCAAGCGCGGCAATCGGATGCCCATACTTCCATCACTGTCCATTTGCCTTTGCCGACGAGTTCTTCAAAGGTGACGGTTTTGCCGTCCAGCATACTTAAGGCGGATGCGGTCGTGGAAAATAGCACCCCGTGTGCCAATAGTGCGATAATCAGCGCCTGTTTGATTCGTGACATAATCATCTCCTAAAAAATACTGATTGTATGGATGCATCTGATGCCGACAAGTTCTTTTTTACCGATAAAGTGTGTGTTATTTGATCTGGATGGCACGTTGCTGGATACCGCACCCGATTTGTTAGCCGCGTTAAACGCCGTGTTAGTTGCCGAAGGGCGCGAACATTTTACCCTCGCTCAAGCGCGTCACACCGTTTCCCACGGCAGCATTGGCATGTTGGAATTAGCGTTTGGCACCGAACAAAGTGCCGCCGATTTGCAGCGCCGCCGTGAGATCTTTCTCGATTATTATCAAGCGAATATCAGCAACCATTCGTGCTTATTTGAGGCGATGCCAGCCGTGTTAGAAACCTTGGAATCGGGTGGAATTCCGTGGGGCATTGTGACCAATAAGCCGGAATACCTGACATTTCCTTTGTTGACCGCTTTGGATTTGCACACGCGCCCGGCGTGCATTATTGGTGGCGATACTTTGCCCGTGGCTAAGCCGCACCCCGAACCCTTGTTGTTGGCGGCGCAACGTTGCGGCATTGCGCCCGCACAATGTTTGTATGTGGGCGATGCGGAACGCGACATTGTGGCGGGGCGCAATGCCGGGATGCAAACGCTGATTGCCGAGTGGGGCTATTTGAATGCCAACAATGAGCATCATGGGTGGCCTGCGGATGGCAGCCTTACGCATCCGGCTGAATTGCTGGCGTGGTTGACTTGATGGAGAGCGCTTCGTTTCAATTGGGCGGCTTCATTGATGACAATATTGTGGTATTCACGGCGCTGATTATGTTTGCGTTAGGGGCGTTGTTAGCTCACTTTGTTTACAGCGCACCGTTGCGGCAGGCACAGCGTGAATTAGAACGCCTGCAACTCTTACGGCAAACGGAAGAGCAAATCAACGAAGAACGCTTGCGGATGTTGGATGATGCGCAAGATCGCTTGCATCATACCTTTGCTTCGTTATCGCAGCGGGCATTGCGCGACAATAACACCCAGTTTCTGCAATTGGCGCATGAAACGCTGGGGCGGTTTCAGGTGGAATCGCGTACCGATTTGGAACAACGTCAGTTGTCGATTCAGCATTTGGTTGATCCGATTCGGGATGCGCTGGCAAAAACTGAGGCGCAAATTCAGCAGATTGAAAAAGATCGGCTGACGAGTTTCGGGGTTTTGAGCCAACAGATTCGCGGCATGATGCATGACCAAACCGCGTTGCGCGATGAAACCGGACGTTTGGCATCGGCATTGCGTACTCCTGGTATTCGTGGGCAATGGGGTGAATTGAGTTTGCGCCGGATTGCCGAACTGTCTGGCATGATTGAACACTGCGATTTCGTTGAGCAAACTCAGCGTAGCAATAGCGAGCGCACCATTCGCCCGGATATGGTTATCCGAATGCCGGATGCACGCGAAATGATCGTGGATGCGAAAGCACCGATGGATGCCTACCTCGATGCCGTCAATGCCGACAATGAAGACAGCCGCAAGCGGCATTTGCAACGCCATGCCCGCCATGTGCGCGATCACGTCAAAGTACTGGCAGGCAAACGTTACTGGGAACAATTTGAGCAGTCGCCGGATTTTGTGGTGCTATTCATCCCCGGTGAGCAATTTCTTGGCGCGGCGTTGGAGCAGGACAAAACCTTATTGCACGACTCCCTCAACGATAAGGTGATTCTCGCGACACCGAGTACGCTGGTGGCGTTATTGCGAGCGGTGGCGTTTGGTTGGAAACAAACGGTATTAGCTGAAAATGCCAGCAAGGTACGCGATTTGGGTGAAGAGTTGCACAAACGCCTTGCGGTTTTCCTTGACCATCTGGAGCGTTTGGGGCGTAATCTCGGCAGCAGCGTGGATACCTACAATAAAGCACTAGGTTCGCTGGAACGCAGTGTGTTGCCGGGGGTGCGCAAACTGTCGGAGTTAGGGATTTCATCGGGGCGGAACATTACCGAACCCGTACCGGTCGAAACCATGCCACGCCATCCGTATGTCAAGGATACTGAAACTAATGCTGAAACCGATTAAAACGCGCTACTACCTGACGTTGCTACAGATGTTGGTCGTCTTATTCTTGTTGGGCGTCGTCGTGTTGTTCAACAAGGAACAAGTCGCACAATTTTTCTACTCGACGCAAGCAGGACAATTGGGGTTGGTGCTGAACGGGATTATTTTATTGATTTTCCTCATCGGCTTGGTGCGCATGATTTTTATGTTCTTGGGTTTCACCCGTGAACAGGACGTATTGCAACGCTTTTTGAAGCGCGTGGATGAAAATGCACCGAACCCCGCTTACGGTTTACCAGAAGCGGCAATGATTGTGGATCGTTACCATGCGGTACAAACCATTGCCCGCCAGCACGCGGCGGTGAATCAAGCGGCACTGGCGTCTACCTTAGCCGCCGGAATGTCAACGCAATTTACCTTGGTAAGATTCGTTCATAACATTCTGATTTTAGCCGGGGTGTTTGGTACAGTGGTGTCGCTCTCGATTGCGTTGATGGGGGCGGCAGGCTTGCTGGATTCGCCGGAAAACATGCAGCAAATGGGTACGATTATTGGCGGCATGTCGAATGCCTTGAGTACCACGATTACGGCGATTGTGTGTTATGTGTTCTTTGCGTATTTTCATTTACGTCTGCAAGATGCGCGGACGCAATTGTTGGTAAATGTTGAAAACGTGACCACGTTATATATTATGCCCCGCTTTAAACACGCCGAAAATAGCTTGATGCACGATGTGGCGGTATTAACGGCGGAATTGCGCAAAGCCGCCGAAGCTATTCACGTGATTCAGGATCGTTTCTTACACGCGGGTGAACGCCTGCAATTGGCAGCCGATGATTTGCAAGTGGCGGTGAGTCAGAGCGGGGACAATCTTCGGGTCATCCGCGATTCGGTGCGCGAAGGCTTCCGCCTTGACGCTAAAACCGATAACACCAAGGGGTAGGGCATGAGTGACGGGCATTTTTCCTTCGCCTCGCTGATCAGCTCGCGGGATGAATACGAGGAAAGTTTCTGGCCATCTTTCACCGATATTATGATGGTCATTACCATGATTTTCCTGATTGTCACGGTGGCGGTGGTATTGACCAATACGCGCTTGCTGGACAATTTGCGCAACAGTGTTTTGGCTGAACAGGCTGCCCAAGTCGACGCGCAAAAATCCGCACTTGAGGCTCAACGTGCCGCCCAAGAAGCGCAACGGGCGGCGTTTGAAGCGCAAAAAGCCACTCAACAAGCCGAATTCCAGCTTCAGGCTAACGCCACGTTGGAAGAGCAGCTCGATTATTTGCAACAACGTTCTGCCAGTTTGGAAATGGAATTATTACGCAGCCGTGCGGAAACTGAAGCGGCGCGTACTAGCAGCACGGACAAAGACGCAGATTTGACGCGCTTGCAAACCCTCAGCCGTGAACAGGCGAATACCTTAGGCTTACGCGACAAAGCGATTGTTGAGTTACAAACCAATTTAGACGAGAAAAGCTCACAAGTTATTGGTTTGCAGACGAAAGTGGATGAAAGTGAAAAGAAGTTGCTAAGCCTGCAAGGTGAATTCACCGAACTTGATCAGAAATACCAGAAACTGCTCAAACCCGCCCGTTCCGCCAAAGGCAAACAGGTGGTGGAAGTGGTGTACAGCAAAAACGGTTACAGCATCCGCAAGCCGGGGGAAACGGCGGCGCGTGGCGTCAACCGTTCCGCATTGGATGGCGAGTTAAGTGCCTTGAAAACTCAGCATGGCACAGATTTGTACGTGAAAGTCATTATTCCCGACAATAGCGGCTTGTCGTACAACGAAGCGTGGCGGTTTACCAGCGAGATGCTGAAAAAGTACGATTATTATTCTGAACCATGAGTTACGATTTTTGCCGCTGACGTAAGGCTTCGTACAAGCATACGCCTGTGGCAACCGACACGTTCAAGCTCGACACTTGCCCCGCCATCGGGATCGAAATCAGGTAATCACACGATTCTTCCGTGAGGCGGCGAATACCCGCACCTTCTGCACCCATCACCAGCGCCATCGGTCCTTTCAAGTCGGCTTGATACAGGGTTTGCTTGGCTTTGTCGCTCGTACCCGTCAGCCAAATGCCGCGACTTTTCAGCGTTTCCAGTGTGCGGGCAAGGTTGGTCACGGGAATGAACGGGATGATTTCCGCCGCACCGGAGGCGACTTTGCGCACGGTCGGCGTAATGCTGGCAGCATTATCTTTGGGCGCAATGACGGCATGTACGCCCGCACCTTCGGCGGTACGCAAACACGCGCCCAGATTGTGCGGGTCTGTCACGCCATCCAATACCAGCAGAAACGGGGGTTCGCTCATGCCGTCGAGCATGTCGTAGAAGTCGTTTTCTGTCCACGATTTGAGCTTGTAATACTCGGCAACAATGCCTTGGTGGCGGTTATTGCCTGCCATTTTGTCGAGTTTATCCTCGTCAATGAGGAAGACGCGCATTCCGTTTTCTTCCGCCATCTTTTCCAATTTTTTCAGGCGGTCGTTGCGGCTGCGTTTGTCCAGCCAGATTTGTCCGAGGTTTTCGGTATCGTTGCGCAAGGCGCTTTCAACGGCATGTACGCCGCAAATAATGGATTTTGACATTAGGTGGTCGGTTTCTTCTTACGGGGTTTTCTGTTTGCCGGTTTTTTAGGACTGGCAGGTTTTTGGCTGGCGGTCGGGTCAGATTTTGGCTCGCGTTCCGTTTTGCCTTTGCTGGTGGGTTTACGGCTGCTGGGCTTTTTGGTGCGCGTTGCGTCGGCTTCGCCCTCGACTTTGGCGAGTACGAAGTCGATTTTGCGTTCGTCCAAATCCACGCGTGCCACGGTGACGTTGATGGCATCGCCAAGGCGGTAAATGCGCCCGGAGTTTTCACCCGTCAATTGGTGATGCGCGGCATCGAAGTGGTAATAATCGCTGGTCAGGGCGGTGATGTGAATCAAGCCTTCCACGAAAATGTCTTTGAGTTCGACGAATAAGCCAAAGCCCATGACGCTGGTAATGACTCCGCCGAAGGTTTCGCCAATGTGTTCCTGCATGTATTCGCATTTGAGCCATGCGGTTACGTCGCGGGTGGCATCGTCGGCACGACGTTCGGTCATGGAACAGTGTTCGCCGAGGGCTACCATGTCTTTGTGGGAATATTGATAGTCTTTGACTTTGCCGCCACGCACTAAATGGCGAATCGCCCGGTGTACCAGTAAGTCGGGGTAGCGCCGGATCGGTGAGGTGAAATGCGCGTAAAACGGTTGTGCCAAGCCAAAATGCCCGTTGGAGTCGGGGCTGTACACGGCTTGCGACATGGAGCGCAGCAACACGGTTTGAATCATATTGCGGTCAGGGCGGTCGCCCAGACTGGTCAAGAGCGCGGTGTAATCGTTCGGCGTAGGTTCGTCGCCACCGCCTAAACTTAGGGCGAGGCTGGCGAGGAATTGACGCAAATCCGCGAGTTTTTCCGGCGTGGGGCCTTTGTGGGCGCGGTGTAACGCGGGGATTTTGTACTTGCTGAGGTAGGTTGCGGCACAGACGTTGGCGAGAATCATGCACTCTTCGATCAGTTTGTGCGCGTCATTGCGTTCGGTCGGGACAATCGCTTCGATTTTGCGCTCGGCATCGAAGACGATGCGGGTTTCGGCGGTTTCAAAGTCGATTGCGCCACGGCGGTCACGCGCTTTGCGCAGGACGTGGTAGAGCGAATACAGGTCGTCGAGGTGTTCGCAGAGTTCTTGCGGGTGTTTGCGACGGGCATCCATATTGCGCTCGACCACGATTTTCGCCATATCGGTGTAAGTGAGGCGGGCGGCGGAGTGCATAATGCCTTCGACGAATTGGTAGCTGATTAGTTTGCCGCGTGCGCCGATTTGGATGTCGCAAATCATGCACAGCCGGTCAACGTGCGGGTTGAGGGAGCACAAGCCGTTGGACAAAATTTCGGGCAACATTGGGATGACTTTGCCGGGGAAATACACCGAGGTGCCGCGTTCGGTGGCTTCGCGCCCAATCGCGGAATCGGTTTGCACGTAGTGGGATACGTCGGCAATCGCGACCAGTAAGCGCCAGCCGTTACCGTCGCGTTCGCAGTACACTGCGTCGTCGAAATCTTTGGCATCTTCGCCGTCGATGGTGACGAAGGGCGTGTCGCGCAGGTCTTCACGGCGTGGGTCGGCTTTGTCTGCTTCGGGGACTTCGTAGCCGAAACGATCGGCTTCTTCGGTGATGTCGCTTGACCAGCCGTGCGGCAGTTGGTGGCTGCGGATGGCTACGTCGATTTCCATGCCGGGGGCCATGTGGTCGCCGAGTACTTCGACGATTTTGCCAGTGGGCTGGGCGCGTTTAGACGGTTGTTCAACAATCGCGGCGACGACGATTTGACCGGGTTTGGCGTTGCCTGCGGCATCCGGCGGAATCATGATGTCTTGGCTAATGCGCGAATTGTCAGGGGTGACAAAGCCGATATTGCCTTCCATGAAATAGCGCCCGACGACTTGGGTTGTGCCGCGTTCCAAGACTTCGACGACTGCACCTTCGCGGCGACCTTTGGGGTCTAGGCCACGCACGCTGCACAGGGCGCGGTCGCCGTGCATCAGGAGTTGCATTTGCTTGGCATGGAGGAAGAGGTCGGGTGTGCCGTCATCGGGTTTCAGAAAGCCGAAGCCGTCAGGATGCCCGATGACGCGCCCGGCAATTAGATCGGTGCGTTCGATGGGGACGTATTGGCGGCGACGGTTGTAAAGTAATTGCCCGTCACGTTCCATCGCCCGCAGGCGTTTTTTCAGGGCATCGACATCTCGTTCGTCGTGCAGGTGCAACGCTTCGGTGAGGGTGGCAAAGTCTAGCGGCTGTCCGTTTTCCTCCAACAGTTGCAAGATGACCTCGCGGCTGGGGATGGGGTTTTCGTACTTTTCGGCTTCGCGCTGACTATGGGGGTCGTTAAACTTCAAATTGTGTCCTTGTGTGGTTTGTCTTTTCGTATGGGTGCAGTGTACCAAAAAAATGTAATAAAAACGCGGTTTGGTGTTTGACAAGATGCCGCAAGCTCTATATATTTCGCCTCTCACAAGGCATTGCAGCTTTATGAATTGCCGAGATGGCGGAATTGGTAGACGCGCTAGTTTCAGGTATTAGTGGGGGCAACCCCGTGGAGGTTCGAGTCCTCTTCCCGGCACCAGGTTTAAAGGCTAGTTAGCAATAACTGGCCTTTTTTGCGTCTAGCATATAGGCTTTCTGTGATTGATTATACTCCTCCCACCCATACCGGCTTGCGAATCCTCTATCTCGACAAATCTCTCATTGTGGTTGATAAACCCGCTGGTTTACTTTCAGTTCCCGGTCGTGGTGATGATAAGCAGGATTGCATGATTGCTCGTGTGCAAGCCGAATTTCCTGATGCACTCATCGTTCATCGCCTCGATATGGGAACATCCGGCATTATGGTAATGGCGCGTGGCAAGGTGATGGAACGTGCCTTAAGCATCCTGTTTCAAACCCGCCAAGTGCATAAACGTTATGAAGCCGTGGTTGCGCGGCAAGTTTCGCCTACCCGTGGTGAAATCAACTTGCCGCTGTTGACGGACTGGCCTAACCGTCCACGCCAGATGGTCAGCTTTGTGTTAGGCAAACTGTCGTGTACCCGTTATCAAGTGCTTGCTTATGATACCGCAAGTGATACCAGCCGCGTTGCGCTTGAGCCGCTGACTGGGCGTACACACCAGTTGCGGGTACATTTGCAGGCGTTGGGGCATCCAATATTGGGCGACGAGTTATACGCGAGTCCAACCGTGTGCATACAGGCGCAGCGTTTGTTATTACACGCGGTATGGATCAGTTTCCCTCACCCACTCACCGGGGAGGTTTTGAGCATTAACAGCCCAATTCCTTTCTAAACGCTGGTATCTGTCATGGGATTGCGTCAAAATCTAATCAATCGTCATTGGGAACTCTGTGGGCTAACCGTGTTCTAACCCGTGACGGTATATTATAAATTATTGAGGTGTTTATTATGAAAATTTCCATGCGTACCCTGTTGATTGGTGGTATTTCGGCGGCATTGATGGCGGGTTGTAGCCCTACTGGTGAAATAACCCGTGCGCAACAGGGCGCTTTGATTGGGGCTATCGGTGGCGCAGTTGTTGGTAAAAATACCGGCGATAAAGACAGAGGCCATACCATTGCTGGCGCGGTTGTTGGTGGCTTAGCAGGTGCGGCTATCGGTAACTACATGGATCAGCAAGAAGCAGCGTTGCGTCAACAAATGCAAGGCACGGGTGTAGAAGTGACTCGTCAGGACAATAATATCGTCCTCACCATGCCAGATGCGATTACGTTTGACTTCGGTCAAGCAGCCGTTAAGCCACAGTTTTACGGTGTGCTAAATAGTTTGGCGAATACCCTGAATCAATTCCCAGAAACCCGCGTGCAGATTGCTGGGCATACCGATAATATTGGCAGTGACGCATCTAACCTGCAATTGTCACAGCAACGCGCTAACAGCGTGCGTACTTATATGGCGAGTACCGGCGTCAATGCGCAACGTATGCAGGCGGTCGGTTACGGCGAAAGCCGCCCTATCGCGGATAACAGCAGTGATTATGGACGTGCGCAAAACCGCCGTGTTGAAATTACTTTGATCCCTGTCCAGCAGTAATACAAACACAATAGTCGGAAAACCGGCACGTAGACTATAATTCGTTATATCATGAAGGCTCCACAAGGAGCCTTCTTTGTATAAAAAATGGATTTAACGTGCGGGAACAAATTCCAAATATTATTACAGTGATTCGTATCCTCTCTATTGCACCGATTTGTTGGTTGCTATGGAAGGGTTTTTACGGCTACGCCTTAGCATTGTTGGTGCTGGCGGGCTTGTCCGATGCGTTAGATGGATTTTTGGCGCGGCGCTACGGCTGGTTCACGCGCTTAGGGGCAATCCTTGACCCGGTGGCTGATAAGTTATTTGTGGTGTCTGTGTTTATCGTGTTTGGCTTGAAAGGCAGTTTGCCTTGGTGGTTAATCGTTTTGGTTATCGGGCGTGACGTGGTGATTGTGTTAGGTGCTATTGTGTATCGCCTAGTAATGGGTGAATTGGAGATGCGCCCGTTGATAATCAGCAAGCTTAACACCGGATTGCAGATTTTTTTGTTAGCAACCACGCTGTTGCACGTGGCAATCTACGCATTGCCGGGTTGGTTTAATCTGGGCTTGCAGTGGGCAGTAGCCGTAACAACGGTTATGAGTGGGCTGGCCTACGTATTGCTGTGGAGCCGCTATGCATGGAGGAAACAGTAAAGATGATACTCGATAGTGGACGCTGGTTTTGGTTGGCGACAGGCAGTATTGCGGTGGCTTTGCTGTACGTGCTTGCACCGATTTTAACCCCTTTTTTGGCGGCGGCATTTCTGGCTTATTTGGGGGATCCGCTGGTTGATCGCCTTGAGTCGTGGAAATTGTCACGCACATTGTCAGTAGTGGTGGTTTTTGTGACCATCTTTCTATTGTTATTGCTGTTTTTCCTCTTTTTGGTACCGGTGCTGGAAACGCAAACCAAATTATTTATCAATAAAGTCCCTAATTACTTGGATTGGGTAGTGAATGTTTTGGGGCCTTATCTGAACCAAAAATTCGGGGTTGATACCAGTGTTTTGGAAATCGAACAGATTAAAAACGTGATTGCGACGCATTGGAAAGAGACAGGCGGGTTTATTCGGAATGCGATTCAAACCATTTCTAAATCAGGTTTTGTGGTGCTGGGTTGGGTGGCAAATCTGGCGTTGATTCCGATTATTACGTTTTATTTGTTACGCGATTGGGATCGCATGGTGGCGTATATCGACGATTTATTGCCGCGTGCTATCGAGCCATTAATGGCTAAATTGGCGAGTGAATCCGATGAGGTTTTGGGCGCATTTTTGCGTGGGCAATTGTTGGTGATGCTGGCATTGGCGGTGATTTATTCGATTGGTTTGTCACTGGTGGGGTTGGAATTTGCCTTGCTGATTGGTTTGATCGCGGGCGTGGTGAGTTTTGTTCCCTACCTTGGTTTGATTGTAGGGGTGGCGATTGCGGGTATTGCTATTTTATTCCAGACACAGGATGTATTTGATCTGTTTTGGGTATTTGCCGTTTTTGGGGTTGCCCAGATGATTGAAGGCACTATCCTAACGCCGTTATTGGTGGGGGAGCGGATTGGTTTGCATCCCGTGACGGTGATTTTTGCGGTGCTGGCTGGTGGGCAAGTGTTTGGCTTTTTTGGTGTATTATTAGCTTTGCCGGTGGCGGCGGTATTGGCGGTAATCATGCGGCACATTCATGATACTTACAAACAGAGTGACATTTATAGCATTGATAACCCTGAGCCATTGGGCGAGATTGACTTGGATGATGGCAGTAATGAGGTGAAAGAACAGGCATGACGCAACAACTGACGTTGAACGTGGGAATGCGCGAAGGTCATCGTTTCAGTTCGTTTTTTGTAACACCTGAAAATGCTGAATTACTGGGTATTTTGAAAAACGGTTTTGAGCGCGAATTCCCGCAAATATTTTTGTGGGGCGATACCGAGGCTGGCAAATCACATTTACTGCAAGCCTATTGTGAGCGCTATTATCAGCGCGGTTTGATGGCGGCTTATTTACCGCTAGGCAGTTGCGCCCAATACGGCACTCGTGTGCTAGCCGGTGTCGAAGGCAAGCATTTGGTCGCGGTGGATGAACTCGATGCCGTGATTGGGCAGCGTGATTGGGAAGTGGCGTTGATGAATTTGATCAATATGTGCCGGACGAATCATCAGCCGCTGATTATGGCATCCCGACTTAATCCGCGTGAAATGGTTTGCGTGTTACCCGATTTTTCGTCACGTTTGTTGTGGAGCGCGGATTATCGGGTGCATCCAGTGCAAGGCGGGCAATGCTTGCAAGCCATGGCATGGCGTGCACACCAGCGGGGTTTTGAATTATCTGAACACGTCATGAAATATATTGAGCGGCATTATCCACAAAATATGACTACCCTTATGGCACTCTTGGATCAGTTGGACAGCGCCAGCTTGACCAGAGGGCGTAAAATTACGCGCGAATTTATCCGTGAAGTCATGCAAAAGAATGCCAATACATCATTGTTAAAATAAGGAGATTGAGATGGATACCAAAAATTTCTTAGATCAAATGCTGCAATCCGGCAAAGAATTGGCGCAAAAAGGCCAAAGTATCGCCGAACAAAAACTCGGTGTTCCGGCGGAGGGTGAGCAGCGTGAGCAAATGTTATCCGGCATGAAAACGGGAGCCGCCGCTGCCGGTGTGCTTGCTTTATTGCTGGGAACTAGCGCCGGGCGACGGGTAACGGGAGCCGCCGTTAAAGTCGGTAGCTTGGCAGCATTGGGCGGTTTGGCTTATCAAATGTATCGCCAATGGGAAGTTAATGCGGGTAGCACTGGCAGTGCTCCGGCAAATGACCCCGCGTTATTGGAAGCGCCTGCGCCTAAAGCAACGGCTGAAATTCTGTTGAAAGCCATGATTGCGGCGGCTAAAGCCGATGGGCATGTCGATTCTGCTGAATTAGCCAGTATTCGTCAGCAATTAGCGGGTCTCAAAGCCGAGGATGATCTCAATGACATGATTCTGCATGAATTGGCACAGCCTTTGGATGCTAAGCAAATTGCAGCACTGGCCAATAATGATTTAGCCGTGGCAACAGAGATTTATCTGGTCTCGGCAGCGATTATTGACGGTGCGAACGAAGCAGAACAAGTGTATTTGGAAGATTTGCGCAGTGCCTTGCAATTGCCTGAGGCGGTTTCTGCACCTTAATCTTCAAATACATCTTTTAGACGGCGTTCGAGTGCTTTGCGCTCTAGGTAGTCTTCGAGATTGCGCCGTACCACGTGTGGTTTAGTTTTTTTACCATCTGTGTGTACGGCTGTTTTTTCTAACTGGAAGATTTCGTCTTCTTGTTCCGTGTAATAGTCTTTGTTATCACGCATGAAATAACTCCTGTTGTCGTTATTTGTTTGATTTTCATCAGTTTTATATGTGTGACGATTGTATGCAGTATTAACTTAACTCATGCTGATTACTTTGCCGCTTGTTGCATGAAGGACGTCGCTTGTAAGCGTAGTTGCTCCGGTGTGACATCACCAACCAGACGTAATGCCCGTAATTCTTCCCCGGCATTACTGAAAAACACCAGAGCAGGCGGCGCTATGACATCGAAGCGCTTTTGCAATGCTAAGTCATTTTCAGTCTGGTCAGTAACATCCACTTGTAAGAAGAGTGTATTTCCCAACGTTTTAATAGACGCTGGGTCTTTGAACGTGGTTTTTTCCATGGTGTGACAATAACTGCACCAATCCGCATAGAAGTCTAGCATGACGGGGCGTTGTTGTGATTTGGCTTGTTTTAGCGCGGTTTCTAGCGCGTCAATACTTTGAATCCGTTGAAAAGTGATAGCTGCTTCAGTGGTTTGACCAGGGGCGGTGCTGACAGAAAAAATACCTTTCAGCGGTTGCAACAAATTGGTGCTGCCAGCAGATAAACCGAGCAGGATCAATGCCCCATAGAATAATTGCAGCATACCGGTACTTTTCCAGAAGCGACCCCAGCCCCCGGCATCTTCTTCAATTTTCTCCAATGCGCCCATGTAAACACCGGATGAAACCAACAGAATACCGGTAAGCGCCATGGTAATTTCAATGGAAACAATGCGACTGAGCATGTAAATCGCCACACCCAGCATAATAATGCCGAAGAGTGCTTTGACGGTATCCATCCAAATACCCGCGCGTGGTAACAGATGACCGGCGGATGCACCGATGAGAATTAACGGTACGCCAATGCCCATACCGAGTGAGAATAAAGCCGCTGCCCCTAACCACGCATTATTGCTTTGGGTAATAAACGTTAAAATACCGGCAATAGCAGGGCCAGCACAGGGGCCAACAATCAAGGTCGACAAAAAGCCCATAATGGCAGCGCCAACAAAGCTACCGCTTTCTTGTTTATTGCTGATTTCATTTAAACGGCTTTGCAGGCTATTGGGTAACTGTAAATCGTAAAAGCCAAACATGGAGAAGGCAAGCGCCACAAAGAGGGCGCTCATTAAGCCGATGGCTATCGGATGTTGCAGTACCGCTTGGAGGTTTTGCCCAAAATAACCAAAGACAAACCCAATAATCGCATAAGCAATAGCGCCCGAAATAACGTAAGTAACGGAAAGCCATAGTGCTTTACGCGAAGAAGTGTTGCCATACCCAGCAATTATCCCTGAAAGAATGGGAACCATCGGGAAAATACACGGGGTGAAAGCCAGTAATAAGCCTAAACCAAAAGTAATTGCAATGATCTGTAATAATGAGCTGTCTTCAAGGCGTTGTGTCAAAGCATCTTGTTGATTTAGAGGGGCTTTGACCACAGCATTGGTTTCACCCTCAGCAAGTGGTTTGGCATCGGGCAAACCCGTTAAAATTAGCTCCTGACTTTGTTTGACGGGGGGGTAGCAAACACCGGTGCTATCAGCGCAACCTTGATATTCGGTTTCTACGACCAGCTTTTTCAGCCCAGTTGATTGCAGTATGGGAATTTTGACATCAATATCTTCACCGTATACTTCGATCTTACCAAAGTATTCGTCATCAACTATTTTACCCGTTGGAAAAATAGGTGCGCCGAGCGTGACACCTTGTGGTTCTTTAACGGTAAATTGGATTTTAGGGCGGTATAAATGATGTTCTGGCTGGATAATCCAATGCGCATTTAACATGCCTTTATCGATGGCGCTTAGCTCGAATACAAAGGCTTGATCGACAGGCATTGCGCCGCCTGCACCGGGTTTTTGCGCCTGCTTAATAATGTTGGTCAGTGTGGCGTCGTCAGCAGGCGGTGCTGTTTTGGCGGCAGGTGGTGCCGTTTTATCGGTAGTGTTATCCAGTGCCGCTAATTGTAATTTAGCTGTTTTTTTCTGAGGGGCATAACACAAACCGGCATCGGCACACCCCTGATATTTGACTTTGAGTGCCAATTCCAGTGCTTGTGAACGGGTTTGACCGCGTTCAATCGGAATCTCAATCACGACCTGATTATGGTAAACCTCAGTTTGACCAAAAGTAGGGTCGTTTTTGCTTTCGCCGGTTGGGAACGTAGCGGGAGCAAAGCTTAAATTTGGGGTTTCTGGTTCAAATGTAAAGCGTTGACGATAAAGGTAATAACCTTCGGCAATGTCCCAAGTGGCTTTGATTTTATCGGGTGCAATGACTTCAGCCTTGAATTTGAAGGCTTGGTCTGGTGGCAGCATGTCTTCTTGCTTGAGTGCATGAGCTTGTATGGAAGCCATAAGCAACAGCAGGAAGCAGAGTAATTTTCTCATTGTTGGGCGCTCTCTAACCTGCACACGGGGGAGGGGCCAGTAGCCTGCTCCGGCAGGAGTGTCATTACAAGTAGACAATCCGTCATCTTTATAGCGTGGTGTAATTGAATTCGGGTAATAGTAGAGTAAATGTCTGGGATCGGCAAAATATCTTCGCACCATTTTGCATCATATCGCGTGTTTTTGTTTGTTGGGATGGAGCAGGTCAGGCACGCAACATGAAGTTGTGCTTTGTGCAACAAACTGTGGTTTGAATACAACATATTCTTTGTGGATAAAAACAAAAGCCTGAGATTCTCAGGCTTTTGTTAAGGTATGCTGTAACAGCAATTATTCAGGAATCAAGCAATCATTTAAGTCATGACCGGTAGAAATCCATTCTTCAACCCAACCTGGCTTTCTACCGCGACCGCTCCACGTTTGTTCAGGATTATTAGGGTTGCTGTATTTTGCTTTAACAATACGTTTTTTCACAGGACGCGCTTGCATGATTTCTATGACTTCTTCAAGGGTAAAGCCTGAACGCTCAACCATGTCTTCAATCGCTTCGCGTAAACTTAACAATTCACCGTCACGGCGATTGGCAATCGCACTATCAATACTGCCTTTGAGTTTTTCAAGTTCCGCAACACTGAGATTGGAAATATCAACATTAGACATGAATAACACCTTTCCTTTTGCATTATGTTTAAAAAATAATGTTATATATTCTCGTTATTCAATGAGTTTGTCAAGCATGGTTTTTATAAAAACAGGTGTTAGTTATTTAAAATAACCTTACTCGGTTTGTGGCGCTGTTGAAATTGAGGGTGATTAGCATGGTTATTTTTTATCAGACAGGCGGCGTGGCAATTGTCAAGTAAATTGGCTATAATTAAGTCCATTATTTAATCATAACTATTATAGAAAGACCTGTTGTTAGGGGGATTTGATGCGATTTGTCGTTCCAATCCTGTCATTGGTTTCGTTGGCAGTTGTTTTTGTCTGGGTAGTGTCCAGCGGCCAGCTAAACAAGACTTCGATGGCAGATAAGTTGACTGTTTTACCCAATCTTGTGCCTTATTTATTGTTGGGCATGTTTGTTGCGCAAGTAGCTGCCGTTTATCTGTTAGTGCGTTTTGGTAAACGCTCGCCTGTTGTCATGGCGCGAGTAGCAAATGATGGGGAAGAGACTGCTAAATTCTCACCAGAGCAGGTGAATACCGAATGGGTATTGGATGCTTTGGCAGGGGGAGTGATTGTTGCTAATCAACAAGGCATCATTACTTATATGAACACCAGTGCCGAGAAATTGACACTCTGGCAGCGTGATAAAGTGTTGGGTGAACACGTTAGTAGCGTATTGAAGTTAGAAGATTTACAAGGCAATGCCTTGGGCGAAAAAGCATTTGAAACCAATATATTTCACCCTAATTATCCGCTGCAATTTGGGCAAGTGAAGCTGTATCCGCGTGTTGGTGAAGAGCGTTTCGTCGAATTAAACACGACTTGCATACTCGACAATTGTAAAGCGATTGTGTTTATTTTTCGTGATGTTACCGCTGACCGCAAAGTCATTAACCGTTTGTACCGCCAAGCATCGCGTGATGCATTAACCGATTTGATGAATCGCACCAGTTTTGAACAGTATGTGGAACAACTGGCGCACGATACTTCCGCACTGACTCGTAGCCATGTATTAGCCAGTGTGGATTTGGACAATTTCAAAATTATCAATGATACCTGCGGGCATTTAGCCGGGGATGAATTGCTTAAGCAAGTTGCACAAATCTTCCGGCGTTCGGTACGCATTTCCGATAAAGTAGCTCGTATTGGTGGGGATGAATTCGCTGTATTTTTAGAGGGTTGCGGCTTGGAAAAAGGCCGTAGCATTATGGAATCTATCTTAACGGAGTTGCGCAATTTCCGCTTTAGTTGGGAGGGCAAGGTCTTTTCCATTGGTGCAAGTGTGGGCTTAATCGAATTTATGCCATCTTCCAATTTGCAAATTAAGCAGTTGTTTTCTGATGCTGATAAGGCGTGTTACACCGCTAAAGCCTTGGGGCGTAACCAAGTATTTGTTCACGAAGAAGAGAAGCGTGAACAAATGTCTAACCAACGGGTACATGATTGGAGCAAACTGTTAAAAGATGCGTTGCGCGAAGACCGCTTCATTCTGTTTGCGCAACCGGTGGTGCCGTTACATTCCGAACGTAATCAAGGTTTCCGCCAATACGAGATCTTGTTGCGTCTGCCATTTCGCCAAGCCTTATTGAATCCGGGTAGCTTTTTGCCGGTTGCTGACCGTTTGGATTTAATGACCAGTATTGACCGTTGGATTATCCGTAAATCATTGGAAATGTTGGCAGGTTGCCGCAGTGATAACGCTCACGGTTCCCCCTGCATGGAAACGCGCTTGATGATCAATTTATCCGGTCAGTCGGTGCAAGATGCGCGTTTATTTCCGTATGTGGAACAGCAGATCAAACAGTTTGGAATTGACCCCGGTATGATTTGCTTTGAAATTTCCGAATCCGTCGCCATCAGTAACTTTGTCCACGCCAAACGGGTGATGAATGCTTTGCACAGTTTGGGTTGCCATTTGGTGCTCGATGATTTTGGCAGCGGTTTCTCGTCACTCAGTTATTTACGCGAATTGCCACTCAGTTACCTGAAAATCTACGGTAATTTTGTCCACAATTTGGTATCCAGCCCCGTCGATGCGGCGATGGTGAAAGCCGTGCACGAAGTGGGGCAGGTGATGAACTTATTAACGATTGCGGAACTGGTGGAAGATGGCGAAACCTTGGTGCGTTTGCGTCAAATCGGCGTCGACTTTGCGCAAGGCTATTACTGTGGACGTCCGATTCCCTTGGTGCAATTGCGTGAACGTATCCACAGTGAGCAAGCGCTCAACGCGAAAGCTGCCTGATTTGGTGGGGTTGCCTTGAAAATACCCTGTTCAGACCGATATAGTTGAAATTATTAGTTTGAATGGAATCTTTTGTCATGCGTCGCTTCCCCGTGTTTTCTGTGCTGTTTTTGGTGATTCCATTCATTGAGCTGTGGTTACTCATCAAAGTCGGCAGTGCCATTGGCGCACTGGCGACGATTCTGTTGTTAATCCTTTCTGGCTTCTTGGGGATGTATTTATTGCGTCACCAAGGGTTAGCTACGCTGGCAAAATTCCAACGCGATATGCAGGCAGGGCAACGCCCAGCAAAGTCCTTGCTGGAAGGCACGATGATGTTGCTGGGCGGTTTGCTGTTCATTATCCCCGGCTTTTTCACCGATTTAGTCGGGTTAATCTTATTGTTGCCACCCACGCGCTATTTACTGGTGAAATTCATGCTAAAGAACGGTGTGGTGTCAGTTGGTGGTGGCTATCAACACACGTCCGCACCCCGTTCTTCCGGCACTGACATTGAAGGCGAAGTCATTCGCCGCGTTGACGATACAAAAAATTCACTCGACCGCCCTTGACTTTGCCTTAGCCATCCCTATTATTAGCACTCACTAGCCTTGAGTGCTAACAACAACCCTAATGTCCTAATCCTATTGGTTTGAGGAGAATACTGACCATGAATATCCGTCCATTGCATGACCGCGTTGTAGTACGCCGTATGGAAGAAGAGCGCAAAACTGCCAGCGGCATCATCATCCCTGACAATGCTACAGAAAAGCCTGATCGCGGCGAAGTCCTCGCGGTAGGTCCTGGCAAAGTTGGCGATGACAATGAGCGCGTTGCGCTGCAAGTTAAAGTCGGTGACAAAGTTCTGTTCGGTAAATACGCCGGTACAGCAGTAAAAATGGATGGTCAAGAAGTCTTGATCATGCGCGAAGAAGACCTGCTGGCGATTATCGAAGGCTAATTTTAAGAGGATTATGAAATGAGTGCTAAAGAAGTACGTTTTGGTGATGACGCTCGCGTTCGCATGGTTCGCGGCATTAATGTTCTGGCAAACGCTGTAAAAGTTACATTGGGCCCTAAGGGTCGTAACGTAGTGCTGGAAAAATCGTTCGGCGCACCGACTGTGACCAAAGACGGCGTTTCCGTTGCCAAAGAAATCGAACTGGAAGACAAGTTCGAGAACATGGGCGCACAGTTGGTTAAGGAAGTTTCTTCCAAGACTTCTGATGCAGCAGGCGATGGTACTACCACTGCAACCGTTCTGGCACAAGCGATCGTGCGTGAAGGCATGAAGTCTGTTACCGCTGGCATGAACCCAATGGATCTGAAGCGCGGTATCGACAAAGCAGTCATCGCTGCGGTTGCTGAACTGCACAAAATGTCTAAGCCTTGCGCAGACACCAATGCCATTGCACAGGTTGGTAGCATTTCTGCTAACTCTGACGATGCTATCGGCAACATCATTGCTACAGCAATGGACAAAGTTGGCAAAGAAGGCGTCATCACCGTTGAAGAAGGCTCAGGTCTGGACAACGAATTGGACGTGGTTGAAGGGATGCAGTTCGACCGTGGCTACCTGTCCCCATACTTTGTGAACAACCAACAAAGCATGTCGGCTGAACTGGAAAGCCCTTACGTACTGCTGTACGACAAGAAAATTTCCAACATCCGTGAATTGCTGCCAGCCCTCGAAGGCGCTGCTAAAGCAGGCAAGCCACTGATGATCATCGCGGAAGACATCGAAGGCGAAGCACTGGCGACGCTGGTTGTTAACAACATCCGTGGTATCGTGAAAGTCGCAGCGGTTAAAGCACCGGGCTTTGGCGACCGTCGTAAAGCCATGTTGCAAGATATTGCTATCCTGACTGGCGGTACTGTGATTTCTGAAGAAGTCGGTTTGGCTTTGGATAAAGTCACGCTGGACGATCTGGGTCAAGCGAAACGCATCAATATCACCAAAGATAACACCACCATCATTGATGGCGCGGGTTCTCCTGATGACATCAAAGCGCGTGTTGACCAAGTGCGTTCACAAATCGAAACCACTTCATCCGATTATGACCGTGAAAAACTGCAAGAGCGCGTTGCCAAATTGGCAGGCGGCGTTGCGGTCATCAAAGTCGGTGCTGCTACCGAAATCGAGATGAAAGAGAAGAAAGCTCGCGTTGAAGATGCCCTGCACGCTACCCGTGCTGCGGTTGAAGAAGGTGTTGTTCCTGGCGGTGGTGTTGCACTGGTACGTGCGCTGCAAGCGATTGCGAACATCAAAGGCGACAACCACGAGCAAGACGTTGGTATCCAAATCGCGATGCGTGCAATGGAAGAGCCACTGCGCCAAATCTGCGCTAATGCTGGCGATGAGCCATCCGTTATCCTGAACGCAGTGAAAGCGGGCGAAGGTAACTACGGTTACAACGCACGCACTTCCGAGTACGGCGATATGATCGCAATGGGTATCCTTGACCCAACTAAAGTTACCCGTACTGCTTTGCAGAACGCGGCATCTGTTTCTGGCCTGATCATCACTACCGAAGCAATGGTAGCTGAACTGCCGAAGAAAGATGGCGGCGGTGCAATGCCTGATATGGGCGGTATGGGTGGTATGGGCGGCATGATGTAATCCTGCGGGAATACATTACCCCCCATTCCCGACCCTTCCCCCGCAAGGGGTGAAGGGAGAAAGATAAGAAGAAAGCCCCGCTGGTCGGGGTTTTCTTTTGTCTGTTGAAACTGCTATTGAGACGTTAGACTTGGAATTAAACTTCCGTATTCTTTGTGCATAGCCATTTTACAAGCAGTTCTATGATTTTAGCTTCTAGTGCTGTGAACTGTACTTCTTCCCCTGTTTTTGCCCTGCGCAGCTTACGATTCAGCTTTAAAATAATGCACCAAATATAAATGCTGCCGATTACGGTCGCGAATATTCCTATGGGTAGTGCAATCGGTGTTGCAGAAAGGATGCCTGCGGACATCAGTAGTCCGGTAAGACCGGATGCACCGATCGTTGTACCAAAGATGCCTGCGCTGCCTATAATACTACCAAATACACCTGTTAGTGCGGCGACACCTACCCCAAGAGTTGTCGTAGTAGCAGTCATGATTGATGCAACTGCTGTGGTGCTTATGTACGTACCTGTAACGTAACCACTGGCAGCCGTCACAATCATTCCACCAGCAGCGTGTGGTACCAATGTGCCACCTGAGGCGAGGGCGGCAACTATAGGAATCAGGGGGAGTGGCATGGTGAAGGTTTCCTTGATGATGTCTACGAATTGTAGCGAATCCTTCCGTATAATACGATACGCTTGGCTAATGAGGAATCGAAGTTACGAATTAGCCATGATTGAATGTTGTGGTGACTATTCCCATTCCGGCAAACAAAGCTGCCAAGTTGGTAGTAAGCGCGTAAACCTCTCCATCCCCTCCAGTTCGCCTTGTAAGACTCCCCAGCGAGCCAAATCAAACGAATCCCGATACAAATACGCCACCCAATCCGCGAGTCGCACGGCTGCATAAGTTTCTGCATCGTGCGTATCGCCACCATTCAGCCCAGCACAGTACTGGTATCCGCTTACGACAGTTGCCGCGTCATAGCCCCAACGATGCAGCGCAATCGCCGCCGTACCCGCCCGATATGTCACCTCTTCCGGCAAACTTGCTTCAGCATCGGCGGCAATAGGGTCGAGTGCTGCGGGTAATTCCGAGAAATGCAGGTTGGCAAACAAGGCTTTAATGTGCGCCTCAAGTTCGGGCGTATTCGCGACATGCCAGAAATTGAAGACCACGGTTTGGCGCGGCTGGGTCACTTCGGTGACACCATGATAAGACTTCGGGTGCAGCAAAAAGCCAAAGGCTTTGTTGTGTTCAGGGTTAACCGTGAAGACGGCTTCGCCTTCTGGTGAGGCAAATAATTCCAGCACCCCGCCATGTTTAGCTTGCCAGTGCTTATTGAGTTGCACGACCAATCGCGCAATCTCATAGCCCAAGAACGGGCGGTCGCTGTGGATACCAATGATGTGTCCGGGCAGCATTCGTTGCGCCGTGACCATAAAACGTTCCACAAGCGGCAATCCTGTAATCTCTCGCATTCGAGCAAGTATGTCGGCATGAAACGTTGCCGGAATCTCGTCAGTAACATCGCGCAGTGAACAACGGTAAAACGCGCCATCGCGATGTTGCCACCCACTGTCTTGCAAAAAAAGCTGCTCAAGCGCCGCACATTGTTCTTCAGAAAATGCGGCATCCACAGCAAAAAAAGGGAAGGGGTTTTGATGGTGGGTGGGGTGCAAGAGCAATGGCTAAACTCCTAAACCTTGCGGAATAATATCGGCGTAGGCAAACCCATCCCGCTCAATAACCGCACCAACACTCACCGGAATGGGTTTATTGAACATCGGGCCAGCTACAACTACGGTGTGAATTTCACCGTTTTCGCCGCAAGGGTGGCAGCCATCCGGGAAGCCTGCAATCACGTCTTTAGACCAGCGTTTGCCTGCCAAGTGTGCGGGAAGTTTATTCAGGTCAACGCTGCTAATGTGGGCGTGTAACCCCGCAGCCAGCATGGTTTCAACCAAATATCGGGTGCACATACCCCACAGTGGGAACAGCGGGCTAATGCCGCTGCCTTGTAATTGCCGTTCGCGGTATTGACGAATTTCACTCACAAACAAATCGCCAAACGCCATGCATTCCACACGGTTACGCGCAGCGGCGGCGATGTACGCCTGCATCACGGCATCGTATTGCTCATTGCTGCATTCGTCTGGGAGTACCACCATTTCAATCGGCAAACCGGCTGCATCCGCTTGGCGATGTAACATTTCGATGCGGGTGTCATGCATAGAGGCACGGTTGTGTTTCTGCTCAATCAAGGTGAACAGCCCAACCAACTCAACAGTGGGGTCTTGTTGCAGCAAGTGTAATGCCCAAGCACTATCTTTACCGCTGCTCCAACTGAGCACGGTTTTTCGTTTGATAAGCCGTCTGCGTTTGAGCATTAACGATACTGCCGCAAATACCACCATTCAAACCCGCGCTTCATCCAGTGGAACACGCGGGATGATGGCAGCACCAGTGAACGCTTTTCTGTCCGCGCCACCAGCGTGCCTTTGTTCACCGAATCGACGATGCAAATCAGCTCAACCTTAAAGGTTGCATCCGTCGCGCCGCCGTTCAATTCGCCGAGCAGGTTTTTCGCCGCCGCTGCCGCTTGCAAATCCGCCATGTGCGCCTGCTTCGGCATCCAGTCGGGGCCAGGAAAACTGCCAGAATCGCCCGCGACGTAAACCTTGTCCCAGCCTTCGACCTTGCAATGCTTGTCGGCTTTGAGCAAACCGCCCGCAGAACGGGGCAGGGTGGTGTTATCGAACCACAAATTGCCCGTCATTCCCGGCATGAACAGGATCAGGTCAGCGTTGAATTCGCCGCCTTCGGTCGTCACCTTCTCGGCGCTGAAACTTTTCATCTTGTGGCCAAGGTGCGTTTCAATTTCACGCTTGCCCATTTCGGATAGCAAACCGGACATGGCTTTGGGGCCAAGGCGATTGCCCGGTTGTGGGGCAGGGCTGAAAAACACCAGATGGAATTTATCGCGGCGGTTTTGCTGGCGTAGCAAGGTATCAATGCCGAACAGGAACTCGAACATCGGCCCGCCACGCATCGCGCTAGGCTCATTCGGATTGCCTGCAAACCCGATAGCGATCGTGCCGCCTTGCATGGCTTTTAAACGATCGCGGATTTTTTCCGCCGCGCTAATGCCTTCACACGGGGTGATGGAATGTTCAATCCCCGGTAATTTTTTGAGGAAACGCCCGCCAGAGCCAATAATTAAACCATCGTTAGCAATGTCGCCAGTGTCGGTTTCGACAATGCGCCCGCCATCGCGCAGCCCCGTGACATTGCCTTGGTGGAACTTAACCTTCATGCGCTGGAAAAAATTGCCCAGGGGTATGGTTAAATCGTCACGGGTGCGTAAGCCATTCGGAATCCAGATAATTCCCGGCAGGTAATGCAATTCTGCCAGTGGTGCAACCAGCGTAATTTCAGCATTGCTGTCGTGTTTGCGTAATTCACGCACAGCACTCAGAGCGGCAAAACCCGCCCCGATAATCGTAATTTTTTTCATGTTTAAGTTCGTTTCCAAGTAGTGCCGCCCGCGTTATCTTCCAGAATCACGCCTTGGGCTTTGAGTTCGTCACGGATGCGGTCAGATTCTGCCCATTGTTTGGCTTTGCGGGCATCTAAGCGTTGTTGAATGAGGGCTTCGATGCTGGCTGCATCCAAACCATCAGCAGTGCTATTGCCTTTGAACCAGCTTTCGGGGTCATCCTGCAATAAGCCGAGCGTATTACCCAGACGTTGCAATAATGCTCCCAAACTTGCCGCAGTCGCGTCACTTTGGGTTTTACGAATGCGGTTAATGTCGCTGGCTAGTTCAAACAGCACCGCAAGCGCTTCTGGGGTGTTGAAATCATCATCCATTGCCGCGATGAAGCGTTTTTCGTAGTCGGTATACGCCGCAGGCAATGATTCCGGTAAGCCGCGCATCGCAGTATACAAGCGTGACAGCGAGGCGTGTGCCGCATCCAACTGATCCGTGCCGTAATTCAATTGGCTGCGGTAATGGCTGTTGAGGATGAAAAAGCGAATATCCGCCGCTTTGTATTCACGCAACACTTCGCGGATGGTGAAGAAGTTATTCAATGATTTGGACATTTTCTCATCATTGACGCGGATAAAGCCGTTATGCATCCAGTAATTGACGTGTTTGTGACCGATACAGCCTTCGCTTTGCGCAATCTCATTTTCATGGTGCGGGAATTGCAAATCGCTGCCGCCGCCGTGAATGTCGAAATGATCACCCAGCAATTTTTGCGACATGGCGGAACATTCGATATGCCAGCCGGGGCGACCTTGCCCCCACGGTGCATCCCATGCCGGTTCGCCCGGTTTCACGGCTTTCCACAGCACGAAATCGAGCGGGTCGTCTTTGACTTCATCGACCGCGACGCGTTCACCTGCGCGTAATTCGTCCAGCTTGCGCCCAGACAGTTTGCCGTAGCCGTTGAATTTGGAGACATCGTAATACACGTCGCCGTTCTTGCCTTGATAGGCCATGCCTTTGTCTAGCAAGGTTTGAATCATTGCCAGCATTTCGGGGACGTTATCCGTGGCACGCGGTTCAGCGTCAGGGCGCATCACATTGAGGGAATCTTCATCTTCGTGCATCGCGTCGATGAAACGTTGGGTCAATGCCTCAATCGGCTCATTATTGTCGGCGGCGCGTTTGATGATCTTGTCATCAATGTCGGTAATATTGCGCACATAATCAACCGCGTAACCACTGGCTTTGAGGTAACGGTATACCGTGTCGAACACCACCATGACCCGTGCATGACCGAGGTGACAATAGTCATACACCGTCATGCCGCATACGTACATACGTACTTGCTGTGGTTCGATGGGTTTGAAGACTTCTTTCTGGCGGGTCAGGCTATTGTAAATGTGCAACATGATGGCTCTTCAGCAGGTTAATCAATCAATTTAGTCAGGATACTAGCACCATTGCTCAAGGTTTTGTGTACCGGACAGCGATCCGCAATATCCAGCAAACGTTCGCGCTGGTCGTCGGTTAAGTCCCCCACCAATTTAATATCGCGCTCGAACACGCTTTGTTTGTGTGCATCGCGGCTGTGACGCAAGGTGACGATAACGTTTTCAACCGGCCATTTTTTGCGTTCGGCATACATGCGAATCGTCATCGACGTGCAGGAGCCAAGCGCGGCTTTGAGGTATTGATAGGGCGCGGCACCAAGGTCATCACCGCCGAGAGGCACGGGTTCATCGGCAACCATTTGATGCTTGCCTGCATTAATGTCACAGGTGTAAGTGCCTTCGGTGTCACGCAAACTAACGATGACGGTATGAGGGTCTTTGGGTTGTGCGTCCATGTGTTTCCTTGTTGCAGGTCGGTACGTGTCGAAGGCGTCGGCTGGATAAGGTACAGGCGTTTCTGTGAACCGTAGCAAAAGGTTGCCGCCTGCCACATCCAGCCGACTCATGCATCTTCGGATTTTATCCCCATGAGGGGAAATTGCCATGCCTCGAATAGGGCATATTCCAGCATGATATTCATCTGCTCGGAATGGTAGCGGAAAGGTCGGCGAGCTGCCAGCCTGTCGCGTTATACTTTGAGCATCAAAAACAGCGATAGGGGATTTATACCATGAATAAAACAATGCGTGGAGCGGTGGGTTTGCTGCTGTGTTTGGGCGGTACGCCATTAGTGTCTGCCAATGATTCGACGGCAGCGCTGGGTGCAGGTGGTTTGGTTTTCACCAAAACGGATGCGATTGCGATGGAACAGGAAGATCTATTCATCAGCGAAGACAAAATCCGCGTGGCTTATGTGTTTCGCAACACGACGAAGCAAGACATCAACACACGGGTAGCGTTCCCTGTGCCAGCATTCCCTGAAGAGCCGGATATGGATATTGGTTTGGACGTGAAATCCAGTAACCCGATGGGCTTTTCCGTGCGGGTGGAGGGCAAGAAAAAGGCGTTTGACACTGAGATCAAAAAGAACGATGGCACGGTGAACATGACTCACCATTGGATGCAAACGTTTCCGGCGGGTAAGTCCCTGAAGGTGGTGCATGAATACCAGCCAGCAATTGGGGGCGAGGCGATGCTGTGGTTTCAGGATGAGGAACGCACCGCAAAAATTAGCAAATATTGCATCGAACCGGATTTTGAGAAGTGGCTGGATAAAACCAATCAGCCGGATAAGGGCATGGTTTTGTCGCCACGTTATGTCGATTACATCCTCACTACCGGGGCAAATTGGAAGGGGGCGATTGGCAAGTTTCGTTTGACGGTGCAAAAGGCAAAAGCAGAAGACAAAATTAGCTTTTGCGGCACGGGTGTGAAGAAAGTCGATGCGCGAACATTTGTGCTGGAAAAGACAGATTTTACACCGGAAGAGGATTTGGCGGTGATGTTTGTGCATCAGTACAAGCTGGACAATTGATTGTATTTATTGGGATGGTTAGGTGTTATTGGCTGATTTTTATCCCTACAATCAGTAAAACTTTCGACAAGGCTTGTTGCAGTTTGTGTGGTGCTGTGATTTTCTCCGCGAGACGGGGCGGGAGTTACTGGGGTGCTAAACTTTGGGGTAGAATGTGCGGTTGGATGACCAGAACTAGGAGACTCAAAATGGGATATGCTTATGTTAATGCTCAGATGTTACATCGTGAAATCGACTCGCTTGATCCTGTTGACATGGCGCAGGTATTCGATTTCATCGGTTATCTGAAAAGCCGGGCGGTCAAGTTGCCCAAGAGTCAGAAAACGGAAGCGGAACGGCTGGCTATCATCGAAAAGGCATTGACAGCTTTACAACAGTCGGCGGCATTTTCAGATATTGGCGATCCGGCGGAATGGCAGCGGGAGATACGCAAAGACCGTCCATTGCCGGGGCGGGAATAAACAGGAGACAAGGATGCTGCTGGATAGCAATGTTTTGATTTATGCCTCCAAGGCCAAAGATTTGGAAGACAAGGCGGCGAAGTTAGTAAAGCAGACTAATGCTTGTGTGTCCGCCATTACCTGCGTGGAGGTGTTGGGGTATCACAGTTTCAAGGGTACAGAAAAGACCGATCTGGAAACCATGCTCGAATATATGACTATTTTTCTGGTTTCTGAACAGGTGATCGAGAGTGCCATTTACTTACGCCAGCAAAAAAGTATGTCATTGGGGGATTCGATTATCGCCGCGACGGCACTGGTGCATGGTAAGGTTCTGTATACCCGAAATACCGATGATTTCAAATGGATTGCGGGGTTGCAATTGGTGAATCCGTTCGTGGACTACACCGCTTAACCAATTCAACATAAAACCCCATTGGCACTTACCCCCGAATTGCTTTACTATGATTGCTGCAATGCACAAAATTAGCGGAAGGGGTAACACTCGTGTTTCACAGCATCTACATAGCCGGGGCAGAACCTCGCAGCGGTAAATCCATCATCGTCTTAGGCATGATGGAAATGCTTCGCGCCATGACGCCGAAAGTGGGTTTCTTTCGCCCCGTGATTCCCGAAAACAACGGGCGTGACCCGCTGATTCACCTGATTTCCAAGCGTTACGGGCTGAATATGGTCGGCAGCGAACTCTACGGTTGCACCGAAGACGTGGCTCGCAAAATGGTGGCGGAAGGCAATCACGACGAACTGCTCAAGCTAATCCTCGCCAAATACCGCGCTGTACAAGAAAAAATGGACATTGTAGTGTGCGCCGGAACAGACTTTTCCGGGGCAAACACGGCGCTGGAGCTGGATTTCAACGCCAGTCTCGCCAATCACTTCGGCTGCTTGTTTATGCCGATTGTCAAAGGTCAAGGGCGCACGGCGAGTGAAATTGCCGATGCGGTACGCATGTTGGAAGAGCATCTGGAGGCCGGGCAGCATTGCGAATTGTTGGCAGCCTTCGCCAACCGCGTGCCACCGGCTGAAGTGGATGAATTATCGGCGTTGTTGAAAAATTCACGTTTCCCATTCTACGTTCTGCCAGAAAAAAGTTCGCTGGAACGCCCGACGGTGGGTGAAATTGCGCGTGCGCTGCATTTCGATTGCCTCTATGGCACGCCACAGTCGATGAACCACGAAGTTTCGCGCTACAAAGTGGCGGCGATGCAGGTGCAAGATTTCCTCGGACATCTGGAAAATTGCACGCTGATTATCACTCCCGGCGACCGTTCTGACATTATTCTCGGCAGCTTGGCGGCGGATGCGTCCAGCAATTATCCGCTGATTGCGGGGCTGGTATTGACGGGTGGGCAACAACCCGCGCCACAAGTTAGCAAGCTGCTGGAAGGCATGAATCCGTTGCGCTTGCCGATTTTGTCTTCACCGCTGGATACTTTTGAGACAGCCCTCAAAGTGAACGAAGTGGAGGGCAGCATTCTACCCTCTGACGAGCGCAAGATTGCGGTGGCGTTGGGCTTGATGGAATCGTGCGTGGATATGCACCAGTTGCGCCAATTGATTATCCAGAATGCGGGTCATCGCATGACTCCGCTGATGTTTGAATACGAATTGATCCAGCGTGCTAAATCGCAGCGCAAGCACATTGTGTTGCCGGAAAGTAACGACGAGCGCGTGTTGCGGGCGGCGGAAATCCTGTCATTGCGTGACGTGGTGAAAGTGAGCTTGCTGGGGATTGAAGCCGATGTCCGCGCTAAAGCCTCGCATCTGGGGCTGAAATTGCGTGATGTGGCGATTATTGATCCGCGTCAATCGCCGTTACGCCGCGAGTTTGCCGATGCGTATTTCGAGTTACGCAAACACAAGTGTCTTGCCCCGGAATTTGCGTGGGATACGATGGCGGATGTGAGTTATTTCGGCACGATGATGGTGCAGTTGGGCTATGCCGACGGCATGGTGTCTGGCGCGGCGCATACGACTCAACACACCATCCGCCCTGCGTTTGAAATCATTAAAACCAAACCGGGTTGTTCCTTGGTTTCCAGCGTGTTTTTCATGTGTCTGGAAGATCGGGTATTGGTGTATGGCGATTGCGCGGTTAACCCTAATCCGAACGCGGAACAATTGGCGGATATTGCGGTTACGTCTGCTGACACTGCCCGTATGTTTGGGATTGAGCCACGTACCGCGTTGCTGTCGTATTCGTCTGGTGAATCCGGTAAGGGCGATGATGTGGAAATGGTGCGCACGGCGGTGCAGCTTGCTCATGCGCGTCGCCCTGAGCTGAAACTCGATGGCCCGATGCAATACGACGCGGCAGTGGATGCTGACGTAGGCAGTTCCAAAATGCCTAATAGCGACGTGGCAGGCAAAGCGACTGTGTTTATTTTTCCCGATCTGAATACCGGCAATAACACGTATAAAGCGGTGCAACGTTCGGCGAATGCTGTTGCCATCGGCCCGGTCTTACAAGGTTTGAACAAGCCCGTGAACGACCTTAGCCGTGGCTGCACGGTGACGGATATTGTGAATACGGTGGTGATTACCGCGATTCAGGCGCAACAGGAGAGTGCTGCATGAAAACAATATTGGTGCTGAATGCGGGCAGTTCGTCGCTTAAATACCAAGTGTTTGACATGGAAAACCAGCAGGTGCTGGTCGGCGGTTTGCTGGATCGCATTGGTGAGGCAGGCGCTGAAATGGCCTCGCATCAAGAAGCATTGGCGCGGATTATGCTGCATTTACAGGCAGCAGGCATTACTGAGATTGATGCGATTGGGCATCGCGTGGTGCACGGTGGCGAACACTTTAAGCAGCCTGCGCTGATTGATTCGGCGGTGGTGGAGGCTATCCGCGCCATGATTCCGTTAGCACCGTTGCACAATCCGGCGAATTTGGCGGGGATTGAAGTGGCGCAATGCTTGTTTCCGGCTGTGCCGCAGGTGGCGGTATTTGATACCGCGTTTCACCAAACCATGCCGCCGGTGGCGTTCCGTTATGCCGTGCCGGTTGAGCTGTATCGGGAACATAAGGTGCGGCGTTATGGCTTTCATGGCACGTCGCATCATTACGTGGCGCAACAAGCGGCAGCGTATTTGCAACGTGAGTTAACCGCCCTCAATTTGATTACGTTGCATCTGGGGAATGGGTGTAGCGCGACGGCGATTGCTAAGGGCAAAAGCGTCGATACCTCAATGGGCATGACCCCGATGGAAGGCTTGGTGATGGGGACGCGCTGTGGCGATATTGACCCTGCCTTGCACTTTTATTTGCAACGCGAAACGGGTTTGTCGCCGGATGCTGTGGAAAGCTTATTCAATAAGAAAAGTGGTCTGAAAGGGCTGTGTGGTGTCGGTGATATGCGCGAAGTGCAGGCACTAGCGGATACCGGCGATACCGATGCGCAATTGGCTGAAGCGATGTTTGCGTATCGGGTGAAAAAATACATCGGCGCGTACAGTGCGGTGTTGGGGCAGGTCGATGCGGTGATTTTCACCGGCGGGATTGGCGAACATTCGGCGCGTATTCGGGCGCAAGTGTGTGCCAATTTGCAGGTATTCGGCGTATACCCTGATCTTGTTAAAAATGCGGCGCATACAGCGGGGATTCTGGAGTTTCAGCAGGAAACTGCTACCCTCAAACTTTTGGTTATCCCGACCAATGAGGAGCTTGAAATTGCCCGCAGTACCGCTCAACAGTTGTTTTTACGCCGGTCTTGATTTAGGCACATCCGGTTGTCGTTTGATCGCTATTGATGGCAATCAGGCGGTGCCAGCGGAGGCACGGGTGGTTTATCCTGCTGATACCGAGCAATCACCGGCGTTGTGGTGGGGTGCTGTGCAGCAAGTCATGGCTGAAACTCCTGAAACTATCCGCGCTAATCTGCAAGGGATAGCGGTGGATGGTACGTCTGGCACGATTTTATTGGCGGATGCTGACGGCAATCCGACTACGGCTGCGTTGCTGTATAACGATGCGCGTGCGCTGGAACAATCGCGCCGGATTGCCACTATTGCGCCGCGAGAGAGTGGGGCGCATGGCGCAACCAGTAGCCTCGCCAAACTGCTATGGTTGCTGGAACATTACCCTGATCGACCGCACGCTTACGCTTTGCACCAAGCCGATTGGATTACGGGCAAGTTGGCGGGGCAGTTCGGTTTCAGCGACGAGAATAATTGCCTGAAGTTGGGTTATGACCCGGTAAAGCGCGAATGGCCTGCATGGATGAAAAATCTAGTACCCGCCCATTTGCTACCGATGGTGTATGCGCCGGGACAGAGGGTGGGGGAGAGCATTATTCACGCCGGAACCACAGACAGCATCGCCGCTTTTATCGCGACGGGTGCAAGTGAGTTAGGCGATGCCGTTACCTCGCTGGGTAGCACGATTGCCCTGAAAATCATCAGCGACAAGCCTATCTTTGCACCCGAATTTGGCATTTATAGCCACCGTTTAGGCGATAAGTGGTTAGCCGGGGGCGCATCTAACAGCGGCGGAGCGGTATTGTTACAGCACTTTTCCCGCGATGATTTGCAGCGTTTGACGCCGCAACTTCAGCCAGATAAGCCGACGGGATTGGATTACTACCCGTTGAGCAAACCGGGGGAACGTTTTCCTCATGCCGATCCGCAATGGCTACCGCGATTAATCCCGCGTCCGGCGGATGATGTGCAGTTTCTGCAAGCGATGCTTGAAGGGATGAGCCGCATCGAACACGCTGGTTGGCAACGTTTGCATGAGCTGGGTGCGCCTTATCCGCGCACCTTGCGCACGGTCGGTGGTGGCAGTCGTAATCTGGCATGGATGCAGATGCGGGAAACGTTGATCGGTGCGCCGTTCCTGCCTTCCACACACGATGAAGCAGCATTTGGTGCGGCATTATTGGCGCGTGGCGTTTAATTCAACTGCACCCGCGTCCCCCACGGCACTGGCGACTTGCCTTTCACCAACCAAATCACCGGATAATTCGGTTGCACTTTGGGGAAATACCCCTGTGCATCCGTGAAATACACCAAAATATCCGGCTGTCGGTCTTGGGTTTGCACCCATTCAAACACGGGGCGGAAGTCGGTCGAGCCACCACCGGGCATGGCTTGCGGCAACGTCGCTTCTTCCCACGGTTCAAAGCGGCGCGGGAAACCATCCACCACTTCGGAATCACACGCGAGTAAGGTGACGGCGGCGCGAACTTGCCCTTTGATGGCGTTGATTTCGGTGAGGCAATCCAGCAATTCTTTGTCATTCACCGAGCCGCTTACATCCAGCGCCACTACCGCATTGATTTGGTAGCTTTTGAGTGTCGGGAAAATCGCAGGATCGCCACGGCGTGAGGAAGGGCGGGCATAGCTGTAATCGTCGCGTGCCACGGCGGTCATGTAGTGCGCCAGCAAGGTGCGCCAGGGCAAGCGCGGTTGCAGCAATTCTTCCACCAAGCGTTTCATGATGCCGCTGAGTTTTCCGGCTTGTTGTGCTTGTTGGGCGGCTCCGGCGAGGCGTTGTTGCCATTGCACGCTGAGGTCTTCGGCTTCTTGCTGGTTCAGCGGGGGCGGTGGGGGTTCGCCATCTTCGCTGGGTTCATCGGGGGATTGTTGTTGGGTGTTGCCGTCGCCTTCGTTGGCATCTTGCGGTTGGGATTCGGCTTCGCCGGATTCGCCCGCGTCTTGTTCATCAGGTTGCTGCGGTGGAGTGTCAGTGTCTGGTTCGGTATCCGTATCGGATTCTTCGGGAGTGTCATCCGCGTCGGTCGGGTTGTCTTGTTTGTCGCGGTTATCCAGCGGGTTTTCGCTTTTGTCGCTGCTGCCTTCCGACGGGTTGGTTTCTTTGTCGTAAAGGTGCTGATCCATCGTTTCGGTCATGTCGTTATCGTCGAGGAGCGGGTAAATCTCCTCGGCACTCATGCCGACGTATTCCTTCATCATGATCATGCCGGGTGGCGGTTTCAATCCGTCGGCAATCAGAATGGGGTTGATGGCGTAATCGCACGCTAAATCCCAACGGTGTTTGACGCGGTGGGCGCGGCGGGCGAAATGTGACAAGGCGCAGTGCAGGGCTTCGTGTGCTAACACAAATTGTGCCTCGTCGGTGCGCAATTCCTGCACGTATTCGGGGTTGTAATAAAATTTACGCGCATCCGTGCCGGTGGTGGGACACCATGCGGGGTTGGCAACCTGTAACGGCAGGCGCAGCACTAATGCGCCCAGAAACGGTTTATCCAAAATCAGTTTGGTGCGGGCGGCAACCAGTTTGTTTTCGACGGCTTTGAGATCAATATCAGGCATGGGTGGCAGCTTATTGACGAAAACTCTGATGGTAGAACGCCCCGCGCACGGGTGCAAATGGGCTTAGTTCAGCGGGGCTTGCACAATGCCCGTGCCTACGTCGTCTTCCTCGTTATTGGGGGCAAGCGATGCGTAAGTGCCGCTGGCAACCAATTGCGCCATTAAACTTTGGTTTTCGACGCGCCCGTTCACTTCCAGTTGGCGTTGCGCCCAGAGTACGGCGACACCTGCCGCGTGTGGGGTTGCCATGCTGGTGCCATCCATGCGGGTGAGTTTGTCGCTACCGGCTTCAGCAGAGAGAATATCGACGCCAGGAGCAGCAATATCGGTTTGATTGTTAGAGAATTCGGCAACGGTAAAACCTTTGTCGGATTCGCCGAGAGCGCCGACCGCAATAATGCCCGTGCCTGCGGCGGGCGGCGCGACTGCAATTTCGTACTGGGGACGGTTGCTTTCATTGCCTGACGCCGCAACGATGACTGCCCCTTGCCCAAAGCTGCTAAATGCCTGCACAAAGCTGGCAAGTTCGGTGAAAAGATTGACGTTAGCGCGGTATTCTTCCAACGCCATCGAAGTCGCAGGATTTACGTGCATCCCTTCGGTTTTGACCAGCCAATCGACGTAGCCGGGAAAGTCGATCCCAACCGACATGGAAATGACATGTGCGCCTTCGTGTAACGCCCATTGAATCGCTTTGGCAAGCGTGGCGGAAGTGCCACCGCCTTCGCCCAATACTTTGCCGATGAGGGCGCGTTCGATATGGCGAGCGATACCGATGCGCGTGCCATTCACATCCTGACCGAAAATCGTTCCAGCACAATGCGTGCCGTGACCGTCAAGATCGTTGGGGTCTTCCGTGGTGAAGTTTTGTTGGATCAAGTTCACGCTTGCAAACGCAGGGTGGTTGGGGTCGATGCCGCTATCCAGCACCGCGACGGTCACGCCCGTGCCATCAAAACGCGATTCGTGGGCGCGTACTGCTTTTACACCCCAAGTAATCGTCTGATCGGCGGTAGGCGGTATTACGGCGTCGGTCATTTGCCGCCTGACCGGTGCGATGAGTTTCAGTGGCATGGGCAGGGCAATCGCACGGGTGCGCGGGTCACGGCGTAAATCATTGCGTTCGCGTTTGGTCAGGTCGGCCTCTTCCAATTTAACGCTTGTATCGCCAGTGCTACGCATTCCCGCGCCGCGCATTCCGGTGCTGCCGCGAGTGGGTGAAAAAACGTCTTGGCTACGCAAAACAATGTATTTTTCAGTTTTCATCTCGATCTCCCCGCTTGCTTTAACTGTGATGCAGAATGCCTGTAACTATAGTCGGCTTTGCGTTTGCCAAGCGGTAATTTTTGGATGGCGTGAGTAACTTCAACAGCAACTTCTTGCCTGCTGTGGCAAAATAGCCACTATGCAAACCGACCTCCCGAATTTTGACCCCCAAGATTTCCTCAGAACCGCCCCGCATAAGCCGGGCGTGTACCGTATGCTGGGCAAAGATGGCACAGTGCTCTACGTCGGCAAAGCCAAAGACTTGAAAAACCGTCTCTCCAGCTACTTTCGCGGCACACTGACCAATTCGCGCATTTTTGCGATGGTCAAGCAAATTTGCAACGTGGAAATTGCCATTACCAACACCGAAGCCGAAGCGTTATTGTTGGAAAGCAACCTGATTAAACAGCATTCGCCGCGCTACAATATTTTGCTCAAGGACGGCAAAGGCTACCCCTACATTCACATTACGGCGGGCGAATATCCGCGCATTGAATTTTATCGCGGTTCACGCAAGCAACCTGGACAATATTTTGGGCCTTACCCCAGTGTGGGGGCGGTGCGTCAAACCATGCATTTAATGAAAAAATTGTTCAAAGCGCGGCAATGTGAAGACAGTTATTTCGCCAACCGTTCGCGCCCGTGTTTGGAATACCAAATCAAGCGTTGCAGCGGGCCTTGTGTTGGTATGATTGACAAGCACGACTACGACCAAAGTATTCGTCACGCGGTGCAATTTCTGCAAGGGCGCACTCAGGACGTCATTGATGAACTGGTGCAAAAGATGGAAAGCGCCGCGCAGATGTTGAATTTCGAGAAAGCCGCTGAACACCGCGATTTAATCGAAAGTTTGCGGCATATTTCCCAACAACAATACGTCAGCGGCAGCAATGGTAATGTGGATGTGGTGTCGATTTGCTTGGGGTCGGGGGTTGCCAGTGTGCAGGTATTCACGGTGCGCAATGGCAATAATCTTGGCAACCGCAACTTCTTCCCTAAATTGCCCGATGGTGACGTGGCTAGTGCGGAAATTCTCAGCTCATTCTTGGCGCAGTATTACCTGAATCATGATGTGCCGGGTGAAATTTTGGTCTCGGAATTGCCCGATGATGCGGATGTTTTAGCCGATATGCTGACCCTCAAGCAAGGGCGCAAAGTGGTAATTCGCCAACCGCAGCGCGGCGAACGCAGCAAATGGGTAGAATTGGCGCAACGCAATGCCGAACAAGCCCTGCAAATGCAAGTACTCTCAAAAGCAGGGATGCAGCAACGCCTGTTCGCCCTACAAGAAGCGCTTGGCATGAGTGGATTGCCCGCCCGTATGGAATGTTTCGACATTAGCCACACAATGGGGGAAGCGACTGTTGCCTCCTGCGTGGTGTTTGACTTGAATGGCCCACTCAAATCGGAATATCGGCGGTATAATATCGAAGGTATTCAGCCCGGTGATGATTACGCAGCGATGCATCAAGCGCTTACTCGCCGATTTCGTCGCGCTGTTGAGCAAGCCGGTAAACTACCTGATATTCTGTTTATTGACGGCGGCAAAGGTCAGGTGTCACAAGCTTTGGCGGTATTGCATGAATTAAATGTCACGGGTGTGGATGTTGTTGGGGTGGCGAAAGGCGAAGGTCGCAAACCGGGGTTAGAAACCTTGATTATCGAGCAAGGCAGCGAGCGTTTGGCATTGCCTGAACATTCGGCAGCCTTGCACTTAATTCAACAAATTCGCGATGAAGCCCACCGTTTTGCGATTACCGGGCATCGGGCGCGGCGTCAAAAAGCACGAACCCAATCGCCTTTGGAGCAAATTGAAGGGTTGGGCGCAAAGCGGCGGCAAGTATTGCTGCAACAATTTGGTGGCTTGAAAGCGATTGAGCGTGCCAGTGCGGAAGAATTGGCAAAAGTATCCGGGATTAGCCCGGCGTTGGCGCGTAAAATTTATGATTTCTTTAACGGAGAAGAGAGTTGATATGGTGTTCAACCTGCCGGTGTTGCTGACGTGGCTGCGGATTGCGTTTATTCCGCTGCTGGTATTCCTGTTTTATCTGGAAGCGCCTTGGGCACCCTTGGCGGCGGCTATCTTGTTTGGGATTGCCGGTTTGACCGATTGGGCAGATGGTTATTTGGCGCGTTTGTGGCAACAGGAATCCAGTTTTGGTGCATTTCTTGACCCAGTGGCGGATAAGCTGATTGTGGCAGTCGCCCTGATTTTGCTCGTGGAACGCGAAGTGAATGTTTGGATCACGTTGGCAACGGTAGTAATTATCGGGCGCGAAATCGTGATTTCAGCGTTGCGTGAGTGGATGGCGGAATCCGGTAATCGTTCCAAAGTGGCGGTGGCTTTCATTGGCAAACTGAAAACCACCGCGCAAATCATTGCGCTGATTTGCTTATTGTATAACCAAGATTTGTTCGGAATATTGCCCTTGCGCGAAATCGGTTTGGTGGCTTTGGCAATTGCGACGGTACTGACCGTCTGGTCGATGGTGCAGTACCTGCGCAGTGCGTTTCGCTCATAAGCTGTCTTGGTAAGTTTTGAGCTGTTCCCATTCCCCTCGTGCAGCGAGTGCCGCTTGTTGCGGCCAGCTTGACGTGTCGTGCTGGCTGAATTGTTCGTCTTCCACGATCAGCAGGGCTTGCAGTTTTTGGTGGGAAGTTTCCGCCAATTGCTGATAAGTGTGGATACCTGCGCGGTGCAGAATAGACGCGAAGGTGGGGCCAATGCCTACCAGTTTTTGCAGATCGTCGTGTTTGATCGACAAATTGCTGGCGAGTTTTTCGGTGAGTTCTTTGGCGCTGGCAGCGAGGTTGGCGAGTGTCGAGCTGCCTTTTGTCAGGGTTTCAGCGCTGAGAGAACTGCCTTTTGAGCCAAGATCGTTGCCGATTTCTTTCGCTTTGTGCAGCCATTCATTGGCGGTGGGAGTGGCTTTTTCGGTGAGGTGTTCCACGCTGTCTTTGGCCTTGTGCAGCCATTCGTTGGCGGTAGGCGTGGCTTTTTCGGTGAGGTGTTCCACACTGTCTTTGGCTTTATGCAACCAATCGTTCAAGATATTGAGTGGCGTGTCTGTGCTGCCTTGGTTGCTGTTGGTTTCTGGCATATCCGGTGGATCAATAATCGGTTTGTGTGGGTCGATAGCATCGAGTAATGGATCAGTTTTCATGGTTGTTTCTGGCATATCGGGTGGATCAATAATCGGTTTATGGGGGTCAATTTCAACCAACAGTGGGTCAAGCGTCCATGATGCGGTTGGCATTGGTTCGTTGGGCATGGTGATGATCTCCAGTGTGATTTCTGGTTCTGGTGCGTCGTCTACGTCAACTAAGTCAAGGATGGGTTTGTGCGGGTCGATGGCAGCCAGCAGCGGATCAATTTCTGGCAACGGTGGCAATTCGCCATGCATCACAGGCACGTCTACCACGGTTTTAGGAGTTACTTCCGGCAAGGCAATCGTGGGCTTGGCGGGGACTTTGGGAATATAAACATCCGTGACAGGTTGCGGTCGCGAAAATTGTGGCAGTTCAAGCTCTGGTGCTGGCGTGACAGGTTTAGCGCGTAGGTTTGGGGTGTGAATGTCGAAGTCACGGGTGTGATATTTGCCCGCTGGAACGGGGGTAATGCCAAGCGGAACCGTTTTTTTCTTGGGTAAGCAGCAAATGCCCATTTGACGCAATAAGCGGCAGAGTAAGATGCCGACGACAAAACTCAGTAGCAGTAATGAGATGATTTCCCCTGTTGCCATGCCGAATGTATAAGGGGTATTAGCGGTATTCATGATTGGCATTCCTTATTCAATGCATGAGAAATGGTAGCGGTAGCGTCCTGCTAAGCAAAAACCGGCGTTTTGCCGGTTTTTGTGGGGCTTGTTATTTAAACTCGTCCGCTGATTAGCAGGTTTTGGTATTCCTTGAGGCGTTCCCATTCACCTTTGTTTGCCAATTCTGCTTGGTAAGGCCAGCTTTTAGGGTCGTGCATTTTGAATTGATTACCCGCAGCTTCCAGTATCGGTTTGATTTCTTCCGGTGTCATGGATGCAAGTTGTGCGAAATTACGCACGCCCGACGCATTGAGCACTTGTTCCAATTTGGGGCCGATACCTTCCAATTTTTTCAGGTCATCTTTGTGACCTAGCGTGACGCTGGTCAGGTTAGGTGGGATGCTGCTGACCTCATGGCGGGAGGGGGCGCTGGGTGCTGGCGGCTCAGGGTTACGCAATAAGCTGTTAATGTCAGCCGTATAGCCACCGCCTTTCAGATCATTGCCCGGAAATTCGCGTGGGGTACGCTGACCTTCGCGTGTGGTGCTGGAATGAGTGGTGTGACTGGTATCACTCAAGGAAGGCTCTCTGGTGTTAAGCGCATGGCTGGCACAGCAAATACCCCATTTACGCAATAACCAGCACAGCAGCATCCCCAGTAAAAATGCGCCTAGCAGCAGTAAGACGATTTCCAGACTGGCGAGACCAAAGGTGTAGTCGGCACTTGTTTGCTTCATGAATTACTCCTCATGGCCTGAGCGGTTGCGGAAATAGCAGAACAGGAAACCCAAGAGGAATGCACCTGCGAGCATGAGAATGACATCCAGACTGGCGCTGGTCATGTCGTAACGGCTTGTAATGTCTTTAAACATGGTAACAACTCCAATCGTTTATTTTACAGGGGTGATTTCAACACGGCGGTTTTTCTTGCGCCCGTCTTCCGTATTGTTATCAGCAATCGGTTTGTCAGCACCTTCAGAAGACGCAGATACACGGTCTTTAGGAGCGCCAAGATCAACCAAGGTTTTTTGGAGCATTTCAGCACGTTTTAAACCGAGAGCTTTGTTTTTCGCGGGATCACCCTTGTTATCGGTGTGACCGACGATGGTGATTTTCGCACTGCTATTGTCTTTCAGGAACTGCGCTACTTTCTCAAAATATTCCTTGGTGCTGTCAGCTAATTGTGGGTTAGCAGAACCGGTCGGGAAAGTGAGGATAGCCGGGCCAATATCGCCGTTTTGAGTGGGACTAGTGGTTTCCATGGTGACTTTATCGGCATCAGCTTTGGTTTGTGCTGCATCCGCAGCGGCTTTATCAGCGTCGATTTTAGCTTGTGCTTCAGCAGCGGCTTTATCTGCATCGGCTTTGGCTTGTGCATCCGCAGCGGCTTTGTCGGCAGCAGCTTTGTCAGCGTCAGCTTTGGCCTGTGCATCCGCAGCGGTTTTGTCGGCAACGGCTTTATCAGCGTCAGTTTTGTCAGCATCGGCTGTTTGGGTGGCATCACCACCGTTGGCAGCGGGATCAAGATAATCAGCGAGTTGGTTATTGTTGGTGTCGGTGGCATCATCAACATTGCCATCACCATTGGGGTCAGCTTTTTCAGCCGCTGTTAATACGCCGTCCCCGTCATCGTCGTCATCCAGCGCGTCTATTTTGCCATCCCCATCGGTGTCTTGTGGGTCGCGTGCCAGTTCGATGAAGTCAGAAATACCGTCGCCGTCGCTGTCTTCTTTATCAGGGTCAAGTCCCAAGGTTTTTTCTTTGGCATCGGGAATACCGTCACCGTCGGTATCGGTCGTATCAGCACTTGATTTGTTGTCAGCATCTGATGCTGCGCCAGCCAGTGCCGCCGCACCCGTTGCGGCTGTACCCGTTGCGACTTGTGCGGACGTTGCATCAGCACCGCAGAAACCTTTCACTTTGCAGGTATACCACCACCAGCTACCTACCCCCCAGATACCGGCTAACAGTAGCACGATTAATGATTTTGTTTTCATGCAGGTGAAACTCCTTTTCTTGGAACATTCTTGAATAACGTTATGAGACACACTTTTTATAGTATGCAATACCGTGAATTACAACCGGGTTATTGTTCGCATGAAAATAGCATGAACGGCGGCAACTTGCCGATTATTGATGCGTTAGCACTGTTCCCAAGGCAAACCGTGAAAACGCCAGCCACCCAATGTTCCCCGGTGATGTTGGTTATCCCGTTCACCTTCAAAGCCTTCGTCAATGTGCATGACGTGTTGGAAACCGGCTTCAAGTAACGCGCTGGCAGCTTCACGTGAACGTTTACCACTGCGGCAAATTAACACCACTTGCGCGGCTTTGGGCGGCAATTCTTGAAAACGGCTGGTTAGCAATTGTTCGACTTCGCTGGCGAAATGCGGATTAATGTCCCAATCGGGTTCGTCGATCCACGCAATGTGCACTGACCCAACCGGATGACCAACAAACAAATATTCCATAGCGGAACGGATGTCGACCAAAATGCTGTGCGGGGTGGTTTGCAATAAGTCGTAGGCGGCAGTAGGGGAAAGGTCGTGTAATTCAGGCATGGACTATTCTCCGGCGGTGTTGTCATGGTGTTGGCGTACTTTTTCAATAATAGCGCACATACCCGTATCGCGGGGCTGGCGATTGCCAATTAACCAATCAAGAATTTCCTGATCTTTGGATTTTAATAAACGCTCGAACGCAAATTGCTCGCCCATATCGAGTGTTTGGAAACAATCCTGTAAAAAACGTCCCAAGGGTTGATCCAGTACCTGCAAAGTACGTCGACATGCCCAGCGCAAGCGTACCAGTCGTTCGGCTTGTTGTTCAGTCATTGACGACACGCAGCTTAGCAATCAGGTCGGTGTATTGGTCAGGGAAGGGGATTGCGTCTAACAGCATATCCCAGATGAGCGGGTCTTGCATTGCCAGTAATTCGTCTAAGCGTTGCAATTCCGTGGTGCTGGCACTGTTGTAATGGCGTTCTAAATAGTGCTGGAAAATCACATCCAGCTCTTTCAAACCACGCCGACAGCGCATTTTTACGCGGGAAAGTTCACTCATGGTGTATATCCTTGTACCCCTCACCCCAACCCCTCTCCCTCAAGGGGAGAGGGGCTAAGAAAAGGGAAAATATTATTTCTTGTTCCCCCTCGCCCCTTGAGGGAGAGGGGGTAGGGGGTGAGGGGTTCTTAACGCCGTTCGATCATTTTTTTCTTCAGTTCTGCAATTGATTTCGCCGGGTTCAATCCCTTAGGGCAAGTGTTGGTACAGTTCATAATGGTGTGGCAACGGTAAAGTTTGAACGGGTCTTCCAGATTGTCCAAACGTTCGCCCGTGGCTTCATCACGGCTATCCACTACCCAACGATTGGCTTGCAGCAAGACCGCAGGCCCCAAATAACGGTCACTGTTCCACCAGTAGCTAGGGCAAGATGTTGAGCAGCACGCGCATAAAATGCATTCGTAGTGATTGTCGAGCTTCTTGCGGTCTTCCGGCGATTGCAGGCGTTCGCGATCCGGTGGCGCAGGCGTTTGGGTCTGCATCCACGGCTTGATCGAGGCGTATTGCGCGTAGAAATGCGTCAAATCAGGGATCAAATCCTTCACCACTTCCATGTGTGGCAAGGGGCTGATTTGTACATCGCCCTCGCAAGCCTCAATCGCTTTAATACACGCCAGCGTATTCGTGCCGTCGATATTCATCGAACACGAGCCGCAAATCCCTTCACGGCAAGAGCGGCGGAAGGTCAAGGTCGGATCAATCTCGTTCTTGATCTTCAGCAAAGCATCCAACACCATCGGTCCGCATTGGTCGAGGTCGATTTCGTAGGTATCCCAACGCGGATTTTCGCCGCTATCCGGGTCATAACGGTAAACGCGGAAATTTTTCACGCGGGTCGCACCGGTAGGGGCAGCCCAAGTTTTGCCACTCTTGATGATCGAGTTGGCAGGTAAGTTAAATTCAGCCATGACAATGCTCCCTGTTAGTAAACCCGTTTCTTCGGTGCGATGTATTCAATGTCATCCGTCAACGTGTAGGTGTGGACGGGGCGGTAGTCGATGGATACTTTGCCAGCGTCATCGACCCACGCGATCGAATGTTTCATCCACTCATCATCGTTACGATCCGGGAAGTCCTCGCGGGCATGAGCGCCCCGGCTTTCTTCACGGTTCATGGCGCATTGAATCGAGGTTTGGGCGCAATCCAGCAAATTGGCTAACTCGAAGGTTTCCATCAAGTCAGAGTTCCACACCAAGCTGCGGTCTTTCACCGCAACATCATTGAAGCTGGCGTAAATCTCATTCATTTTATCGACACCTTCTTGCAAAGTTTCAGCAGTACGGAAGACCGCCGCGTGCTTTTGCATGGTGTGCTGCATGGCTTCACGGATTTGCGCGGTGCTGGTATTGCCATTGCCGTAATGGATGCGCTTGAAACGTGCCAATACTTTTTCCACACCTGCCGCAGGCAATTCAGGTTGCGTCGCGCCGGGGGTAACGGTTTCCGCACAACGGTTGGCAGCAGCGCGTCCGAATACCACGATGTCGAGCAAAGAGTTCGAGCCTAGGCGGTTAGCACCGTGCACCGATACACAAGCGCACTCACCAATCGCCATCAAGCCGGGAACCACGCTATCGGGTTCGCCGTCTTTCAGCGTGACCACTTCGCCGTGGTAGTTGGTGGGAATGCCGCCCATGTTGTAATGCACGGTTGGCAGTACCGGAATCGGTTCTTTGGTGACATCTACACCGGCAAAGATACGCGCACTTTCAGCGATCCCCGGCAGACGTTCGTGAATCACTTCAGGGCCTAAGTGTTCCAAATGCAGATGAATATGGTCTTGTTTCGCGCCAACGCCACGCCCTTCATTGATTTCAATGGTCATGGAACGGCTCACCACGTCACGCGACGCCAAGTCTTTGGCATTCGGGGCGTAACGTTCCATAAAACGTTCACCCTTGGCATTGGTCAGGTAGCCGCCTTCGCCGCGCACCCCTTCGGTAATCAAACAGCCCGCGCCGTAAATGCCGGTCGGGTGGAACTGGGTGAATTCCATGTCTTGCAATGGTAAACCTGCCCGCGTCACCATGCCGTTACCGTCACCCGTACAGGTATGCGCTGAAGTCGCCGAGAAATACGCACGCCCGTAACCGCCGGTTGCCAGCACCACTTTCTGCGCCCGGAAAATACGCAGAATACCGTTGGCTAAATCCCACGCCAGTACCCCACGGCACACGCCTTCCTCATCCATAATCAGGTCGGTAGCGAAATGCTCAATGAAAAATACCGCATCGTGACGCAAGGATTGCTGATACAGCGTGTGTAAAATCGCGTGACCGGTGCGGTCAGCCGCTGCACAGGTGCGGTGCGCAATGCCTTTACCAAATTCGGTGGTCATCCCGCCGAAGGGACGCTGATAAATACGGCCTTCTTCCGTGCGCGAAAACGGCACACCTTGGTGTTCCAGTTCGATCACCGCCGGAATCGCTTCGCGGCACATGTATTCAATCGCGTCTTGGTCGCCCAGCCAGTCCGAGCCTTTTACGGTGTCGTACATGTGCCATTGCCACTTGTCAGGCCCCATATTGCCGAGTGCGGCGGACATGCCACCTTGTGCGGCCACGGTATGGCTACGGGTTGGGAATACTTTGGTAATACATGCCGTGGACAAGCCTTTTACCGCCATCCCGAACGTGGCACGCAAACCCGCGCCGCCAGCACCCACGACGACGACATCGTAGGTATGATGTTCAATTTTGTATTCAGTCATTGTGTAATCAACCTCTGTGTCATTAGCCCGCGAATGCGACCCGTAAGATGCTCAAAATGCTGCTCGTTCCCAGCAATACCAGTACCAATTTCATGCCTATCAATGCGGCAAGTTTGATGCCTTCGTGATGCACATAATCTTCAATCACCACGGTTAACCCCAGACTGGCATGAAAGAACGCGGTGAACACAAACAAGGTCAACATGGTAGTGGTGAACGGTTGCGCAAACCAGGCTGCAACGCTGGCATAATCATCACCCGTGTGGGCTGCCACCGAAAATACCATCCACAAAACCAGTGGAATCAGGGCAACGGCAGTGACGCGCTGTATCCACCAATGGCTAACCCCGCTGGTCGTTCCCAGACCGCTGGCACGTTTGAAAGGTGTCAATAAACTCATGTGTAGCAATTCCTCAACAGGGTTCAGGCAACAAGCCAAAGCAGGATAGTGAGAGCCAACGATGCGCCCACTGCGATTTTGCCGCCCAGGTAAACGCTAGGCAGATCGAAGCCATGCCCGCTATCCCATACCAAATGGCGGATACCGTTGGATAAGTGATAAAACAGCGCCCAAGACCAACCAAACAACACCAGTTTGCCAAACCATGAGCCAAGGATCGCGCTGGCATTCGCAAAAGATTCCGCACCCCCGGCAATGGCTGCCAGCCAATACGTCACCAGCAATGTGCCGATAGCCAACACCACCCCCGTGCCTCGGTGCATGATCGACAGCACCGACGTGAGTTGCGGCTTATACACCTGCAAGTGGGGTGAAAGCGGTCGTTTGTTCGCGGTCTTCATAGAGTATCCCCGTTAATAAAAAGCTAGAAAGCGTGTACGCGGCTAGGTGTCTGAGATCGGCATCTGTTCCAACAACTTGCAGGCATAATCCCGCGAAGCCCGGATATGATGGCGCATCAGCGTTTCCGCCATTTCCCCGTCGCGCCGCTCAATGGCTGACACGATCAGGTTGTGTTCCTGAAATGCCTGTTCGCTGCGACTAAACCCGGACTTGAGGCGGAAACGGTAGAAGCGTACCAAGTCATACAAGTCCTGACATAACATGCGAATCAGGCGTTTATTTTTGCTGCCTTGAATAATCGAAAAGTGAAAATCCAAGTCAACGTCGTGTTGTGAATAGCTTTGGTGCTGGGCAATTTCGGCTTGGTGACGTTCCAGAATCTTGCGCAAATGTACCAATTCCTCTGCCGTCATGTGTTCGGCGGCGAGTCGGGCTGCCATACCTTCGGTGGCTTCGCGTATTTGGTAAATTTCCAACAGTTGTTCTGTGGAAAATCCGATGATGCGTGCACCAATATTGGGCTTGCGCGTCACCAAGTTGCAGTTTTCCAGTTTGCCGATCGCTTCACGCAACGAACCTCTGCTCACGCCATAAGCTGCTGCCAGCTCTGGCTCACTAATTTTTTTCCCAGCGGGGATTTCACCCTCCAAAATGGCACGCCGCAAATCAAGAAATAACTTGTCTGCAATCGTTACCGGATCCTGCAATTTGCAGGCAGTCAGAAAGGCCATGGTGCTACCTCAGTTTGTCGACATCTTGTCTGTTGTGTTGACAATAATACCGCGAAACAGCGTTTTTTCAAGAAAAACATCCTGACATTGTTGACACTTTGAAGCTATAATGTCGACACTATAATCAAGAAATGCCAGTGTTTACCCCGAATACGTGGGTAGCAACGCACCTTAAGACACCAAGATGTCGACAATGCACTAGTTTGCTGCACTGCGTCAAGTCGGAAATGTTTGATATTTACCATCAATGTGAGTTGGAAACATGAACAAAGGAGAAGCGCAGGCTACGGCCTGGAGTGCGGATACACAATTAGACGGTAACAGCCTGCTGTACCTAGAAGAGATGTATGAGCGTTATTTGCAAGAACCAGCATCCATACCCGCGAGTTGGCAGCACTATTTTGATGCATTGCCGTCAGTTAACGGGCAGGAGCGTGACACGCGCCATTCGCTGGTAAAAGACTATTTCCGCGCTTATGCGGCAAAGCCTCAAGCCGTTATCGCCCCTGCTGCGAGTAATGTCGACATGGAACACGAGCGTAAACAGGTTAAAGTGTTACAGCTTATCAATGCTTACCGCTTCCTCGGTCACTTCCACGCTAAAACTAATCCGCTGGATGAGAATACCCCGGCGTTTGTGAAGGAATTAACGCTGGCGTATCACTCGCTGAGTGAGGCGGATCTGAATACCACCTTTAACACCGGTTCATTGGTTGCCCCTGATCAACTGACCTTGCGTGAAATCATTGCGCAATTAGAGGCCACGTATTGTGGGTCAATTGGGGTGCAATACATGCACACCACCAGCACCGAGCAAAAGCGCTGGGTGCAACAACGTTTAGAAAGTGTGCGTTCTACCCCCACGTTTAGCCCGGCTGAGAAGTTGGAGATCCTCGACCGTCTTACCGCCGCAGAAGGTTTAGAGCGTTACCTGCACACCAACTACGTCGGGCAAAAGCGTTTCTCATTGGAAGGCGGCGAAAGCTTGATTCCGATGCTCAATACCCTGATTCAGCACGGCGGCAGCTTGGGTGCGCAGGAAATGGTCATCGGCATGGCACACCGGGGGCGTCTCAATGTGCTGGTCAATGTATTGGGTAAAGCACCCGCGCTACTGTTCGGCGAGTTTGAAGGCAAATACGCCAATAACGGCGACCGTACCGGCGATGTGAAATACCACATGGGTTTTGCTTCCGACATGATGACCCCCGGCGGTCCCTTGCACGTGGCAATGGCATTCAACCCCTCGCATTTGGAAATCGTCGGTCCGGTGGTGCAAGGTGCGGTTCGTGCCCGCCAAGACCGTTGGGATGATGCCGGTGGCGACAAAATTATTCCGGTGGTATTGCACGGGGATGCGGCGTTTGCGGGGCAGGGCGTGAACATGGAAATGCTGCAAATGGCGGATACCCGTGGCTACCGCACTTACGGCACGATTCATATTGTGATTAACAATCAGGTGGGTTTTACCACCAGTACTGCCGCCGATGCGCGTTCCACCTATTACTGCACCGACATTGCCAAGATGGTCGATTCGCCTGTCTTCCACGTCAACGGCGATGACCCGGAAGCGGTGGTGTTGGTGACACAAATCGCTTTCGATTTCCGCGCGAAATTCGATAAGGATGTGGTGATTGATTTGGTGTGCTACCGCCGCCACGGTCACAATGAAGCCGATGAGCCATCCGCTACGCAACCGGTGATGTACCGCAAAATTCGCGCATTACCGACCACCCGCGAATTGTACGCACGCCGTTTGAGCAGCGAAGGGGTTATTACGGCAGAAGAGGCGCAGGAACGGGTGCAACGTTGCCGCCAGCAATTGACCAACGGTGCGCCGACCGTACCGCATTTGCTGGAAAAGGGTGAAGTGCAGAATCCACACCCGGTTAAGTGGGGACGTTTTACCGCCGGTGCATGGGATATGCCCGTGGATACCACGATCAGTGTGGAAGCTGTCAAAAACCTCGGTGCCAAGCTCACTGTGCACCCGGAAGATTTCAAGCTGAATTCCCGCGTTGCCCGTATCGTCGCTGATCGCAAGAAAATGGCAGCAGGCGAACAATTGATGGATTGGGGTTTCTGTGAAAACTTGGCTTACGCCTCGCTGATTGACGAAGGCTACCCGATTCGCTTGTCAGGTGAAGACTGTGGTCGCGGTACGTTTTTCCATCGCCATGCGGTATTCCATGAGCAGGAAAGCGGCGCAACGTTTGTACCCTTGCAACACCTTTCCGAAGCGCAAATGCCGTTTGTGGTCATCGACTCCTTGCTTTCGGAAGAAGCAGTGCTGGCATTTGAATACGGTTATGCCACTACCGAAGCCAATACCCTCGTCATTTGGGAGGCGCAATTCGGTGACTTCGCCAATTGTGCGCAAGTGGTGATTGACCAGTTTATCAGCTCCGGTGAACAGAAATGGGGGCGCTTGTGCGGGCTGGTGATGTTATTGCCACACGGCTTTGAAGGGCAGGGGCCGGAACACTCTTCAGCGCGGTTGGAACGATACTTGCAGTTGTGCGCTCAAAACAATATGCAGGTGTGTGTGCCAAGTACGCCTGCGCAAGCGTTCCACATGTTGCGCCGCCAGATGGTGCGTGATTACCGCACCCCGCTGATTGTGATGACCCCGAAAAGCTTGTTGCGCCATCCCTTGGCGGTGAACAGCATGGAAGACTTGACTGAACGTGGTTTCCAGAATGTCATCGACGAAATCGACGTGCTGGATCCGCTGAAGGTAACGCGCTTGGTCATGTGCAGCGGCAAGGTGTATTACGACCTGCTGGAACAGCGCCGTAAAGCGGGGCTGGATGACGTGGCCTTGGTGCGTATTGAACAGATCTACCCGTTCCCAGAAGCGGATATGAATGTGATATTGGATCGTTACCCGAACATCGCCGTGAACGTCTGGTGTCAGGAAGAGCCGTTGAATCAGGGCGCATGGTTGAGCATTCAGCCCGCGTTGCGTCTCGTATTGGGTGGTATGGCGCGTTTGGATGTGGTGAGCCGCCCCGCTTCAGCGTCGCCTGCGGTGGGTAGCGCCAAAGTTCATGCTGCACAGCAGCAAGAATTGGTGAATAATGCCTTAGGAATTAGGGTTGAGTCATGAAAGAAGGAAACGTTATGCCGCTATTGAAGCATTACCACGACGCCATCAAGGAGGGCGCGATCCAACACGATCCCGCCCAACTCGAAGGTATCAAGGTCTTGCAAGAGGTGTGGAATGGCTTGCTTAAACCGCGTGAAACGGCTCGCGTGGCACGTTCGCGAGGTTTGTTGGCGGTATTTTCCAAGCGGCATAATGCGGTGATCGAGCCAGTGCGCGGCGCTTACCTGTGGGGGGGCGTCGGGCGTGGCAAGACCTGGTTGATGGATATGTTCTATTCGCGCCTGCCGCTGACCGAAAAGCGGCGGATGCATTACCACCATTTCATGTTCTTCATTCATGAGGAACTGAAACGGCTGGCGCACCATCGTAGCCCATTGGAGGCATTGGCGGCGCAATTGGCACAAGAAGTGCGCCTATTGTGCATCGACGAATTCCATGTCATGGACATTGTGGATGCGATGTTGTTGCACGGTTTGCTGGATGCGATGTGCAAACACGGCATTACTTTGGTAACGACGTCTAACCGTCCGCCGGATGATTTGTATTTGAACGGTTTGCAGCGCGAACGGTTCTTGCCTGCGATTGCATTACTCAAAAAGCACACGCACGTGGTGGAACTGGATAACCAGATTGACTACCGCATGTTAAAGCACGTCAGCCAAGACAGCTTTTTGGAAGACGACGACGCGGTATTGGTGGAACACGAGCTGGAAAAGTGTTTCGCGGAACTTGCCACGGGTGCGATTGAGGTCGGGCAGGATATTGATGTGCAAGGACGTTGCTTGCCGACGCATCGCTTGTCTGAAAATATTGTGTGGTTTGATTTCAAGACCTTGTGTGAAACGGCGCGTTCTACCCGCGATTACATCGAGTTGGCAGAACGCTTTGATTACATTGTGTTATCGGGTCTGCATGTGTTGACTGAGGAACATGAATCGGCAGCACGGCGTTTCCTTAACCTGATTGACGAGTTGTATGACCGGCAGGTGCAATTCATTTTTTCCACGACGATTGCGCTGGATAATTTGTATCAGGGTGAGAAGTTGCGTTTTGAATTCCAGCGGGCGTTGAGTCGCTTGAATGAGATGCAAGGTGACGACTATCAATCGGTGCGTTTTGCTGAATAAAAAATAGCCATTTTGGTTGGTCACGGGTAAAATACCTCAAAACGCGAGGTGTTTATTAATGAAGACTACGACGAAAACGGCATCAGTAAAGGGCTTGCTGATGTTGGGGATGCTGTTGAACGTAACAGCTTGTGGCACGGTATCTACGCCGCTGTCTTATCATTCTATCCATTCGATTACCAAACCGTTTGCGTTGCGCACCCATGATATGCAGTTGCAGCAACGCCAGTGCACCAATAGCTATTTGCTGATGCAGGATTGTGATGCGGTGGTGCGGCGTGATTTCCGCCTCAGGGATAACGTGCGCGAGAATGTGTTCGATAACTTGTCTGATCGCTTGTTTGCGAATGGGCGTTCCAACGGTAAAGCACGCTGGCGGCTGAAGCGCGATCGGGTGGAGTGGCAATACCGCTTTTAAGCGCGTTAAGTGAGCGGGATCAGTATCACATTAACCCCGCCAGCGTGACGAAATCAGCACTTCATGGTTTTGTTCGGGTAGAATCGGGACACCGCCGGAAGCGACCCGGCTTTGTTGCAATGGTGCTGAATGGATGTTTCAACGATTAATCTGCCATTAGCGGTGTTGTTGCCCTTTGTGGGGGCGGCAGCGGTGGCGTGGGCTGCGCATTTTCATCGGGTGGCAGCGGCATGGCTGGCGGGAATCACGACCTTGTTGGCGTTGGGGTTGCTGTACCCTGCATTGAGCGCGGTGTTTGCGAGCGAGACGGTGATTCAATCTTGGGCGTGGATGCCCGCTATCGGGCTGGATTTCGCTTTCCGCCTAGATGGTCTGAGCGCATTGTTTGCCCTGATGATCCTTATTATTGGCCTGTTGGTCATCCTCTACGCCCGTTATTACCTCTCAGCCAAAGATTCCATGGGGCGGTTTTTTACCTACATGCTGACCTTTATGGGGTCGATGCTGGGCGTGGTGTTGTCGGAAAACTTGCTGCAATTGATGGTGTTCTGGGAGCTGACCTCGCTGAGTTCCTTTATGTTGATCAGTTACTGGCAACATCGCAAAGAGGCACGGCAAGGGGCGCGGATGGCGTTGGCAATCACTGGCGGCGGTGGATTGACATTGCTGGCGGGGATTTTGCTGCTGGGGCAAATGGCGGGCAGTTACAACCTGTCGGATGTGTTGCTGGCAGGCGAGCAAATTCGTGCCCATGCGCTGTATTTGCCGACTTTGGTGTTGATTGCGATTGGGGTATTTACCAAATCGGCGCAATTTCCGTTTCATTTCTGGCTGCCGAATGCGATGTCAGCACCGACTCCTGTTTCCGCGTATTTGCACTCCGCCACGATGGTGAAAGCGGGGATTTTCCTGTTGGCGCGATTTTTTCCGGTGCTGGCGGGTACGCCGGAATGGTCGTGGCTGATCGGCACGGTAGGGATGATTACCTTGTTGGTAGGCGCATTCGTGGCTTTGTTCCAGCACGATCTGAAAGGCTTGCTGGCGTATTCGACCATTAGCCATCTGGGGCTGATCACGTTGCTGTTTGGGCTGGGTACGGAACTGGCGGCGGTGGCGGCATTGTTCCACATTATTAATCACGCCACCTTCAAGGCTTCGCTGTTCATGGTGGCGGGGATTATTGACCATGAAACCGGCACGCGGGATATGCGCCGCATTAATGGCTTGCTGAAATACATGCCGCACACGGCGGTGTTGGCGATGATTGCGGCAGCGGCGATGGCGGGTGTGCCGTTGCTGAATGGCTTTTTGAGCAAGGAAATGTTCTTTGATCAGGCGGTGGTGGCTTCCAGCACTTCGCTGTGGGCGTTGACTATTCCAATATTGGCGACTTTGGCTGGGGTGTTTTCGGTGGCGTATTCCTTGCGCTTTATCCATGACGTGTTTTTCAACGGTGAGCCGGTGAGTTTGCCGAAAACACCGCATGAACCGCCGCCGTTTATGCGGATTCCGGTGGATGTGCTGGTGGTGTTGTGCATTGCGGTGGGGGTGTTGCCGATGTTTACAGTAGCGCCGTTGCTGGCAGTGGCGGTGCAAGGCACATTGCAGGCTGCCCCACCCGAATACAGTCTGGCGATTTGGCACGGGTTCAATGAGCCGTTGCTGATGAGTTTTATCGCGCTGGTGGGCGGGATTACGGTGTATGCGGTGCGTAAGCCCTTGTTTGCTTGGTATGAAGCGCGGGTGCGTGGGCAGCAATTGCGGCGCTTGTACGACTGGAAAATCGACAAGCTGTTGCAGGTAGCGCGTGGCGTGACCCGTGGGTTTGACCGGGGTTCGTTGCAGGATATGTTGTTCTGGGTGTTGGGTTTTACCTTATTGGTCGGGGTAGCAGGTTTCTTGTTGAGTGCGGCACCTTTGTTGGGTGAGCGGGCATTGTTGCCACTGGATGCGGTGAGTTTGGCGGTGGGGGCAACCTTGATTCTTGCCAGTTTGTTGAGCGTGGTATTGCATCGGGAACGTCTGATTGCGCTGGTGGTATTGGGTGCAGTAGGGCTGGTGGTGTCGCTGGCATTTGTGAAATTTTCCGCACCGGATTTAGCTTTGACGCAATTGTCGGTGGAAATCGTCACGATTGTGTTGCTGATGCTGGCTTTGTATTTCTTGCCGCAATATACCCCGCGTGTCAGTGCGGTGTGGCGTAAGTGGCGTGACGGTATTTTGGCGGGATTGTTGGGGTTGGGATCAGCGGCGTTGGCGTTGGCGGTGATGACTCGTGAGACGGCAACACTAGCGGATTATTTTGTGACGCAAAGTGTGCCGGGGGGTGGTGGCACGAATGTGGTGAATGTGATTCTGGTGGATTTCCGGGGTTTTGACACCATGGGAGAAATCGCGGTGCTGGCGTTGGCGGGCTTGGGGATTTTTGCGTTGTTGCAGCAGATTAAGTTGTATGCGCCTGCGGAAGATAGCAGTGGACGCGCTTGGGCGTTGGAGGCGAATCCGTTCATTTTGCAAACCTTTAGCCGGGTATTGTTCCCGATGATGTTGATGGTGGCGGTGTTTGTGTTCCTGCGTGGGCATAACTTGCCGGGTGGTGGTTTTATTGCCGGGCTGATTGCGGCGTTGGCGATTGTGTTGCAGAACTTGGCGAATGGGATTGGCTGGACGGCGCAACGGCTGCGTACTGACATGCATTCTTGGCTGGCGGCAGGTTTGCTGTTGGCAGCAGGCACGGGGATGGTGGCGATGGCGTTGGGGTATCCGTTCCTCACCTCGGCACATACGCATGTGCATTGGCCGGTGGTCGGTGGCTTTGAGCTGGCGAGTGCGATGTTCTTTGACACGGGCGTGTTTCTGGTGGTGGTTGGCGCAACGGTGATGATTCTGGTGGAACTGGGCAAGCTGAATCGGCTGGATACGCCCGCACCTGTGCTGCAAGGAGACGTGTAATGGAATTGCTGATTGCCTTGAGTATCGGGGTGCTGGTGGCTTGCGGGGTCTATCTGGTGTTGCGTGCCAGTACCTTTCCGGTGGTGATGGGGCTGACCTTGTTGTCGTATGCCACCAATTTGTTCCTGTTTGCGATGGGGCGGCTGGCAATTGGTGTGCCTGCAATTGTGCGCCCGGATGCAGCGGGGTATGCCGACCCATTGCCACAGGCACTGGTGTTGACGGCGATTGTGATTGCTTTCGGCATGACGGCGTTTGCCATCGTACTGGCGTTGAAAGCGCGGGGCGAAACGGGCAGTGATCATGTGGATGGGAAAGGGGGGGAATCGTCATGATGCACTTGCCGATTCTTCCGATCCTGTTGCCGCTACTGGCGGGAATCCTCTTGCTGTTACTGCGTCCGCTGGGTTTACAGGTACAGCGCATGGTGGGTTTTGCCGCCGCGTTTGCTTTGCTGATGTTGGCGGTGTGGTTGTTTGATAGTGCACTGGTGGGGCAGCGGCAGGTGTATGCGCTGGGTGACTGGCCTGCACCCTTCGGCATTACCCTAGTGTTTGACCAGCTTGCGGCGTTGATGCTGTTGGTGACGGCAATACTGGCAGTCGGGGCGTTGTGGTATGCGATTGTCACCGAGATTGATGCGCAAGGTAGCCATTTCCATGTGTTGTTCCAGATGCAGTTGTTTGGCTTAAACGGGGCGTTTTTGACCGGGGATGCGTTTAACCTGTTCGTGTTCTTTGAAGTGTTGTTGCTGGCTTCTTACAGCTTGTTGCTGCATGGCGGTGGCAAGGAACGTACCGTGGCTGGGCTGCATTATGTGGTGGTAAATCTGGTCGGTTCGACGGTATTCCTGTTTGCGTTGGGGGCGTTGTACGGCGCGTTGGGGACGTTGAATATTGCGGATATGGCGGCGAAAGTGGCGGCATTACCGGCGGAGCGTGAAGGGCTGGTGATGGCGGCGGGTTTGTTGCTATTGCTGGTGTTCGGGCTGAAGGCGGCAATGTTCCCGCTGTATTTGTGGTTGCCTGCGGCGTATGCACGGACTTCTGCGCCGGTGGCGGCTTTGTTTGCGGTTATGACCAAGGTGGGGGTGTACGCAATTATTCGGGTGCATGGCACGGTGTTTGGGGCGGATGCCGGAAATCTGGCGTATTTCTATGCGCCGTGGTTGCTGGGGCTGGGACTGATTACCTTGGTGTTGGCGGCGTTGGGCGTGTTGGCTGCGTTTCGCTTGCGCTTTCAGGTGGCGTATCTGGTGTTGGCTTCGGTGGCGATGTTGCTGATTGCGGTGGGTTTGCATTCTGAAACGGGGCTGGCGGCGGCTTTGTATTATCTGGTGCATTCCACCTTGCTGGCGGGCGGTTTGTTTCTGCTGGCGGATGTGATTGTGCGTGGGCGCGGGACGTATGCTGACCGTTTTGACCCCGGACTGCGTTTGCCGCACCATGCCTTGCTGGGTGGTTTGTTTATGTTGGCGGCGGTGGCAGCGTTGGGTTTGCCGCCGTTGTCGGGGTTTTTGGGCAAGTTGTGGATTTTGCAGGCGGCATTGGAACATCCGTGGCGTTGGGCGGTGTTGGCAACGGTCTTGATGAGCAGTGCTTTGTTGCTGATTGCCTTGGCGCGTAGTGGTTCGGTGTTGTTTTACAAAGTGAAAGATCATGCTGATGCGGCAGACCCGGAATTGCCGACACAGATTCCGGCATTTGGGATGAGTCTGGTGGCGGTGGTGTGGTTACTGGCTGCGGTGCCGTTGTTGGTCGTGTTGGCGCAGCCGGTTGCAGAGATAATGCAGCAAATCGCCGCGCAAACCTTGGATACGGCAGGGTATCGGGCGGCAGTGTTTGACCCTGCGGTGGGAGGTAAATGAGCATGTTGAAACGATTGTTGCCGCATCCGCTGTTGAGCGTGTTTTTGTTGCTGATTTGGTTGTTGTTGAACAATACCGTGGCAATGGGGCATGTGGTGCTGGGCGCGGGTTTGGCGTTGTTGATTCCGTTTTTGACGGTGGGATTTTGGCCGGAACGGGTGTGTGTGCAGCGTCCGTGGGTATTGCTGAAGTTTGTGGCGGTGGTGCTGTGGGATATTGTGGTGGCAAACTTGAATGTGGCGGCGTTGATTCTGGGTTCTACTCGCAAGCTCCAGCCTGCATTTATGGTGTTGGAATTGGATATTCGTTCGCCGTTAGGGGTGAGTTTGCTGGCGAATACGATTTCGCTGACACCGGGGACGGTTTCGTGTGAGGTGTCGGCTGACCGGCGGCAATTGCTGATCCACGCGCTGCATGTGACGGATGTGGAGGCGAGCATTCGGGAGATGAAGCAGCGTTACGAGCAACCATTGATAGAGGTGTTACGCGAATGTTGAATATGGTGTTGCCTTGGGCATTCGGTATGGTGTCGTTGGCCTTGTTATTGAGTTTGTACCGCTTGCTGGTGGGGCCAGATGTGCCTGACCGGATTCTGGCGTTGGATACCTTGTACCTGAACACGATTGCCTTGCTGGTGTTGTTTGGCTTGTTGCAAGGCAGTGCCTTGTATTTCGAGGCGGCTTTGCTGATTGCGGTCATGGGGTTTGTGGGCACGATTGCGCTGAGCAAGTATTTGCTGCGCGGCGATATTATGGAGTAGGGCGATGTTGGATGTAATCTTGGCAGTATTGGTGTTGGTGGGGGCGTTTTTTACGCTGGTGGGTTCGTGGGGTTTGGCAAAAATGCCGGATTTTTTCATGCGTCTGCACGGGCCGACCAAGGCGACGACCATTGGCGTGGGGTCAGTGTTGGTGGCTTCGGCCTTGTACTTTTCGTTCAATACCGATGGTGTAAGCTTGCATGAAGTGCTGGTGACGTTGTTTTTATTCATGACAGCACCGGTGAGTGCGCACATGATGGCGAAGGCAGCGCTGCATTTGCGGGTGAAGCAGGTGGAGCGCACACGCCAACCGTAGTTGAATCAGGGATGACAGACTCGTATGATGAAAATCCATTAAGGAGGAAATGATAATTATGCAATCAATCAGCACCGAACAGCCGTTCACTGAATACCCCGTGCGTCAGGTCGAATTTGCCAATATTCCCAAGTGGTTACGCCAAGGTGCGGAGGATATTAGAGCGAACCCTTGGTCTAGCTTGTTGTATGGCATTGTTTTCGCACTGGTGGGGATGGGTATGAGCCTGTTGTCTGCGAATAATCCCGGTTTTTTTATGGCAGAAGCGGCGGGATTTATGTTGTGGGGGCCGTTTCTTGCGCTGGGTTTGTATGATTTAAGCTTGCGGCGTGAACACGGTGATCCGGTCAATTTTTTGCGCTCTACGTTGGCCTTAAAGCGTAACCCGGTTAATTTGATCCTGTACTCGGTGATGTTGGGGGTACTGGTGTTGCTGTGGCTGCGGATGTCTTCCATTGTGCTGGATATTTTTCTGCAAGATACGGCGGTAGCGGAGCAGTACAGTTACATTGGCTTTATGGCGGCATTGCTGGGGTCAAAAATGGGTTGGCTGTTCACGTTGTCGTTTATGTCAGTGGGGCTGTTGTTTGCGGTAGTGTCCTTCGTGACGGGCGTGGCGACGGTGCCGATGTTGCTGGAACGCAAGGTGAGTTTGGTGACGGCATTGAATACCAGCATTCGCGCTATTCTCATCAACTGGAAAGTGATGTTGGCGTGGGCGGCGACCATTGCGGTGATTATTAGCGCGGGCTTATTGCCGTTTAGCCTTGGGTTGATCATTGCGATGCCGCTGATTTCGTATGCCAGTTGGCACGCTTACCGCGATATGGTTGAGGCGGTATGACGCTTGAGGAACTCAACACCCAGATTGCCCTCGGTGAAGACAGTCGCCGTCAGTTTAAGCAAGACATCAGCAATACCGATGCGTTAGCGGCTGAAATGGCAGCTTTCGCCAATACGGATGGGGGCGTGATTTTCTTAGGCGTCACGGATGACGGCACATTGCTGGGTTTGACCTTGGCGGATGTGGCGCGTTTAAACCAGATGATTAGCAATGCGGCTTCTCAGCATATCCGCAGCCCGCTGGCGGTGCAGACTGAAAATATTGCACTGGTTGACGGACGTTTGTTGATAGCGCTGACGATTCCCAAAGGTTTAGATAAGCCTTATTTTGATCGTAATGGCGTGATTTGGCTGAAAAGTGGCGCGGATAAACGCCGAGTCAATTCCAAAGAGGAATTGCGCCGCCTGTTCCAAAGCGTGGATTCGTTACACGCTGATGAAGTGCCGTGCAAAGTAGGCGTTGAGGCGATTGATGGTCGCAGTTTGGCGGATTTCTTACAGGCAACTTACGGCTTGGATATTCCTGAGAAAGGTGCTGATTTGTTACGTTTGTTGCAAAACATGAACCTTGCGACAGGTGAGGGTTTCTTAAACCTCGCGGGGGTATTGTTGTTTGGCAAACACCCTGAATGGGTGAAGCCCGCTTTTATCGTCAAAGCGGTGGCGTTTCCCGGCAATGTGATTGAATCCAGCAGCTACGTGGATAGCGAAGACATTGGTGGCAGGCTGCGCGACGTGTTCGATGATACCTTGCGTTTTATTATGCGTAACCTGCATAAGCGCCAAGGGCAGCAAAGTTTTAATTCGGTGGGTGAGCCTGAAGTACCGCGTTTGGTGTTTGAAGAGTTGCTGGTTAATGCACTGATTCATCGCGATTATTTTATCAGTGCGCCGATTCGGGTGTTGGTTTACGCCAACCGTATTGAAATTATCAGCCCCGGTCATTTGCCTAATAATCTTACGGTTGAAAAAGTGAAAGCGGGTAACTCGAATTTGCGCAATCCTATCTTGGCCTCGTTCATTGCCAAGAAACTATTGCCCTACCGTGGCTTAGGTTCAGGGATTCTACGTGCGTTGGAAGCGTGGTCGCAGATTGATTTTAAGGATGATCGTGAGGGGTGTTTGTTTACCGTTACGGTGTGGCGGCCTGCGGATTAAAGCTTGTCACTTCTATAGATTCATTTTGCTTATTGATTGATAATAATTCATCACTCGATAAGGGCTTATAGCTGATGGCATTCAACGAAGACACGCGGGTAAAAATCCCCACACTCCTGCACTTGACTCGGCTAGGTTACACCTACCTGTCTTTGAAAACGGCGCAATGGGATGAGGAAACCAATATTTTCCCGCGCTTATTTCGTGAAGCCATCAGCCGTATTAACCCGGAACTTGAGCCGGGAGAAGTTGAGCGTCTGCGCGAAGATGTCAGCCTACTGCTAAACAATGAGGATTTGGGAAAAGCGTTTTATGAGCAATTGACGCAGCGTTCCGGCACACGCTTGATTGATTTCGAGAATTTCGACAATAACAGCTTCCACGTCGTCACTGAGCTGACCTGCAAAAATGGCGATGATGAATTTCGCCCCGACATTACCTTGTTGATTAATGGGATGCCGTTGGTGTTCATTGAGGTCAAAAAGCCGCATAACCGCGATGGAGTGTTGGCGGAACGTAGCCGCATCAATGCGCGTTTTCAGAACAAGAAATTCCGACGCTTTATCAACATCACCCAGTTGATGCTGTTTTCCAATAATATGGAATACGACAATGATTCGCCTGAGCCGCTGGAGGGTGCGTTTTACGCTTCAACGTCTTATCAGCAGGCGATGTTCAACTATTTCCGTGAAGAAGAGCCGCTGAATATTGCCGCTTTGCTACGCCCCGAAAATGACGATGTGGAAACGGCAGTACTCAGGGACAATAACTGCCTGATCATTAAAAACAGCCCGGAATTCATTACCAACAAAGACGCGGATACGCCAACCAACCGTTTGTGTACGTCGCTACTGAACCGTGAACGCCTGCGCTTTGTCCTGCGTTACGCCATTGCCTATGTGAAAGAAAAAAACGGCTGGGAACAGCAGGTGATGCGCTACCCGCAATTGTTCGCCACCAAAGCGATTGAGCAAAAACTTAATGCAGGCAAACGCAAAGGTATCATCTGGCACACGCAAGGCAGTGGTAAAACCGCGTTGGCGTATTACAGCACCCGCTATCTGGTGGACTATTTTCAGCAGCAAAAGATCATTCCGAAGTTCTATTTCATCGTGGATCGGCTCGATTTGCTCAAGCAGGCTTCCCGCGAATTTATCAGCCGGGGTTTAACGGTTCATGCGATCAACTCCCGCGAAGCCTTCGCGCAGGACATCAAACAAACCACCGCGATTCACAATGACACGGGTAAGCTGGAAATCACCGTGGTCAATATCCAGAAATTCAAGGATGACCCGGAGGTGATGCGCGTGAAGGATTACGCGGTCAGTATCCAGCGGATTTACTTTCTGGATGAGGTTCACCGCAGCTACAATCCTGAGGGTAGCTTTCTGGCAAATCTTGAGCAATCGGACAAAAACGCCATCAAAATTGGGCTGACGGGTACGCCTTTACTGGGCAAGGACTCCAATTCCAAAGCCCTGTTTGGCGATTACATCCACAAGTATTATTACAACAAGTCCATTGCCGATGGTTACACCTTGCGCCTGATCCGAGAGGCGATTGAAACCAATTATCAGCTTGCTTTGAAAGAAGCACTGGCAAAAATTGAGGTGGAAAAGGGCAAGCTGCCGATGAAGGATATTGTTGCCCACCATGCCTTTGTCAAACCCATGCTCGCTTACATCGTGCGTGACTTTGAAAAAAGCCGCACCACGCTGAATGATCTGAGCATCGGCGGCATGGTGATTTGCGACAGCTCCGAACAAGCCAAGGAAATGTTTGCGCAGTTTCAAGCTAATTATGCATTTAAGTCCGTCGCGGAAATACCGGGTGGCTATGATGCAGGCATATTAATGGCAAACAAGGCGAAAAACGCCGCGCTGATTCTGCATGACATTGGCTCGAAGGAAGAACGCGATACGTGGGTAGAAGATTTCAAGGCGGGCAATATCGACCTGCTGTTTGTTTACAATATGTTGCTGACCGGCTTTGACGCCAAACGCCTGAAAAAACTCTATCTGGGGCGGGTGATCCGTGACCATAACCTGTTGCAAGCCCTGACCCGCGTGAACCGCACCTACAAACAGCACCGCTACGGTTATGTGGTAGATTTTGCTGATATTCGCAGCGAATTTGACAAGACCAATAAAGCCTATTTCGATGAGCTACAAAGCGAATTGGGCGATGAAATGGAACACTATTCCAAGCTCTTCAAATCCGCCGAGGAAATTGCAGCAGAGTTGGAGGCGGTCAAGGATGTGCTGTTTCAGTACGATACCTTGAACAAGGAACTGTTTTCGCGCCAAATCACCGAAATCCAAGATCGGGCGCAAGTGTTGGCACTCAAAAAAGCCTTGGCGGATGCCCGCAGCCTGTACAATTTGTGCCGCTTGTTTGGCTTCAACGAATTATTGCAACGCTTGCCGTTCGCGCAAATCAACGCGCTGTACAACGAAGTTGATAATCATCTGGCGATGCTCAACCTCAAAGACCGTCTTGAAAACCAGTCTGACAACAGCGGCTTGCTGAACATGGCACTGGAAGAAGTGCTGTTCAAATTCGTCAAAATCGGCGAGGAAGAACTCAAGCTGGCGGATGAGTTGAAAGATGCCTTGCGCCGCGCCCGCGAAACGATGACCAGCAATTTCGACCCCAAAGACCCCGCTTTCGTGGAACTCAAAGAGGAACTGGAACGCCTGTTCAAAGACCGCAACCTCAAGGAAGTCAGTCAGGAAGAGATGAAGCACAATATGCTCACTCTCAACAAAATTCAGGACAAGGTACGCGAAATCAACCGCAAAAACCGTTTGCTGCAAACCAAGTACGAGGGTGACATCAAATTTGTGCGCGTCCACAAACGGCTGGTAGAGAACGGCGCAATCTCTGATAATGAGCGGCGCATCTTCGAGGCACTGCGGCTGGTGAAGCAACAAGCCGATGACAGCGTGATGCAAAACAGGAACATCCTCGACAACGACAGCTATTTTGAGCGCATGATGCAACGCAGCGTGGTGCAACAATTCCACCAAGCACAAAACATCAAGCTAACCCCCGATAGCACCCGCTACATCAATCAGCTTGTCGTGAAAGAGTATCTGGATGAATTTAACGGAGTAACCCCTTGGTAGCCCTCGATTTCAAGAAAAGCACCACCGAACTGATCGACAACCTGAAAAACATCTGCGCCGCTTACGGGCTGGGTAATGACGGCAATGAATTCAAGATCATCACGCAGGTTTTCCTGTACAAATTCCTGTGCGATAAGCTGGCGTATGAGCTGAAAAAAGCCGATAAAGCCACCGCCAACGCGCCAAATTGGGAACAGCACATCGCCAGCCTCGACATTGACGATTATGAAATGTTGACCATGCTGCTGCCCGAAGGCACGGCGTATTTGCGCCCGGAACACCTGATTTCCAGTTTGTTTGCACGGCAAAATGAGGATAATTTCGCCAAGCTGTTTGATGATACCTTGCGTGAAATTGCCATCCTCAACAGTGATATATTCTCGGTGAAAACCGGCGGCGGGGCGCAAATTCGCCTGTTTGATGCACTCAGCCAGTTCATTTCAGACCCCGGTGAGCGCGACAATTTTTGCAAGGCGATTATCAATAAGCTGGTGAATTTCAGCTTTGAACATATTTTTACGCAGGGCTTTGATTTCTTTGCCGACATTTTTGAGTACCTGATTAAGGACTACAACAAGGACAGCGGCGGCAAATACGCGGAATATTACACCCCGCACGCGGTTGCTAAGATTATGGCGGCGATTCTGGTGCCCACCGAGGTGCGCGGTAAGGTGATGAACGTCAAGTGCTACGACCCGTCGGCGGGTTCGGGGACGTTGCTGATGAACCTTGCCCATGCGATTGGGGAAAGCCGTTGCAGCATTTATTCGCAGGATATTTCGCAGAAATCGTCTGGGCTGTTGCGGCTTAATTTGATCCTGAACAATCTGGTGCATTCCATCCCGAATATTATTCAGGGCAATACCATTTCGTTGCCGTATCACAAGGATGGGGCGGAACTGGCGCAGTTTAATTACATTGTTTCCAATCCGCCGTTCAAGATGGATTTCAGCGATTTCCGCGACGATTTGGATAGCAAGGAAAACAAAGCGCGTTTCTTTGCGGGGATTCCGAATGTGCCGAATAAAGCCAAGGATAAAATGGCGATTTATTTGCTGTTTATCCAGCACATTATGTATTCGCTGAAAGATAAGGGTAAGGCGGCGATTGTTGTCCCGACCGGGTTTATTACGGCGCAATCGGGCATTGATAAGAGCATCCGTGAGCGTTTGGTGGAACAGAACATGCTGGCGGGCGTGGTGTCGATGCCGAGCAATATTTTTGCGACCACGGGCACGAATGTTTCGATTTTGTTCATCGACAAGGGCAACCAAGACAAGGTGGTGCTGATTGATGCTTCCAACCTTGGCGAAACCGTCAAGGATGGCAAAAACCAGAAAACGGTTCTCACGCTGGCGGAAGAGCAGCGCATTATCGACACCTTCAACGCCAAAACAGCGGTGGATGATTTCTCAGTCGTGGTCAGTTACGAGCAAATTAAAGCCAAAAACTACTCTTTCAGCGCGGGGCAATACTTCGACGTAAAGATCGAATACACCGACATCACCGCCGCCGAATTCACCAGCAAAATGAAAGGCTTCACCGACAACCTCGATGCGCTGTTTGCCGAATCCCGCAAGCTCGAAACCGAGATCAAAACCCAGTTAGCGAGCCTGAAGTATGAGTGAATTAACGTCTGCTGATTATCAAGTGTGGTTAAAAAACCTTAAAACACAAATTCAATCCGCTCAACAGCGGGCTGTACTGGCGGTTAATCAAGAGTTGCTCAAGCTGTATTGGCAAATTGGCAATGACATCCTGCAACGCCAGCAACAACAAGGCTGGGGCAGTAAAATCATTGACCAGCTTGCACAGGATTTACGCCAAGCCTTCCCTGAGTTGAAGGGGTTTTCAGCACGAAATTTAAAGTATATGCGCCGTTTTGCTGAAACGTGGCAGGATTCTGAAATTGTGCAGCAGCCTGCTGCACAATTGCCGTGGTTCCATATTTGTACGGTCATGGATAAATTAAAAACTGGGAGTGAGCGTCAATGGTATATGCAGAAAGCTGTTGAATATGGCTGGTCGCGCAATGTGTTGGTTCACCAGATCGAGAGTCGCTTGCTGGAACGACAAGGCAACGCCGCCACCAATTTTGCTCAAACGTTGCCATCCCCACAGTCAGAGCTGGCACAACAAACGCTTAAAGATCCGTACATTTTTGACTTTCTTTCTATCGGTGCTGATGCGCATGAGCGTGATATTGAACAGGCATTGACGCAACATATCAGCCAGTTTTTACTAGAGTTGGGTGCTGGGTTTGCTTTTGTGGGTAAGCAGGTGCATCTGGAGGTGGGGGAGCAGGATTTCTACCTTGACCTGCTGTTTTATCATTTGAAACTACGCTGCTATCTGGTGATTGAACTCAAAGCGGGTGATTTCACTCCATCGCATGTTGGGCAGTTGAGCTTTTACTTGTCGGCAGTCGATGAGCATTTCAAAACCGAACATGATGCGCCCACCATTGGTTTGCTGTTGTGTAAAAACCGTAATAAGGTTATCGCCGAATATGCCTTGCGCGATAACAGCAAACCTATTGGCGTTGCCGAATACCAAATTGCCCAATCCTTACCCCCAAATTTTGAAGATAAACTCCCCAGCATCGAGCGCATCGAACAAGAACTTCAGGCTAACTGGAGTGATGAAGAATGAGTAAATGGACGGTCAAAAGGCTAGGCGACATATCAGATATGTGTCTAGGAAAAATGCTGGATAAAGAAAAGAATCAAGGAGATTATCAGCCATACCTTGCAAATATTAATGTCCGCTGGGGTGGTTTTGATTTAAAAAATCTCTCAAAAATGCGCTTTGAAGAAAAGGAAGATGAGCGTTACGGCTTAAAATACGGTGATTTGATAATTTGTGAAGGAGGAGAGCCGGGACGCTGTGCTATCTGGAAAGATGAAGTGCCAGAAATGAAAATCCAAAAGGCATTACATCGAGTTAGGATGCACGATAATTATAATCCATTTTTCGTATACTACCGTTTCCTATTGGCTGGTCGTTCAGGTGAATTAAGCAAACACTTTATCGGTTCTACAATAAAACACCTAACAGGAATTGGTCTAAAGCAAGTTGAATTTGAGTACCCGTCATTAGCTATACAAAACCAAATCGCCGCCGTTCTTTCCTCCATCGACCAAAAAATCGAAATCAACAACCGCATTAACGCCGAACTCGAAGCAATGGCGAAAACCCTCTACGACTACTGGTTTGTGCAATTCGACTTCCCTGATGAAAACGGCAAACCGTATAAGTCATCGGGCGGAAAGATGTTCTACAGCAAAGAGTTGAAGCGGGAGATCCCGGCAGGATGGGAAGCAACTGTTTTAGGTGATTTTTGTTCAGCTATCCGTGGTGTCACATATTCTAAGACAGATGTAAAAGCAACAGGTTCTAAAAACTCCGCTGGTATTCTGAGAGCAACAAATATTTCTGAGAATAAACTAGATATTAATAATCTTGTTTATGTGAATGACTCACTAATTGATAAGCAACAGTATATGAATCAAGGAGATATTCTGATTGTGATGTCCAGTGGTAGCAAAAATCATATTGGAAAAAATGGAGTCTATTACTTTAAAGAAAAGGTGGCATTTGGTGCGTTTTGCTCGAAATTATCACTAAAAGGTAATTTTTCATCTTATATTAATAATTTCCTTGGATCAGGTGGTTTTAAAACGCATATTGCAAATTCTTGCTTAGGAACAAATATAAATAATTTAACAAATCAACATATTGCAGGTTGTATGCTTATCAAGCCAGAACAGTCAATCTTGACTGAATTTGAAAAACACACATCTGAATTTTATAAGAAAATTGCAATATCTACCCAAGAAAATCAGCGGTTGGCGGCGTTGCGGGATTGGTTGTTGCCGATGTTGATGAATGGGCAGGTGCGGGTGGATAGCGCGGCGGATGACCTATACTCACCAGAGCAAGGCGCAGGAACGAGGCAACCATGAAACTGAAACTCCCCTACGGCATCAGCCACTACAAAACGGTCATCGAAGAAGGTTACACCTACGTCGACAAAACCGGCTGGATTCAAACCCTTGAAGATGCCAGCCGTTACAACCTGATCATGCGCCCACGCCGCTTCGGGAAAAGCCTGTTCGTCTCGATGCTCGCGTACTACTACGACATCAAAGCCAAGGACGATTTCAACCGCCTGTTCGGTCATCTCGCCGCCGGTCAGAACCCAACCGGCAATCAGAACCGCTACCAAATCCTGTTTCTGGAATTCAGCGGCATCAGTACGGATGACCCGCAAAGCATTTATTCGGCATTTAATAATAAAATCACACTGGCAATAGCCACGTTCCTGAAAAAATACCACTATCCAGCAGAAAGTTTAGATCGTTTGTATCAGCTTGATTCTCCGACTCCCGCTGATAAGCTGAATTATCTGCTTAGCCTACTGGATGATCAAAAGATTTACCTGATTATTGACGAATATGACCATTTCGCCAATGCGCTGTTAGCGGAAGACTTGCACTACTTCTGCAAAATCATGGGGAAGGGCGGCTTCGTGCGGGCGTTTTATGAAAGCATCAAAGCCGCAACACAGCAAGGAAGCATCGACCGCCTGATCATTACTGGCGTTACCCCCATCATGCTCGATAGCCTGACATCCGGTTTCAATATGGTTGAAAACCTCTCGCTCTTGCCCGCATTTAATGAAGCGATTGGTTTAACACAAGCAGAAACGACCTCGCTGATTTATCCGTTGACTGAGCAGTGTGCCATCAATGCCGATACCCTGATGGCAACCTTGAAAGATTGGTATAACGGCTACGTCTTCGCCAGTAAAGGGCAGCCGATGTACAACGCTAATATGGTGTTGTATTTCCTGAAACACGTTGATGCCAAAAATTGTGCCTTTCCTGAAGAAATGTTGGATGAAAACATTGCTTCCGATTACCGCAATATCATGCGTATGTTTTCCATCGGCGACCGTGATACCAATTATGCCGTGCTGGAAGAATTGATCAGTGAAGGGGAAGTCACCGCGCAACAGCGGCGCAAATTCGATTTTGACAAAGGTTTTGATCGCGAAGACTTTATCAGCCTGCTGTGCTACATGGGTTTCGTTTCACTGGCGGGTTCTGAGTTTGGCGTGCAGCGTTTTCGTATTCCTAACCATGTTATCAAGCGACTGTATTTTGCCTATTTTAAGGTCGAAATCGAGCGTAAAAACCAGTTCAGCATTCCGCCCCAAAAGCTGCAACAAGCGGTGACTGCACTGGCCTTACACAATGACATCGAACCCTTGCGGCATGAAATTCAGTCGATATTAATGGTGCTGTCCAATCGCGATTTCATGCAGATGGATGAAAAGCACCTCAAGGTATTGTTGGTGACGTTGTTGTATCAATCTTCCATCTATTTCATCAAAAGTGAGCCGGAGGTCAATCACAAATACCCGGATATTCTGTTGCTGGAGCGCAGCCCGTATCCGGTTAAACACCAGCATTTGATCGAGCTGAAATACTGCAAGAAATCCGAGCGGAAAAAACACCCGCACCTGTGGGATGACAAACGCACCGAAGGCATCCAGCAAGTACAGGGCTATCAACAATTACCGGATATTCAAATACTCGAAAAGCTTTCCTGCTGGGTCATCGTCACTGACGGTGAAGACGTTGCGGCAGAAAATGTCGCATTCGCTAGTCAGCGGTAGGGGATTCTGGCAGACCTTGTTTAGAAATGGCATAAATCATCCTGTCTCATCAAACGCAAAGGATGCCAGTATGTTGTTATCACTAGCTGCTATTGTTGTCGGCCTTGCTGTATTGGTATGGAGCGCCGATAAATTTGTCGAAGGCGCTGCTGCCACCGCAAAACATTTAGGAATGCCCTCACTGCTGATCGGGATGGTGGTTGTCGGTTTTGGTACATCCGCCCCGGAAATGACTGTATCCGCCTTTGCCGCATGGGAAGGCAATCCCGCTTTGGCATTAGGTAATGCTTATGGCTCCAATATACTGAATATCGCCTTGATATTAGGGATAACCGCCGTGATTGCGGTGATTGCGGTGCATTCGGATATTGTCCGCAAAGAAATGCCGATTTTGCTGGCGGTGACGCTGTTGTCGGGTTTGTTGTTATGGGACAAGGAAATCAGCCGTTGGGATGCGGTTATTTTGCTGGTGGTGTTTTTCGGAATCGTGGGTTGGTCTATTTACGCGGCGCTGCGTGGGCGGAATGATGCGCTGTCTGCGGAGGTAGAAGAAGAATTGGCAAGCCACCCGATGACGTTGAAAACCGCCTTGGTATGGTTGGCGGTCGGCTTGGTGTTGTTGATCATTAGTTCGCGGATTCTGGTGTGGGGTGCGGTGGATATTGCGAATGCCTTAGGGGTCAGCGATTTGATTATTGGGCTGACGATTGTCGCGCTGGGTACTTCATTGCCGGAATTGGCGTCTTCCATTGCGGCGGCTCGCAAAGGCGAATCCGATTTGGCACTGGGCAATATTGTCGGCTCGAATTTGTTTAATACCTTGGCAGTGGTCGGGATTGCCGGGGCAATTGCCCCGATTGCGGTTGCCGATGAAGTACTGACCCGTGATTTCCCGGTCATGTTGGCAGTCACCTTCGGCCTGTTTGTGATGGCGTATGGTTTCCGTAAACCGGGACACCTAACCCATTGGGAAGGCATTTTGATGTTAAGCGTCTACTTCGTGTATACCGGCTGGCTGATTTACACCGTGGTCGCATAAGTAACGGGTAGAGCAGGGCATGGTTAAACGGTTTCCATGAGATTAAATCGCGTCCAGTTCGGTCAATGGCCAACGCGGACGCGCATTAATCACTGCCGCTTCACTCGCGCCAGCCTGCAAGCGCAACGCACCCGCATACGCAATCATTGCGCCATTATCGGTGCAAAACGCCAAACGCGGGAAATACACCTCCGCCTTCAACTCCGCCAGCCGCGTCCGCAAGCGTCGATTCGCGCCCACGCCGCCCGCCACTACCAGCCGCTTACGCCCCGCCTGTTCCAATGCCCGCCGACATTTGATAAACAGCGTATCCACCACGGCTTCTTCAAACGCCCGCGCAATATCCGCCTTATCCTGCTCCGTCTGCCCAGACTTCTGCCAGGTCGTCAGTGAAAACGTCTTCAAGCCGCTGAAACTAAAATCACAGCCCGGTCGATCCACCATCGGGCGCGGAAATTTGTAAATCCCCTCACGTCCTTGTTCCGCGAGTTTCGCCAGCAACGGCCCCCCCGGATACTCCAACCCCATCAGTTTAGCCGTCTTATCAAACGCCTCACCCGCCGCATCATCCACGCTTTCGCCCAGAATGTGGTATTCGCCAATGCGCGGCACATCCACCAGCATGGTATGCCCACCCGACACCAGCAACGCCACAAACGGCAATTCCGGCGGGTTTTCTTCCAACATCGGCGCGAGCAAATGGCCTTCCATGTGATGCACGCCCACGGCAGGGACATTCAGCCCCCACGCCATCGACCGCGCAATCGAAGCCCCCGTCAGCAATGCCCCGATCAGCCCTGGCCCTGCGGTGTAGGCAATGCCGTCAATATCCTTCATCGTCATCCCCGCATCCACCAACGCCTCGCGCAACAACGGCAACACGCGGCGGATATGATCCCGCGATGCCAATTCCGGCACAACGCCACCGTATTCGGCGTGCATCGCAATCTGGCTGAACAAGCGATGCGCCAACAAGCCTTTGTCGGTGTCGTACAACGCCACGCCGGTTTCATCACAAGAGCTTTCAATTCCAAGTACGCGCATGAGGGTCTTCTAGGGTTAAACAAGAGGTGAAACAGTATATAGCTTAACGTCATGGCATGAAATAATGGTATTCACGCGCATTTTCGCCTACGATTGTGCGCCACAACAAAAACAGTCTCCGCCCGCAGTTGATCAACCACCAAGGGAATAGAGCCATGACCATTATTAAGCAAGACCACGTAATCGCCAGTGTCGCGGATGCGCTGCAATTCATCTCATACTACCACCCGCTCGACTTCATCGAAGCGATGCACCAAGCGTGGGAGCGTGAAGAATCCCCTGCCGCGAAGGATTCCATCGCGCAAATCCTCGTCAATTCGCGCATGTGTGCCGAAGGGCATCGCCCGATTTGCCAAGATACAGGCATCGTTACCGTGTTCGTCAAAGTCGGCATGAACGTGCAGTGGGAAGGCGACATGAGCCTCACTGACATGATCAACGAAGGCGTGCGCCGTGCGTACCTGAACCCCGATAACGTGTTGCGTGCGTCCATCCTCGCCGACCCAGCGGGGGCGCGGAAAAATACCAAGGACAATACGCCTGCGGTCATTCATTACGAAATCGTCCCTGGTGACACCGTGTCGTTTGACGTGGCGGCAAAAGGCGGCGGCTCTGAAAACAAATCCAAAATGGTCATGCTCAATCCTTCCGACAGCATTGTGGATTGGGTGTTAAAAACCGTGCCAACGATGGGGGCAGGTTGGTGTCCACCGGGAATGCTCGGCATTGGCATCGGCGGCACGGCGGAAAAAGCGGCCGTATTGGCGAAAGAGGTGCTGATGGAACACATCGACATTCAAGAACTGCAAGCCCGTGGCGCACAAAACCGCGTCGAAGAATTGCGTCTGGAACTCTACGAAAAGGTCAATAACCTCGGCGTAGGCGCACAAGGTTTGGGCGGTTTAACCACGGTGCTGGATGTCAAAATCAAAGACTTTCCCACCCATGCCGCCTCTTTGCCCGTGTGCATGATCCCCAACTGTGCAGCGACGCGCCATACGCATTTTGTGCTGGACGGTTCGGGTGCTGCGCTGCAAACCCCGCCAGATTTATCCAACTGGCCGCAAATCTCGCTGGACGGCGGTGCGTCAGCCACCCGTGTCAACCTAGACACCATCACCCCCGAACAAGTACGTAACTTGAAACCGGGCGAAACCGTTTTGCTGTCTGGCAAAATGCTCACCGGGCGTGACGCGGCACACAAGCGCATGATCGACATGCTCAATAAAGGCGAAACACTGCCCGTTGATTTGAAAGGACGTTTCATTTACTACGTCGGCCCGGTTGACCCGGTGCGTGATGAAGTGGTCGGCCCTGCTGGTCCTACCACGTCCACCCGTATGGATAAATTCACTCGTCAAATCCTGCAACAAACCGGCTTGCTGGGGATGATTGGTAAATCCGAACGCGGCCCGATTGCGATTGAAGCGATCAAGGAATTCGGCGCGGTGTACCTCATGGCAGTCGGTGGGGCGGCGTATTTGGTGTCCAAAGCGATTACCGGTGCGAAAGTGCTGGCGTTTCCCGAACTGGGCATGGAGGCGATTTACGAATTCGAGGTCAAGGATATGCCGGTCACGGTGGCGGTGGATAGCAATGGCGAATCGGTGCATAACACCGGCCCTGCGACGTGGAAGGCGATCATTGATGCGCGAATGTTAGCGGGAAAGTGACTTCCCAGCGGTTTTCTGCTACAACTAGCCCCATTTTCCCCACTATTATTCCTTGAGGCACAACCGTTGAGCAGCGACCGCAGCATCTACCGCATTTCTTTCGTCAACCAAGACAAGATTTACGAAATCTTTGCTAAACAAGTCTATGAATCAGACTTGTATGGCTTTGTTGTGGTTGAAGAAATCGTTTTCGGTACGCAAAGCACGGTGGTCATTGACCCCGGTGAAGAGCGCCTCAAAACGGAGTTTGAAGCTGTCAAGCGCAGTTTCATTCCCATCCACTCGGTGATTCGCATCGACGAGGTGGAGCACACGGGTGTCAGTAAAATCCATGCGCTCGAATCCGGCAGTGTGGCGGGCAATGTCAGCCCGTTTGCACGTCCTGCGGGCAAGAAAAAAGACTAAAGTTTGGTCTCTCGCAAGCGTTTTTACCGAACTCTGCTATTATACCCCGATGATTTGTCGAGTGTGCGGAACGGCTGAATGAACCAGAAGTGGTTACATGGGTTGCCGGTAGTGTTATTGCTGGTTGTGGTGTTGTTTGGATACAGCACCACCGTTGACAGTGCGTTTGATGCATGGAAGCAGCAATTTCGTCAGGTTGCCATTAAAGAAGGCATTCACGCCGAAACCGTGGATAGGGCTTTGCGCGGTCTAGTGCCTGACAAAAAAGTCCTACGTCTGGAAGCGCATCAGCCTGAATTCACCAAAACCGTTTGGGAATACCTCGAAACCGCCGCGTCAACCGAACGCATTGCCAATGGGCAAAAGCTCTTGCGTGATTATGCCCCACTGCTACAGCGTATCCACGCACAATACGGTGTACAGCCTGAATACCTCTTGGCAATCTGGGGGTTGGAAAGCAATTTTGGTAGCCATACCGGGCGTTACAGCATTGTACGTTCCTTAGCGACGCTGGCGTATGCGGGGGAAACAGAACGGCGAGAATTCTGGCAGAAACAGCTCATTGCAGCCTTAAGAATTGTGCAAAATGGCGATATGCCGCCGATTTCGATGCAAGGTTCGTGGGCAGGTGCTATTGGGCACACCCAGTTTATTCCCACAACGTTTGAAAGCTACGCGGTTGATTTTGATGGCGACGGGCATCGCGATCTGGTGAATAGCATCCCCGACGCGCTGGCTTCCACCGCCAATTATCTCGCCAGTTCCGGCTGGGAACGCGATCAGCCTTGGGGTTTTGAAGTGCGCTTGCCTGCTAAATTTGATTGGTCACAAGCGGATGTGGATTTCTGGTTGCCATTGAATATCTGGGGAACCATTGCGGGTGTGAACACGGTCAATGGGCAGGCGTTGGAAAGCAGCACTAGCAATGCGTTTGTGTTGCTGCCTGCGGGTTATCGGGGGCCTGCATTTTTAGCATTGCGTAATTTCGACGCGATTCTCAAGTACAACAATGCGCAGAACTATGCACTCGCTGTTGGTTATTTAGGTGATCGCATTCAGGGAAAGCCCCCGATGTTAGCAATGTGGCCTAAAGAAGATGTGCCCCTAAGTCATGCCGAGAAAGTTGAGTTGCAAACCTTGTTGACGGCAGCGGGTTACAGTACGGATGGCTTGGATGGTAAGTTAGGACCAAACACCCGTGCTGCGGTACGCCGCTGGCAAATGGATAACAATTTACCAGCGGATGGTTACGCGACGTTACAGCATTTGAATGCATTGCGCCAACGTGTTGCTGAAAAGACAGCCAACTAATGTGTGTTTAATGTGCTTCAGGGACGCCCTGCCACAACATTTCATAGCCGACTTCATAGGTATCATCACAAAATGCCGCTAATTGTGAGAATTTCTCTTTAAACAATTTGTCAGCATGAGATTTTTCGTGTTGTTTAAAAGACTTCCAATAAGTCACGATGACAATATCGCCCATGTTTTGTTTAACGCGCTTATTTTTGTGACTGTCATCGCTACCGACGCTGCCCTCTTCGGAAATGAAACCGGCATTGCGGTAGACTTGTCCACCGATAAATCCGCCGTTGTCATCGCCGTAGTTATTTTTGACGACATTACACATTTCGCCCAATAAGAGTTCTACGTCTTCAACGGTTACACCTTCTTTCAAGTCAACCACATTAAACAACATCGTGGCACCGAAGGGAATTTCAATAGGATTAAACATAACAATTTCCTCTTATTACCAATATTACTATGACTGAATTGTAGAAGTTATTGGTTGCGATTACCCATAAACCTTAGCATTTTACTAGGAATTAGCGGTGCGTGTTTCTAAGCGTACAGCCAACATGTGTTCACATGGCCCTTGATTCAGCTTATTCTGAATGTAGAAGTGGCAAGAACATTTGGCTTCTACCAGTCGCATATCCGCATCCAGCGTGATTTCTGGCTGGTAAGTGTGTGCATTGTCGATGACCTCACCGCACACTAGTTGCCGTCCATTCTGCTGCGCTTCTCGCACCACCACCGTCACCAAACCCGCTTTACGGAAATTATCTGCCTTGGCTTCGCGCTCATTGCTGAAACGCAGTTTATCCATTGGCAACGGGTCTTTGCTGAGTTCGCGGATGCGGTACACATCCTTATCCATGTCGTACAGCACGCGCCCGTATTGCGAATAAATCCCCAATGCGGATTTAACCGTCAGCACATCCAACCCTAAGCGCAATGCCAGCGAAGTCACACTTTCTTGCCAAGTGGTCTGCAATGCCGCAAACACGCGCTCGGCGGTGACGCTATCGACTTCGCCACGCGGAGCCATCAGGTCGAAATTGCCCATGCGCGAAAAATCATTGGCACTCCAACCGGACAAACCCAAGGTAAAGGTCATGTGTTCCATTTCCGCGACCCAGAAACTCGGCAAACCCGAACCCAACAGACTCACGCGGAAATGCTTCACGATAGGCAGCAAGCGTTCCAGGATGAACAAACGCCGCCGTCCCCAAATCCGTACTTCCTGCGCCGTATTGCCCGTGTAAACACTGCGCGGACACGTCAAGGTTTCGCCCCACGGATCAAACTTCACCTGAATCGGCTGATCCGGTGTCAGGCAAAACCGTAACGAACGCGGGCCTGTCTTTTCTTTATGCCGCTTCAAAAACAGCAAGATATTGTACATATCCATCGGGTGCAGCGTGAATTCGGTAAACGGCAAGCTCATCGCCGAACTGACTTGCAGGAAACCACGTACCCAACTGTCGGGCAGGTCGATTTTCTCCTCCTTGAAGTCGTCGCTCAGGTCGGTTTTGACCTCAAAGCCCGACGGATCAATCACAAATTCGGTGCGTTTGTAATCGCGGATTTTCTGAAACTCCTGATACAACTCATGCGAATAGTCGATATTGGTCGTGCCGTAAGCGTGTTCGCGTACATTCTTAAACACTTCGTAACGGCAACTCAGTTTGCCGTAACTCGATTCGTCCTGCGAAAAGCATTCAAAGAAAAGGCTGTCAGGGTGAACGGTAATCACCGGGTCGAGTACAAACCACGCATCCATATCGTTTTTGTACAAATACTGGAAATACTTGGAACGTGCCGTGTAGAACGGCGACAAAACGGCACTTTCAGCGTGCTGCACTTCGCGCATTTGCTGGCGTAATTCATCCAGTTGCGCTTTGATTTGCCCCTGTTTTGCCATTGCTTCCGCTAAAAACACATCTTCTTGCGCTTTCAGCCACGCTTTGTAATCGGATTTGTCTTTGGGCTGGAAACTCATATCCGACACTACCACCTGATGCAGCGCGGACATGGCTTCGCGGAAGGGGATGTGTTGCCCTAAATCCGCTGCAAAAAACGTCGGGTTACGCAATACATCCGGCACGAATGCCATGCTGGTTTCACGGCTAGTGTTCGAGACTTGCGAGTTGCCGTGGTATTTGCGGGAAAATTCCATCAGTAAGCCCTCACTGCGGGTGCGATGACGTGAACCGGGGTTTGTTGGATGCCGTAGCGGTTTTGCAATTCAAACAAGGTCTTGATGTAACGTGCTTTATCGGCAATCACGCGGCTCAGGGATTGGTCGGCAAACAATGCCGCCACCATGCGAGCCACTTGCTCATCCTTGCCGGATTCGCTGAACAGGAAGGCAATTACCCGATCTTTCACCAAACGCCCACGATTCACCTGCGACAAAACCGTATTGAAATAGCCTTGCAATTTGAGGATGGTGTCGGGCTTGCCACTGGCGTATTGCTGCAAGAAATTCGACACGAACAACTGCACGTTATTGGCAGGGTGTTGGCTCAATTGCAGCAAATAGGTTTCACCTTCGCCGTGTTCAAAGCCGCGCAACACCAGTTCGCGTCCAAATTGCTGTACATCATGGTAGACCTGATCACAAACTGCCACCACGCGTTCGCTTGTCCAAAAGTCCGCCTCAAACGCCGCAAACAGCGCAATCGCTTGGGTGCGGGTATCATCCCAACGGTTATCCAGAATCCGCACGGCTTCGGCGAATTGCTCCGTCACCCGTGCGGAATCGGCTTGCAACGCTGCCATTGCCCACGTTCGCACTTGCAAGGTGGGGATTTTGGTAAACATCGCCAACTGCTTGACTGAAAACGCGCCAGCAGGGTGGGCTGGCAAGATCAATGCCCCGGCACGTTCCGCTAATTTGCTTTTCGCCGTCAGCAGCCGCCACAGCAAGTTCTGGTCAATCTCGGCGTGAATCGGCGCAACTGCTTGCACAATCGCCAGCATATCGTCGCTGTAACCTTCGACAGGTTCGGATTTGAATAGCACGGGCAAAATGTGGGCGAAAATGTCTTTCTGGAACTCGGTATCCTTGATTGATAACACCGCCAGCCGCGCACCACGGCGCAATTCAGCATTTTCATCGGTCAGCGCATTGAACAGCAGCACGCGGTATTCGCGTTTTTCGGCATCACTCAATTTGCCAATCAGCGCAATACCCAAGGCTTGTAGCGCAGGTTCGGGACGAGCCAATAACAGCGGCAACAGCGTATGGTTGTTGGGCATCGCGTAAACGTAATTCTTGGCGAACAACTGCACATCATCATGCGGTGAAAGCAGTAAGTTCAGCAATAAATCTGGTTGTTGCGCAAAATGCTCCGGTGTCAAGTTCGCCAAGCCATGATGACGAATGGCGGCAAACTGCGCGTTCAATAGCGCGAATACCACCTCGGTTTGTTGCAAGCTGCCTTGCAAATGTTCCAACGCCAGCAGCGCGGTATTTTCGTAAGGGCGCACCACCAGCTCCAACCACGTTGCTTGCGTTTGCTCCTGCAAGAAGGCAGTTTGCGGTTGCAGGCGACGGTAGGCAAAGTCGTTCACCATTGCGGCTTTACAGTGGCGCAGGATGTAGAGCAAATCCTGACCCGCATACGCCCACAGTGTGGCAAACGCTTCTGGCTGGTTGGCTTCGGTGGAACGGTTTTCCTGCAAAAACCATGCACCCTTGTAGTCTTGTTCGTATAAGTGGCTGTGACGGTGCAGGATGAAATTCATTGCCACCAAGTCGGGGAAATGAATCAGTTGTTTTTTCGGGGTACGTTGTGCCACGGGGGATGCATCGTCCGCTAATATCAGAATTTCCCGAGCCAGTCGCAAATAATCACTGGGGGAAAACTTACCTAAGTTGCGCAAATGGCGCACGGTACGGCGGCGTAAATAGCGTTTACTTTGTTGGGTGAAACTGGGATTTTCTTCGCGCCAGCTTTGCCGTCTGCCATCGTCTGGCGTGGTTTCCAGCCGATGATTCAGCACGGCTAAGGCTTCGTGATCATCCAAAAACTCTGCCATTTTGTAGAGCTTGCGGAACGATGCCGTAAACGATTGGTTGACTGGCGCATGTTGGATGGCGGTGAACGCCACCGCACGTTTGTCCGGCTCAATGCTGGCCAGCGCGTACAAACTCACCACCTGCTGGCTGTAATGTTCCAGCAATTGTTCTTTGGGTTGGAGGGCTTCCTGACGTAAATCAGCAAAGCGATCCATGAACAGGCGGCGCACATGATAGGCCAACGAGGTGTCGTATTTGCTGCGGATGGCGGCATCAATGTCGTGTTGGTAGCCATAGAACCAGCGGTCTACGTTGATTTTACGCACAACGCGGTTGACCACATCGTGATACGCATGGTGGGTGTGTAGGATGGCATAGCATTGCTGCAAACGTTCTGCGGATACCTCTTGCTGGCGTTTGCTTTGCAGCTCGTAGTAGTTGATCACTCGCTGCCACAAGCTATTGAGATTTTTTACTTTGCCGGTGGCTTTCAAGGCATTTTGCAGATTGCGTTTGGAGTCGCCCCACAGGTATTGCACATTGCCTTCGTTGGCGCGGGCAATATTCCACGTATCGTTTGCTAACACGGTTTCCAGATTCATGCCTGCCAACAGTTGAATATACAGGTCGAAATCGGCTTGGTATTCGTGCTTTTTCTGATCCAGCAGCGCGTTATAGTGGTAACGCAATACATCCATAATCGCGGGTTCGAGTTCCGGCACGGCGGCTTTGTTCGCTTGAATCGTAGCGTAACTGGCAGCATCGACACGCAGTTGCATGAAATCCTGATCGGCATCTGCCAATACGGTTTGGCTTAACGCCTGTTCGATGGCGGCATTCAACCCGTGCCAATGCAGCACTTGCTGGATGTATGCACGATCTTCCTTGTTCACACGGTCGAAAGACATCGCGGCGTAATGGTCGAAGGCTTGGATGGCTTCGATGGCTTGTACGGCATCCAGCGTTTGGTCGAGTTGAGGTAAGCAACTTTCCGCTGGTTGCCCCACTTGCAAACACGCAAATTGATAGAGATGCGCGGGGATTTTGTCTTGGAGCTGCTGCAATACGGCGAACGCGGCAGGGTCACGGGTGCGCCCCGCTGCCCATGCGATGCTGTAATACGTCATCGCGTCGTCTTTGGCTTTGGCAGGCAGATTGGCGAGCAGCGCTTGCAGTGCGGCGGTTAGGTCGGGAATGCGCAATTCGCCCGCTTTCCACACGCTGCGGCTCAGGCTGTAGCCGTCAATCGTCATCGTGTCGCTCTCGGCGAATTTTTGCAGGCGTTCGAGGATTTGCTGGTCGCGGCTTTGGGCTTTTTTGCCTTTGCGCGTCGCGGCGGCAGGTTGTGCGGCGGCACTTGCGCCGATGGTTTCGCCCGTCACGGGGTTGTAGCCCATCAGCACTTGGTAGCCTTTGTTCATCTTGCTGACCAGCAGGCTGTCGGCGACTTTTTTGGCTTTGGCGGAATCGACGGGCGCGGCGGTTTTGCTGCCTTCGGTCAAGGGCTTGCCGGAACGTCCGTAGCGGAAATTGACCAAATAGCTGTCATCGGCGGCTTCCACAATGTCAACTTCGTACACTTTGTCGGACGAGCCATCCTGAAAGCGTAGGGTAGTACGGCGAATCAGTTTCATGATTTACCTCTCAGTAATGACATTAGTGTGGATACCAAGCCTTGCGGTTGGCTAGGGTGCGGCGTAACAGGCAAGAGAACATCTGCCGGAAACGGTATCCCCAAGGCTTGTTGGACTTCGATAATCACGTCGCGGTGTTGAAGCGTATCATCCAGCGTCGGGGCTGGTTTCATGGGGGCAACGTGCATCGCGTCCAGCGGTAACTTGCCTTGTGCGGCACGTTCGCGGAATTGCGTATTGCTGAACTTCATTGCCACGTTGGGTTTGCCGTGTTTTTGCTGGATGGCGGCAATCTGCTCCAGAAACCGGCTACCTTTTTCGGGGTTCACCATGCGCACGTAATGCGCGTAACTTTTGATGCTGGCCAGAATGTTGTAGCCGTTGCCCCAGCTTTTGTCGCCGTAGCCGTCTTTGTCGATTTGGAACAGCAAAGCGCGAAATTGCTTGAGCTTTTTGTTATCGACCGACAGGTGTTGGTTGACCACAATGCCGGTGACTTCCTGCTTGCTGCCCTGTTTCATGATGCGGGTTTTGTCGGGGTGGACGTTGAAACCTTCCGCTGTCACCGTGGCTTTTGCACCGTATAACAGGGCGGGAACGGCGGCAGTATCCGTGCCGGAAAACGTCAAATCGTCGGCGTAACGGGTGTAGGCAAAACCGTGTTTGGTCGCCAAGCCTTGCAAGCGTTTATCCAAAGTGCGGCAAATCACGTTGCTCAAGGCGGGGCTGGTGGGTGCGCCTTGTGGCAAGCGGCGGCTGGTGCTGTTGAGGTAATAGCGTTGCCCGTCCATTTCCACGGTTTGCGTATCGGCTTCGGAACACAGCAGTGCGAGTAAAGACGCAACTTCGTTGTTGTAGCCAAGTTGCGCAAACGTGCCTTTGATGCGGGGATAGGTGACGGTGGGGAAAAAGTCTTTCAGATCCATATTGATCACGACTTTTTGCGCTAAATGCGGCTGGGCATTGCTGACAATGCTGCGCCCTGTGACGAAACCGTGCGCTTGATCGGTAAGTTCCAGCGGTTGCAGGATGTTGCCCAACACCCAGTATTGCAGGCGTTTCAAGCGCGGCATCGGCGCGGAAATCAGGCGTGTGCCGCCGGACTTTTTCTGCATCGCAAAATGTTGGTAGTGGCACACCCGTGAGACTTGATTGCTGTAGGTCAGAAAACGCAATTCGTTGAGGGTAATGCCCATGCCTGCGGCGAGTTCGGCGGCATTGGAATAGACGGGTAAACCTAGGCGGTTGAGGCGTTCTGCGTCGGACACGTCGTCGGCGGCGGCGGGTCTGAATCCGGCAGCATCACCGAGGTAATGGATGTGGTTTTGCTGCTTTTCGTGCCAAGCCTGTGCGCGTTGGTAACGGTCGACTTCACGTTTGACCTTGGTATCAATGCGCTGCTGACGCGCTGCTGCCATGCGTTCTTGGTGGATGGCTTTGAGTGCGGCTTTGGGGTCGGTAATTTGCGACGATAAGGCATTGATTTGACGTTGTAAATCCCCACGGCGTTTGATCAGGGATTCTGCCAGCGTCGGCTGTGCGTCTTCCTTCCAGTAGCCCAAGCGTTGCATCTCGCTGAGGATGTATTCATCCTTGGAGGTTTCTTTAATCTTGTCGTAGAGTTGCTGGCGGGTGAGTTGGCTCATGCAAATCCCTGATTTTCTATTATTTTTAATAAAATAGCCGACACGAAGTCGGCTATTGGGCAGTAAATACCTTCGTTCATCCAGAAGATCAGCTTGCTACACTCGATGCGGGGACGACTAGTAGTGCGATATTGGTTTCCTAGAAACGCAATGCAATTCGCACTACTAGTCAGTCCCCGCCCTAGTAAAGAGCAAGCTGATGTCGCTTTGACAGGCTTTTTGCGCGAACAGCGATCCACTGTTCAAGTTGCAAGGGTTCATTTACTGTGGGATTAATATAATAAAATTAATTTATTTGGTCAAATCTGGGCGGATGAACGGGCATTGCGCATAATCACAATGGCGTGAATAGGCAATACGCGCCATAATCGTGCCACTATCGTTACTGATTCGCGCCACGGACAACACGCATGATTTCAAAGCAAACCTTAATACACGAGAGTTTTCCCGCGCATATCCCGCTCTCTGCCGATAGCCGCGATATTCTGGTGTACATCAATCAAGCGCTTTCGGCACGTAAACCGATTGGTTATCAGCGGGATTTCCTCGACAGTTATCAGCCCAACCGTAGTGCTTACTTGCCCGAATCGTTGCGGCGGCAATTGCACAAAATGGGCAATACGGGCGTAAGTACGCGCCCAGCGGGTACGTATGGACGGGCGATTCTCAACCGCTTGCTGATTGATTTGTCGTGGGCATCCAGCCATTTGGAAGGCAACACTTATTCGCGTTTGGATACCCGCGCTTTGATTGAACAAGGCACGGTCGCGGCTGGCAAAGCGGTAACTGAAACGCAGATGATCCTGAACCACAAGGCGGCGATTGAATTGCTGATCGACAATATCAGTACCGCCGGTTTTAACCGCTATACCGTCATGAATTTACACAGTGCGCTCGCGGAAAACTTGTTAGCCAATCCGGCGGATGAGGGGCGTTTGCGCCAACATTTGGTGGAAATCAGCCACAGTACGTTTCGCCCCTTGGATGTCCCGCCACAGATTGCTATCCAGTTTGATCAGGTGTTGGATAAAGCGAATCAGATCCGTGACCCGTTTGAACAGGCATTTTTCGTGATGGTGCATCTGCCTTATTTGCAACCCTTTGCGGATGTGAATAAGCGCACCTCGCGATTGGCTGCCAATCTGCCACTGTTGCAGCATAACCTTTGCCCGTTGACCTTTTTAGATGTGCCAGAAGCGGCTTACAGCCAAGCTGTTTTGGGTGTTTACGAGATGACCCGCGTGGAATTGCTGCGGGATGTATTCGTGTGGGCGTATGAGCGTTCAACCCAAGAATACATTGCGCTTAAACAAAATCTGGCTGAACCCGACCCGCTACGGCTGCGCTATCGGGAGCTGATTAAACGTGTGATTCGGGAAGTGGTGCTTGCGCCCAACACTGACCCGCTAGACATGATCCGCCAAGCCGTGCAAACGGTTGAGGTGGCGGAACGTGAGGAAGTGCAAGCCTTGCTGATTGAAGAATTGCGGCGGCTGCATGAGGGCGTGTTAGCGCGTTATGGACTGCGACCTTCGGAGTGGGAACGGTGGTCTAGTGCGCGGTAGAGACGCAAGATTTTGCGTCTCTACGTCTGTGGTCAGTTACTACGATTACTGCGCGAAAGCCTGTTTCGCCGCCCGCACCGCAACACCGCTATTAATCTGCGCATCCATCCCCGACAGCACCGCATCCAACGCGCCCAAACAATTCAGCACGTTCTTCTCATTGCTGGCAAAGCCCATCAAGCCAATGCGCCAGATTTTGCCTGCCAATGCGCCCAAGCCCGCCCCGATTTCCAGACTGTAATCGTTGAGCAGGGCAGTACGCACCGCCGCTTCATCCACACCTTCAGGCAGCGTGACGGAGTTCAGTTGTGGCAAGCGGTAAGCTTCATCGACGACGAAACGTAAGCCCATCGCTTCGATCCCCGCTTTCAAGGCTTGATGGTTACGCGCATGACGCGCCCATGAATTTTCCAAGCCTTCCTCTTGCAACATCACCAGCGATTCGTGCAGCGCGTACAACGTGTTGACCGCAGCGGTGTGATGGTAAGCGCGTTTGCCCGTGCCGCCCCAGTAAGCCATGACCAGATTCATATCCATGAACCAGCTTTGCACGGGGGTTTTGCGGTTTTTGATGCGTTCAATCGCCCGATCACCGAAGCTTACCGGGGAAATGCCGGGGACGCATGATAGGCATTTTTGCGTACCGGAATAAATCGCGTCGATTTCCCACTCATCCACTTTCAGCGGCGTGCCTGCCAGTGAAGTGACCGCATCCACGATGGTCAAACAGCCGTAATCGTGTGCCAGTTTCACCAGCGTTTGTGCGTCAGATTGAGCACCTGTGGAAGTTTCCGCATGAACAAACGCCACGACTTTAGCATCAGGATTCGCTTTCAAAGCCGCTTCAACTTTGTTCGGGTCAACCGGCTTGCCCCAGTCATCCATCACCATGATCGCGGTTGCGCCGCAACGCTCGACGTTTTCTTTCATACGCCCGCCGAACACACCGTTTTGGCAAACGATGACCTTATCACCCGGCTCGACCAGATTCACAAAGCAGGTTTCCATACCCGCTGAACCGGGCGCAGACACCGCCATCGTCAGCGCGTTTTTGGTTTGGAAAGCGTATTGCAGCATTGCTTTCACTTCGTCCATCATGCCCACGAACATCGGGTCAAGATGCCCCAACGTCGGGCGAGCCATTGCCCCCAGAACACGCGGGCTAACGTCGGAAGGGCCAGGTCCCATGAGGGTACGAACGGGTGGGTGGAAAGATTTCACGGTCATGCGTCTAAGTTCTCTACTGAATGAGGTAAAACCTCAATCATACTATGGAAAAATAACAGGGCAAATGTAGGGTAATCGCGTTACGCAGCACTGAGCAAGCCATACACCTCCGCCAACGCCTCATCCCCGCCCACATTGCCGGGGAAAATCACCACCGGCAGTGTAGGAAAGCGCGGATGATCATCGGGGCAGATCACCACCGAACACCCCGCCCGAATTTGCCCCAGTACCCGTGCGGTACGCAATGCCAAGCCTTTGCTCAAGGTATCGTTCGAGGTAATCCCGCCCTTGCTGATTAAAAAGCCAATGTCCGCAGGCAAGTGTTGCACCAAGCGCACCAAAAACGCAGCCACCTGATCCCCAAACGCCAGCCGTTCCGCTTTGCTGGCAAACTGCTTTTCGGCGCGACTGGTGTATAACACCACGCCACGATTCTGCTGATTCGCCGCCTGCAACTGCGCTTGCAAATCCGCAAATAAAGCGGCCTCATCCGCCACCAATTGCTCAAGGTCGATATGCAGCGGCAATACATCGGTATGCGCCAGCAAATACTGCAATTGCAGGGTGGATTTGCCGACGTGCGACCCCATCAGCACCACACCCGCCTTGCCATTGCGTACAAATTGCGCCATTGCTGCCGGAGCAACAGGTTGTGGGGGCAGGGCGGCAAACGCGGTCAGCAAACTTGCGGCACTGCGAAACAGAAACCGCTTGCCGGTCTGTGCCGCCGCCAACACTTGCTGCGCAAACTGATCCAAGTCGCTTTGCTGTTCCGCATCCACCACGCAACACACATTGTCGTGTAACGCCTGCAAACGCCCGCCAATATCACCGCGCACGTCGTGCAAACTGAAACGTTGCACCGCGCTGGCGGGAATGCGTCCGCCGGTTTTTTCCGCGACATAATCCGGCAAAAAGGCGGTGCTGAACCCAAACACCGAATCCTTGGCAAACTCGGTGTCATGCACGGGAACAGGCTCGCCATCCACCAGCAAATAATGTGTACCGTCGCGGGTAATGCGTCCGCCTTCAAAAAACGCAGGGACAAGGAAATGCGCATCAAACGGCCCCAGTTCAGCCGCGATCACATCGGTTTCCACCGGATAATGCCCGCGCAAGGTCGAATCCGAACGGCTAACCACCACGGGTTGAATCATCACACCCGCGTCCGCTGCTTGCGCCAAGGCTTCCCGCAAGTTGACGCAAATTTCCCGAGTCACGCTTGCCGCACTCGCCGCATCCATCCCGCGTGTATTGCTCAGCACGAAAAACAGCGGTGCATCATCGTGCAAGGCTTCCAGCAAAGTGGCGACATCCCAGCGGGTGAGCAGCAGGCAACTGTGTACCGTTTGCGAACCCGTCGGATCGTCGTCGATGGCAATGATTTTGGTGAGCGGCGCGTTATTCATGTGCCTCACCTACCATGCCGAGCGCACACGCGGTGAGCTTATCCGCCGTAATGCCGTTGTAAGCCATGAGTTCGTTGGCGCTGGCGGTGGTTTCGCCGCGTTGCCAGCCGAACAGGTCACGCTTGGGCGCACGGCTGCGCAACAACACGGATTCGAGCGCAATCGTGCCGCCGCCGCTAACCCCGATCAGCGCATCGCCATCAAACAGCCCGTGGAAATCGGTATCGCTCATGAATGCGCCATCCGCCTCGGAACTGTGTTGCCAAGCGACATCGGCAGCCCGGTACAAGCGGCGTGGATTGGCAACGCACACAATGCGTACCCGATAGCCCGCCGCTTCCAGCTTGTCTTTTGCTTCAAATACCGGCTGGTAAATCATGTCGCCCGTGACCGCAAACACGATGGTTTCCCAACTGCTATCCCGCGATTCATACAGCGTGACCGCGCCTTGTTCAATTGCAGCGTTGGCTTGCGAAGGCGTGGTGTACACCGTCAGCGGCGATTTGGAGGCAATAATGCTGATGTTTTTATTGACCTGTTCCACCGCCCAGCCGTAAGCCGCTTGGATCATATTGGCATCCGCCGGATACAGCAGGTACACGTTGCCGTTGCGCATTTGTCCGCCGATATAGTTTTCGATTTCGGGGCGTTGGTGCGTCCAGCCGTTGCGCCCTTGCTCCAACGCACCAGCGGTAAACATGGTCACGACGGCTGGAGTTTTGCGGCGCAATTCTGCCATTGCCTGACCGACGGTTTGCACGATCGGCCAGCCGTTGATGGCGAAACTTTCATACGATAACCACAGCGAACGTCCACCAAACAGTGCCAAGGCAGCGGCGAATCCGGCGCAAGCGTCTTCGTTGAGCGGTTCGTACACTTGCCCCGTCGGGCTTTGGTTGTAGAGCGGGTCAACGGTCGGGTGGCGGATTTTCAAGACATCGTTGATGATTTTCATGTTCGAGGCTTCGTTGCCATCGGCATTGGTGACGACGAACAGCGGGTCACGCTTGCCGAGTTCCGCGACCATCTGCCCCATCGCGGTCGCGGGTACGGCTTTATCACCGACCGCGAAATCTTGCCGTGGCAAGTGGCTGGCATCAGGCAGAGCGCGTTCAAATTCGGTCACGACCGTGCGGCTGGCAGAACCGCCACCGGCACGTTGCATCGTGGTGCGTACCAATTCCCACGCGGCGGGGGTGAGTGCGCCTTTTTCCAGTGCCGCCGCAATCGCGGGTTTTTGCACTGTGTCGCCGGGGTAAAGGTTGTGCGATTTTGCGCCGTGGATGTGAATGCCTGAACCTTTGATTTGCTTGATAATCAGCACCGACATCGTGCCGTTCATCGCGCTATCGGCGGCGGCTTTTGCCCCTTCCAAGACGGCACGGGTGAAGGCAGTTCGCGCCGCATCGCTGAACAGGGTGCTATCCACATACGCGCCTTCCTGCCCTGCGTCGTCGAAATCTTTCGCGTCGATCAGCACCACATTGCCGAAATCGTGCGCTTTCCAGTAGTCCCGCATTTGCGCATTGCTCATCAGCGACACCATCGAATGGTGTTCCTGACTGAAGCCGTTCCATACCAAGACCGGCAAGAAATTGGTCACATCGGGGTAGCTGGTGTGGAAGTGTTTGAATGCCGACAAAATGTACGGTTCGCCCAAACCGCCGTCGCCGATGGTGCAGGGGAACAGCTTGTCGCGATTCAAGTACGCGCCCGCCATCGCAAAATGTTGCCCTTGACCCAAGGGGCCAGCGGGAGCGAGCAAGCCCGGAATCGCGCCGGATAAATGCCCCAACAAGCCGTCACGTTCGCGGAAACGGGCTTGCAAATCGTTCATGGTATGAATGCCCATGTCTTCCAGCGAGCCGTCGAGGAACATCGCGCTGTAGAAACCGGGCGCATGATGCCCCACTTCCGTGACGATATTGGTATGCCCCAACAGCACCAACGCCGCGTAAGCATCGGCAGAACTGGCAAAGCCGCCGGGATGCCCGGATTCTTTCGAGGCGCACAATTGCAGCGTGGTATAGCGCAAGGCATCAACGATTAAGCGGCATTGGTAAACGGCTTGGTCGTTGATTGCGGTGATCGCGGTTTGATTAGGGGCAATCGCGGAACTCGCGCCGTATTGCGTGAACGCGCTGGATGGTGCGCCGAAATGCAAGATGCCTTCGCAGAAAGTGGGTGCAGTCATGGTCGTGTCTCCTGAATGTGTTGCTATGGGCTAACAATAAGCGTCCTGGTGATTTATCGCAATACGGTATAGTTTCCACATTGTGGGAAATTGTTCTATACTACTGCCATGAAAGCAGAAACCGACACCACCCGTATCCAAGTCATCGACCGCGCCGCCGCGTTGCTCGATGCCATCGCCCGTTACCCTGAGCCGATCAGCCTGAAAGTGTTGAGCGCGGAAACGGGGTTACACACTTCCACCGCGCACCGCATCCTCAGTTCCTTGATCGACAATCGGTTTGTGGAACGTGACCCGGCGGGGCGTTACCGGCTGGGGATTCACTTGTTGCAATTAGGGGTGCGTTTGCACAATAAGATCGACTTGCGTTCGGTGGCGTTGCCCTACATGGAAGCCTTGCGTGATCAATTGAACGAGTCGGTCAACCTCACTTTGCGCGAAGGCGATGTGGTGGTGTACATCGAAAAAGCCACGCCGAACCGCATGATGCATGTGCAACAAGTGGTCGGCAGCCGTGCGCCGCTGCACGTTACCGCCGTCGGCAAGCTGATGTTGGGGGTGGGCAGTGATGACGATATTCGCAGCTACGCGCAGCGCACCAATTTACCCGCGTATACCCGCAACACGCTTTCGACCTTACCGCAATTGCTGAGCGTTTGCCAGCAAGCGGCGCAACAGGGCTACGCGCTGGATAATGAAGAGGCGGAAATCGGCGTAGGGTGCATCGGTGTGTTGATTTATGACAGCACGGGCAGGGCAGTGGCGGGTCTGTCGGTATCTGCCCCGATGGAGCGGCGGCAGATGGCGTGGGTGGAGGCGGTGCAGGCGGCGGGGAAGGCGATTTCGGCGCAGTTGGGGGGCGTGTAAACCCCTAGTGCTGTGATCGCAGCGCTATTACTTGCTCCAAGCTTAAGCTGGTAATACGTGCAACGTCTTCTTCTGGAATCACACCCAGCGTTAACAATTGACGAGCAATCTCTTGTGCTTTTTTTAACTCGCCTTTTTCGATGCCTTGTTCGATCCCTTGTTCAAGACCCGCTCGTACTCCCCAGCGGTAGGAGGCAAATTTTGTTACATCGACTTCAGTTAACATTTTTTCAGCCTCTTCTAAATAAGGTTGTAGATCACGGTTTTCAGCCAAGGTTTCGAGCATTTCAAAGTAGTTGCGGAAACCGCTTTCGTCTTCGCCCATCAGCTCGCGTAAGCGCAGCACGATGTAATTGACCATTTCTTGTTCGGGGCGACCTTTGAAGTCGCATAAAATGGCGAGAACCAGCGCGTCCGGTGTGTCTTGCGTGAGCAATAAACTGCAATCCACGGTGTGCATATCCAGCAGTTCATAGCGGTAGGTGAAAGCGCGTGCCTGAAAATGATCGGGCATGGTGAGGCGCTCTTTGCCTATGTAAATTAAGTGCTGGTGTACACTTTCCTGTGGGTGAGCGAGCTGAATATCAGTGAAATAACGCAACATGCGTAAAGGCATCGCCGTGTCATTCTGGTTTTGAATTTCGATATGCAAGATAAACGGTGTATCGTCGGCTTTGCTGCGCATCCGCGCCACTAGGTCGGCACGGCGCTGTTCGACGCGCTGCTGTTCGGTATCCAGTAGCTCCACATCTTGCGCATCTACATTCAAATTGAGTAATAGATTGGCAATATCGGCGGCTAAATGACCCAGTACGGATTTGCTGATGATGTCTTTATTTCCCATACGGGGGATTATAGCAATGAAGTGAGGGGAGAGGTTGCCTTAATACAACGCCGCACACTCTTTCTCCATGCCCTCATCCACCGCCACCGCGTGCAAATGACACCCAAAATGCTTGGCACGTTCCATCACCTGCACTGCCCAATGGTGATGCGTCGCGGGTTCGCACATCGCGCCTTCAAACTGGAATACCGCAGGCATGGCATCATCCAAAATCCGCAACGCCGCTTCGTAATCACGGCTATCCACTTTCAACGCCTGATGGATCACCGCAATCTGGCTAGGGTGAATCACCGTTTTACCCACCAAACCATGCAGCAAATCGCGCTGGAATTCGGCTTGCAAGACGGTGTGATCCTGAAAATATTCAAACACGGGCGCGGTCAAGTGAAAACCTGCTGGAGCAAAATGCGTCACCAGCATTGCCACGACATACCCCAACGGGCCATCGTATAAGGTATGGGCATGGTGAGTACGCAAGCGTAAGCACGACAACAAATCGTTACCGCCAATCCGTAATGCTAATATCCGCGACTTAATCCCGTCATCTTGCAAGCGTTCGCACAATTCGCGCACTGCCAATGCATCCAACACTTGTGCGGTTTCCAGCGTCGGCATAAACAGCAAATGCGCGGGCGCAGCTTGCACCACCGCATACCACGCTGCAAACGACTGGTTATCAAACTTGGGCAGCACAAAGCCGTCAATGCACTCAATGCCTTGCATCGCCAATAGCTTGTGCGCCATCTGGGGATGACGCGGGCGAATAAATACCAGCGGTACGCCGCGCTCTTGCCCGCGCAGTTCGTGCAAACAGTGTTGCAGGTTAGTCAAGCTGGCAGCGACTTCATCTTCGCGCACCGCGTCTTCGAGGCAAATCACCATCGAGCGCAGATCGGGGATTTTCTGCCGTAAAATCACCTCCAGCAAATCGGGGCGTGTTGCTGGCATGTATAAGGTTGCGCCTAACTGGTAAGGAGAAATTCGTGTGGTCATGTGGTCTTCTTGATTATGGTTATCGCACGGTATGGCGCAAGCCCATCCCCAACCGCTTGCAGGGTAATACCCCGCGATTCGGCAAGATGGCGTAATAAGCGGATATTCGGGTCATCGAGGCGCTGCACCAAAATGTGTTCTGGCACGCGCCGCATGACCGCACGGGTGGCTTCCGCAATCCCCGGTTTCAAGCGGTTAAGGTTGGTAATGTCATAGGTTTCAACTAGTTGTGCAATGGTAGCTTGTGATTGCGCCAGCAGGGTGTGGCGCAACGCATCCGCCCAATCTGCCGCCGCGACACCCTGTTGACGACGACGGCAAGCATCCACGGTATCGACAAACCATTGGCTAACATCGTATTCCGCCAAATGCGCGTAATTGACGCAAGCGTGCCAGCCGCCATCCTCGCGTAAAATCGAGCGCGACACCAAGCCGGAAACGGTAGAGCCTAAAACGCCAAATGGAATCAGCCAATCTTCCCCGGATGCTGCCAGCCACGCCTTGCCGGTCGGGTCAGCCAACACCACCAAGGGAATCTCACTGTCAGGGTAACGTTTACCTAGCGAACGTTGTAATTCGCCATGAATTGCGCCTTTGCCGACCCAGCCATCGACCCACACAATGTCAGCGAAGGCATGGCGTTGCTCGATCCAATCCACCGCTGCTTGGTCGATGCCTTTGTCCCGCACAATGCTGATGCCGTAATGCTCACTTTCCACACCCAACTCGCGCAAGGCACGTACCAGCAATACGCCCAACGGCACACCCGCCCGCACGAAACTGACCAGCACAATCGGGCGATTTGGGCGACGTTGTTGCAAGGCCAGTGCCAAGGCTTGCACTTCGCGGGCAAGGCGTTCCAGCCCATCATCCAGTGCTTGCTCGAACAAGGCTTGATGCGCAGCCGATGGCGGCGATTCCAACGTCAGCATTTCGGAATAATGGCGTTGCCCGCTTTGAATCAGGCGTTCCTTTTCCTCCACGGGCGTGGTTTCCATCACGATTTGCCGCAACAGAAACGTGACATCGCTGGCAGCATACGAGCCGTGAAAGCCTTGGGTTTCGCTCATGGTAACTGCCTGCAAATTTGCGTGTTGGGCGGGAAGGCGGCGAAATCACACAGGCGCATAAATCCCAAATCGGACACGCTATCGCCCATGCCGAATACCGGAGTACGCCCGTGTTCAGCCGTATGCCGCCGCAGAATTTCCGCTGCTGCTGCGCGTTTATTGACGAAATCGGGCAGCAGTGCGAGGTTGTTGCCATTCATGTGGGTGTAGAAGCCTTGCAAGTTAAGGGTTTCACGTAAGGCGTGCAGCAGTTGTTGGAGGTCTGTTGCGCTGGCGGTATTGCTTTTGACCACCAGATACGCCGCGCTGTCTTCTACCGATTCCAGCCAGCCGCGTAAAGATAACCCCAGCGTTTCACCTGTTTGCAGCGCGATTGCCAACATATCTGGTAGGCGGTCTTGGTAAGCGGCAAGTTGCGGTTGGATGTGTGAATGCCATGCTGCATCCACCTGACCATCGGGGGTCAGGATAGCCGCACCGTGGACGCACACCGCCCCATGTTGGAAGGGCAAGTGGACACGTTTGAAAGAGGTAATTCCCCGCGCCGTCACCGGAATCACGGTCATGCAGTCCAGTGCCCAGTGGATGAAATCGTGTTGCCAAGGGTGCATAAAGCTCCCGCTGTCGCTGGTTTTGCCTTGCGCGGCGGGGATTTTATCCGCATCCGCTGGCATTTTGCGGGCAGTCTGAAATAGCGTGTCATCCAAATCGGTGAGTAATAAGGGCTTCACGGGTAGAACTCCACACAGGTGGGGTTCAAGACGTTGATTAGCTCTTTATCCAGCAAATGCGCGGGCGGCTCGCTGCACAATAGGATGCGGTCGTAATTTTCAGGCACGACGTTGTAGAGGAAGTTGGCAATGCCTTGCCCGTAATTGTCGTGCAAGCAATAGCGGTGTTGGATGCTGTGACCCAAGGCAATGGGGGAGCGGGTGGTGGCGCTGAAATGCACGGTTGCGCCTTGTTGTTCTAGGTGTTCTGCGAGTAAGAAGGGTGGCCAGACGAATTCGCCTGTACCGAGGACTAGGATGCGTTCGCAGGGCGTGACGTTTATGTTGAAGTTAGAAACCCGATGTTTGCGAACACCCAAACGTCCCCAATCATTGGCAGGATTGGCGTGCCATTCGCCCGTACCCAAAACATCGACTTGCGGCATTTCTGGCGGCGGCGCGTCGTTGGCTTGCCAATCCCAACGCCCTGACAGCAGTGAAACGGCAATGGCGCGTTCGCCCAGCCGTTCGGCGGCAGCACCGCCCGACCAGTCGGTGAGGGTGGCGGCGACGATGTGTTCAAACTGATCCAGTCCGGCGCGTTGCAAGGCTTCCAGCAAGTTGGCAAAGGTTTTGCCTGTGGAGGCTTCGTCATCGACCAACACTAAAGTACGTGCCGTGCGTAGCAATTCGACATCGGCGGCGTGTTGCGGCAGATGCAGTACTTGCTGGGTGGCGTGGCTGTGTTCTTCGCGGAATTCGACCAAAATCGGCAAGTTCAGCGGGTGGCGCGTGGTGCAAAGGTACAGCGTGTCGTCGCGGCTGCGGCTGAGGGCTTGTTGCACACCCGCACCCATAGCAATCGCGGTTTCTGCCATGCCGATGACGACGACTGGCCCCGGCAAGTCAGCGGGGATTTGCGCGGCAAGGGTATCCGTGGCGTTGCGCATGACCGCTGGCGATACCGGAATGTGTCTGCCCAACACTTTGGAGACAAACAGAAAAGCGCGTTTCGGGTTGCGGCGTTGCGCAAAGCCGAAGAGTTCATCCGGCGAATGTGTGCCAGATTCGATGGTCAGGTTGAGCGTGCCCTGTTCGAGGGCGACATTGATTTGCATGAAAAATCCGTTGGTAGTTATTTAGCTGGCGCATTCTACACGCCAGATGGCATTTTGGGTTTGCGTCACCATTTGCGCGGCTGATAGCGTTTGCGCACTGCTTTGTAGCTGGTATTGGATATTAGCCGCTTCCATTAATGCAATCGCCAAACTGTGACGGATGGCAAAATTCATGTTCTGCGCGTGCGTAAACGTGGACGACACCACGCCTAATACTGCGCCCGTTTCATCCAGTAAGGGACTGCCGCTAGAACCGGGCTGGATCGGTGCGGTGAATTGCAGCAGGCGAATGTCATTGTGCGCCCCAAACAGGCCGGAAATAACGCCTTGCGTGACTTGAATGCCGCTGCCCATCAAGCCTGCCAGTGGATAGCCCAGCGTGGTAATGCTTTGTGCCAAACCTACGCCGCTGCTGCGGAACGGGAGTGGTTGCAGATGACTGGGGCTTGCTACCCGCAACAAGGCCAGATCGTTGGTACTGTCGCTGATAATGGGTTCGGCATCGAGATTGCCTTGCAGGGAGCTGAGGCGGATACGGCTTGCGCCGTCTGCCACATGTGCGTTGGTCATGAACACATTGGGGGCAACCAGAAACGCTGTGCCTGTCCAATTACCGGGCTGACATTCGGGGTTGTTTGGGGTGTTGAAGGGTGAGCTTTCATCCATCTCCATGCCCATTCTGCGCCCCAAAGCAGCAAGCCCGTAGGCGGAGGTTTCTGCCAGAGCACGTACTTTCCATTGCCCCGCTCGCTGGTAAAATTCGGCGGCAATCAGCGCGGAGGCTTGCATGTCCTCTAATGCAATGCTGTGGCTGAAAACGGCATCCATTTGCACACTGACATTGCTGCCGACATTTACCGGCCCGCGTGCGCCATAGCGGTACAGCACCACGCACAAGCGGGTAATGTTGGGGTTGGATAACACACTGGTATCCAATGTCAGGGAGTAGCTCGTGCCTGCGTCATTCAGCTTGGCGCTTGCCCATTCGGTGGCATTGGCATGGGCTAATTGCGGGGGAATGACTAACTGTTTGGCTTCATTCACCGGCAACACAGCCAGCCCTAAATCGTGGCGGATGTCGTGCGGAAAGGTGAGGGCGACTGTCCAGCGGTTGCCGGTCAGTGGCAGGTTTGCTCCTAGGGGTAAATTCATCATAATTATTGTTACCGAGCTGGATGATTATGCGCAGCATGATAGCAAGAATTGAGGTGAAAATGCCTGAAATTATTGCGGCGAATCGGGCATACTAACGCGGGTCATCATTACTACAATTCTAAACAGGGCATACCATGCGTATTTGGTTCAACAAAACATTTTCCAGCATTACCTCGGTGTTCAATAACCTTCGCCAAGCGGGTGTCACCATCGTTTCAACGCATACCAATCCGGCTGCTTCCGTCTTTTTGGCAGCCGATGAAGCGATGCATGAACCGCCCGGTTTGGTCGGGGCCGCTTATCTGGATTGGTGTTTGAGCTTTTGCCAACAGCATCAGATTGATTATTTCTGGCCTGCCAAAGAGGCGGTGTTGCTGGTGCGTCATCAAGCCGATTTTGCGCAAATCGGAACGCAGTTGATTGCAGTGGCATCCCCGGAAACACTGAAGTTATTGCACAATAAAGGCGAGTTTTACCGCACCTTGCCACCCAGTGTGGCACTGACAATGGCGTGTATCGCGGTGACGGATAGCAACGGTTTTGATCAGGCAGTGGCAGAGCTTTCACGCCAGCACGCAGCTTTGTGCGTGAAACCCGCCGAGTCGGTATTTGGCTTAGGATTTCGCATTCTGGACACGCAGCGCGACAGCATTACGCATTTGCTGGAAGGGGTGGAATACGAAATCCCGCTGGCAGAATTACGCGCAGGCATGGCACACACGCCGACATTCCCCGAATTGCTGGTGATGGAACATTTACCCGGTGAAGAATGGAGCGTGGACTGTGCGGGGCGTAACGGGCAGTTGTTATGCGCGATTCAACGCAAAAAATATCCACAAGCAGGATACGGGCAGGAAATCGACAATAACGCCGCTATTCAAGGCATGGTCGAACGTTTGACCGTGTATTACGGCTTGAACGGCTTATTCAATATTCAGTTCAAAGCGAACGCAGCGGGCGAGCCGCGTTTGCTGGAAATCAACCCGCGTCCTTCCGGTGGCTTTGGTATGGCGTGTCTGGCTGGCGTGAATCTGGCTGAGGTTTTCCTGCAAAGCTTGCAAGGGGAAACCCTGAGCATCGCACCGCTGCGTTACGGTTTGCGAGTCAGCGAAGTCAGTACCCCCGTGGTATTGCAACCGTTAGGCTGAAATAACCTGACAATTCTGGGTGAGTGTTGCTTGCATTTGGGCGACTCTCTAAGATGTTGTCATTCAACAATACAAAAGGATGAAGATTCTCATGGCTGTAAGTTTAAGCAAAGGTCAACGTATTTCGCTGGAAAAAACCGGCGGCGGTGGCTTGAGTAAAGTACGCATGGGCTTGGGCTGGGATCCGGCAGAAGCACCGAAAAAAAGCGGTTTCTTTGGTAGCATGTTTGGCGGTGGCGCTGCGGCAGACATTGACTTGGATGCTTCCTGCCTGTTGCTGGATGCGCAAAAGAACCTGCTTGACGTAGTATGGTTCCGTCAATTGGAAAGCCGTGACGGTTCAATTCGCCACTCCGGTGACAATCTGACCGGCGAAGGTTCGGGCGATGATGAAGTGATTTTCGTCGATTTGACCCGTTTACCGGGCAATGTGGCGTATCTGGCGTTCACCGTCTGCTCGTTCCGTGGGCAAACCTTCAATGAAGTCGGCGGCGCATTCTGCCGTTTGGTGGATGACAGCAACAATACCGAAATGGCGAAATTCAACCTGTCCGACAAAGGCGCACACACGGGTGTGGTTATGGCGATTGTGAGCCGTAACGGTGCAGGCTGGGAGATGAAAGCGGTTGGCACACCGACGGCAGGTGCAGTCGCCAACGACATGATGCCTGCGGTATTGGCAGCACTCTAGGAGTAACGCGATGTCAGTGACCCAACTGGTGGCTGGGGCGAATTGCCCTGTACCTCGTGAAAAACTGCACGTTGAAGTCCTGCTATCGCCTGTCCAAGTCAATGGGGCAGAGGTGGATATTTCCGCCTTTGTCCTGACCGCTACCGGCAAAGTACGCGGCGATGATGACATGGTGTTTTACGGGCAACCGCGCCCCGGCAATGGCAGTGTGGCGTTTGTCGGCAACAGTGCTGGTCGTGCTGAATTCGCCGTCGATTTGCCGAATGTTTTGGCAGGCACGGAAAAAATAGCGTTCACCGCCACCATTCACGAAAACCGCACCAATTTCGGCGCATTCACCAGTTTGCAAGTCACCGTGAAAAATGTGGCGGGGCAAGCGGTATTGCAAGCTACCTTGCCTGCTAAGGGCATGGTCGAATCGGCACTGATTCTGGGCGAATTGTACCTGCGCCAAGGGCAGTGGAAATTCCGCGCAGTTGGGCAAGGTTTCGCGGGCGGCTTAAAACCGTTGGCGGAACATTTCGGGGTGGAAATCAGTGATCCCACACCAGCGGCGGCTCCACCAGTACCGCCTCCGCCTGCACCCGCGAAAAAGCCGATTTCCCTGAGCAAAGTGACGCTGGATAAAGCCAAGCCGCGTGTCAGTCTGGAAAAAAAGACCGAAGGCTTCGGAGAAATTCGTATCAACCTGAACTGGAATCGTGGTCAAGCACCGGCTGCGAAAAGTGGCGGTTTGCTTGGCGGCTTATTCGGCGGCGGTAGCAATAAAGGCATGGATCTGGATGTCGGTTGTTTGTACGAACAGCGCGACGGCACGATTAGCGCGATTCAAGCCCTCGGCAACCGCTTTGGTTCGTTCCGCAGTGACCCGTATATCGAACTCAAAGGCGATGACCGCACGGGCGCGATTTCGGAAGGCGAATGGTTGCACATCAACGGGCAACAGTGGCAAACCTTCAAGCGGATTCTGGTGTATGCCTTTATCTACGAAGGTGCGCCCAATTGGGCACAAACCGATGGTGTTGTCACCATCTATGTGCCGAATGAACCCCCGTTAGAAATTCGCTTGACCGAAGGCAGCAATTCGCTAGGCATGTGTGCAGTCGTCTTGCTGGAAAATGTTAATGGTGAATTGCAAGTTAACCGTGAGGTGCGTTATTTCCGTGGGCATCAGGAAATGGATCAAGCCTACCATTGGGGTTTAAACTGGCGGGCAGGTTCAAAATAAGTGTTAGAATAAAAGGAGTGTGAGATGGCTTTAAGTTTACAAAAAGGCGGCAACCTTTCTTTAAGCAAAACCGATCCCAGTTTAACCAAAATTCTTATTGGTTTGGGGTGGGATGAGCGCAGCACTGATGGTGCAGGTTTCGACCTTGATGCCAGCGCATTTTTGTTGACCGCGAGTGGAAAAGTGCGCGGTGATGCGGATTTTATTTTTTACAATCAACTGAAATCCACCGACGGTTCCGTTGAACACACGGGCGATAATCGTACAGGGCAAGGCGATGGCGATGATGAATCCATGAAAGTGGATTTGAGCAAAGTGCCTGCCGACATTACCAAGGTGGCGTTTACTGTGACGATTCACGATGCCGAAGCACGTCGGCAGAATTTCGGTCAAGTTGCCAATGCATTTATTCGTGTGGTCAATGACGTTACCGGCACGGAAATTGTGCGCTACGATTTGGCAGAAGATTATTCCACTGAAACCGCGATGGTGTTCGGTGAGTTATACCGCAATAACGCCGAATGGAAATTCCGTGCTGTTGGGCAAGGTTATGCGGGCGGTTTAAAAGCGATGTGTGACCAATATGGCATTCAAATTGGTTAATGTTTTTTATTAAATACTGAAGATAATGGAGTTTTACAATGGCTGTTAGTTTACAAAAAGGCGGTAACGTTTCTTTAACCAAAGAAGCCCCCGGTTTAACTGGCGTATTGGTAGGTTTGGGTTGGGATACCCGTGCAACTGATGGCGCTGGTTTTGACTTGGATGCTTCCGCATTCATGTTAGGCGAAGACGGTAAAGTATTGTCGGATGACTCGTTTATTTTCTACAACAATAAAAAATCCGCGTGCGGCAATGTCGAACATCTGGGTGATAACAAAACCGGCGAAGGCGCTGGCGATGATGAGCAGGTGAAATTGAACCTTGCAGGCATGGGCGAAAATGTTAAGAAATTGGTATTCGCGGTGACTATTCATGATGCCGAAGCACGCGGTCAAAACTTTGGGCAAGTCAGCAATGCGTACATCCGTTTGGTGAACGCGGCGGATAATACTGAAATTGCCCGTTATGACCTGTCAGAAGATGCCAGCATTGAAACGGCTATGCTGTTTGGTGAAGTGTATCGTCATAATGCTGACTGGAAATTCAAAGCAGTCGGTCAAGGTTTTGCCGGTGGTTTAGGCCCGATGGCTGCCTCAATGGGCGTTAATCTTGGCTAAATACGGTAAGGCATTGTTCGCAATGCTCTTATAGTTTGACAGGCATCTCGTTGCAGATGCCTGTTTTGTTTATTCTTAACTAAAGTATTAACCCCATGTTTCAGGATTTTAAATATTCGTTTTTAGTCACCTTCTTGTGTGTAGGGTTGGCTATTTGGTGGGGAGCGACCACCTCGATGGGCATAGCCACCGCCATTTTCTTGGTGGTAGTGTTAGGCGTCATGGAAGTGAGCCTGTCATTTGATAATGCGGTCGTGAATGCCTCTGTCCTCAAGGAAATGGACGAAAAATGGCAACAGCTATTTTTAACCGTCGGTATTCTGATTGCGGTATTCGGGATGCGTTTAGTCTTCCCAATTGTGATTGTGGCGGTGGCGACGGGGCTGGGTACGATTGATGTCATGAGCATGGCCTTGAATAATCCAGAGGAATATTCCCGCCATTTGATGGAAAGCCATGCGGGTATTGCGGCGTTTGGTGGCATGTTCTTGTTGTTGGTGTTCCTGAGCTTTATGTTCGACAACGAAAAGGATGTTCACTGGATTCATGCCATCGAAGAACGCATGAGTGCCATGGGCAAGCTCGACGTGATTAGCGTGCTGTTAGCCTTAATTATGTTGTTTTTATTGCAAGAATTCCTGCCGATTAGTGATGAAACCCGTTTAACCGTATTGGTGGCTGGTTTGGCTGGCGTGGTGTTATACATTGCGGTCAGCAGCTTAGACGTGTTTTTTGAAGACGAAGCGGAAGGCGAAGCGGTTGTTAAAAGCGTTAAACGTAACGGTTTAGCAGGCTTTTTATATCTGGAAGTATTGGATGCATCATTCTCATTTGACGGCGTAATTGGTGCGTTTGCGATTACCAAAGATGTTGTCATTATTATGTTGGGTCTGGCAATTGGCGCGATGTTTGTGCGTTCCCTGACCGTGCATTTGGTACATAAAGGCACGTTGGATGAATACATTTATCTGGAACACGGTGCGCATTATGGTATTGGTGCGTTGGCGTTTATCATGCTATTTAGCATTCATTACCATATTCCCGAAGTCATTACTGGTTTGATCGGTGTGACGTTTATTGTGTTGTCGATTGTGTCATCACTGCGTCACAAAAAGAAATTATTGGCGGAAGCCTAACTTGTAAGGAGATTATTTATGTCATTTTTTGATAGTTTGAAAGAAAAAGTCGGGGAAGCCCGCGCTAAATTAGCAACCGAAGTCGGTAAATTCAAAAATCGTGAATTCATGGAAGCGTGCGTTGCCGGTTGCGGTTTAGTCGCGGCTGCGGATGGCAGTATTGATGCGTCCGAAAAGCAAAAGATGATGAAATTCATCCAGCAATCGGATGAATTGAAAGTCTTTGAAACCAAAGACGTGATTGCAGTGTTTAACAAAGTGACCGAAAACTTTGAGTTTGACAACGAAATCGGTAAAGCCGAAGCCCTGAAAATGATCGGTAAGCTGCGTAGCAAACCCGATGCAGCACGCTTGATGGTGCGCGTTTGCATGGCAATCGGCAGTGCCGACGGCTCGTTTGATGATAAGGAAAAGCAAGTCGTGCGTGAAATTTGCCGCGATTTGGGCGTTCCTGCGGACGATTTCGGTTTGTAATTAAGCCTTGGCTTTAGGCTGTAGCCAGTCCTGCGCACTCTTGGTAATCGCCAAGACCGCAGGATGGCTAATCCGCCGTTCCACCGAAATCGCAAAAAATTGTTCCATCACCCCGTCTGCTTGCCCAATGCAATGAATATCCGGCTCTTGGGTAAACGTATCTTCCTGCACCGAAGGTGCAACAAAAATACCCGCCCCGCCAAAGCCAAATGCTCGCATCAGAGCGCTATCATCGAATTCTCCAATAATATTCGGCTGCACTTTCTGCTGATGAAACCAATTCATGAGTTCATTGCGTACTGACGTGCCTTCGCTCGGAATCAGCAGGGGCGCATTGTTTAAGCATTCTGGGAATTTACCCTGTAAGCCTGCTTTCACCGTGGTGTGCGCAAAAAAGCTAATGCTGCTGAACCCCAAGCGGTGTGAAAAACCTTTGATTGGCAGCGTGTTGGGAAGCGGTTTGTCCGCAATTACCAGCTCAATACGGTGCATGGCAAGTTCCCCCAGTAAGTCAGGTAAGGGCCCTTCGTGGCACACAATGTGAATTTGCGGGCTGAGCAGCATTGCCGGTTCCAGCAATTTGTAGGCAATGGTTTTAGGGACAACATCGACGATACCGACCCGAAACAGCCGTGCCTGCCCGGAAGGGTGGGTTTGCAAAGCTTGTTCCAAGGCACTGCCTAATTGAAAAATTTCATCGGCATAACGTAGCGCGGTATGCCCCGCGTCGGTGAGTTCCAGATTGCGCCCTTGTTTGCGGAAGAGCTTGACACCGAGGGATTCTTCCAGCAATTGCAATTGCCCGCTAATGGTTTGTGGCGTCAGGTTCAGGCTTTCGCAGGCACGCACAATGCTGCCCAAGGTGGCTACTTCACGAAAGTAATACAAATGTTTGTAATTGATCACGATTAACTGTCCTGAATCTTACGTAACTCTTGTTCGCACAGGGATTTTAACATGGAGAGTGCATCATTCAGCATGGCAGTACGCACTTGCTGAAGCTGGTGTTTAATGTGGTCGCGTCCCGCATCCAGCCAAGCGTCCCAGCGGGCTTGATCGTGTTCGCTCCACCAATCCGGGGTATCGGCGGGGTGGTAAGCCAATTTATCGAGATCCAGCACATCGTAAATATTGACCCACTCGCCTTCCACTTTCAGCATCAGGCTAGGGTTAAACAGGTAATGCCCTTGGCGCACCCGATAGAACAGTTTGCGGTTGTAACGGTCGTCGCGGTACATCTCGTTTTTCGAGAAAATACTGGAAATATAAGCGCGTTGTTTGCGTTGTGGGCTTAACACATCCGGTGGGAAATGTGCCACTGCGTCAATAATGTCTTGTGTACCAAAACCACCGTTTCCACCAATTTTAAGAGGCAGGGCGCGGTAAAACAGCGCAATCATTAGATTGAGCAGGAAAAATTCCATGCTGTGCTGGTCGAGTTTTAATAATTTGCCGTCAATTTGAATGCTTAAACTGTCGGGGGAAAGTTGCCGGTAAATGCTGGCAAGGTGATGTTTGGCGTATTTCTCGTCTTTGCTGGCTTGTTGCAAGGCAATCTGAAACGCGGTGAATTGGTTATTATCCACGTATTCGGGGTTGACACCGAGCGCCGCCAGTTCATGAATTAAGCTTGAATTGCCCAGCCAAGCCGCCACCATGAGCGGGGTTTGGTTGAATGGGTTGCGAAAATCCACGCCAAATTTATTAAGCTGGTTGCGCAATGCCACTGGATTTTTAAGCTGATAAGGCAGGTAATATTTCTGCTGTAATTGCTTGATCCCATTGGCGGGATGTCTGGCGGGTTTGAAATCAACCTTGAGCAAATCACGTAGGCATTGCCGATCTTCGTATACCAGAGCGACTTCAAACAGTGACAGCCGAGCTTTTTTATCGCCTTGCTGAATGGCTTGGGTGTGCAAATGCTGCAAGGTTTCGCCGGTATAAACTGCCCAATCCGGGGTTTGTTGCTGGAGAATTTCTTGGCGGATACGATCAGCTTGTTCTTGCTTGCCTTGCAATTCGAGTTTGTGGGCTTCGCGTTGCCATTCTTCGCGGCTGGAATTTTGGTTAGCGAGATTGAGTGTCTCTTGCGCATTGTGCAAGCCGAGTAAATCGAGTACGTGTTGTTTGGATTCGGCTTCGATCCAATACAAATTACGCACCGCACGGGTGAGGGCAACGTATAGTGCGTTAATGTAAAACTTGTAGGTTTCTAGTGACTTATCGGTTTTATTTTTAGCGCGAGCATACGTCAGGTCTTGCTGCAGGTCGGCGTGGGTGACACCTGCGCTAATCTCGCGGAAGCGCTTGTTTTCGGCACTCAGAAAGTTGTAGAGAATAATATTGTCGTATTCAAGCCCTTTGGCTTCTTGGATCGAGAAGACCAGCGGCGTGTTGAAATGTTGTTGCGCTTCGGCTTTTTGTTCGGGGTGCATGACTACCACGGCGAAACGGGTGGAACTGCGGGTTTTGGCATCCAGTTCACGGCGAATATTATCGCGGTCTTGCAGAAATACCACATCGCCTTGCACATGCCCGTTACTGTGCACCAGATAATTGCTTTCGCGGTCAATCGAGCCGAAGCGGGCATTTTTGAGCAGCAAAATCCGATTTGCCAGCGCGGTGACTTGCGGGGAATTGCGGTAATTGGTGCTCAGGATGCGGATTAAATCGACATCCGCCTGCAATTCGCCGTGGGTGTAAAACAGGCTTTTGAGCTTGCTCCATGAAAAAAAATTGGGGTGGACGATTTGGTTGGAATCACCACACAGCAAAAATCCGGTGGGGTCACGCAAGGTTTTGAGAATGAGGAAAAGCTGGATATTGGTTAAATCCTGCACTTCGTCAACCACCACGAAATCGTAGCGTGGTGCAACCCGTTCTAGGTATTGGTGGCTGAGAATATTGCTATCGTAATGCTGGTTTTCCTGCAAAAAAGTCAGGTAGCGGCTGAAAATATCGTAAACAACTGGGCGTTCGTCTTCCAAGAAAATGGACTGCTTGATGCCGAGATTGAGGTATTCGTCGCGGCTGAGGTAAGCGCTGTCAACGGAAGGGCCGGTTATGACTCCTTTGAATTCCTCGAACAGTTTGTGTGCATCTTTAATGGGTGTGCGCGGTAAACGGCTGAACCACTGCGCAAATTCGCGGAAATGAATCGGTTTGCCGCCTGGGATTTGGATGCTTTCGAGAAATTCTTGGAAGGAGAGGAAATCGACGTGTTGTTGCGCGTTTTCGTAGCCGTGGGCGTAATACAGGTCGCGGGAATTTTTCACCAGATACGGCGATAGCGTGACGTACAGGACATCGCCGGGGCAGGCTTTGAGCTTTTCCAAGGTCAAGGCGGTTTTGCCGCTGCCTGCCGAACCGATGATCACCAGCGGTGGCGGCAGCTCGAAAACGGCTTGCTGGGTGTCGTCAAACGAGATGATTTTATCCAGCAGATTGAAACGCCCGTGTTGGGTATTGACGTAAGCAAGGGTGGGAGTGTCATCGGGGGCGTGTTCGAGTGCGGGGATTTTGTCTTCGTCGATAACCGCGCCGTGACTGAGGAAGCGTGATCCGGCGTAATCGTGGCTTTTTAGGTATTCCAGCACCAATGCGTAGCGTTGATCTTGGTAGTGGTAAAAAGCCAGCAGCAAACGGTCGCTGCGGTTGAGCCGCGCTCGGTATAAGTTGTCACCGATTTTTTTGACGTCAGCGGACTTGAGGTCATCGGCTTCGATGAAAGAGCGCCATTTGCGGAAGCCGGTGATTTTGTCAGGATTCAGTTCGTTGTAAAGTAGTATCTGCATTATTCCCAGTTATAACCGTTATCGTTGGATAGTTTTTCGCAAAGTGTTTCCAGTGCGGCTAAAAATGCTTCTTCATCATCTGGCGTGATTTCAAAGGTTGAAAATCCAAGGTAAGCACCGTTTTCATCCTCGCTCTCTTCCCATTCAAGCGTATAATCATCGTCAGTCGTGTGTTTGGCGCATAACTTTTCAATTTTTGCGGCGACGGTTTCAGCGTGGTCGGTGTAGATATAGAAATCACTTAACGTCAGTGCGGCAGCGGCTTCGCTATCATCATCGTCGTAACCTTCTATGCTGAAAGCGTAATTTTCAGCGTCTGCCCATTCGTTGCACAACGCATCCAGTTCTTCCAAGAACGTCTCAGGGTCATCCAGCGAGATGTCAAAGTTGCTGATAATGGCGTAAGTGATGCCATCTTCTTCGCTTTCTTCGTAGTCAAAATAGAAGGCTTCCGCATTGGCATATTGTTCACACAATGCTTCCAATGCCGTAGAAAAATCCTCAACCGCGTCCGTGGCAACATAGAAATCGAACAGTTGGATTGCGCCATCTTCCGCAAAGTAAGAGCTGTCATCTTCGGATTCAATGTCAGCATTAAAATCCAAGTCCTCAACCGCTTTGACGACCCAAGTATCATGTCCGTTGAGTTCAGCGTGAATCACGTATTTGTAGGGAATGTAGCAATAGCCATTGTCGCCCCATTCATTGCCCCAAGAATTACGCACGATGAACATCTTATCTTTGTCTAAATAGCCAACACAAAGCATGGCGTGCCAGCCGTGTTCTTCGCGTACTTGCTCGGTCTTTTTTGGTAAAGGGACGCGCCCACGGTTGTCGGTTGCTTCATCAAACGAAGAGAAGGTGTTCAAGCAAAACGCAATGGGGTAGCCTTCTGCCAAGGTGTGGCGATACAAATCCAAATCTGTTTCGACGTATTCGGCTTCGGCAATTTTGAAATTGGCGGCGTGTTCATAAGCTTCCGCCGCCGGTTCTTCGGTAATGCAGTCTGTGTCGTTAGGCCACAAATTTTCGTGGCACGCCCCGTATTTCTTTAATCCCTCGATCGCCGATTGCATGGATGTGCCGTCGTCATTCTCGCTGTCATCGTCTTCATAACGGGCGTTGTAATAAATAAACAAGCGGCTGACATCAGCGGATTCCCCCAAATGACGTTTAGCCAAGTATTCATACGCACCTGCGCACGCATTCGCCACGCAACTGTTGCCCACTTGTTCCTCAACCTCAGTCAAATACGGCCGTAGGTCAACTTTAGCGGGCAACGGTTTCGCGGCAGAACGGCCAATTTTACGGCGTTTGGCATCCGTGGGGACAGCCCCAACCCGGCAGCCGCCAACTTGATGGCTACGGGGTTTCATGCGTGCAATACCTCATGGCACGATGTGTTCATCACGCCGCTTACCAATAAGTGCCTTTGCCACCCTGACTTGGCGTTGCCGCTTGCGCCAGTGTGCTCACCACACCCGCTTTACGCATCAAATCCGCCAATTCACGTTGCTGGCTGGCATCCTGACACGCGGCAGTGGCTTTAGCGTATAAGCTCTCGGCTTTGCTGCTATTGCCCCATTTTTGCGCCAGTTCTGCCATGTAAGCAAAGTGGAAATGGTTTTCGGCTTTGGCTTCACCTTTGTCCAAAATCGTTTGCGCTTGCGCGTCGTCATCCAAATGCTCTTTCACCGCTTTAGCAAGTTTATTGTACTCGAAAGTACTGGCGTTGCTGGCATCCAGTTTTTCCAGTTGTGCGGCGTAGAATTGCTGCGTCCAAGTTTTGCCAAACTCAGTGTCGCTGAGTTGCTTGCTGACGGTTTCGCCAAGGTTGCGCACTTGGGCAAAGGTATTGCTGTTGTTCGCGGCTAAGTCGAGCAAACGCGCTAACCATGCTTTGTCTTTGACCAGATTGCCGACGGAAACGATCAGTGGCTGGTAAGCGGCAAAGCTGAATGTACCTGCATCCTGCATCTTTTCTTCCGCCGTGGTCAGCAATTGGCTGGCGTAGGAGGTGTCTTCCAGTTCTTCGACCACCGCACCTGCCAGTGCAATGAACTGGTTGGGGCGCGTCAGGGTTTTTTCCTGATTTTGGAATTCGGTGTAACGCGCTTGGCTGGCTTCGCGCTTAGCCAGTTTCCCGCTGATGCGGTCGTTGCGCTCGGCATCATCCGCCAGCAATTGCTTGGATGCATTTGCCAGTTTGCGCATTTCATCGAGGGAACTGACGTTAGCTTCGGCTTTGTCGAGAGCCTGGATAACCACGGTATTGTCGCCCGGTGTCAGTTTTTGGGCGCGTTGCGCTACGTCTAATACTTGTGCGTTGGTGTCGGTCAGCTCCAGTGCTTTTTGCAGGGCAGTGCCTGCCAATGCTGTATCCGCCGGATTTTTGGCGAGGGCTTCGAGGATGCTGGTTGCGTCAGTGTAAACTTTGCAAGCGTCAACCGCTTTGGCGTACAGCGCGTTGGTTTTGGCAGGGTCTTGCAAGTTGGCATTGACTTCGCCTGCGAGTGATACCAAGGCGGCAGCGTTAGTGGCTTTGCTTTCCGCAGCAGCGTAAATGCTGGCAACGCGGTCTTTGTCACCGAGGTTGTCGTTGACGGCTTTTGCCAACATTGCCAAATCGGTAGGGGTGCTGAGTTTGCTGGCGAGTTTGTCGTAAGCTTTGCCTGCGATGGTTTTGTCATCCATATTGGCGGCAACGGCACTGGCGAGTTTCAACAGGTCTTCTTTGCCGCTGAATTCGTTCAGGGCAACACCGTACATATCTTTAGCAGTGGCTTGGTCGCCCAGTAAGCTGGCGTAACCGGTGGCAAGGTCGAGGTTTTCTTCACCGCTCATGGCGAAGTTTTTGCCTTGTTCCAGCAAATCTTCGGCTTTGGCTTTGTCGCCGAGCAGGTTCATGAAACCGCCTGCGAGTACCACAAATTGCGCGGGGAACATGCAATTGCTTTCCGCATCGCCCAGTGTCGCTGCGACTTCTTTATCATCGCCGAACAGGTCTTTTAAACCTTTCGCAAAGCTCACCACGTCGGCAGTTTCGCTGCTGGAAGGTGCGGCCTTTTTGAAGACCATCAGCGCGGTAGTAGGGTTGCCGCTGTTTTTAATGTCGCTCGCCAGTTTTTGGTAATCGGCAATGCTTTTGCAGTTGGCAGTGACTTTGCTGAACAGCTTGTTGGCAAGCGCATTGTCTTGCAGTGCGTCTTGCACGTAACCGGCGTAAGACAGCAATTCGGTGGTATTGGTGGTTTCGCTGATGGCTTCTTCCAACAACGCACGGCCTTTGTCGCGGTCGCCGAGGAATTTGGCAATGCTGTAGCCAGTTTCAGCTTTTTCTTTGGCATCAAAGCACGCATTGGCGGCTTCGTCGTACAGGGCAGCGGCTTTGTCGTTATCACCAGCCGCCACATAGCCTTCCGCAACCGCGACGTAATGCGCGGGGAAAGAGCAGTTGGATTCGCCTTTTGCCAGCAATTCTTTGGCGTAGTCCAGATCGGCGGGTTCGGCTGCGGCTTGTTTAGCAAGGGCGGCGTAGGATTCTGCATCATTGCAGGCGGATGCTTGTGCGCTGAGTTCTTCGCGGGTTGCCATGTGTCCTCCAAAAGCGATTAAGGCGAAATTGACGAGTAGTACGAGTAAGTGGTGTTGTAAAGCATATTGGCGATGGGTTCAAGTGTAGCGCTTTCCCTTGCCGCTCATAAGATAAAAATGTCTGCCCATCTGAAGGTAATCGGTACTGGCGTTACAAATGTGAAGAATCAGATATGCCAAATTGGGCATATACCCTAACACTGGAGGATTCACGATGACAGGGATAACACAGAGCAGTGGAAGCAAGCCAACGCAGGTTGCTAATCAAAATAGCAGCAGTTCAGCCCAGACGCTGGCGACTGCTACTAGCGTGCTTGGCGATGCGGTGAAGGCGATTCAAAGCAATTCAGGTAACAACACCTTTGGCAAAGGCGATAATGAAGCCCTAATCAAGCTCATTATGCAGTTGATTCAAGTGATTGGTGACAAACTGCCCCCGACTGAGCCATCCAAGCCGCAACCTAAACCGCTGCAATTGACGCGGCAGCAAGATAAAGCTGTGCGCGAACGTTTCGATATTAAGGGCGCGTTGAGTTACGAGGTGCTGGATAGTAAAAAGGACGGCAAGCTCAGTGCGGGTGATACCTTGGTCATTTCCGGCGGCATTACCGGTGGTGAAATTTCGCGGCAGAAATTGACTGCACGCGATGTGAAAGCCATTAATGCAGGCGGTTCCACAAGCTCAGACGCGCAGCAACAGTTGGACGCGAACCGCAAAAAGTGGGATTCGCTGGATATTGACGATTACTCGTTTACTTTACAGCGTAATTGCTTTTGTCGGGGTGATGCGATTCGTCCGATTAATATTGAAGTGCGTGACGGGAGCGTTAAGTCGGCTACCTATGCGGATACCGGTGAGTTGCTCCCTGATGATCGCCAAACAAATAGGCAGTCTATTTACAATTTGAATGCTGACGGTTTGTTTAATTTAGTAGAACAGGGTATCAAAAGCGGTGCGGCTAAGGTTGATGTCAGCTACGACAAGCAATATGGCCTGCCAGCGTCGATTTATATTGATCAAAGCGTCCAGATAGCGGATGAGGAAATGGGCTATACCATTAGCAATTTCCGACCAGAGCCAAGCTTTACGACCTTGATGGTAGGTGAGGAAGACGGTGGTTTGCCGCCAGTGGATGACCCCATTGCGACCACGTTGGCAATTGGCGAAGAAGACGGCGGGCATCACGATTACAAATAAGGTGATTCAACCATGACAATAAAGCCCCGATTGCTATTGGCAGGCGGTGACACTGACCCTCAATTGGTACGTCTGCTGAAACGGGCGGCATTGCATGATATTCCCGTGCATTGTTTGCTCACAGGGCAATCGGGTTCGCCGCGTTTGCATTGGGATATTCACCGCAACCGTTTGCTGGATGACGACAAGGAAGTCGCGGTATCGGCAGCATTTATCCGACAGGATGTGTTTGCTTACCTGAAGAGCAACAATGCTCAAGATAATTCAGCAGCGCGTGAATGGTTTGTTAGCGTGTCCGGCTGGCTGTTAAGTTCGCCGGATATTGCGTTATGTAATCGGCGGTTCCTGCCGTGTGGCGGGGTTAATAAGCCTTACATGTTACGCTTGGCGTTGAGCATGGGGTTTAACGTTGCTGACACGTATGTCAGCAACGACCTTCTCGCGATGGCGCAGTTGCATGAGCATGGGGAGTGGGTGGCTAAGCCTGTGACGGGCGGCGCTTACTGTACCCCGTTGGCAGCGCATGAAATCACGGGCAATAACATACTGTCTTACCCGCAGATTGTGCAACGGCGTTTAGCTTCGCCGGAGTTGCGGGTATTTCGTATTGGTAACGCTTGGTTTGGCTTTTTGATTCAGGCGGAGGCATTGGATTACCGCTCAGCCTCCTCTACTCGGATGCAAGTGGTGGATGTGCCGGATGATTTGGTGGAAAAACTGGCGTACTTGTCGGATCATTTAGGGCTGGATTTCGCAGCGGCTGATTTCAAAACTGACTCGCATACGGGGGAGTGGCAGTTTTTGGAGATCAATACTAACCCAATGTTTGCAGGATTTGATCAGGTCGCCGCCGGTGCATTGAGCGATGCTTTGCTAACGTATCTTGGGCTATTGCAAGAATGATACAATCAGGCAAGATTTTTTATGCCGATTGTTAATGATAATGCCGGAAGTCGAGTCCATTGCTTGCCAAGAATGCGGTCAATTACACCGTTATCACGCGATTGCGCCCGGTAAAACCGCCAATTGCAGCCGTTGTGGTGCTGTGTTATATCGCAATCGCCCCGGTATGTTGGATTCAGTGCTGGCATTGACCTTGGCTGGTTTGACGTTGTTTGTATTGACCAATGTGTTTCCGCTATTGGGCTTGCGTGCGCAAGGGGCGGAGCAGGAATTGCATTTGCTGGGGGCGAGTCTGGCATTTTGGGATCAAGGCTACCCTGTCGTGGCAGGGTTGATTGTCCTCAATATTATCGTATTTCCCGTTTTTGAATTGCTGACGTTATTGATGGTGGTCTTAACGATTCGCTACCGTTGGAAGCCAAGTATGGCGATTTTTTTATTCCGCTGGATGCGTGAATTCAAACCGTGGGGAATGTTGGAAGTCTTTATGTTGGGGGTGCTGGTCGCGGTGGTAAAATTAGGCGATTTAGCGACTTTAATTGTGGGGGCTGCTTTCTGGTCATTTGCAGGGCTGATTCTGACGATGACTGCCGCCACCGCATTATTGGATCCTTTCAGCGTATGGCGAGCGTTGGAGAAAAACAATGATTAAGCACAAGGCGTTGTTGCAATGCCGCGTCTGTGGTTGTTTGAGTCATGCGCCCACGCAATTAAAGCGTTTTGAGGTCATGCATTGCCCGCGTTGTGGGGCGCGGGTGAAATTAGCACAGCAGTCTACGAGCGTGGAAGTGACTTGGGCATTGTTGATTGCTGCCGCGATTCTGTATATTCCAGCCAATTTGTTGCCGATTATGAGCGTGTATATGTTGGGAGCAGGGCAGCCTGACACCATTATTACCGGGGTGTATCATTTGCTGGAAGCGGGGCAGTGGCCGCTGGCATTGATTGTGTTTGTGGCGAGTATTGTCGTGCCTTTATTGAAATTGTTTACCTTGAGTTTTTTGTTGATCAGCATTCAACGGCGTTCACGTTGGCGGCAATATGATCGGATGCGTTTGTATCGCATCACCGAATACGTGGGGCGTTGGTCTATGGTGGATGTGTTTGTGATTGCGATTTTGACCGGGTTGGTACAATTTGGAAATTTGGCACGGGTTGATGCAAATCTGGGCAGTTTGTCGTTTGCGGCGGTGGTGGTGTTAACCATGTTTGCTGCTCGCACATTAGATGAGCACTTGATCTGGGATATTGCCCAGCAAGAGGAAGCGCAGGCATGAATGAAAATAAGGGGTTTGCTGACAACCTGCCGGATGTGGAGTTGCGTGAGCAGCGTTGGCCTTCGCCAGTATGGTTAATTCCGTTGGCGGCGTTATTGATTGGTTTCTGGTTATTGTTTCAAGCGTGGTATGAGCGCGGGCCGACAATAACGGTACAGTTTTCCAGTGCAGAAGGCATTGAGCCGGGTAAAACCGAAGTACGTTATAAAGCCGTAACCGTCGGTAAAGTTAAAAAACTTAAATTGGATAATGAGCTGAAATACATTGAAGCCATTATTGAACTGAATAAAGAAATCGGACGCCATTTAGGGACGAATGCCAGTTTTTGGGTAGTACGCCCGCGTGTTAACCGTTCGGGTGTATCGGGCTTGGGAACCTTATTTTCGGGTTCTTATATTGGAATGGACCCCGGAACCGATAACGATGATCAGAGCTTTTATAAAGGAGCAGAACGCCCGCCGGTGATTGCACCCGCCGAAGACGGTAAACGCTTTTTCTTAATATCAGATTCATTGGGTTCAATGGATGTGGGAGCGCCGGTATTTTACAAGCAGTTGCAAGTCGGTGAAGTGATCGACTACGAATTATTGGATAATCAAGACCGAGTGCAACTGGAATTGTTTATTCGCGCCCCTTACTTTCAATATGTGCATGATAATACCCGCTTCTGGAATGCCAGTGGGGTGGAACTTAATATGAATTCGACCGGGGCCGAGTTTCGCATGGAATCGCTGATTTCCGTTTTGATCGGGGGAATTGCGTTTGAAACGCCAGCCGGGGTTGCAGGGGGGGAAGTCAGCAAACAGGGCGATACTTTTGTATTGCACCGCAATTATGCGGATTCCCAGGAAAAGCAATACGCGACCCGATTGTATTACGTGATGTATTTTGATGGTTCTGTGCGTGGCATGGATGTGGGTTCAGACGTGGAATTTCAGGGGCTGCCGATCGGTAAAGTCGAAAACATTGAGATGAAAATGGATAAAGATTCATTAGATGTGCGAGTTCCTGTATTGGTATATATTCAACCGCAATACTTTGATGAGTCTCTCACCAAAGAAACGGGTGAAATCGCGATGCGGAAACTGGTAGAAAAAGGGATGCGTGCCAAACTGGATACAGTGAGTTTTCTAACCGGGCAAAAAGTAATTACGCTGAGCATGGAAACCGATCCGCCACCGGCCTCCATTAAAGCGACACAGTTTTACAGTGAGTTTCCAACCACCGGAACGGCGTTTGAAGAGTTACCGTTTATAGCTGCGGACATTATGATAAGCCTTGATGAAACTTTGGCAGGCATTAATAAGCTGGTGAATAGCGGTAAATTGGATAAAACCGTGGATAACCTCAATAAGGTATTAGCAGAAGCAGAACAGGCGGTTAAAGCAGCTAAAGAAACGCTTAAAACGGTGGATAAAAATACCCTGCCAAGCGTGACCAATGATGTTAATAAAATCAGTCAGGATTTGAGCAATACCATGCAAAAAATCCAAGGTTCGATGGGGCAGCTTGACCGTTTGACTGCACAAAATTCCCCGACACAACACCAGTTGCAAGAAATGCTGGAAGAGGTGACCGCTGCTTCCCGTGCTTTGCGCAGTTTAACCGAAACATTGCAACGCCAACCCAGTGCATTGCTGCGCGGCAAGTAAGGAAAATCATGATGAAACGATGGTTTGTTTGCGGGATATTGTTGACGTTGAGCGCTTGTTCCAGCACCCCGACGCAATATCACACGCTGTCAACGGATATGGGTAGTGCAGCCGCGCCGGTGGTGACGGCATCCATTAAGAGCGTGGGTGTAGGCCCGATTACCTTGCCCACCTTGCTGGATCGCGAGGGCATGGTGATTCGCAACGATGCGACGACTTTGGAAGTTTCCGATACGCACTTATGGGGCGGGCAGTTGGAAGATGAATTCCAGCGTACCTTAGCCCAACACTTGCAAAGCCGTCTGCCTGCTACACGGGTGCAAACCGTGCCGTGGGAACTCAGCCAAACACCGCAATATCAAGTGGTGGTGAAACTGGATCAGTTTGACGGCACACCGGGGGGCAAAGCGTGGTTACGTGGGGTATGGCAACTTCAGGCGGGTAATGACGGAAAAATTCTTGCTACAGAGTCGGTGATGTTGACCCGCCAAACCCCGGAAGCGGGGGTGACGGGGTTGGTCAAAGCGCAAAGCGGCTTGCTGGCGGATTTGGCTAATCAGATTACGCGGGGTTTGGTGGCGTTTTAGCTTCAGCCGGTTTCACAAAATTCAGGAAAAAAGTGACAGGCACGGCATTGCTGATGCTGGGCAATTCCGCGATTTCCCGCAAGGCAGTGACACCAGCAGCTAGGTCAAAATCCGCTGCATTCAACACAATCGGGGCAACGGTGGTCACTTGCACGGTGTTGCCGACTTCGGTGATGGCAACGGTGGCGGGAATTTCTTTTTTCACGCCATGCAAATCCAGCGTGACATTAACGGTTTGGATGCCCGGTTTTACACCGGTTTTGCTCAAATCCACACTGACGCTTGCCGTCGCAAACTTTTGGGTATCAAACAATTGTTCGCGCATCCGTTGATCGCGGATGTCGATATTGGTGCTGACGCTTGCCAAATCAATGTTCAAAGAACCTTGTCCGGCTTTGGTAATTCCACCAGAGAGGGTTTTGAAGGTGTGGATTTCGGCAATATGGTCTTTCTTAATCGAGACGAAATACAGCGCCGATTGCGTATTGTCGAGCACCCAATCCGCCATGGCGGTACCGGAAAGCAGGGCGAAGCTGAGAGCGGTGTTGCAAATAAAGGGTAGGGTACGTTGCATCATTTATTTTTCCCATAATGGTTAATATCGGTGTCATAACAGCTTAACTGAACTCTACCGTTGGTCGGATATACTGCGGTAATGGTATGGAAATTCACTTTGGGGTGAAATCCGCTTGACTTAAGTCAATGACCAATAAGAGTTATATGATACCCTATCAATAGAGATAGAATTACCGAAAATTTTAACGAAATACTTACACCACATAGGGAGATACCATATGGCGATCAGCAAGGCCGTGCAGCGCGGTACATTAATTTATATTTATGACCAAAATGGCGAAGCAGTGACCTCCATTTCAGCGCCCAGTCGTTTGCCCACTGACGGTTTGAAGGCTTATAACGCGCAGAGCATTAGCGTGCAAAAAGGCACATTGTTATACAACTACGACAAGCAAGGGCGGCAGACCGGAATTACGCCGATGGTTCAACACTAGGTTACTACAGTGATTTCCTTTTTACTGGTTTTACCTGTCAGGCGTAAATGGTGCTTTAGTTGCTGCACTGCATCCGTTACAATCGCCCGCATTCAGTAAACACTGGCAGGAGAGTGTTGCACACCGCAAGGTTGCCGCAACCGCCGAAGGCGCAATTCCGCCCGGAAACGCTCAGGCAAAAGGACTGGCAGTACTAGATCTGACTCTGGAGAGCAGTGCGGACGCACTCACCGAAGGGTAGTAACCGGAATAACGACCGGGAATCTCTCAGGTAAACGGACAGAGGGGCGGCAAGCTTAGCGGCTTGCCGCCCTTTTTTTGTGCCTGTTAAACTGGAAGAATCCTAATGCAACGTACTGCACTTTACGCCAAGCACCTTGAATCCGGTGCGAAAATGGTCGATTTCGCGGGCTGGGAAATGCCCATCCACTACGGCTCACAACTGCAAGAACACCACCAAGTCCGCAATGACGCGGGCATGTTTGACGTGTCGCACATGGTCATCCTTGACCTCGTGGGGGCGCAATCCAAAGCCTTTTTGCAATACCTGCTCGCCAATAACGTTGATAAGCTGAAAGAATCCGGCAAAGCCTTGTATAGCTGCATGTTGACCCCCGAAGGCACGGTGATTGACGATTTGATCGTGTATTTCATCACCGAAACCCAATGGCGCATCGTCGTCAATGCAGGCACTCGCGACAAAGACATTGCGTGGATGCAAAAACAAATCGCCGCTTTCGACGCTACCCTGACCGAACGTGACGACCTTTCCATGATCGCCGCACAAGGCCCCAATGCACGCGCTAAAGTGCTGGGTATTATGCCTGCGGATGAAGTGGCTATCGTTGAACCACTGAAAACCTTCTATGGCGCATTCGTCAACGACTGGTTTATTGCCCGCACGGGTTATACTGGCGAAGACGGCTTTGAAATGATGTTCCCCAATGCACAAGCACACAAAGTGTGGGATGCGCTGTTAGCCGCTGGTATCAAACCCATCGGCTTGGGCGCACGCGATACCCTGCGTTTGGAAGCGGGCATGAACCTTTACGGCACAGACATGGACGAAACTACTTCACCATTAGTGTCAGGTTTGGGCTGGACAATCGGCTGGCAGCCGGAAGACCGCGATTTCATCGGACGCAAAGCACTCGAAGCCCAAAAAGCCGCTGGTGTGCCGCAAAAATTCGTCGGGTTGGTGCTGGAAGGCAAGGGCGTATTGCGCAGCCATATGAAAGTGGTGTGTGCTGACGGCGATGGAGAAACCACCAGCGGCACTTTTTCGCCTACACTCGGCGTAGCGATTGCGTTGGCGCGTGTGCCAGCAAGCTGCGGTGAGACTTGCGAGGTCGATATTCGTGGCAAATTGCATCCCGCAAAAGTGGTGAAGCCGGTTTTCGCCCGCAATGGCAAATCTGTTTTAAATTAAGTTTTTAGGAGTTATTTATGAGCAATGTTCCATCCGATTTGAAATACACCAAATCCCACGAATGGGTACGTGACAACGGCGACGGCACTGTTACTGTCGGCATTACTGACCATGCGCAAGAGTTGCTGGGTGACTTGGTACACGTTGATTTGCCGGAAGTTGGCACTGAATTCGGTGCAGAAGACGGTTGTGCGGTAGCGGAATCGGTCAAAGCAGCTTCCGATATTTACGCGCCTGTTCCCGGTGTGATTATCGAGAGCAACGAAGCGGTGCAAGATTCGCCGGAGTTGATCAATTCTGACCCTTACGGCGACGGCTGGCTGTTCGTAATGCGTGTGGATGACGAAGACGCGCTGGGCGAATTGATGGATGCAGACGCATACAAAGCGGAATGTGACGAGTAATTAAAGGCAGATACCGAATGACAACTTTGTACGAACTTGAACAACACGACGATTTTATTGCCCGCCACATTGGCCCCAACGCGGCGGATACTGCGGCAATGCTGCAAACCGTGGGTGCGGAATCGCTGGATGCGCTGATTGACAGCACTGTGCCTGCGAGCATTCGCCTGCCAGCACCGTTGGCAATTGACGGCAGCCGTTCCGAAGCCGAAACGCTGGCGTATCTGAAGCAACTGGCGCGGCAAAATGTTGTTGCCAAGTCGTACATCGGCATGGGCTATTACGATACGGTCGTGCCGCCGGTTATTTTGCGTAATGTGCTGGAAAACCCCGGTTGGTACACCGCGTATACGCCGTACCAGCCGGAAATTTCCCAAGGGCGGCTGGAAGGCTTGCTCAATTACCAGCAAATGGTCACGGATTTGACGGGCATGGACATTGCCAATGCCTCGTTGTTGGATGAAGCGACGGCGGCAGCGGAAGCAATGACGCTGTGCAAGCGTTCCAACAAGCTCAAATCGGATAAATTTTTTGTGGGTGCGGACGTGCATCCGCAAACTATCGACGTGCTGAAAACCCGTGCGGAACACTTCGGCTTTGAATTGGTGATCGGCAACCCGTATAGCGAGTTGGCGGGGCAGGAAGTGTTTGGTGTGTTGCTGCAATACCCTAGCACCACGGGCGAAGTCGTTGATATTGAAGCATTGATCAAGCAGGCGCACGCGCAAAAAGCGTTGGTGTGCGTGGCTTCTGATTTAATGGCGTTGGTGATGTTGAAAGCACCAGGGGACATGGGCGCGGATGTGGTGGTCGGCAACTCGCAGCGTTTCGGCGTGCCAATGGGTTTCGGTGGGCCTCATGCGGCGTTTTTTGCGGTGAAGGATGCGTTCAAGCGCACCATGCCGGGGCGCGTGATCGGGGTTTCGATTGATAGTCATGGCAAGCAGGCGTTGCGGATGGCGATGCAGACCCGTGAGCAGCATATTCGTCGTGAGAAGGCAACTTCCAATATTTGTACGGCGCAGGCGTTGCTGGCGAATATGGCGGGATTTTATGCTGTGTATCATGGTGCGGCAGGGCTGAAGACGATTGCGGGGCGGATTCATCGGCTGACGAATATTCTGGCGAAGGGCTTGCAGCAGAAGGGTGTCCAACTGTTGAATGACACTTGGTTTGATACGGTGACTGTCAATTTAGGCGGGCAGTCTGGAGACATTCAACAGCGGGCAGTGAATGCCGGAGTGAACCTGCGTTGGGGTAACGATGGGCAGGATAATGGTGACGGTGACGGTGTTGTAGAGACGCAAAATTTTGCGTCTCTACGGGTGGGTGTTGGTGTCGGTGTCGGGATTAGTATTGACGAGCGCAAAACCCGTGCGGACATTGCTGAGCTGTTCGATGTGCTGCTGGGCGCAGGGCATGGGTTGGATGTGGATGCGCTGGACGCTGCGGTTGTGGCAGAAGGTTTCAGCGGGATTCCATCTGGCTACCAGCGGACTAGCGAGTTTCTGACGCATCCGGTGTTTAATTCACATCATTCGGAATCGGAGATGTTGCGTTACCTCAAGCGCTTGGAGAATAAGGATTTCTCGCTGGCGCATGGGATGATTCCGCTGGGTTCTTGCACCATGAAGTTGAATGCGACCACGGAAATGATTCCGGTGACGTGGAACGAATTTGCCAATATTCACCCGTTTGCGCCGCAGGAGCAGACCGTGGGTTATCGCGCCATGATCAAGGAATTGGAGGATTGGTTGGTGGAAATCACTGGCTATGATGCGATTTCGATGCAGCCGAATTCGGGGGCGCAGGGCGAATACGCGGGGTTGGTGGCGATCCGCCGCTATCAGGCGAGTATTGGGCAGGGGCATCGGGATGTGTGTTTGATTCCGAGTTCGGCGCATGGCACGAATCCGGCTTCGGCGGCGATGGTGAGCCTGAAGGTGGTGGTGGTCGAGTGCGACGCGAACGGTAACGTGGATGTGGCGGATTTGCGTGCCAAGGCGGAAAAACACGCGGCGAATTTGTCGTGCTTGATGGTGACTTATCCGTCTACGCACGGGGTGTTTGAGCAGGACATCGTGGAAATTTGCGACATCGTGCATCAGTTCGGTGGGCAGGTGTACATGGATGGCGCGAACATGAACGCGCAAGTGGGCTTGTCGAAACCGGGCAAGATGGGGTCGGATGTGTCGCATTTGAACTTGCACAAGACCTTTGCGATTCCGCACGGCGGCGGTGGCCCTGGCATGGGGCCGATTGGGGTGAAGGCGCATTTGGCTCCGTTTTTGTCCAGCCATGCGGTGACTCCGCCGGATGGGATTGCGCTGGGGAATAGTGCGGTGTCGGCAGCACCTTATGGGAGTGGGGCGATCCTGCCGATTTCGTGGGCGTACATCAAGTTGATGGGGGCGGCGGGGTTGCAGCGGGCGACGGAGATGGCGATTTTGAACGCCAATTACATCATGCAACGCTTGGCTGAGCATTATCCGGTGCTGTTCCGGGGGGCGAATGGGCGGGTGGCGCATGAGTGCATTATCGACATTCGTCCGTTGAAGGCGGCTTCGGGGGTTGATGAGTCGGACATCGCTAAACGCTTGATGGATTACGGTTTCCACGCGCCTACCATGTCGTTTCCGGTGGCGGGGACGCTGATGATTGAGCCGACCGAATCCGAGCCGAAAGAGGAGCTTGACCGTTTTTGCGATGCGATGATTGCGATTCGGGAAGAGATTCGCAAGGTGCAGGAGGGCGTGTGGCCTGCGGACAATAATCCGCTGGTGAATGCGCCGCATACGCTGGATGATTTGGTGAATGCTTGGGAACGCCCTTACAGCCAGACCGAGGCGGTGTTCCCGCAGGGTGTCAGCCCGACGGCGAAGTATTGGCCTACCGTGAACCGGATTGATAATGTGTATGGGGATCGGAATTTGGTGTGTTCTTGTCCGAGTGTGGATAGTTACCGTTAAGCAGAAATAATTGCTTCGTGATTCCTTGTTGGCGACGATTATGTGTGTCAATAAGGAATCACGACAATAATGGAAAACCCCAAACGTACTAATTACATCCTCGTTGATTTTGAAAATACTCAAGTCGTGGATTTATCACTGATTACAGGCAAGCCTGTGAAAGTCATCCTACTGATTGGTGAGAAGCAAAAACATCTACCTGTCGTGCTTGTGAAGCAATTACTTGTTCATGCTGATCAAGTAAGCATTATCGAATCCACTTGTGTGGGGAGAAATGCGCTGGATTTCATTCTTGCTTACCACGTCGGGCAATTAGTGCAACAAAATCCGACTGGTTATTTTCACATCGTTTCTAAAGATAAGGGCTTCGATCCGTTGATTGCCCATTTGAAGCAGCAGAAGGTGTTAGCTTCCCGTCAGGATGAGTTTGCTAAAATTCCTTTGTTGGTTAATCAACCGATCTTGCCACAGCCTGTTAAGACAACAGCTTTACCTGTCTTGACGCAGGTTGCCATACCTAGCCAGTCCGAACAGCCTTCGCCTGATAAAATAGCGTTGCTTACAGAGCATTTCATGAAACGTAATGTTTCACGTCCATTAACACGTGGCAGTTTGATGTCGGATATTCATGCTAGATTTGCCCAAAAGCTAACTCACAATGAGGTGACTGCTTTGGTGAAACAATTGGAGCAGCTCAAGCTCATCAAGATCAATGCGGATAATAAAGTGAGTTATTTCATGCATGTAGTACATTCAGCCGAATTGATTACGTCAGGATAAAAATTGGGGATGTATTCCGATCCCTACTGATGCTGTAAACTTCGTGATGTTACCGTATGAAAAAGGTGTTTAGCATGATTTCTGATGATTTGGGAAAGGTACTACACGACAAAGCTACTCGCGGCATGACTTTATCCACTGAGGAGCAGGTACAGTTGCAAACTTGGTACGACGAACAGGATGCAGAGGAAGCGGCGATGTATGCCGCTGTTTCAGAAGTAACAGGTGTTGCCAGACTTCAGGCGCAGATTGATGCGACGTTGACACAACTGATGAGCATGACCCGCCGTATTCAAGAGGTAATGCTCGAAAACAAGGCATTGCGTCAGGAAATCGAAGGCTTGCGCCGCCAACTGATCGCTTCTATTCCGCTGTAAAAAGCCGTATGACCATAACGGCAGATATTCGCCAGCAAGTACGCCAACGGGCAAAGTTACAAATAGTTCACAACCGATAATCCTCCAACGCATCCCGCTCCTGCTGCGAACACCACCAAAACCTACCCGCTTCCGGCTTTTTCAGCACCGATTCCAACACATCCAACACCTCTTCCCCAGCATCCAGCCGCTTTTCTTCCTCACGCACGAAGAGTGCCGCAAATTTACCAGACATATCCTCACCCGCCCGCAACCGCCGTGCATGGTCAATAACCGACAAGCTGCGATTAATGCAACCGCGCAAGCGGGCTTTTTCATCCTGAGCGTTGCGCAAAAATTCAATCCAGCGCAGCGTGATGCGGGCAGTATCGCCCCACAAGTCTTTCAATTCACAGACGGGGCGTTCGATGGCTTCACGTTCCCATGCGCCATCCATCACCTCGTATTCGGTGAAAATGCCATGCACCAGTACCACAAACACCGTGTAGCGGGCAGCAATCTTGTCATCCTCATAGGCATGTCTACCGTCGGCATCCAGTTCTACCGCGTCGAAATAAATGCCAATGCCGCCCGGCGCACCGCAAACCGCATCACCGGGGTGATAACGCCCCAGCATGTTTTCAAAGCGTTTGGTTTGCAACTCAATGTCGCGGTCGTTGATTTTGACCATCAGTGAATCAAACATACCCATGCATTAATCCTTCTGGCAATGTAGATACTGCAAGCATAGGGCATCTACGCAGGCGTTGAATGGACTAACTATCGTCAGGTATGGAAAATCTCAAATATACTGATTACATTCTGTTTTTTATTAAGCATTAGTTAATGTTAGTGATTGGCTGTTGTAACTTGTGTAAGTATTAGTGTACAATCATCAATGTCATCTAAACTTATCATTGCGAGAAGATAAGCCATGAGTACTGTAGTAGTAACACCTGCCAATAGTAAAACAGATGCTTCTGTTCGTTGTCCTTATTGTGAAAGTACCATAGTATTTTTCCGACATCGTGCATGGTGGCAAAAACTTGTTCACCCTAACAAAAAACTTTGTTATTGCCATGACTGTGAGAAAAAATTCTGGAGAGAAGCTTCTTAATTGATTAATAAAAATTTCGATTGTTGAGAACATTGTTGGGAGTGCCCCCAACACTCCCAAGGTTTTAATTATCTCAATTTAACCACACCCGCAAACACCGACTCACTTCCGCTATCTCTTCCGCAAACACGTTATGCCCCAGCGGATATTCCGAATACTGTGGCGCATACCCGTGCTCACGCAGCCAGCGATACGCCTTGTGCGCCAGTAAATCCGGCACAATCGTGTCCTGCTTGCCGTGGAAAATGTGGATCGGTAATTGCGCATTCGCTGCATTCAGCGCAACCGTATCGGTCGTAGCAAAATACGTTGACAGTGCCAGCAAGCCCGCCAGCGGTTTGGGGTAGCTCAGTGCGACCTGATACGCTACCGCGCCGCCTTGCGAAAAGCCCGCAATCACAATGCGTTCGCTGGGAATGCCGCGTGCGATTTCGCGCTCAATCAGCTTGCCCACTTCGCGGGCGGAGGTTTGCAATTGCACCACATCCACCTTGCGGTCGAGGTCGATTTCCAAAATGTCATACCAAGCGGGCATCACATAACCGCCGTTGACAGTCACGGGCAACTCCGGCGCGTGTGGAAAAATAAACCGAACCCCGTGGTCGGGCGGCAAACCCAGTTCGGGAATGATCGGCACAAAATCGTGTCCATCCGCGCCCAAACCGTGCAGCCAGATGACCGCAGCAGTGGCGGGGGAAGTCGGTTCAATTTCAACAGCCGGTAAACACTGTGTCTCCCATTGCTGTAATTCGGTGCGGTAAATGTCCCACACGCAGGGGTCACAGCCGCTTTCGCAGCATTCGTTGGGGGCGGGTGGTTGCGGCTTGGCGGTAAGGGGCGCTGTTGGCATAGAAGATTCTCCTGATTTCATCAGCGCAACATAGCAATTTGACAGGGGCTGGGCTAGTTTCTTCTGTGGAGTTTGATTCTTAAGCAGCTTTCTGGGTTTTTGGGCTGGTGTTTTCCAGCGCATCAAACAAGCCGTCGATGATGTTCCCTTCGACTCCGCTCAGGGAGCGATTCTTCTCCGTTGGCTGAGCGGAGCCGAAGCCAACTTCAGAACCAGCCGCAGCCTGTAACGCCGCCAACAGTTGCACCCGCGTTTGAAACAGGCGTGAACCTAATGAAGCACTCGTCCCCGCTTCAATGCCTTGCGGTTTTTCTGGTACACCGAGCGGTGCGCTTCGTCGATAATAATCAGGTCGAAATAGCCCACTCCGAAACGCGCCTCGCCACTCTTGCCTTGGGTTTCGTTAATCAGCCCCATCATGGTGGGGTAGGTGCAAACGTACACGTGCCCTTCGGTATCTTTTTCTGTGACCAGATTGACCGGGCTGGAATCGGGTAAGTGCTTTTTGAAGGCATTCGCAGTCTGTTTCACCAGTGATACGCGGTCTGCCAGAAACAGCACACGTTTAATCCAGTTGGCACGTTGTAACGCATCGACCAACGCAATCGCGGTGCGGGTTTTGCCCGTGCCGGTTGCCATGACCAGCAAGGCTTTACGGCGTGACTGGGAAAATTGTTTGCAGATGCTGCCGATGCTGCGCCACTAGACAAAAATCCCGCCGCATTGCATCCTATCTCTCATGATTATCAGCCACAAAATCCGTCTTGACCCAACAATAAGCAAGCCACGTACTTGGCGAAAGCCGCAGGTACAGCACGGTTTGCTTACAACTGGGCGTTAGCGGAATGGCAAACCCAGTACGCGGCATGGAAAGAAGACAACACCCAGCCCAAACCCAACCAAATGAGTTTGCGTCGCCAATTGAACGCCATCAAACGCGAACAATTCCCGTGGATGCTCGAAGTCACCAAAAACGCCCCACAAATGGCGATTATCCAACTCGGTGCAGCCTTCAAGAACTTTTTTGCCGGACGCGCCAGCTACCCGCAGTTCAAAAAGAAAGGCAAAAGCCGCGACAGCTTCACCCTCACCAACGATCAGTTTGCTATCGACGCTTGCCGCATCCGCATTCCCAACCTTGGGTTAGTACGGATGCGGGAAACGTTACGCTTTTTCGGCAAAATTCTTTCTGCCACGATTTCCCGCACCGCTGACCAGTGGTTCGCCAGCATCACCGTGGATACGAATCAAAACCATCTCCCGCCTCCTGAAAACCAAGGCGCAGTGGGTGTGGATTTGGGCGTATCCGCACTGGCCACGCTGTCAACGGGGGAAAAAGTAGTTGGTGCGAAGCCGCATAAAGCCTTGCTTTCGCACCTAAAACGGCTCTCGCTCAGCTTGTCACGCAAAGTCAATGGCAGTGCCAACCGCCACAAGGCAAAACAAAAACTGGCAAAACTTCACGCACGTATCGCCAATATCCGCCAAGACAATTTGCACCAACTCACTACGGATTTAACCCGCCGTTTTCACACCATCGGCATTGAAGACTTGAACGTGTCGGGCATGGTGAAAAATCGCCGTTTATCCCGTGCTATCAGTGACATGGGATTCTTCGAGTTCCGACGGCAACTGGAATACAAGGCGGGAATGCGTGGGGCGGTGGTCGTGGTGGCTGATCGGTTTTTTGCTTCCAGCAAGACTTGTTCTGTCCCTGGCTGTGGGCATAAAGTGGACAAGCTACCGCTGTCGGTACGCGAATGGACTTGCCCCGTGTGTGGCGCAGTTCATGACCGTGACGTAAATGCTGCCAAGAATTTGCAAGAGTATGTTTCGGCTACGCTCAGCAACCACGCCGTGAGTTCCACGGTGTCTGCCTGTGGAGGGGAAGGCGCTGGTCTTGGGCGTAAGCCGAAGGCGAAACCAGCCCCAATGAAGCAGGAATTTAACCGCAAACTTGACCTTGGTTAAGTTTGTATAAGTTTAAAGGAACGGTTTGCAGCTCTTGATTGAGTGCATCGGCGGCTTGCTGTTGTTTGAGGGCTTTTTCACTTTCGGTGGCAAGCTGTTTTTCCAGTGCTTCGAGTTGCTTGCGTGGCACAACTGCGTCGGGGGAAAGGGGGCGCGGGACGAGTGCATCATCCCAGTCAATGGCCGGGGGCAGGGGGCGCGTGTAGTTGCGGGTAAGCCAGTAGGCGATATGGTGCAACTCTTTGACCATTTGCAGCGCGTCGAGTTGGCGCACGGGCGCGGGGCTATGCACGGCTTGGTGCCAATGCGTTGGATGGCTTTGGCTTTATGGAAGAGTTGCTGCGGAATGAGGTTTTGAAAATCCGGCTCGTGTAACAGGCTATTGAGCGAGTGGTCGTAGGGCATCCGCAGGGTGTTGTCGTAGCGGTACAGCCAATGCACAGCAGCTTCGAGGGCGAAACGCGCATGGAAACAGGCGGCGCGTGGGTCGCCGTGGATGTGGCTTTCGGCTTTTTGGGCTGCATGTTTGAGTTCCTGAAACTGATTCGGCAGAAAGGCGAAGTTGCTCATGTGATAGCCCTATTACAGCAAGCAAAATGAATGATGGGCAGATAATACCACTTATTCGCCTAGATGAAAGATTGAGCTTGGCTTCGGTGTGTGTTGGCTTCGGCTACGCTCAGCCAACGGGTCGTGCCACTTTCGTTCCCTGAGCGGAGTCGAAGGGAACATTGCGTTATCTTCGCTTGTGTTACAATCTTGGTATCAGATAGCAGGAGTACGAAGTATGACACTGGAAAACGTTCGTTACCTTTACGGCAGGGTGAGTATTGACCCTGATGTGTGCAATGGCAAGCCAACCATCCGTGGCAAACGGATTACGGTACATACCATATTGGACTATTTGGGTGCTGGAGAAAGCGTCAGCGAGATTTTGCGTCAGCATCCATCCTTGGAAGCTGATGATATTCCCGCGTGCCTTGCGTTTGCCAGCCGCTTGATGGATCAGCGTTATACCCTGCGAAAGATTGCCTGAGTGATGAAAAAGTACCTTATTGACGTGAATCTACCCCGTTATTTCTCACTGTGGGCGGGTGAAGAGTACGAACACGTTGTCAACATTGATGATGAAATGAAAGACAGTGAAATATGGGAATACGCCAAACAACATAATTTGGTGATTGTTACCAAAGATGCTGATTTCTCAGATCTTATCTTGCTGAATGACCCACCGCCCCGAATCATCCATATCAGGACGGGCAATATGAAAATGCGTGAGTTTCATCAGCATCTTAGCCAGTTATGGGATCAGGTGTGTCTGTTGAGCGAGACTTATAAACTGGTTCAGGTTTATAACGACAGGGTAGAGGGGCTGGGGTAACGATTCTTAGCGGCATTGATATTCAGCAGGTACGACAATATGAGTGATAACACATTAATCATTAGTATCGGTGATATGGACGATGACTTTGCCGATGTGATTAACGTTTGGGAAAGTGGTGCAGCCGCTGTTCCTTTGAACCGTCTGACGTTTGAATCCATGACGGGCTTTTTGTCATTCCTCACCCCCAAACGTTGGGAATTGGTGACAGTATTGCGCAAACACGGGCATATCAGCATCAAAAAGCTTTCCGAAATTCTCAAGCGTGACTATAAAAATACGCATACGGACGTAAAAGCCATGCAGGAAATCAGTCTGATTGAAAAAGATGACAGTGATCTGGTGTATGTACCTTGAGACGATCTGGACATCAAGCTGAATCTGAAACAGGCGGCGTGATTGACCTGCCTGAAGAAACCCCACCTAACCTCCGCTTATCAGGGGAGGAACAAGAAACGGCGGTATCTCTTCGCTCCCCGCCGTCCCACACGCCGGGTCACAAATCGCATCTTGTGGAGTAGGCGCGGTCATATCCACCATCAGCTTGATAATATGGCGCGGCGTGCGGAACTGCCCGTTTTGCCCCGCACTGGCAATCTTGCCCAACATGTATTCGTACAAATCACCCTTGGTATCCGCATCACTCATATCAATGCTATCAAGCTGATCCACCACGTTCGACAACACACGCGGCGACGGCATCGTGAACATCGCATCCTTCATGTGTTGGCTGTAAGTGTTTTGCGTGGCTTCCGCATCCGCCGTGTTCTGCCCCAGCGTTTTGATGAAAGGAAACACCTGATCGCGCACGTTGGCGAACATCACATCAGCATTCATGTCTTTGAAACGCGACCAGCGCAACGCGGCTTGTTCCTCACTGAAAATCGGATTTTCCAGCGGCTTGTGGGTACGGTTTGCCTGTTTTTCCTTGAGGGTGTGCAACTCATCCAACCGCTTGATAAACAGCAGATAGGTAAGCTGTTCAATCACCACCAGCGGGTTGGAAATACCGTCCGACCACATCGTGTCCCAGATTTTGTCGATTTTGGATTTGAGTTCGCCCGTGATCATAGGGTAAGCATCCTTGTTGGCCTGTGCCGAAATGAAGAGAGGGTGCGAATTATAGCGTGTTCCCTTCGGCTACGCTCATTGAACGTGTCTCGCTGCTCTCTGAATAGTTCTTGTTCTTGCCTTTATCAGATGCTTCGCGTGTAATCAAATGTTACAGTCTATATTTTTGAAATCAGCAGAGTTGGCAGATAATGCTTATTTACTTGGACACCTGTTGCTTGCAGCGACCATTGGATGACCGTACTCAACCGCGTATCAATGTCGAGGCTGAAGCGATTTTGACAATATTGGGTTTGGTTGAAAAACAGTACTTGAAGCTCGCCGGATCTGAGGCACTGGATTTCGAAATTTCGCGAATTTCTGATGCCAATCGAAAAAGTCGCATTGAAGAAATGTTACGCCTTACCTGCCAGCAAATTACTGTTAATGATGAAATTCAGCAATCTGCCCGTGTCTTCATGACACAAGGAATCAAACCTATGGATGCGTTGCATTTGGCTTCTGCCATCAGTGCAGGTGTTGATTATTTCTGCACTACGGATGACAATTTTTTGAAAAAAGCCAAAGTTGCTAATAGCGGTAATACAAAAGTTACATCGCCACTGGAACTGATTACTGAGGTCGCACGATGAATTTAAATACGCACACCATTGCTGAAATTAACCAAAAAGCCACCCATATCCTATTTCAACAGCTAGGGGTGGTTGATGCTTTCAAGTTTCTGAATCAGTTCAGCTTAGGCCACGGGGACTATACGCAGGAAAGAAAGCAGTGGGTTGATAGCCTAAGTCTCGAAGACATTATGGCTGGAATCCAAGAGCAGCGAAACGCTCGCTGAAAAACGCTGTCCCCCTCTGCCGCTTGGCGGGAGAGGGGGCTAGGGGGTGAGGGTCTTCCTACCCGATCACACCCTTCTCACGCAACAACGCCTCAATCTCCGGCATAATCGTCACGTCATCAATGGTGGAAGGCACCACATACGGCTGCCCATTCACCATCTGCCGCAAGCTCTTACGCAAGGTTTTGCCCGAACGGGTTTTCGGCAAACGTTTGACGATGTGGGTTTCTTTGTAGCAAGCAATCGCACCAATGCTGCTGCGGATCATCTGGGTCAGCTCCTTCGACAAGGTTTCCTCGTCGATGTCCGCACCCGTTTTCAGCACGACCAGACCCATTGGCACTTGCCCTTTCAGGTCATCATCGCGTGCAATAACCGCGCACTCGGCAACAGACGGATGCCCGCCCACGACTTCTTCCATCTCGCCGGTAGACAGACGATGCCCCGCCACGTTCATCACGTCATCCACGCGCCCCATGACGAATACATAGCCGTCTTCGTCGATGTAACCGCCGTCACCGCTGGCATAATAACCATCAAAGGTTTGCAGATAGCTGGATTTGAACTTCTCCACATCGCCCCAAATCGTCGCCAAACAGCTCGGTGGTAATGGCAGTTTCAGTGCAATAAAGCCTTGTTCATTTCTGCCCAATACCTGCCCGTTTTCGTCCAGAATCTGCACGTTGAAACCGGGGGTCGGCATGGTGGAAGAACCCAGCTTAACCGGCATTGGCTCAACACCTTGCAGGTTGGCGGTAATGCCCCAACCCGTTTCGGTTTGCCACCAATGGTCAATCACGGGCTTGCCGGTTTTTTCCATCATCCACTCTTGCGTCGGTGGGTCAAGGCGTTCGCCCGCCGAGAAGATGGTCAGCAAACTGTCGATGTTGTATTGCTTGATCAGCTCCGCATTCGGGTCATCTTTCTTGATGGCGCGGAAGGCGGTCGGGGCTGAGAACAAACCTTTCACGCCGTACTCTTCAGTAATGCGCCAGAATGCACCCGCATCCGGTGTCATCACCGGCTTGCCTTCGTACACAATCGTGGTGCAACCACGCAGCAATGGCGCGTACACAATATACGAGTGACCCACCACCCAGCCCACGTCAGACGCAGCCCAGAACACATCGCCGGGATTCATATTGTAAATCGCCTGCATACTGTAGTTCAGTGCGACTGCATGACCGCCATTCTCACGCACCACGCCCTTAGGCTTACCGGTTGTGCCGGAGGTATAAAGAATGTACAGCGGGTCAGTGCCTTTCACCGGAACGCAATCCGCCGGAGTCGCCGTTGCCATCAACGCATCCCACTCGTAGTCACGCCCTGCAATCAGCGGGGAAGTGGCTTGCGGACGTTGGAAAATGATGCAGCTTTGCGGCTTGTGTGCCGACAAATCAATCGCTTTGTCGAGTAACGGTTTGTACTCAATCACGCGCTTGATTTCGATCCCGCAAGAGGCAGAAATCATCACCTTCGGTTGCGCGTCTTCGATCCGCTGTGCCAATTCAGGCGCAGCAAACCCACCAAACACCACGGAATGGATTGCGCCCAAACGTGCGGTTGCCAACATGCTGATGACCGCTTCAGGGATCATTGGCATGTAAATGATTACGCGGTCGCCTTTTTCCACGCCCAAGCCTGCCAACATACCCGCCGCTTTAGCGACTGCATCGCGCAATTCGGTGTAGGTGTAGGTTTTCTTGGTGTCGGTAACAGGCGAGTCATAAATGATCGCGACTTGATCGCCACGTCCGTTTTCAACGTGGTAATCCAACGCCATGTACGCGGTATTCATTTCGCCATCGGCAAACCAATGGAAAATGCCGTGTTCGTCTTGCGACAGGATTTTCTCAGGGGCTTTGAACCACTTCAGTTTGTCGGCTTTCTCTTTCCAGAAACCTTCTGGGTCGTTCATCGAGCGGTCGTATTCTGCTTGGTAACTCATCTTTTCTCTCCTCCGTATGAAGAAACCCCTCACCCCAACCCCTCTCCCTCAAGGGGAGAGGGGCTAAGAGGCTTTTTTCTTGTTCCCCCTCGCCCCTTGAGGGAGAGGGGGCTAGGGGGTGAGGGGTTTCTTCTAAAATTTAAAAACAATCACCGGGAATGCGTACCCAGCCTTCCATCAACACCCGCGCACTGCGGCTCATCACCACTTTTTCCACTTTCCAATCGCCGTTGGTTACGCTAGCGGCTGCGCCAACTTTCAACGTGCCGGAAGGGTGTCCGAAGGTCACGACACTGCGATCACCACCGCCAGCGGCGAGGTTGACCAAGGTGCCGGGAATCGCAGCGGCTGTACCAATAGCAACAGCAGCCGTACCCATCATCGCGTGGTGCAATTTGCCCATCGACAAAGCGCGAACGTTCAAATCAATGTCGGTTGCGTTGATCTGTTTGCCACTGGATGAAACATAAGCTTCGGGCTTGCCAACAAACGCGACTTTAGGCGTGTGCTGACGACCTGCCGCTTCCGCGACATCCGTAATCAAACCCATTTTTACCGCACCGTAAGCGCGGATGGTTTCAAACATCGCCAGCGCTTTGGCATCGCCGTTAATGGCATCTTGCAATTCACAACCGGTGTAACCAATGTCCGCCGCATTCAAAAATACGGTCGGGATTCCGGCATTGATCATGGTGGCTTGGAACGTACCCACACCCGGCACGTCCAGCTCATCCACCAGATTGCCAGTGGGGAACATCGCGTCAGTCGCATCCACCGGGCTGATGAATTCCACCTGTACTTCTGCCGCCGGGAAGGTCACGCCATCCAGCTCGAAATCGCCGGTTTCCTGCACTTCGCCATTGGTCATGGGAACGTTGGCAATAATGGTTTTCTGGATGTTTTTCTGCCAGATGCGTACCACGGCAATGCCGTTTTGCGGTAAGCGTTCGGCATCCACCAAGCCGTTATTGATGGCGAAAGAGCCAACCGCAGCGGTTAAATTGCCGCAGTTACCGCTCCAGTCCACGAACGCCTTGTCGATGGCAACCTGCCCAAACAGGTAATCCACGTCGTGGTCGGGTTGCTCGCTTTTCGCCAGAATCACGGTTTTACTGGTGCTGGAAGTAGCGCCGCCCATGCCATCGGTTTGCTTGCCGTAAGGGTCGGGGCTACCAATGACGCGCAATAGGATTGCGTCACGCGCTGCGCCCGGTACTTGTGCCACTTCCGGCAAGTCGGTCAGGTTGAAAAACACACCCTTGGATGTGCCGCCACGCATATACGTAGCGGGGATTTTGATTTGAGGGACATGGGACATTACGCTGCCGCTCCTTCGAGGAAGTCCTGCGCAAAGCGTTGCAACACACCACCCGCGTTGTACACGCGCACTTCGGCAGCAGTATCCAGACGGCACGTGACAGGAATCCGCACGGTTTCGCCGTTTCTGCGATGCATTACCACGGTTAGCGTTGCACGCGGGGAAATCTCACCTTCCACGTCATAGCTTTCGGTGCCGTCGATGGCGTAAGTCTTGCGCGTTTCGCCAGCCTTGAACTCCAGCGGCAGCACGCCCATACCGACCAGATTGGTACGGTGGATGCGCTCGAAGCCTTCCGCCACGATGGCTTCGACACCTGCCAACCGCACGCCCTTGGCAGCCCAGTCACGGCTTGAACCTTGACCGTAGTCCGCGCCCGCCACAATTATCAGCGGTTGTTTGCGTTCCATGTAGGTTTCGATCGCTTCCCACATGCGCATGACTTGACCTTCTGGCTCAACCCGTGCGAGGGAACCTTGTTTGACCTGACCATCCACCACGGCCATTTCATTAATCAGCTTGGGGTTGGCGAAAGTAGCACGTTGTGCCGTCAGGTGGTCGCCACGGTGAGTTGCGTAAGAGTTGAAGTCTTCTTCCGGCAAGCCCATTTTGTGGAGGTATTCACCCGCCGCACTGTTCATCATGATCGCGTTGGAAGGCGACAAGTGGTCAGTGGTGATATTGTCGGGCAATACAGCCAGCGGCAGCATCCCTTTCAGGGTGCGCTCACCTGCCAATGCGCCTTCCCAATACGGCGGGCGGCGGATGTAGGTGGACATGGGACGCCAGTCATACAGCGGGCTTTTCGCCTGTTCGATCACGCCCAAATCAAACATCGGAATATAGATTTGCTTGAACTGTTCCGGTTTAACGGAAGCGGCAACGATTGCGTCGATTTCTTCGTCAGCAGGCCAGATGTCTTTCAGCGTGATCGGGTTGCCATCTTTGTCAGTACCCAACACATCTTTTTCGATGTCGAAACGGATTGTTCCGGCAATTGCGTAAGCCACCACAAGCGGCGGGGACGCGAGGAACGCTTGTTTGGCATACGGGTGGATACGCCCGTCAAAGTTACGGTTGCCCGACAATACAGCGGTCGCGTACAGGTCTCGGTCGATGATTTCTTGCTGGATAACCGGGTCGAGTGCGCCCGACATACCGTTACAGGTAGTGCAAGCAAAGCCGACGATACCGAAACCGAGTTGTTCCAGTTCAGTCAGCAAACCCGCTTCTTTCAGGTACAGCTCGGCAACTTTAGAACCCGGCGCGAACGAGGTTTTCACCCACGGTTTGCGTACCAGACCCAGCTTGTTGGCGTTGCGTGCCAGCAAAGCGGCGGCAACCACATTGCGTGGGTTGGAGGTATTGGTGCAAGACGTAATCGCGGCAATGATTACCGCGCCATCCGGCATTTTGCCTTCTGCTTCTTCGGCTTGTGCTGCTGCCAGATTCACCGCAATACCACGTTCAGCCAAGTCAGACGTTGGCAAACGGCGGTGTGGGTTGGAAGGGCCTGCCATATTGCGCACTACGCTAGATAGGTCGAATTCCAGTACACGCGGGTATTTTGCGTTCACCAGTGCGTCTGCCCACAGCCCTGTGGTCTTGGCGTAGTTTTCAACCAGTGCGACTTGCTCCGGTTCACGCCCAGTCAGTTTCAGGTAGTCGATGGTTTGTTCGTCGATGTAGAACATGCCCGCCGACGCGCCGAATTCCGGCGTCATATTGGAAATGGTGGCACGGTCGCCGATGGTGAGGTTTTTCGCGCCTTCGCCGAAGAATTCCAGCCAAGCGGATACCACACGTTCTTTGCGCAGGAATTCGGTGATCGCCAGCACGATGTCGGTGGCGGTGATACCGGGTTGACGTTTGCCGGTCAGTTTCACGCCGATAATGTCTGGCAGACGCATCATGGAGGGCAGACCCAGCATGACGGTTTCAGCTTCCAAACCGCCGACACCGATGGCGATAACGCCGAGTGCATCAACGTGTGGGGTGTGCGAGTCGGTGCCTACGCAGGTGTCAGGGAAGGCAACACCTTCACGCGCTTGAATCACCGGAGACATTTTCTCCAAGTTGATCTGGTGCATGATGCCATTGCCTGCGGGGATTACGTCCACGTTTTTGAACGCGGTCTTCGTCCATTCGATGAAGTGGAAACGGTCTTCGTTACGACGGTCTTCGATGGCGCGGTTTTTGGCGAATGCATCGGGGTCGAAACCGCCGCATTCGACTGCCAGTGAGTGGTCGACGATTAATTGCGTTGGCACGACAGGGTTTACTTTTGCAGGATCGCCGCCTTGGTCAGCAATCGCGTCACGCAAGCCTGCAAGGTCTACCAGTGCGGTTTGACCGAGGATGTCGTGGCAGACGACGCGGGCGGGATACCAAGGGAAATCCAGATCCTGTTTGCCTTCAATCAATTGCTTGAGCGAGTCAGTCAGCATGTCTGATTCGCAACGGCGTACCAGTTGTTCGGCCAATACACGTGAGGTATACGGCAATGTTTCATAGCTGCCGGGCTGGATGGCTTCGATCGCTGCGCGTGTATCGAAGTAGTCCAGTTGTGTGCCGGGTAGCTGTTTACGGTATTGAGTATTCATAATGTCCTGATTTCCTCTTGAGAACGTGTATTTAAGAGGGCGACCAGCCGGTCGCCCCTACAGGGAATGATCGTCGTAGGGGCGACCGGCTGGTCGCCCTCTTGATCGTGATGATTCCCTTACCCACGCTCTGCCAACGGCGCAAATACCAGATTTTCTGGCCCCACGTAATTCGCGCTAGGGCGAATGATCTTGCCGTCTTCACGCTGCTCAATCACGTGCGCACCCCAGCCGGTCACGCGGGAAATGACGAAAATCGGCGTGAACATATCGGTCGGCACGCCCATTTGTCCGTAGGACACCGCCGAGAACCAGTCCAGATTCGGGAACATTTTCTTCAGTTCCCACATGGTACTTTCCAGACGGTCGGCGATGTCGTACATCTTCATGTCGCCGTTTTCTTCTGCCAACTGCTTGGCAACGCGCTTGATGACCACGTTACGCGGGTCGGCAATGGTGTACACCGGATGCCCGAAACCGATGACGATTTCCTTGCGGGCAACCCGTGCGCGGATGTCGGCTTCGGCTTCATCGGCATTGTTGTAGCGGGTCTGGATACGGTAAGCGGCTTCGTTGGCTCCACCGTGTTTCGGGCCACGCAATGCGCCGATTGCGCCGGTAACAGCGGAATACATATCGGAATTCGTGCCCGCAATCACCCGTGCGGCGAAGGTGGAGGCGTTGAATTCGTGTTCGGCATACAGGATTAGCGAGGTGTGCATGGCACGTACCCACGACTCACTCGGCGTTTCACCGTGCAGCAAGTGCAGGAAATGCCCGCCGACGGTTTCATCATCGGTTTCCACTTCAATCACCTTGCCGTTGATGGCGTAGTGATACCAGTACAGCAGCATGGAACCGAAGCTGGCAATCATGCGGTCGATGATATTGCGGGCATCTGCGGCTGGCATGTCCTCCTTTTCCGGCATACAGGCACCGAGCACGGAACAGCCGGTGCGCATCACATCCATCGGGTGGGTGGAGGGTGGCAGGGCTTCGAGTGCTTGCTTGACGGGCATCGGCAGGCCGCGCAGCGATTTCAGCTTGCGCTTGTACGCTTTCAGCTCAGATGCATTCGGTAGTTTGCCATGCACGATCAGGTGGGCAATTTCTTCAAACTCGGCCTGTTCGGCGAAGTCGAGAATGTCGTAGCCACGGTAGTGCAGGTCGTTACCTGTGCGGCCTACGGTACAGATAGCGGTATTGCCAGCAGCCGTGCCGGAGAGGGCGACGGATTTTTTAGGCTTAGGTAATGTTTGTTCTGACATGGGTACTCCTCTTACTCTGCGCCTTTCTCGGCAAACAATTGATCCAGTTTCTGCTCGAAAGCGTGGTAGCCGATGGTGTCGTACAGTTCCATACGGGTTTGCATGGTGTCGATCACGTTCTGTTGCGAACCGTCTTGCAGCAGGTGGGTGTAAACGTTTTCAGCCGCTTTGCACATGGCGCGGAAGGCGCTCAGTGGGTACAGCACCAGTTGCACGCCAACCGCAGACAGTTCAGCCGTGGTGTACAGCGGGGTTGCGCCGAATTCGGTGATATTCGCCAGTACGGGTACTTTAATGACACTGGTGAATTCTGCGTACTGTTCCAGCTTGTTCATGGCTTCGGGGAAGATCATGTCTGCACCGGCTTCCACGCAAGCCATCGCGCGGTCGATAGCGGATTGCATCCCTTCCACCGCGAGTGCATCGGTACGTGCCATGATCACGAAGCTGGCATCGGTACGCGCATCCACGGCGGATTTCACCCGATCGACCATTTCTTGCAGCGAAACAATCGCTTTGTTAGGGCGATGACCGCAACGCTTTTGCATTACTTGGTCTTCGATGTGGAAACCGGCAACGCCCGCTTGGATCATTTCGCGAGTGGCGCGGGCAATGTTGAATGTGCCGCCCCAGCCAGTATCAATGTCAACCAGCAGCGGTGTGGAGGTAACGGCGGTGATGCGTTTGGCATCTTCCAGCACGTCGTGCAGGGTGGTAATGCCAAGGTCGGGAATGCCTAATGAGGAAGCAGCGACACCACCGCCGGACAGGTACAGGGCTTTGTGCCCAACCTTTTCCGCAATGATGGCACTGTTGGCAGTGACTGCCCCGACGACTTGCAGGGGAGCATTGTCTTTAACGGCTTGACGCAGTTTTTGACCGGGAGTAAGTGATTGTTTTGCTGTCATGTTCCTCATCCATCATTTGACTAATACTTTTCCATGCGCCGCTGATATGGCGACGCATGAGAATTTCCGCCAATTCGCCGTCACGCGCAGTGAGCGCATCGACGATGTGGCGGTGCTGTTGCAAAGCAGGGCGAATGCGCGCGGAAAGTCGGCTGGTGCGGTAACGGCACATGCGCAACAATTGGTACAACTCGCCTGCTAGCAGGTCGATCAACATCTGGTTACGGCTACCCAGCGCGATCTGGTAATGAAAGTCGAAATCGCCTTCGCTTTGGACATAAATTTGTCCATCGGTGGCTTCAATTTGCTCGGCGTGTTTTTCGAGCAATAGCCGCAGTGTGTCAATTTCTGCATCCGTCATGCGTAACGCAGCGGTGCGGCACGCCATGCCTTCGAGGGCTTCACGCACGGCGTACAAATCCGCCATCATGTCGCGGTCGAGCGTCACAACGCGTGCGCCTGCATGTGGAATGCGTTTAACTAAGCGCATTCCTTCGAGTTGGCGTAAGGCTTCGCGCAAAGGGCCGCGCCCGATGCCATAGCGTTCTGCCAAATCGGCTTCGTTCAGTTTTTGTCCTTGGATGAGTTCACCCGTGATAATGGCTTGCGTCAAACGCGTTGAAGCCACATCTGCCAGTGTCCCTTCCGGTGTGTGTAGTGCTAACATGGTGCTATTCTCGATGATTGTTGACAATCTTTTTGCAAATAATAACATTATAGGCGAAAAAGTGAAGTTTTTATTTACTATTGTAGACAAAACAGCGGGTGCTGTGGTGGTTGATGAGGAAATGACCGTCAAGCGGTAAGTTTTGACATAACACCCTCGGAACAGTGATAAAATGGCGCTGGTCGTCTTACTGATAGATTTCAAAGGAAACCTTGTTCATGAATAAACATAAAGTCCGCAAGGCTGTCATTCCGGTTGCTGGTCTGGGTACGCGCATGTTGCCCGCCACCAAAGCGATCCCGAAAGAAATGCTGCCGATTGTTGACAAACCCTTGATCCAATACGTAGTGAATGAATGCGTGGCGGCGGGCATCAAGGAAATCGTCCTCGTGACCCATTCCAGTAAAAACTCCATCGAAAACCATTTTGATACCAGTTTTGAGCTGGAAACCATGCTGGAAAAGCGCGTCAAGCGCCAGTTGTTGGATGAAGTGCGTTCGATTTGCCCGCGTGACGTGACCATTATGCACGTCCGCCAAGGGCAAGCGAAAGGTTTGGGTCATGCGATTATGTGCGCTTACCCGATTGTGGGAAATGAGCCATTCGCGGTGGTGCTGCCGGATGTGATTATTGACGATGCGGCGAGCGACCTGAAAACAGACAATCTGGCGGCAATGCTGGATTTGTACGATGAAACTGGCTACAGCCAGATCATGGTTGAACCTGTGCCGATGCAGAAAGTGTCATCTTACGGCGTGGTGGATATTAACGGGCAGAGCTTGGCAGCAGGCGAATCCGTGGCAATGACGGCGATTGTGGAAAAACCTCCCGTCAATGAAGCGCCGTCTAACCTTGCCGTGGTCGGGCGTTACGTGTTAGCACCGCATACGTGGGATCGGCTGAAGCGCACGCCGTTGGGTGCGGGTGACGAAATCCAGCTCACGGATACCATCGGTTTGCTGATGCGCGAATACCAAGTCAACGCGTTCCACATTACCGGCAAGAGCCACGATTGCGGCTCGAAAATGGGTTACATGATGGCGAATATTGAATACGCGTCGCGTCACGGTGAAATCGGCGACCGCTTCAATGCGTTCTTGAAAGAGTATGTGAAAACGCTGTAATGCCAGAGATTGCACATCCCCTTCATCCGCTTGATGAACAGCTTGCCCGCTTGCTGAAACGGCTGGAGGGGGGCGCAAGTCCGCGTGGGTTAACGGCATTGGTACGGCATGTGAGTGCGCGTACCCGTGAGGGCGTGATTGCTGTGCCGTTAGCGGATGCGCCTGCGGTGGATATGGAAGCATTGCAAGCATCTGCCGTGGTGGGGCGCGAGGGGGATTATAAACCGCTCATTCTCAGCGATACCCACGCATGGTTGTACCGTTACTGGTCGTATGAACAACGCTTGGCAACGTGTATCCAAGCGCGGATGCGTGACGATACTTTACTGATTATTTCCGGTGGCCCCGGCACGGGGAAAACCACCCAAGTGACGGGAAAACTGGTTGAGTTGATAGCGGGTGGTATTTCACCCACGCGCATTCTGCTGGCAGCACCGACGGGTAAGGCGGCGATGCGGATGCAGGAATCCATTCGCGACACACGTCAACGTGAGAACATTACTTGCCCCATGCCGGAGCAAGCCAGCACCTTGCACCGCTTGCTGGGCTTTATGCCGAATCGGGTAGGGTTTCGCCATCACGCCCACAATCCGTTGCCTGCCGATGTGGTGATTGTCGATGAAGCGTCGATGATCGACATTTCCATGATGACGCATTTGTTTGAAGCCGTGCCGCCTCACGCCAAGCTGATGTTGCTGGGCGATAAAGATCAATTGGCATCGGTGGAAACAGGGTCGATTTTCCGCGATTTATGCAGCGGTCATGCTTTGGCAAAGCAGATGTTGTTGTTGCAAACCAGTTACCGTTTTACCGACACCGATGGGATTGGGCAGCTTGCGCAAGCGATTCGGGCGGATGATGCCGCGCGTTTGCTGGAGGTGTTGGCATCACCTGCTTTTCCTGAGGTGAGCTTGGATGAATCCTCGACGGGCTTGAATGCGGAATGGGTGCGTGAAGGTTGGCAGGCGTATGTGGCAGCCGTGAAAGCGGGTGAGTTGTCGGCTATTTTCAATACGTTTAATGCGTTGCGCATCCTCACACCGTTGCGGCAAGGGCGGCTGGGTGTTGAAGGGCTGAATCCGTGGGTGGATGGCGTGATGCAACGGCTGCTGCCTGCGCATGAACGGGCGCAACGCCCTTGGTACGTTGGCAGACCGGTGATGGTGACGCAAAACGATTACCGCCAGAATTTGTTTAATGGCGATATTGGCATTGCCTTGCCGAATGAGGCGGGGGAATTGCGCGTGTGGTTTCCGGCGGGAGCGGCTGGGGAATACCGGGCGGTTGCGCCGATTCGCTTGCCTGCGCATGAAACGGCGTGGGCGATGACCATCCATAAAAGCCAAGGCTCGGAATTTACGCGGGTCTTGTTGATTTTGCCGGAAGCAGACGATTTGCCATTGCTAGGGCGCGAATTATTGTATACGGCAGTGACGCGGGCGAAGCAGGGGATTCACATCCTCGCCAGCCGTGCTATGTTGGGGAAGGCGTTACGCACGGTAACGCCACCGTCATCACAATTGCAGGAACGCTTGCAGGCTTAAACCGTTTTCGCGCCCGGTAACTTCGCACATTCGCGGAAAATGCGTTTGTCGCAGGTTGCGCAAATGCTGTGATCCAAGCGTTTGGTCAAGGATTGCAGAGCCGCTTCTTTGCTGGAAAACACATTGCCTGCGCCAAAATCTTCCACAAAATCAATCCTATCCATAAAATCGTAGACTTTGTTTTTCGCGCCTTGCAAATACAAGCCGCCGCCAAGGGATTTGAGGCGTTTGGCTTCTTGAATCAGCATTTCTGCCCCGGCAAGGTCGATGAAGTTGATGCTTTCCCCCACGATCAGGACATGCTTAATGTGTTGGCGTTCGGCAATACAAGCGAGTTCGCGTTGCACTTTGTCGAGTGAACCGAAGTAGATCGACATATCCACCCGCACCAATTTCAATTGTGGGCATTCTTTCAGCCCGTATTCGGTGACTTCGGCAAACTTGTGGCGGGGTTCGGCAGGGTTCGGGGCTAAATCCACAATGTTGGGCATCGACGTGCGCATCAGGAAAATAATCAGCGACAGCAACACACCCATGTAAATAGCGAATTCCAGTTCCATGAACAGTGTGGCGAAAAACGTGGTGGCAAGGATCGACGTTTCGGTTTTGCTGCTGTGCAAAATGTGCTTGATATGGTGAAAGTCGATCAGGTTGTAGGCTACCAACATAATGATGCCGCCCATTGCTGCGACGGGTAAATACGCCGCTAAGGGTGCAACCAGCAACACGATGATTGCCAGCAAAATCGCTGCAAATACCGCCGACAACGGGGTTCTTGCCCCGGCAGAATAGTTAATGCCGGAACGGGTAAATGAGCCAGAACCTGCGTAGCTGGAGAAAAAACTGCCCGCAATATTCGACAAACCTTGTCCAACGAATTCCTGATTGCCATCGAGACGTTGCTGCGATTTGGTGGCAATCGAGCGGGCAATCGACACCGCCTCAATCAGCCCCAGCAAGGCGACCGCGAATGCGCCCGACGCAAGTTGTTTCAACGAGGCAAAAGAAAAATCAGGTAGCGATAAGGGTGGCAATTGCCCTTTGATTTCACCCACGTAAGTAAGACCGTGTGCCGCACCACCAATGGCGATGCTGGCAAGACTGCCCATGACCATGCCAAATAACAGGTGCGGCATTTTGGGCAGATAACGTTTCAGCATTAACGCTGACAGCATGGTGAAAGCGGCAATCATCAAAATATAGAAATTGGTTGAGCCGATACCGACCCCCACATCCACCCACGTATGCAGGAACGATTCGCCTTTGGGAATGGGGATGCCCGTCACGTATTTGATTTGGCTGGTGGCAATCAAAATCGCTGCCCCAGCCGTAAAACCGATCACCACGGTATGCGATACAAAGTTCACCAACATGCCCAAGCGCATCAAGCCGAACACCAACTGGTAAACCCCGGCGAGGAAGGTCAGCGTTAGCACCATTTGGATAAATTGCGCCGACCCCGGCTCGGCATAACGGCTGATGGTGGAAAATACCACCAAAGAAATCGCAGTGGTGGGGCCGGATACCAGATGCAAGGATGAGCCAAACAAGCCCGCAATAATCGGCGTGACCATTGCCGTGTACAAACCGTATTCCGGCGGCAAGCCTGCAATCGCCGCAAACGCCACGCCTTGTGGCAGCACCACGACTGCGCCGGTTAAGCCCGCAAAGAAATCAGCTTTCAGTGATTCGCGGTTGACTAAGCCCAGCCAAGCGAGAAAGGGGAGGAAAAATTGTTTCATGCTTATCGCTCTATTAATGCTTAATACCCGTACTAGCGAGGCATATTACAACATTAGTGGGTGCTGATTAATTGCGTGAAATCATTAATGCGGCGAAGTTGTGTTAAATACTGCCTCCTGTTTCAGTCTGCAACTCATGTGTTGCAAACTGAAACAGTGCTTGATGCCAACGTTATGGCTTGGTGTGTGCAGCCGTACTCGAACATTCTTTGAACAAACGTGCGGTACAACCTTCACACAGGCTTTTATCCAGCTTTTGGTAAATCGCGTGGATCGCGGCTGACTTGGACTGGAACACATTGCGTGAACCTTCCTTGTCGAAACATTCGCAGGCTTCTAACGCATCCCACAAACCTTCCTTGACATTGATCAGGTACAAATTGCCGCCATCTGCTTGCCGTTGTTTGGCTTCTTTGTACAGTGCGTGGCTGCCCTGCAAATCGGCAAAGTTGATGCCTTCGCAAATCACCGCAAGGTGTTTTTGCTGCGGGTGTTCTGCGCGGATTTTACCGAACTTTTCCTCCATGTGATTTACCGAGCCGAAGAATAGCGAGCCTTCAACACCCACGAAGCGCAATTGCTGGCATTGGGGTAAATCCGGGTTAGTGGAAAAGGCATGGTTAGGCAAATTCTTGTCGGGCGTGCGGGTCAGGATGCGCGGCTTGGAGACTTTTTCCAGATACAACACCAAGGACAGCATCACGCCGAGGAAAATCGCAAATTCCAAATCAAGGAACAGCGCACTAAAGAACGTGACAGCTAACACCACCGTTTCGCGTTTCGAGAAGCTGATAATCTCGCGGATTTCATGCCAGTCGATCAAGCCCCACGCGACTAAGAACAACACGCCCGCCATCGCTGCTTTGGGCAAATACGCAGCGTAAGGCGCAACCAGCACTACCACGAATATCAGCAATAATCCTGCAAATACTGCCGCCATCGGGGTTTTCGCACCGGATTCGTAGTTGACACCTGTGCGGTTAAACGAGCCGGTCGAAACGTAGCCTGAGAAAAATGACCCCGCCAGATTGGACAAGCCTTGCCCAATAAATTCCTGATTGCCGTTGATGTTATAGCCACCGCGTGCCGCCATTGCCCGCCCAATAGACACCGCTTCGGTCAAGGCAAACAGCGTGACTGCCAAGGCAGCAGGAGCCAGCATTTTAATATTTTCCAGCGTCAACACGGGCGCGGACAGCGGCGGGAAAGAATCCGGCAATGCACCAACCGTCGCGATATGCGTAATATCTGTGCCCAACCACGCATTTAAGCCGACACTGAGCAAGCTACCAACGAGAATAGCCACCACCATGTAAGGCACGCGTTTCAACCAGCGTTTAGTCGCTATGCCACTGAGTAAGGTGACGACAGCAATCAATACCGCATAGGCGTTAATGCCGTCGAGATGCTGGGTAAAACGGAATAATAGTTCGGTCAAATTCCCGCCGTTATCCATGTCCACCCCGAAAAAATACTTCAATTGCTTGGCTGCAATCAAAATAGCTGCCCCAGCAGTGAAGCCGACCACGACGGCGTGCGAAATGAAATTCACCAACGCACCCATTCGCGCTAGTCCCAGCACCAGTTCAAACACCCCCACCATGAACGTCAGGGTCAAGGCCAGAGTGACATAATCCGGGCTACCCGGCACAGCGTGGATGGAAAGTGCCGAAAACAACACCACCGAAGCCGCCGTGGTCGGCCCTGACACCAAATGCCGTGACGAACCAAACAGCGCGGCAACAATCGCGGGAATCATGCCTGCGTATAAACCGTATTGCGGCGGCATCCCCGCGATGGTGGCGAAGGCCACGCCTTGCGGCAGCACCACGACAGCCCCAGTTAAACCGGCAATGAAATCAGCCCGCAGGTCACGCCCATTGATTTTAGGCAACCAGTTGAGGAATGGCATTAGCCATGTCCAGTAAGAAGGAAGTGCTTGAACGCTCATGATGCTCACTTGGCGTGGAAGGCCATATTAGGGATGCTTGGAGTAGTGGTTGCAGTGTGGGCAGTGGCTGGCGCGGCTTGTTTTTCGCGTTCAATTTGCGTCAATACCCGTTGCAGGTTGGCTTTTTTCTCTTGTGTCGTCAGCAATTCGCCTTCGTATTGCATCGCCAGCCCGTTCAGGATGGTTTTCAGTGCAGCAGATAAATGGTTCATGAGAATGGTTTCCTTGGTTAAGAACAGTATTTGCTTGTTCTATAGCAAAGAGCGTGCCAGCATTTGAATGGTGGTTAACTGGCTGTTATTTAAAGATAAAAATCAAAGCTGTTGTGTGATGCCGAGGTGTCTGCTGTTACAGTTTGCAACGAATTTTTAATGAATTCTTATAAGTTATTGTATTTAAAGATTATTCCGTGAAAGGTCATTGGTGTTGCATAGTGAAACGCTTGGTTTCAGTCTGAAACGGTACGGCTCTTCCTTTCGGGCAGGCTGTATACCCCTATTTTTATTGATAGTATGGCGGCGCAATTGAAGTGGCTATATTTTTACCGAATGAGGAGAATTTGCATGATGATGAAACAAGGTTTATGGGCAATGTGCTTACTGAGTGGCATAAGTTTTGTGGCGGGTAATGTGGCGCTGGCGGAATCAAGTACTTCATTGACTGCTCCCACCGCGCCAGTCGCACCGACTGCACCACTTGCCCCAATAGCACCCGTTGTAACGCCTGCGCCTGTGGTTGCCCCGATTACTGAGCAGGATGTGCAAGCCGCACAACAAGCATGGGGTGATGGCATTGTTACGATTGGCAAAACCTATCAGGAAAAAGGCGATTATCAGGCGATAACCAGCAAACTCCTCGACCAACTGTACACGTTTAGTGATGGCACAGTATTGTTCAAGCCCACCAAAGCGGCTGAAGACCAATTCCGTGAAACCAAGGATGAAGCCCTGTCGTATTTCGTGAAAGGCAAAGAAACCGAAGACCACGGCTTTGCCCTGCAACCTTGGTCAAAAGTACGTTTTGAAAACGATGCGATTGCGATCAACCAAGACACCGCAGAAGCGATGGGCAATTATTACTTCACCGATGCCGCCACCGGCAAGGAAACCAAGGTCGAATATACCTTTGGTTACAAGCGTGACAAAGCGGATGGACATCTGAAAATCTTCCTGCACCACTCGTCATTGCCTTACCACCCCGAACATTAACAGCAGCGGTGGGAAACAGGGTGCAAAACCACGTTTCCCACACGTTACGGCACGTCAAAAAACTCGACTTTCCCTGTCTCCAACGAATATTCCGCGCTCACCACCAGCAAACCTTCATTCGCAATCAGGTTTTCCAGAATCTCCGAACCGTGGCGCAAATGACTGGTGGCAGCACGAATATTGGCACGTACTGCGTGTTTCATCAGGGCTTCGGGATCATCGCGCAACGGCGTTTCCATTAAGGTGGCAACGGCGGGGGCAATACGTTCCACGATAGAACGCTGATTGTGGGACGGGCTTTTCAGGTTGTGGCGCAATTCCTCGATGGTGGCATGAACTGCCCCACATTGCGTATGCCCTAGCACCACCACCAGCCGCGTGTTGTATTGGGTGGCGGCGAATTCCACGCTGCCTATTTGTGAAGGCGCGACAATATTCCCCGCGACCCGAATCACAAACAGCGAGCCGAAACCTTGGTCGAATACCAATTCCGCCGGAACCCGCGAATCCGAACAGCCCAGAATAATCGCAAACGGGTTTTGCCCCTCGGTCAGGCTGGCGCGTTGCGTATGGCTCAATAAAGTATCCAGACTGCGTACATTGTTGGCAAAACGTTGATTACCTTCTTGTAAACGGGCGAGTGCTTCCGCCCCGCTCAAGTTGCTTTGTTTATTTGGCATGATTGTTCTTCCTAAAACACGAATGTTTGATGGTAAAGAGTACGCATCCGGTTTTCAAAGGATTGCGTGACAGAAGTCTTTCATGTTACACAATGCAACACCCCGTTTCAGATTGAAATAGTGCCATGATCAGTATTCACCGTAAAATTACTTTCGCATTCTCCTCCCTCGCTGTCTTGGTGGTCGGGGTGGCTGCCTTGGCGTTTCTGGATTTGCTGTTTCTGGAACGTCAAGTTGAGCAGGGTATTACCATCACCACGTTGGAAACCGCGATACAGGACATGCGTCGTGAGGAAAAAAATCTGTTCCTCTACCAAGATGTGAGTGCGGGCCAGGCAGCGGATACCTTTGCGGCGACCGCCCTGCAAACCTTGCAGACTTCCCCGCAGACACTCGCAGAAGTGGGTAATGTCATGCAAATTTCGCAATTGCAGACGATTTTACAAACCTACCGCCAGTTATTAGCTAACCATTTGCAACGTTTGCCCGCTGATAGCACGCTGGAAAGCAGCATCCGTGCACAAGGCCATTTGGCTTCGCAATTGGCGGAATCACTCACCCTGCAAGAACGCAGCTTGTTAAACACTGCCATTGCGGATGCGAAATGGGCGCAAGTATTGGGGGTGGGAATTTTGTCCGCGCTACTGGTGCTGATTGCCTGGTTGCTGGATCGTTCGGTGATTACCCCGATGAAACGTCTGATGGCAGATTTAACCCCGATTGCGGAAGGGCATTTCGAGCGGCTGGATGTCCGCGCCCGCAGCACCGAAATGGTCAGTTTGCGCGAAGCCTTTAACCGTTTATTGGACGAACTTGAAGCCCGCCGCCGTCGCCTGATTCAGTCCGAAAAACTCGCAGCGTTGGGGGTGTTGGTCTCTGGTGTGGCGCATGAACTCAATAATCCGTTGTCCAATATTTCCTCGTCCAGCCAATTGTTGCTGGAAGAACTCGACAGTGCCGAGCCAGACACCTTGCGCGAATGGGCGCACACCATCGACAGCGAAACCGAACGCGCCCGCCGCATTGTTGATGCGCTACAAGATTTCGGGCGCAGGCAAGAGCCGCATCTGGAAACCGTCAACCTTGCCGACTTGCTGGAACGCACCCTGTTGTTATTGCGCGGGCATTTGCGCACAGCCGGAGCGACGGTCGAAAACCATGTGCCGGTAGATTTAACCTTGCCCGCTGATACGCAACGTTTGCAGCAAGTGTTCATCAACCTGTTGCGCAATGCGGCGGAAAGCGGCACGAATTTGACGCTGCATATTCGCGCTCAGGGGTGCAGCTTGTCGGGTACGCCGTTACCACCGAATGCCACGGTGGTAGGGGAACTTGGTTGTCAGGTGCGCCAACGCCAACCCATGATCGAAATCAGCATTGAAGACAATGGCGCGGGGATTCCGGCGGCAGTATTGCCACGGGTGTTTGAGCCGTTTTACACCACTCGCGCTCCCGGTCAGGGCATGGGGCTGGGGCTGTATATTGTGCAGGAAATTATTCAGGAACATGACGGTTGCATCGCTATTGCCAGCCAGCCGGGGCAAGGCACGCGGGTGGTGCTACGCTTGCCATGTGGAGGACATTATCCGTGAAAGAACGCATTTTAATCATCGACGACGAACCCATTGCAGTACGCAATCTGGCGTATGCCTTGCGCAAAAACGGTTACGAAGTGACCACCCGCGAAAGCGGCACAGGCGGTTTGGAAGCCTTGCAAACCCAAACGTTCGAGCTGATTCTGACCGATTTGCGCATGGAGCGGGTGGATGGCATGGCGATTCTTAAACGTGCGCTGGAAACCGACCCTGACATGGCAGTGGTGTTAATTACCGCACACGGCACGCTGGATTCGGCGGTGGAAGCGATGAAAGCGGGCGCGTTTCACTACGTTGCCAAACCGTTCCGTTTGGATGAAGTGCGTAGCATTGTGGCAAACGCGCTGCAACTGGTGCAGCTCAAGCGCGAAAACCGCCGCTTGCGGGCGCAGGTGAGTAACGGTTTGCATACCCATGCCGGATTGGTGACGCAAAATCCCGCGATGTTGCGCTTGCTCGATACGGCACAACAGGTGGCGGCAACCGATACTACCTTGCTGATCAACGGGCAAAGCGGCACGGGCAAGGAATTGCTGGCGCGTTACCTGCATCAGCACAGCCGTCGCAGCCAAGGCGCCTTCGTCGGGGTGAATTGCGGCGCATTGCAGGAAGATTTGCTGGCGAATGAATTGTTCGGGCATGAAAAAGGCGCGTATACCGGCGCGGGTGAAGCGCGGGCGGGTTTGATCGAAGCCGCTAACGGCGGCACGTTATTTCTGGATGAAATCGGCGAAATGTCGCTGGCAATGCAGGTGAAATTGCTGCGCGTGGTGCAGGAGCGCGAAGTGCAACGCTTGGGGGCGCAAACCGCCGTGCCAGTGGATGTGCGTTTGATTACTGCAACGCACCGCGATTTACGCACGGAAGTGGCAGCGGGGCGTTTCCGGCAGGATTTGTATTTCCGGCTGGACGTGGTGGGGCTGCATTTGCCGTGCTTGGTGGAACGGCGCGACGATATTCCCTTGCTGGCGTTCTTTTTCTTGCGCAAACACGCGCTGCGCATGGGGCGCGAGGTGGAAAATATTGCTCCGGCGGCCATGTCGGTGCTGTTGGGGTATCACTACCCCGGCAATGTACGCGAGCTGGAAAACCTGATTGAGCGCGGCGTGGCATTGGCACGTGGCAATGAATTGACGCTGGCAGAATTGCCTGCGGCTTTGGCGGCGCAAGCGATTCATGCTTTGCCGGAAGCCCCGACGGAATTGCCGTCGCTGGTACAGCGCGAAGAGGAATACATCCGCTACGTGCTGGAACATTGTGATGGCAACCGCACCAAGGCGGCGCAGATTCTGGGGATTGACCGCGTGTCGTTGTGGCGTAAGTTGAAAAAATACGGTTTGGTCGACGGTGAAGAGTAAGCCTATTCTTCGTTTGTTACCCCTTCCGCGCCTTCTTTGGATTGAATCTTGTCTTCCTTGCCCGACAGCAGGTTGCGGATATTCGATTCGTGCCGCCAGAAGATCATAATCGCCATGAATAACACGCCCAAGGTCAGCCAGCCATTACCGTCACTCAATACCCAAAAGTAAATGGGCGAGAGTGCGGTAGCAATCAGCGCGGCGAGTGAGGAAATCTTGAAGCCTTTCGCCATGACCAACCAAGTTGCCACGAATGCAATGCCGCCCCACAGATTCACACCAAGGAATACGCCGATAGCGGTGGCAACGCCTTTACCGCCTTTGAAACTGTAGAATACCGGGTATAAATGCCCTAAAAACGCGGCGATGCCGATCAAGATTAACCCCGTCTCATCCACGCCCAAGGCTTTGCCGATTAAGACCGGAATCAAGCCTTTTAAACCATCACCGAGCAAGGTAATCGCAGCGGCTTTTTTACCGCCGTGGCGCAAGACATTGGTTGCGCCGGGGTTATTGGAACCCACCGTGCGCGGGTCGGGTAGCCCCATCAGCTTGCAAGTGATGATGGCGGCAGAAATGGAACCGAGTAGGTAAGCGAGCGCAATCAGCAAATAGACCATGGTGAAGATCCGTGTAGTGTTGTTATGTAAAGTCGCAATGCTATCAGATTGTCGGCTTGTCGGGGAGAAAGTGACGTTGGTTTAGTGTGCTAATGACCGTACCCATGTGCTTAAAGTCGCGATCATGGTGCAACAATATCAAGCCATTTTCGATGGCACATTGGGCAATCAGGCAGTCGATGGTGGAACGTACCGTAACGCCTTTGCGACGGCAGTCGAAATACAGTTTAGCCGCTTGCTCATGGCTTTTTCAGCAATTCTCATTTTACCACCGGGTGTGACCGGAAGTGATGCATGGTCTAATATCCCAGCAATTCTCATTTTGCCCCTCATCCAATAAAATGGCGTAAACTAGACCTATCCCATTGAGATCTGTTCCGGGAGGTGAAGTCGATGAGCTACCCAACCGTTACTGCTGCTGTGCTAACCGCACCGCTCACTTTTGCGGGTATCGTGGAGCAATTGCGCGATACATTCCGCGCCTTCCCCGACTGTCGCAAACCCGGCAATAATACCCGCTATACCTTGGAGGATGCGGGTTTGAGTGCCTTTTCGGTGTTTTTCATGCAGTGTGCGTCCTTTCTGGAATACCAGCGGCGCATGGTGGAGAACCAAGAGCGGAGTAATGCACAGACGTTGTTCGGTGTTCATGCCATCCCCTGCGACAATCAAATTCGCCATTTGCTGGATAGCGTGCCGCCATCAGCCGTTGCGCCTGCTTACCGTTATCTTTTCAATGGGTTGCAACAGAATGGTTATTTGGATACGTGGCGGGTGCATGACTACGGTTATTTGTTGGCACTGGATGGGACACAGCATTTTTCGTCATCCCACATCCACTGTGAGCAGTGTTTGACGAAGACGCATCACAACGGGACAGTCACCTACTCACACCAAGTGCTGACCCCGATTTTAACCGCACCCGATAAACCGCAGGTGATTCCGTTGCCGCCAGAATTCATCAGCCGCCAAGATGGGCAAACCAAGCAAGATTGTGAAATCAACGCGGCTAAACGCTGGCTGGCTCAGTGGGGCGCGGATTACATCCCGCTGGGCATCACGTTTCTGGGGGATGATTTGTATTGCCACCAGCCGTTTTGCCAAGCAGTCCTGAACGCTGGTGCACAGTTCATTTTCAACTGCAAACCCACGTCCCACACGACCTTATATGAAGAGTTGGAAGGGCTAGAGAAAATCGGCACGATACGCACCCATCTTGTACAGCGGCGGAGGGGAAAGCATTCTGTCACGGATACCTACCGTTTTGCGACGCAGATGCCCTTACGTGATGGGGACGATGCCCTGCGTGTCAACTGGTTCAGCCTCACGAGTGTGCGCGATGATGGTAAGTGTTTGTACCATAACGATTTTGCCACCTCTCACCCTATCACCTCCGGCAAGGTCGTCGATCTCGTCAAAGCTGGACGATGCCGCTGGAAGATTGAGAACGAAAACAACAATACCCTGAAAACCAAAGGCTACCACTTTGAACACAACTTCGGGCATGGGCAGCAACACCTCGCCAACTTGTTGGCTGCATTAGTGTTATTGGCTTATCTCGTCCATACCGTGATTGACTTGATGGATGAGCGTTTCCGAACCTTGCTTCAAAAAATGGGGTCACGCGAACGTTTGTTCGATGACATCAATACATTCACGACCTTTTTGTGCTTCAAAAGTTGGACGGCTCTGCTGGATTTTATGCGCGTCGGCTTAGAGCGGCGGCATCAAGCGGATGAGATTGAGCAGTGGGTGGTAAAATGAGAATTGCTGTGGCTTTTTTCAGCTTGTTGCAGGCGGTAAAAACGTTGCCCAGAGAAGTAACGCTTGAAACGGGCAAAACTGTGTTCACTCTCAGCCCCTTGCAGAATTTCCATGTAGATTACATCGCTGAGACCGACGGCTAAGGGGTTTTGTAACAGAGTATCCAGAAACTGGATATGTTCGCCTTCTTTGCCACTGATGTAATCAATCCACACAGAGGTATCGACCAAATACATCAGGGCTTACCCTCGCCAGCACGTAATGCTTTGTGGTCGTAATCATGCCGGAAGCCACCAATGCCTCTCAGTTCACGTAAATCTAGGCGTTGGCGGTTTTCTACCATTTCTTTCAGGGCTTGCAGGATCAATTCCCGCTTAGTTTTGAGGCCAGTCAGACGGAATGCCTCCATCACTAGCGTATCGTCAAGAACAATATTCGTGCGCATAAGCATACACCTCCTGATGTGGATTATTGTGGGTGAAGCGATGGATAGCAAGTTGATTGTGCCTCAATCTATCTATGCTAAAGTAGCCAACTTTTAATACCAGACGACTTGCGCAGGGGAAAGTGAGATGAGTGACCAACAGAAAATAGCGGATAGCCCGACGACCGATATACCTAACAAGGCTGAAGATGCCTTGGATATGACACTGGAACAGATTCAGGAGGAAGCCCGCCAGCAAGCGGCACAGCAGCAGCTTGTGATGCAGCAATTGTCGGGGGACATTGAGGCGACTTTTGAGCGCATCCAACAAAGTATTCAGGATCGGGAACAGGTTCAGTACAACGTTACCCATGAATTGCTGGACAGTATCCGCGCTCGTTTCGCCGCCTATGATGAACAACGCGAACGCATTCTTGAAAGCATGACCCAGCGCGAACACGCGCAGAATACCGTGACGCAGGAATTGCTGGAAAGCATCAGCAAGCGCTTTACCTTGCAGGAAGAGCAGCGCGAAAATATTCTGCAAGGCTTGCGCAGTGCGTTTGAACAGATTCAGCAGGACAATCAAGAGCGCGATTCGCACCACGATGAAATGCTGGATTCCCTCGCGCAACGGATGCGTGACATGTATCAGGAAATGCAGAACAGCAGCCAGATGCGTGATCAAAGCCAGGAGAAAATGCTGCAATCGCTGACGGGGCATTTGAAACTGATGCAGGAAGAAATGCGTCAGGAACAACATGAACATGAAACCCGCATCGAAACCGAACGTCAACGTCAGGAACGCAATTACCGCCGCGCCCGCTGGATGAGTGTTCCGGGTCTAGTGTTGGCAGGGTTAGCGGCTGTGTACATGGTGCATATCGTTAACGTCATGGAAAATGCCATGACTTCTATGAGCAGTAATATGACCAGCATTACCGGTACGATGGCCAATATGTCCACGCAAATGCAGGACATCACTGGCTACACCGAAACCATGTCTTCCTCTGTCTCCAGTATGCAGCCGATGGCGGCGGATGTGCGTGATATGAGTGGCAATATGGCGGTGATGACGCAAAACGTACAGGGTATGCAGAACAGTACTCAGCAATTGAACCAGAACGTTGCTTACTTAGGTCAGGATGTTAACCGCTTGAGCGGTGAGGTTGCGCCGACCATGAAAGGGATGCGAGCGTTTATGCCGTGGGAGTGGTAAGAAGCCTTGAAGTTAAACATTGTTGAGTATTCGGGACAGGGCAAACCGTTAGTCCTGCTCCACGGCTGGGGGATGAACAGCCACGTCTGGCAACCCTTGTTGCCGAGCTTGGCGCAACATGCCCAAGTCATTTGCATCGACCTGCCGGGGCATGGCGCAAATAGCCATTTGCCGCTGGGAACATTGGCGGAAGCGGTGGCGCAACTTACCCCGCACATCCCCGCAGACGCCATTATTATGGGCTGGTCACTCGGCGGCTTAATCGCCCAAGGGTTGGCGCACGCTTTGCCTGAGCGGATTGCCGCGCTGATTTTGATTGCCAGCACGCCAAAATTCGTCGCAGAAAATGATTGGGCGCACGGTGTATCCCCCGACCTACTCGCGTTGTTCGGCAGAAGCCTGCAAACCGATTACCTTGGCACGGTGAAACGTTTTTTCGCGCTGCAATTCCTCAGCACCAAAACCGATACCCGCGTGGTGAATGCCTTGCGTGACCGTATTATGGAACACCCCGCCAGCATTACCGCGCTGGAACAGGGCTTAACCATTCTGCAAACTGCCGACTTTTCGCAAGCACCCGTGACTCAGCCTGCGCTGTGGATGTTGGGCAAGCTCGATAAGCTGATACCCGCGTCTCTCGCTGAGGCGCTGCCTGAAATGGGTTATCAGCACATCGCCGTGTTGGATAGTGCTGCGCATGTACCCTTCGTGACCCACCCTGAGCTTTTCATGGAACGTGTTGAGGCATTTCTAGGTGGGCTTTAATCCAAAATTTGTTGAAAAACAATCAAAGAGTGATGATGGTCACGTCAAAAAAATATTATAAGCATTAATCTTAAGCATATTACCATTGGCAAAAAGATAGAATCTTCCTGTTCATTAAATTAATCTATCACAGGGATTAAGATCGTGAAAATTCCAAAAAGCTACTGGTATTACTGGCACACCGGCAATAAATTTGTAGCTGTCATCAGTATGATCTTAAGTGCGGCAGTCACAGGGTTAGTCTTAGCCCTCTCTATCGGGTTCTCAATGTGGGGAATAATTCTTGCTGTATTGCTTGATTCGATAGGATTTTTGGTGGTTTTAATCTATGTTGCCGTGCGTGGTTATCTCCCCAGCCTAGTGTTGGAACAATGCGATGCATTCATTTTATATCAATTTGTCGTCCCTCTTTGCATCGCATTTTTGGTCGGGAGACTGATAACATTTTGGGTGGCAAAACTTAAGTGGTTTGCAATAGCCTAATAAATGAGTAATCTTGCGCTCCGCATAACGCAAGAGAACGTTAGGATTAATTTTTTGAGGAAGCATCGTGATCGCAGAATTAGCAGGTTTTGTATTAAGCCGTTCCATTCCAGACAATTTGATGCTTGGGGTACTCGCTGGTGTTAATAAAGTGTACGGTGGGGTTGTTCGCAATGAACAAGGCCAAATTTTGGCGCATCTTGTCAATAGCACCACGCCCGGCAACATTTTATCAGCCTTCACTTCGCCGCTGAACACACTCCTTTCAGGCGTTAATACCTATCAACTGCATCGTATTGGCGGGGATGTTGGTGTTATCGGCGCTGAAGTTGGTCGCATCGGCGGGGATGTTGGTATTATCGGTGCTGAAGTTGGCCGCATAGGTGCTGAGGTTGGCGCTATCAGTACTGAGGTTAGTCATATTGGAGCTAATGTCACCCAATTGCTTCAGTTAGCGCAAGCATCCATGCTGTTGTCAGGTTTGACATTGGCTGTTAGCTCTGCCGGTTTTCTGTTTCTAAGTAATAAAATAAATAAAATTGATGAAAAGCTGCAACAAGTGGCTTCTGATGTGAAATACATCAAGTCGTTTCTTGAGCTACAAGAAAGATCTAGGTTAATCGCAGCACTAAAAGTCATCAGGGAATTAAATAAAGTAGAAGACCATGCCGCTAGGATTCAGATGTTAATCAGTAGCAGGCAGACGATCGGGGAAATTCACGAAAAATATAAAATGTTACTGACAGACAGCAGCAATGAATATTCCTTCATGGCGGCAGAAGAGTACTTCACCATTACAGCCATTGGGCATTCGTTGTGTTCCGCAGAACTGGATATGTACGATCAAGCACTGAACGATTTGCATGATGCACAAAATACATGGCAAAGTTCGTCCAGAGCATTCGTTAAAAATCATGTCATTAACGATAACGCGCAACGTTTTCTGACAAAAGATTACGTCCAGCACATCAATTCCGCTGAAGTGATTGAGTGGGTTGATTTTGCTGAATCTTCCTCAGCGGGTATAAGTATTCTCGATCACTTGCGCGGGCAGCCGCAGAAAATGGGTTTAGCATGGTCTATTCGCAATGGCATAGGTATTGGTAATATAGATACGGAAGAAAAGTTAAACCTTGAGGTTTCGAGAAAAATCATTGCGAGAAATAAGATACTCCAAGGTTATATTGATCAACTTAAATATTTGTCACAAATAAGACAGAAACCGTCTACTGTTCAAAATTTTATGGACAGCATCCCTTGTGATAACAGCGTTGAAGGCTGCCATATATTTATCGCCGATGCTTATGCTAACTGATTAGGCATTCTCGCTCTTACCCACCCGGAGACTTTCATGGAACATAGCGGGGCATTGCTGGATGCGCTCTGATACGAACCCTCATTTGCTGGATAAGCGTAAAACCCGCCAAGGTTTTGAACGCGCCGCGCACACTTACGACGCGAACGCGGTGTTGCAGCGTGAAATCGGCGAGCGTCTGTTGGAACGTTTGGATTTCATCAAAATGCAGCCGGAAACCGTCCTCGACCTCGGTTGCGGTACGGGGGCAATCAGCGAACATTTACTCAAGCGTTACAAAAAAGCCCGCATTATCGGCGTCGATCTCGCCGTCAATATGGTGCAAAAAACCCGGCGACGCGGCGGCTGGTTTCGCAAGCCGCAAGGCGTGTGCGCCGATGCCAATCACCTGCCATTCCAGCCGCAATGCGCGGATATGTTGCTATCCAACCTGATGCTGCAATGGTGTAACGATTTGCCCGCCGTGTTTGGCGAATGGGTGCAAGTGCTGAAACCCAACGGTTTGCTGATGTTTGCCACCTTCGGCCCGGATACCTTGAAAGAATTACGCGCCAGTTGGGGCAGGGTGGATGGCTTTACCCACGCCAGCCAATTTGTGGATATGCACGACGTGGGTGATGCGCTGTTGCAAGCCGGTTTTCGCGATCCGGTGGTGGATATGGAAACCATCACGCTGACCTACACCGATGTGCGCGGTTTATTGCGGGATCTGAAAGGGATTGGCGCAAATAATGCCACCCAAGGGCGCAATCACGGCTTGACTGGCAAAGCACACCTGCAAGCTTTTCTGCAAGCCTACGAATACTTTCGTCAGGAAAACGGGCTTTACCCCGCTACCTACGAAGTAGTGTATGGTCACGCATGGGCACCAACGCTGTTGCCCAGCAAACTACCCGAAAAATTCATTCCGATTATGAGGAGTAAGTCATGAGTGACCCCGTTATTGCGCAGAAAAAACCGTGTTTGGTGGAGTTGGAAGCCGATAAAAGCTATTGGTGGTGTACCTGCGGACGTTCGGCTAATCAGCCATTCTGCGACGGTTCGCACAAGGGGACGGATTTTACCCCAATGGAATTTACAGTGCCGGAAAGCAAGAAGTACGGGTTATGTGCGTGCAAGCATACCCAGAAAGCACCATTCTGTGATGCCACGCATCGTAATTTGCCATAAGCGGCTAAGCCGTGTGCTAAGCTTGCGCCAATTTACCCGCTATGTGGCGCATAACAATGAAAAAAACCTATACCATCCAGTCTGTTACCCATAATGCTATTTCGCCGCAAAAAGGCTCGATGGTATGGCAATTGCTCGATGCTGACGACGGACGCTTACGCAAAGTCAACGGCGTGACCACGCTGGATAATGCTGGGCTGGTTGATTCGGTGCGTTCGATTTACGCCCGCGAAATCCCGCTGGTTGACGAATTATTGCTGCACGATTCAGGCGACAGTTTTACCATTGACTTTAGCGAGTTCAACCAACAGCAAGGCTACGTCGAACGCGATATGTACCTCGATATGCAAAACTGTGAACAATTGTCTAATTTGTCACGGCGTACTTGGCGAGTCATTGCGGTAGTGGTGCTGCTGGTTGTACTCTGGTTAAGCTGGATGTTGAACACCAGCATGACCAAATTTGCCGAACAACAACCGCTGATACATAAACATGAGCTACCTTGAGCGCATTCGTGCCTGCAATAATTTTGAATCCACCCATTACCGCGAACTGCTGATTGACGACAAGGTATACGGGCAAGTGCAACCTGACTTTGCGGAACACTTGACACACTGGTCAGACATTTTCAGCGTCACTGACACGCAGGTGGTGCTTAACCCTGAATTGACCGATTACGCCACGCGCACCGCTGCGGTTGCGCCAGTGTTGTGGGCGTTGCATCAACAGGGCGTGATTGATACCTGGGTGGCGGAAGCTTACCCGATCACGCATAGCTTTGATGGTTATGCCGCGTTGGAAATCGAACGCGCTGCCACCAATTTCATGGGGGTGAAAACCTTTGGCATTCACGTTAACGGTTTGGTGAAAACCGCTCAGGGCATTGAGGTTTGGGTCGGCACACGTTCACTGGATAAACCCTTTTGGCCGGGCAAGCTCGATCAAATGGTGGCAGGCGGGCAACCCGTGGGCTTGGGTTTGCTGGAAAATGTCATTAAAGAGTCACAGGAAGAGGCTAATATTCCCGCAGCACTGGCTCAACAAGCGCAGGAAATTCGCACGATTCCGTATCGGCAGCAAGGCTGGCGTGGCTTGGATAATTCCACGATTTATGTGTATGACTTGTGGTTGCCAGAGGATTTTGTGCCGGAAAATACCGATGGCGAAGTGATTGCGTTTGAGCGGATGCCATTAGCGGAGATTGCGCGGCTGACCGAAACCACTACAGAATTCAAAGACAATTGCAATTTGGTGAATATTGATCTTTTATTGCGCATGGGGATGATCTCACCACAACATCCTGAATATGCTACTATTCTCAAGGTGTTATACACTGCTAGTCATTCAAAAGAGACAAAAAAATGAGAGAAGGTCAACCTAAAACGGTTTATTTACAAGACTATACCGCACCTAGCTACCGTGTGGATGCGTTGTCACTGGTCTTTGAATTGGGCGAAATATCTACCCGTGTCACCAGTGTGGCAAATTACCGCCGTGAAGCGGGCGTTGCAGCGCATACACCATTGGAACTCTACGGCGAAGCGCTGGAATTGCTGGAAATCCGCTTGAATGGTTTGCCGCTGCAAGCCAGCGATTATCACGTCACGGATACCGGCATGAGCATTCCGAATGTGTCGGCACTGTGTACGCTGGAAATCGTGACGCGCATTTACCCGCAGAAAAATACGTCGTTGGAAGGTTTGTACCAGTCCAGCGGTAATTTCTGCACGCAATGCGAAGCACAAGGTTTTCGCAAAATCACCTATTATCCCGATCGCCCTGATGTGATGACGGTGTTCACCACGCAAATTTTGGCGGATAAGCAGAAATACCCGGTGCTGCTTTCCAACGGCAATCTGACCGGCAGCGGCGAGTTGGCGGATGGTCGGCATTGGGCGCGTTGGGAAGATCCGTTTCATAAACCCGCGTATTTATTCGCGCTGGTGGCGGGCGATTTGCAGCATGTGGAAGACCATTACACCACGGGTTCTGGGCGTGATGTCACTTTGCGCATCTATACCGAAGCGCACAATATCGACAAGTGTGACCACGCGATGCAGTCGCTGAAACGGGCGATGCACTGGGATGAACAGCGTTTCGGCTTGGAATACGACCTCGACATTTACATGATTGTGGCGGTCGATGATTTCAATATGGGCGCGATGGAAAACAAGGGCTTGAACGTGTTCAACTCCAAGTTGGTATTTGCCAGCCCTGCCACCGCGACGGATATGGATTATGTCAGCATTGAAGCGGTGATTGGGCATGAGTATTTCCACAATTGGACGGGTAATCGTGTGACTTGCCGTGATTGGTTTCAATTGTCGCTGAAGGAAGGGCTGACGGTATTCCGTGATCAAGAATTCACCTCTGATTTGCATTCGCGCCCGGTGAAACGCATTGAAGACGTGCGGATGTTGCGTACCAATCAGTTTGCGGAAGATGCCAGCCCGATGGCACACCCGATTCGCCCCGCGTCTTACATGGAAATCAATAACTTCTACACTGTTACCGTTTATGAAAAAGGTGCGGAAGTGGTGCGCATGTACCAGACTTTGCTGGGGCGTGACGGTTTCCGCAAAGGCATGGATTTGTATTTTCAGCGCCATGACGGGCAAGCGGTGGCGACCGAAAACTTTCTCGCGGCAATGGCGGATGCCAACGAAGCTGATTTGAGCCAGTTTCAGCGCTGGTATGATCAAGCGGGGACGCCACAGGTCGAGGTGACGATGGATTACGATGCAGCCGCGCAAACGTGTACCTTGCACTTGCGCCAGTCTTGCCCCGCGACGCCGGAAGCAGCGGAGAAATTGCCGTTTTTGATTCCGGTAGCCGTCGGTTTGCTAGGTAGCAATGGACAAGACTTGATCGGCACACAAGTGTTACGCCTGACGGATGCTGAACAGTCGTTTACGTTTGAGCAAGTAGCGGAATGTCCCGTGCCTTCGTTGTTGCGTGGTTTTTCTGCTCCCGTGCGCTTGAGCTACCCGTACACTACCGCCGAGCTGGTGTTTTTGATGAAGCATGACAGCGATGCTTTCAACCGTTGGGATGCCGGTCAGCGACTGGCGATGCAAACCATTCTGAGCTTACTGGATGCGCAGCAACAGCAAGCTGCTTTTGGGTTGGAACACGAATTCATCAGTGCTTACCAAGCGATTCTCACCGATAACACCTTGGATAATGCCTTGCGTGCCGAAGCCATGACATTACCGTCCGAAGCGGACATCGCAGAAGTGGCACGCCCGTCTGACCCCGAAGCGATTCATACTGTGCGCGAATTCATCCACGCGACCTTGGCGAAAGCCTTGCGTTTGGATCTGGAAGCGCTGTATGCCGATTTGCACGCGCAAGGGCAGGGCGATTATTCCCCGGATGCGGTGAGCATTGGGCGGCGCAGTCTGAAAAATGTCTGTCTGGCGTATTTGGGGCGCATTCAGGATGACGGCATTTACGACACCTGCCTCCAGCAATACCGCAATGCGGGCAATATGACCGACGCAATGGCGGCATTGGCGGTACTCAGCAAAATCGACTGCCCGCAACGTGAAGAGGCGCTGCAACATTTCCACGACCGTTGGCAGCATGATCCGCTGGTGATGGATAAATGGTTCGGCTTGCAAGCTACCTCGTCGTTACCGGGTACGCTGCAACAAGTGCATACGCTGATGCAACATGCGCTGTTCGACATCCGCAACCCCAACAAAGTCCGTGCATTGGTGGGCAGTTTTGCAATGCGCAACCCGCTGCATTTCCACGCACAAGATGGCAGTGGTTACACCTTCCTCACCGAGCGCGTCTTGGAATTGGATGCGATGAACCCGCAAATCGCCTCACGCATGGTGCGCCCGCTAATGAACTGGCGGCAATACGAGCCGACCCGCAGCGCCGCCATGAAAGCCCAACTGGAGCAGATTAAAGCGCACAGCGGTTTGTCGGGGGATGTGTATGAAATCGTGAGCAAGAGTCTGGTATGATGCAGCGACCGTTCATTAATGATAGAGAGGGCATGGAATGAAACTAAACGTATTGAAAGCGCTAGGCTTAGCAGCACTGATCACCACTGGCGGTAGTGCGCTGGCAGACGAAGTATGGAACAGCAACGTTGGGCGTATTGTGTACGCCGATGAAATTGGGCCAACCGCCGTATTTGCTTATGGCCCTGCGGAAGATCCGGGTGTGGTATACATTTTAGGTTTGGCGAAAGTGTACGAAAACCGTGGAACCTATGACGGTTACTGGGCAAAAAAGAAAGCCAAGGTGGAATGTACCACGGAACGCCCCGGTATTTTCGGTGAAATGACCCGCTATTGGGGGCGCTACGAGATCAAGTTCCTCGATAAAAGTTTCCCTTCACGTTGGGAAGCCCAGTGGAGCTATTGTGATGGCGACGTCGAGAAAGTGAAAATCGAAGCGACGCCAGCCGTGGGCGAAGCCGCTGTGCCTGCTCCTGAGAAAAAATAAGGAATGTGCACGAAATAACTTTTCAAAAAGGGCGTATGCAATACGCCCTTACAAGGGTTTTCGTAGGGGCGTATTGCATACGCCCCATTTTTTGTCAGTACAATTGTGTTTCTAAGGCGGCGAGGCGTTTTTCTAATTCTGCCACCCGTGCTTCTAATTGCGCGTAATGGTCTTGGCGGGGGCTGCTGTGGTGGCTGGTAGTGCCAGGGCTGGCGGCTTCGGTGGTGTGCAATTCATCCAGCGTTTCGGTGCCAAGGGCGTGAAAATAGCGGTCTTCGCGCCGTCCACCACCCGCAGGCAAACGCACTGCCAAGGGCTTATCGAGTGCCATCCACGCTTCCAAAATCTCGCGGATTTCGTCGGTGCTGGCAAAATCTGCCATGCGTTCGGTGCGGGTTTTGATTTCGTTCAAGGTTTGGGGGCGGCGCAGTAATAATACGCACAGCACCGCTTGTTGTTGGCGATTCAGTTTGAGTTTGCGCTCAACTTTGTGCTCTACCCGTTGGGCGCGTTCGCTGTATTGGATGTTTGTCCAGCCGCCTTCGACTAGCACTTTGGCGGTATGCCCTACCACGCCTTCGGTCAAATTCATCACGGGGTCGCGGCTGCTTTTTTGATTACACGCCACTGTCAGCGAGTTAAAAGTGAGCGGATAGCTGGCGGGGGTGGTGAGTTGTTTTTCCATTAAGCTGCCAAGAATGCGTAGTTCTTCAGCACTAAACGGTGGTCGGGGTTGTTCGTCATCAAACATAATGCGTAGCCCTGTGGTATGAATTAACGGGGATCGGTTTCCGTTTGCCAGCGCGATAAATCGACGCTGTTGTCCGCCAGCCAATAGCGCGGCGGCGGAACGTGTAAATTAGCGTGCAAAATTTTCAAGTAGTCATCGCGTGAAATGTTTTCCGCGCCCATGCTCATTAAATGCGGGTTTTCGATTTGGCAGTCAATCACCGCAAAGCCCCAGTGCTGTACGTGCCAAGCCAGTGCCACCATTGCGATTTTGGAGGTATCCGGTTCGCGGCTGAACATGGATTCGCCGCTGAATACCCCGCCGGTAGTCACACCGTACAGGCCGCCAACCAGTTCACCTGCCGGATTCCACACTTCCACCGAATGCGCGATGTCATGCGCGTGCAACATGCAATAAGCGGTGTGCATTTCGTGCGTAATCCAGGTTTCGGCGGTGTAAGAGCGCGGCGCGGCGCAGGCTTCTACGACATCGGAGAAGCAGGTATCGAAGCTGATCCGATAACCTTTGTTGCGTAACGATTTACGCAAACTGCGGGTCATGCGGATTTTGTGCGGAAACAGCACCGTGCGCGGGTCGGGCGACCACCAGTAGATCGGTTCACGCGGCCCAAACCAGGGGAAGATCCCCGCACGGTAAGCATTTTTCAAGCGGGCAATGCTTAAATCGCCGCCGACTGCCAGCAAGCCGTTGGGTTCTTCCCACGCCATTTCCACAGGTGGGAAAGGTTCTTCCGACCAAGTGGGGTTGAGTAAGGTGAGGCTGAGTGATCGTGGTAACACGCCGTTCCTTTAGTGAGTTTTTGCCAATTGATCCAAATATTTTTCCGCATCCAAGGCCGCCATGCAACCCGTACCGGCGGAGGTGATGGCTTGGCGGTAAACGTGATCCATGACGTCACCGGCGGCAAATACGCCTTCGATGCTGGTTTGGGTGGCATTGCCTTCCGAGCCACTTTTGACTTTGAGGTAGCCACCACTCATTTCTAATTGCCCATCGAAAATGGCCGTATTGGGTTTGTGACCAATGGCAATGAAAATGCCGTGTACCGCGATGTCTTGGGTTGTGCCGCTGTTTACGTCTTTGACGCGCATTCCGGTCACACCGGTTTTGTCGCCAAGGACTTCATCGAGAGTGGTGTTCCACAAGATTTTGACTTTGCCTTGTTCGACTTTTTCAAACAGGTGTTTTTGCAAGATTTTTTCAGAACGCAATTCGTCACGACGGTGCACTAACGTGACTTCAGAGGCGATATTCGCAAGGTAAAGTGCTTCTTCCACCGCCGTATTGCCACCGCCAATCACCGCGACTTTTTGATTGCGGTAGAAAAAGCCATCACAGGTGGCGCAGGCCGATACGCCTTTGCCACTGAATTTTTGCTCAGATTCTAATCCTAAGTACATCGCTGACGCGCCAGTGGCTATAATCAAAGCGTCACAGGTGTATTGCCCGCTGTCGCCGTTCAGCGTAAAAGGACGGTTTTGCAGGTCGACGCTATTAATGTGGTCAAAAATGATTTCGGTATCGAAACGTTCAGCGTGTTTTTGCATCCGTTCCATTAATTGTGGCCCCATGACGCCAGCATCATCGCCCGGCCAGTTATCCACTTCGGTGGTGGTCATCAACTGCCCACCTTGCGCCATGCCGGTGATCAATACGGGTTTTAGGTTGGCGCGTGCGGCGTAAACGGCAGCGGTATAGCCCGCTGGCCCCGAACCGAGGATGAGTAAACGGCAATGTTTGGTTGTGTTCATGTATAATTCTCCTTCCGAATTGGGTAATCCTATGTGACATACCGTGTCGGGTAAAGTAGTAATCGGAAAAACAGGCCCTATAATTAGGGAATCAAACGAACAGGGATATTGGTTTGGCTAAGGTTATTCTCAATCAAAAAAAGCGTCTGGGTTTACAACAGGCGAGTGTCATTATTTTCATGGGTATCGCCGCCGTGATTTTGCTGGCGCTGCTTTCGTACAGCCCGCTTGACCCCGGCCCATTTCATCATAACACCCGCATTGGTCCCTGTGACAATTTAGCGGGTTGTAAGGGGGCGTGGCTGGCTGATTTCCTGGTGGGGCTGTTGGGTTACTTGGCGTATGCCTTGCCGCTGGTGTTGGTGGTGATGGGGTTGACAGCTTTTCGCATCGGCCCGCACATGAAAAATCCGAACAACCCTGTGGGCGGTATCAATGACATCATTACCAGTGTCGGCGCTTTATTCACCTTGTTATCGGGGGCGGGTTTAGCGCATTTGCTGTTTATGCCTTTTCCTGAGGGTATTGGTGGCGGCATGTTAGGGCAGGCCGTTGCTAAAGTGTTTACGGGTACGTTCTTGGGCTTTTTTGGGTCGATTTTATTTTTGCTGTCGTTGTTTCTGGGAAGTATTACGGTAGTCGCCGATATTTCTTGGTCACAAGTGACCGAAAAAGTTGGCGACTGGATGTTGCAGGTGTTTGATAAATTGCAAGGCATGGAACAAGCTGGCGCTGTCGGTGATGCGGCTGCCGCGAATAAAAGCGGGGTATTGGGGCGTTTTTCTGAGGTATTGAACCGTAGCAAAGGCTATTTGCAAGGCGGCACGGTTGCCTTGGATAAAGCCAGTGGTTGGGTGAATCGCACCGTTGTGAAGCGCGGCGAACCCAATCTGGGTGATGGGGTTGATTTAACCGATATTCACGCGCCTTTCCGTGATGAAACCCGTTTGGATGTGCCAGACTTTTCCAGCCTTGCCCGCGATAAGCAAACCGCCGCTGTTGCGGATGTACCGCTTGAAGAAGCCGCTGCCGTTGTCAGTGATGCTGATAAACCCGCACCCAAAGCCAAAACCAGCGACGTTAGTAGCAGTCGTAACGTGGCGGAAAATCTTCCTCCCGTTAAAGCAGGCAAGGGGCATGGTTTGATTTTGCCGCGTCTGAGCTTGCTGAACCCGCCGCCCCGCGACCGTGTAACGCAACCCAAAGAACGCTTAAACGAGTTGGCGACGAAGCTGGTGGAAGCCTTGGGACATTACGGCGTGCCCGATGTGAAAGTGGTGGCGCGTGACCCCGGCCCGGTGATTACCCGTTTCGAGCTGGAATTACCCGATGGCACCAAAGCCTCGAAAATTTCTGGTCTGGCATCCGATTTGGCGCGGAATATGTGTGTTTCCAGCGTGCGGGTGGTGGAAGTCATTCCGGGGCGACCAACGATTGGGATCGAAATCCCCAATGATCGCCGTGACGTGGTAACGATGAGCGAAATGCTGGCGTCAGCGGTGTACAAGAAAAATCCTTCACCGTTGACCTTGGCACTGGGTAAGGACATTGCCGGACACCCGATTGTCGCCGATTTGGGGCGGATGCCGCATTTGCTGGTGGCGGGGACGACAGGTTCAGGAAAATCGGTATTCATCAACGCGGTGTTGATGAGCTTGCTGTACAAAGCCACACCTGCTGAAGTGCGCATGATTATGATCGACCCGAAAATGCTGGAATTGAGCAGCTACGAAGACATTCCGCATTTGCTCGCGCCGGTAGTGACAGACATGAAACACGCTGCCAATGCCTTGCGTTGGTGCGTGGCGGAAATGGAACGCCGCTATTTGCTGATGTCGAAACTCAAGGTGCGCAATATTGCGGGTTTCAATGAAAAAATTATTGAAGCGCGTGAAAAAGGTGAGGTGATTCTTGACCCTTTGTTTGACCCACTGAAATCGGTGGCGGGGCATCCGCAGCCCTTGGAGACTTTGCCTTATATCGTGGTAATCGTCGACGAATTCGCCGACATGATGATGGTGGTCGGCAAAAAAGTGGAAGAGTTGATTGCGCGGCTGGCACAGAAAGCACGGGCGTCCGGTATCCATTTGATTTTGGCGACGCAACGCCCGTCGGTGGATGTGATTACGGGGTTGATTAAGGCGAATATCCCAACGCGGATTGCGTTCCAAGTGTCTACCAAGATCGACTCGCGCACGATTTTGGATCAGGGGGGCGCGGAACAATTGCTGGGTTATGGTGATATGTTATACATGCCACCGGGGACTTCCTTGCCGCAACGGGTGCACGGTGCGCTCGTGACTGACCGCGAAGTGGAAGATGTTGCTAACTACCTTAAGCTGCAAGGGGAACCGGATTACATTGCGGAGGTCTTAGCTGATAACACGTCAACATCGGATGCCGTACCGGGATTAGAACCGTTGACGGAACGCGAGGGCGAATCCGACCCGCTGTATGATGAAGCAGTGGCGGTGGTGATCGAATCTCGGCGTGCGTCGATTTCGTATCTGCAACGTCGCCTCAAGGTGGGTTATAACCGGGCGGCACGCATGATAGAAGACATGGAAAGCGCAGGTGTGGTCAGCCCGGTGTTGAGCAATGGCTCACGCGATGTATTGGTTGCCGCACCGCCAAAAGATTGAATAACATGAGGTTAATGATGAAAACAACGTTCACTAAAACACTGGCAGTACTGTTGGCGACGGGCTTAATGAGCAGCAGTGCATGGGCTGGCGGTCGTGAAAAACTTGACGATTTCTTTACCAAAATCGACACCATGCAGTCGGCTTTCACCCAGCAAGTGATTGATGAAAAAGGCGCGGTGCGTCAATCGTCCAGTGGTAACGTCTTTCTGTCACGCCCCGGCAAATTCCGGTGGGAATACGCCGCACCCGACAAGCATGAAATCGTGGCAGACGGTAAAAACGTGTGGATTTACGACGTGGAATTGGATCAAGTTACGGTCAAGCCGATGACGCAAGCCTTGTCTTCTGCGCCGGTCGGGATGCTGACCCAAAAGCAGGCCGTTGATAAACAATTCAATGTGCAGGAAATGGAGGCCGAAGGCAGCACCTTGGAATGGTTTCGTTTGACGCCGAAAAAACAGGATTCTGATTTCACTTCAATGGATTTGGGCATTAGTGCTACCGGCGTGGAAGAAATGATCTTGGGCGATAAATTCGGGCAACAAACCTACATTAAGTTTCAAGGCTTGCGTACCGATATTGACATCGACAAGAGCCGTTTCAGTTTCACGCCACCTAAAGGGGCTGACGTGATTGGGAAAGCTTCCTGATTCCCTTAGCTGAACGGATACGCCCGGCGACGCTCGATGAGTACGCCGGGCAGCTTCACTTGCTTGCCGTTGGCAAACCGCTGCGGCGAGCCATCGAAGAATCCCGACCGCACTCGATGCTGTTCTGGGGGCCTCCCGGAACCGGCAAAACCACACTGGCACGTTTAATTACCCACTATTGGAAGGCAGAATTCCTCACCTTATCGGCGGTATTGGCGGGGGTGAAGGAGATTCGTGCGGCGGTTGAGGTGGCGCGGCAAAACCGGGCGCAATTCGGACGCACCACCGTGTTGTTTGTGGATGAAGTTCACCGTTTCAATAAGGCGCAGCAAGATGCGTTTTTGCCGCATATTGAAGATGGCACGTTATTGTTTATTGGTGCAACCACGGAAAACCCTTCTTTTGAATTGAATAATGCGTTGTTGTCACGGGTGCGTACTTACGTGTTGCGTTCCCTGTTGCCGGATGATATTCAGCGGGTGTTGCAACGTGCGTTGCAGGACAGTGACAAAGGTTTGGGGGCGCTGCATGTGCAGGCCAGTGAGGGGGTGTTGGAGGCATTAGCCGCCGCAGCCGATGGCGATGCACGACGGGCGTTGAATTGGTTGGAAATTGCGGCGGATTTGGCGGAAGACACGCCGGAGGGAGCGCGGATTACGGCTGCTACCGTGCAGGAAGTGGTGGCGGAATCGTTGCGGCGTTTCGATAAGGGCGGTGATTTGTTTTACGAGCAGATTTCAGCCTTGCACAAGTCGGTGCGTGGCACTGACCCCGATGCGGCGTTGTATTGGTTGTGTCGGATGCTGGATGGCGGTTGTGACCCTTTGTACATTGCGCGGCGGGTGGTGCGCATGGCGAGTGAGGATATTGGCAATGCCGACCCGCGCAGTTTGCAGTTGGCGTTGAATGCGTGGGACGCTTACGAGCGTTTAGGCAGCCCGGAAGGGGAGTTGATGCTGGCGCAAGCGGTGGTGTATCTGGCATGTGCGCCGAAAAGCAATGCGGTGTACACGGCTTACAAACTGGCGCGGGCGGATGCGCAACAGTCGGGTTCGTTGGATGTGCCGTTGCATTTGCGTAATGCGCCGACCAGGCTGATGAAGGCGTTGGATTACGGCAAAGATTACCGCTATGCCCACGATGAGCAGAATGCGTATGTGGCGGGGGAAAACTATTTCCCGGATGAGCTGAAAGGGCGGCGTTATTATGAACCGGTCGAGCGGGGATTGGAGATTAAGATTCGGGAGAAGTTGGCGGGGTTGCGGCGGTCTTGATGGGTGTTAGGTGAGATGGCGAGGCTTTGCCAGCCGTGCTATGTTCAACAGTGGTAGGTATTTATCGGCGGGTGTTGTAGGAGAATGTTATGCCTTTAGCGCGTCAAATATCGGGGCAATACCTTAGCGAGGCTGAGTATCTGGAAGGTGAAAAACTTGCCGCTGCAAGCTTATCTGGTTGTTGCGCAGGATAAAGTACAGGTGGATATGCTGGTGCGTTTGGCAGACGGTAGCTGGGGATTACAGCAGTTCGATCGGTTGGATGATGAAATTACGCTGCCTTATTTGGATATGGTGTTGAGTGTGGCGGCGATTTACGCAGGTACACTTTAAGCCTCAAAAATCAGCCTGCCATTATTCTGCACATAGCTCAGCGGAATCTTCGGATTGTTTATGTCCTTGCCACCGTCATCATGCCATTTCTTTTCCCATTTTGCGTAGAACGGCTCCATCTGTGCGGGTGTCAACAGGAAAATCTGTTGCAGTTCAATCCCTTGGTAAACAGCGAATATCCAATCGACTCGGCGGTATTTGGCTATAATCGTCGGGTTCATGTGGTGGTGAGTGGAGAAGCTCTTGGTCAGCGAGGTGTTGACGGATTTAAGTTCGTATTCGTTTCCAGCCGCATCTCTGGCATCATTACCCTCACGCCCCGGTAACACTTCAAGGCTGGTAGTCAGTATGACTTGCAGCAGTTTGCCGCCGTTGTCCTGAAAAATGTCATTAATGCCGTGCTTTTCCGCTAACGCCTGATATTGGCGGATGTGTGGAAACAGGGCATCAAGTAGTTGTTTGTCTGGATGTATTTTCATCTTGTTGATTGTAAGTTAAACAGTTTGCTTAAGGAATAGCCCCATGCTTTTTGATCTTGGTATCCAGCCTGCCTACCATTCGGCGCGTGGTGCGATGTATTGTGCCGATTCGTTGGAGATGCTGGCGAAGTTGCCGGATGGGAGCGTGAATCTGGTGATGACTAGCCCGCCGTTTGCGCTGCAACGCAAGAAGGAGTACGGCAACAAGGATCAGCATGAATACGTGGAGTGGCTGGCGGCGTTTGGCAAGTTGGTGTTCCAGAAGCTGAAGTCGGATGGCAGTTTTGTGCTGGATTTGGGCGGGGCGTATGAGAAGGGTGTGCCTGCGCGGAGTTTGTACAATTTCCGGGTGTTGCTGAAGTTTTGCGATGAGTTGGGGTTTACGCTGGCGGAAGATTTTTATTGGTACAACCCGTCGAAGCTGCCCAGCCCGATTGAGTGGGTGAACAAGCGCAAGTTGCGGGCGAAGGATTCGGTAAATACGGTCTGGTGGTTCAGCAAAACGGAATGGCCGAAGGCGGATGTCAGCAAGGTGTTGGCGGAATACAGTTCGCGCATGAAAAAGCTGCTGGAAGCACCGGAGGCGTTTTATACCCCGGCGAAACGTCCGTCTGGGCATGACATTTCGAGCAGTTTTGGCAAGGACAATGGCGGGGCTATTCCGTCCAACCTGCTGCAAATTCCCAATACGGAATCGAATGGCGGGTATCTATCCGGCTGCAAGTTGCTGGGGGTCAAAAGCCATCCGGCGCGGTTTCCTGCCAAGTTGCCGGAGTTTTTCATCAAGTTCCTGACCGAACCGGGGGATTTGGTGGTGGATATTTTTGGCGGGTCGAATACCACGGGGTCGGTGGCGGAAACGCTGGATCGGCAATGGCTCAGCTTCGAGTTGGAGCGGGAATATGTCGCCGCTTCGGTGCTGCGGTTTATGGATAGCCCTGCGGAACAGGAGGTTCGCCGTGCCTACAATGCGATTTTGAACCGCAAAAGTGTTGATTTGGCGGGGTTGGCGGCGGAGCGGGTGGGGCAGCAGTTGTTGTTTGCGTGAATGGCTGTCTGTGCTATGTTTGTCAGCACTTAGTAGTTTGATTGTTTTATGAGGTAGTTAATGAGCGAGCGTTCCTCTTTAGAAAAAATTTCATGGGTTGCTGCGATTGCTGCATTCATATTGGGTCTTGGGTGGAGTGTTTTTACGTATTACAACCCTAGAACTATAGAAGAACCTGTTGATATTAAAGGTTCATGGAATCTTGAGCAGGCGAAGATGCTTGCCTTTACATCATTAGAAAAACATAACTGGGATCAGCATCCAGAACTCTGCATAGATGAGCCATGTCGTCCACCTCATGAACTCATTGGTGAATATAATTTACCGTATAGAGACCGAGAAACTTATGTTCTTGCTATGGTTTCCGGTGATTTGGGGGGAAGTTGTCATGCCTGTGCGCCATATTTAAGTTTTTTTGAATTTGAAAAAAAAGAAGCTGGTTGGAAGCTGATAACTTCTGACATAGCATCTTCTCCAAGTGGGGCTTGGGGAAGTTTTGATAAAGAAGATTTTGGAGGAACTAAAGCCATCGGTGATAATAAATTTGGTATTCCTATAGCTGGCAGCTTCATGAACCATGGACGAACAACGGACAGTGTGTCTATCTACACAAAATTAGGAGACTCTTTTCATAATGTTTTAGATATAAACATCAGAGAAGACAATGGTGGTGCAGACGCTGATACTGATTGGGAGGCATCTTATGATTTTGTGCTTAAGAATACAGGATTGTACGATGTTGTAGTGAAGAAAAATGGAGAAATTCAGTCTAAGGAGTTTTCTGCAACCATTAGTTATGAGTTCAATGGACAAAAATATATTCTATCTTCATGCGAGTCTAATGTGGACGAGGTTTGTTCAGAGCTGACTGAACAAACCCAGTAGAAGTGGGGGGTGTTTGTGCTCAGTTAATTAATCACAACGCCCGAATCTTCTCCAACTGCCCCACCAACTGCCCCAACGCCGCCCGCTGCTCATCCGCCTGCTTGCGCGTCTGTTCCAGCACTGCTGCCGGAGCTTTGTCCGCAAACGCTGGATTATTCAGCCGACCTTCCAGCCCGCCGAGGTTCTTTTGCAGCTTCTCGATTTCCTTGCTCAAACGCGCAATTTCCGCATCTTTGTCGATCAGCCCCGCCAGCGGGATCAGGATTTGCATTTCGCCAACCAGTGCCGTAGCCGATTCCGGCGCATCCGCACCCACTTCCAGCCACGTTACATTGCCGACTTTCGCCAGCGTCCGCGCAAACGCTTCGCTGGTGGTGAACAGTGCCTTGTCGGTGTCGCTCCAATTTTGCAGCAGCACGTCGAGCACTTGCCCCGGCTTGATGTCCATCTCGGAACGGATGCGGCGGATGCCCATGATGAAAGCTTTCACCCATTCGATTTCCGCCAGTGCTGCCTGATCAACCAGCGCGGTGTCGGCGACGGGGTAGGGTTGCAGCATGATGGAATCGCCGGACACGCCCGCCAAGCCTTTGATGTTCTGCCAGATTTCTTCGGTAATGAACGGCATGATCGGGTGCATCAGGCGCAACGCGGCTTCCAGCACGCGCACCAAGGTACGGCGCGTGCCACGTTTGGCAGCTTGGTTGTCGTTGGCTTTGCCCAAAATCGGCTTGGTCAGCTCCAGATACCAGTCGCAGTATTCGTGCCACGCAAATTCATACATCGCCTTGGCAGCAAGGTCGAAGCGGTAGTTGTCGATGTGGTCAGCGACTTCCGCCTCAGTCTGTTGCAGCAATGAAATGATCCAGCGATCCGCCGCCGATAATTCCACCGGCAAAGTATCGTCCAGCCCGGTATCCTGCTCTTCGCACTGCATCAGCACGTAACGCGCTGCGTTCCACAGCTTGTTGCAGAAATTGCGGTAGCCTTCCAGCCGTTGCATGTCGAAACGGATGTCGCGCCCAGCCGTGGCGAACGAGGCAAACGTCATGCGCAGCGCATCCGTGCCGTGCGGGGTAATGCCATCGGGGAATTGCTTGCGGGTGGCTTTGTCGATTTTGGCGGCAAGTTGCGGCTGCATCATGCCGCTGGTGCGTTTAGCAACCAGTGCTTCGAGGTCGATGCCGTCGATAATGTCCAGCGGGTCGAGTACGTTGCCCTTGGATTTGGACATTTTCTGCCCGTCCGCATCCTTCACCAGCCCGTGGATGTACACGTCGCGGAACGGCACATCGCCCATGAATTTCTTGCCGAACATGATCATCCGCGCCACCCAGAAGAAGATGATGTCGAAACCGGTCATCAGCATCTGCGTGGGGTAAAACGCTTTCAACGCTTCATCATCCACATTCGGCCAGCCGAGCGTAGAAAACGGCCACAGCGCGGAGGAGAACCACGTATCCAGCACGTCCTCATCCTGACGCAACGCAAGGTCAGCAGGCAGGTTGTATTTGTTGCGCACCTCTTCTTCGGAACGCGCTACATAGACATTACCCACCTCGTCATACCACGCCGGAATGCGATGCCCCCACCACAATTGGCGTGAAATACACCAGTCGTCGAGGTTGTTCATCCAATGGTTGTAGGTGTTCACCCAGTTGCCCGGAATGAAGCGCACTTCGCCACTCGCCACTACGTCAATCGCGGGTTGCGCAATCGCGGTTTTGCCGCCAGGTCGCCCGTCGTCCAGCGTTTCGCGGGTCAAATCCACGTACCACTGGTCGGTCAGGTACGGTTCAATCACCGTGCCAGAACGGTCGCCGCGCGGAACCATCAGCTTGTGGTCTTCGATTTTATCCAGCAAGCCGAGCGCATCCATGTCCGCAACGATTTGCTTACGTGCCGCAAAGCGTTCCAGCCCTTGATACTTTTCCGGTGAAACATCGTTGATGCAGGCATCAATGGTGAAAATATTGATCAGCGGCAGGTTGTGACGCTTGCCCACCTGATAGTCGTTGAAATCGTGCGCCGGAGTAATCTTCACGCAACCCGTGCCTTTTTCTGGGTCAGCGTAATCATCGCCCACCACCGGAATCAAGCGTCCCACCAGCGGCAGCACTACGTTTTTGCCGATCAAATGCTGGTAACGCTCGTCCTTCGGGTTCACCGCTACGGCGGAGTCACCCAGCATGGTTTCCGGGCGCGTGGTGGCAACGATCAGGAATTCGTCGGTGGCATTGCCCGCCGCATCCGCCAGCGGGTAGCGGAAGTGCCACATATTGCCGTTTTCTTCTTCAGACACGACTTCAAGGTCGGAAACGGCGGTGTGCAGCACGGTATCCCAGTTCACCAAGCGTTTGCCGCGATAGATCAAACCTTCTTCATGCAGGCGCACGAACACTTCGCGTACCGCTTCTGACAAGCCTTCGTCCATCGTAAAGCGTTCGCGTGACCAGTCGGGGGTTGTGCCCAAACGGCGCAATTGGCGGTTGATGGTGTCGCCGGATTGGCCTTTCCATTCCCAGACTTTTTCGAGGAAGGCTTCACGCCCCAGATCGTGGCGGGTCACACCTTGCGCAAGCAATTGGCGTTCCACCACCATTTGCGTGGCGATGCCCGCGTGGTCAGTGCCGGGTTGGTAAAGGGTTTTGTCGCCCTTCATGCGGTGGTAGCGGATCAGGGTGTCGATCACCATCTGGTTGAAACCGTGCCCCATGTGCAGCGTGCCGGTGACGTTCGGCGGCGGGATCATGATGCAATACGGCTTGCCCTCGCCTTTCGGGGCGAAATAGCCGCTTTGTTCCCAATGCTGATACCAGCGTTGTTCGATGTCTTGAGGTTGGTAGGTCTTGTCCATGTGCCGCTACTTTTTTGAAGTCGGAAAAGAGCGGCATTATAACGCAAAAATACTTATTTCAACAAAGTGGAAAGCTCGCGGATGAGGTCGTCGCGGGCTTTATCAATGTGTTTTTCTACCGAAGGGTCGATGCGGGAGCTGTGAGCTTGTGTTGCTGCTTGTTGATGGCCTTCTGAGCGGATGGCGTGGGCGCGGGCTAAACCCGAATATTCGTCTTGTCCGGTGGCGGATTTGAGTTCGTCGATACGTTCTTTGAGGCGTTGCTCAAATACCTGACGGCGTTGCTGGCGAGCGTAGGGGTTTTTTACTTGCTCGACAATGGCGGCGTCGCCTGCGCGTACCAGATCAGTAACGACGGGAATACGAATGGTTTTGTCGAAGTCTTCGCGCATCATTATTCCGGGTTATTAAATCTTAAGTTGATGGTAGTCCAGATTATAGCCCCGGTCACGGTAAAACTGGTAGCGTTTACGACCAGCGTGTAGTACGGCTTCTTCTTGATCTAACATTTCGGCTAAACGCTCAAAACGTGAGAAAAAAGTGGGTATTTCGTTGGAAAGATTGATAAGCAACCCGCAATTTTCCATCGGTTCATGGTCGTGACCGATTAAAATGCGCACGTTTTGATCTTTTGTGGGCGCAAGCGCGTGGGGAATGAACGCGAGTTCGTTAAACGTCCACAATAATTCATCCAATTTGCTGCTGGTCGTCGGCGCATCGGTGTGAATGTAGGTATGCAATTGTTGCTGATGCGCTTTCATGACCACCTTGCAGGCGAGTAATAACCGCGCCTGCAAGCTGTTGGTTTTTCCGACGTAAAAATCTATTTTGGTCATGCTTTGGCGCGATTAATCAGCAATTGGCACAGCAAGGGAACAGGGCGACCCGTTGCACCTTTGGCTGCGCCGCTTTTCCAAGCTGTACCGGCAATGTCGAGATGCGCCCAGGGGTAGCTTTCGGTAAAGCGTGACAAAAAGCACGCGGCAGTGATTGTGCCGCCCGGTGGCCCGCCGATATTGGCAAGATCGGCGAAGTTGCTTTTGAGTTGATCGTGGTATTTTTCACCCATCGGCAAGCGCCAGGCTTCGTCATTGGCTTGTTTGCCCGCCGCGAGCACTTCGTCCGCGAGTGCCTCGTTATTACTCAGTAAGCCACAGATGTGATAGCCCAATGCGGTAATACACGCGCCGGTCAGCGTCGCAATATCGACCACGGCAACGGGGTTGAAGCGTTCCACATACGTCAGCGCATCGCACAGCACCAAGCGACCTTCCGCGTCGGTGTTGAGAATTTCAATGGTTTTGCCTGACATACTGGTAACAATGTCGCCGGGTTTGCTGGCTTTACTGCCGGGCATGTTTTCGGCGGCGGCAATCACGCCAATCACGTTCATGGGCAATTGCATGGCGACACACGCGGTCAGTGTGCCGATCACGCTGGCAGCACCGCTCATGTCGAATTTCATTTCATCCATCGCATTGCCGGGTTTGAGCGAAATGCCGCCAGTGTCAAAAGTAATGCCTTTGCCAACAAGCACAAATGGCGCATCACCCGAATTACCGCCGTGGTATTGCAGGATGATCATTTTGCCGTCTTCGGCGCTGCCCTTGGAGACGGAAAGGAATGAACCCATGCCGAGGGCTTCCATATCGGCTTCTTCGAGGATATTGATGTCGACTTTATTGGAAGAATTCGCCAGTTCTTGCGCAATATCCGCCAGATACGTGGGAGTGCAAACATTGCCGGGGCTATTGGCAAGGTCACGGCTGACGCGCATTCCTTCGGCAATGGCATTGCCTTGCAACAGCGGGTTGGTGAATTCACCGGCAATCGTGTGCGCAACTGTCCAACTTTCTAACGCGGTGCGCGGCGCATCGTCTTTTTTGCTTTTGTACGTGTCGAACGTGTACAGCGTGTCAGCCACGGCGATGACCGATTGGCGCACGGCGGCTTCAATGTATTCGCTGGCGATTTCGTCGGTCAAAAATGACACGGCGTTGTTTACTTTGGCGGTTTTGAGTAGGTTGACCGCTGCTTGTGTCATTAGGGTTAGGGTTTCCAGCGTGAGTTTGTCTTTTTCGCCCATGCCGATGAGCAGCACCCGTTTGGCGGTGACGCCGGGCAGGTTGTAAAGCATACTGGTGCGGTTTTTATCGCCGGTAAAGTCGCCGAAATCCAAGTGTTGGCTGATCGCGCCCGCGCTGGCAGCATCAATTTGCGCCGCCGCCGCCGAGAGTTTGGCGTGTTTATAAACACCTACCACGACGCAATCGGTGTGCAGTTCAGCGGCATTGGCGGAAGAATCAAAATGGTAGTTCATGCGTTATCCTTGTCATGGTGTTGCCTTTCATCGCAGTTTACACGACGCCTCCCAAATCACAATAAAGCTATGGAGTTGGGGTGGGTAAGGGCGTAATTTTCATGTGTTCGGTGAGGGTGGTGATGACGCTATTGTCATCCCAAGTCAGCCCGCCAAAATAGCCGAGGCGCACGTAACCGTCCCGATCCAACACAAACGTGGTGGGGAAAGCACGTAATCCCCACGTTTTCACCGCGCTGCCTTGCGAATCCAACAAGACCGGGTAATCCGCTTTGACGATTTTTAGAAAAGCTTCTACATCCGCTGCCGTTTCACCAATATCAACACTGACCACGCTGAAGTCATCGGGTGAAAACCGTTGTTGCAAGCGCCCCAATGAGGGGATTTCTTCCACACACGGCGGACACCAAGTCGCCCAAAAATTCAGTAATACCACTTTGCCGCGATAATCTTTCAGGTCATAGGTGTTGCCATCGGTGGCGGTTAAACGCAATTCTGGTGCACGTTTTTCGCCGGGAAACGGTTGCAAGCCGGTTTTAGGAACAGAAGCTTGCGCTTCAGCGCTTGGATTGCTGGGTTTGGGCAGAGGTGTTTGCGCGGTAACAATACTTGTTTTGCCTTCGGTCTTACTCAATATATTCAGGGCGTGGCGCAGTAACACGGGGAAGGCATCGGCTTGCTTGATTTCATCCGCGCTGCGTTCGGGGCGGGTTAAATAGCCATCGCCTGCGCCTTTGATCAAGGTGGCGTAGACGCGACTGCCGCCGGTTTCTAAGGTGTCGAGCAATTCACCCAAATACCAGCGTCTGCCCGATTTTTCGGGTTGCACCACAAACAGCAATGTTTGGGTTTGTGTGGCGATGGGCAACCATTCATCCGGCTTGCCGGGTTCGGGGATGCCTGCAATCAGGTTGGGGTGTAGCAATACTGCGCCACCAAAGCGTTTGTCCGTGGGGTGTGCGTTTTGCCAGTGTTGCAAGCCATTTAAGCCAAGCGCTGCCCCGCGTCCGCTGGTGAGCAGAAACAGTTGTTGCGGCGCATCGGGCAAGCTTTGTTGGATCAAAGCGGCGATAGCGGCGGCGGGAATATCATCCAGACTGGTGCGCCCCGGACTGATGAAATAGCTACCGTGTAAATCCGCCAGCCAGATTTCCATGCCTTGTGCCGCCATGCGCTGCGCCAAGGGGTAAGCTTTGCTGCTGTCCAGCCCTTGTTCTGAGGGTAGCCATAAGACGCGCTGCCCGCTATTGCCGAACCGCGCAATGCTGATGCTGGTGTCAGCGCTGACGGTAATTTCCAGCAGTGCATCAGGTTCGTTAGCGTGGCTTAGTGGCGTAAACACTAACAGGGCAATCAGGAATGGATACAGCCAAACGTTCATACAGGTTTGCGCAACACATCGAAACGGGCAGGGTTAGCAAAGCGTGCGCCGTCTGCACCTACATGCGCGTTAAAACGGGTTTTGACGGTTTGGTACAGCGCGTCATCCAATTGATGATTGGTGTGCGTGACCTGAATAATGCGTTCGTCGAATTCGTTGAAATCGGCGAAACGCGATTCGGTGTTGCAGAAAATTTGTTCCACCAGTTCCAATGTACCGGCAGTGACGGCATCACTCACGGCTTGGAAGGCGAGTTCACGCACCACTTTTTCATCGTGGAACAAGCGTAAAATCTTGTTGAAATCGCCCGCATACACGGGTTCGGAAATCCATGCCATGCCACCCGGCTTGAGCACGCGGGCAATTTCTTGCAGGGATTGCGCCATGAGTTCACGGGGAACGTGGTGCAGCGATTTGAACATGCATACGATGTCAATGCTGTTGTCGGGTGCATCAATGGCTTGTGCGCCGCCTGCCTTGAATTCGATATTGTGTATCCCTTCGACTTCGCTCAGGGAGTGTTGTTGGGCGACGTTGTGGGCGTGTTGGATTTGGTCGACTTCGGTGGCAATGATGCGTGCGGTGGGGAAACGTTCCGCGATGCGGCGTGTCATTTGGGCTTTGCCGCAACCGAGTTCTAACACGATAGCGTTTTCCAGCGGTAGGTGCTGGGCGATTAAGTCGAGTTCGTTGCAACGGGTGGTAGCCGTCGGATTCTGGATTTGCATGGGCATAATAAGGTAACGTAACCGTGATTCAAAAGCGTATTGTGGCATACACCCCGCTGACAACAAACAGGAGCAACGATGAATAACTGCCCGTGTGGTTCAGAACAAACCTATAACCAATGTTGCCGCCAGTATCATGACGGCAAAATCGCGCCCACGGTGGAAGCGTTAATGCGTTCGCGTTACAGTGCGTATGTGCTGCGCAATGGCGCGTATTTACACCGCAGTTGGCACAGCAGCACTCGCCCGAACAAAAAAGGCTTGCTGCAATTACCGGCGACGGATTGGTTAGGGTTGGAAATCGTGCGCACCACGCAGGGCGGGGAACAGGATAACAGCGGCACGGTGGAATTCATTGCCCGCTACCGTGAAGGGGAGCAAACCGGCTCATTGCATGAAACAAGCCGGTTTGTGAAGGAGGGTGGGAAGTGGTTTTACGTGGACGGGGATTATTAAACGATCGAACCGTCGGCGTTCATGCCTTCCATCTTTTCGCTTTCCTGCGGAATCATGTGTTCGCGCTTCAAGCCGAACAGCAGTAACAGCGGCGAGGCGACCAATACCGATGAATAAATTCCAAACATAATCCCGATGGTCAGCGCCAGTGCGAAGTTATGCAGGGCTTCGCCGCCAAACCACAACATTGCCAACACCATAATCTGGGTTGATACGTGGGTTATAATGGTACGTGACATGGTGCTGGTAATTGCGCTGTCGATAATGTCCGGGATAGTTTCATCGCGCATGGTGCGGATGTTTTCCCGAATCCGGTCAAATACGACCACCGATTCGTTTACTGAATAGCCCAGTACCGCCAAAATACCCGCCAGAACTGTCAAGTCAAACTGCCATTGGAAGAACGCAAATAAGCCAAGAATGATTACCACGTCATGCAGGTTGGCAATCGCAGCGGAAACTGCAAAGCGCCATTCAAAGCGAAATGCCAAGTAAATAATAATGCCAGCCGCGACTAAAATCAGGGCTAAACCACCGTTTTCATACAGTTCCTGCCCGACTTGCCCACCGACGAAATCGACCTTACTGAGCGTGACATCGGGTGTTCCGGTTTTCAGCACGCTCATGATTTGCTCACTGACTTGAGCGCTGGAAACGCCTTCTTTCAATGGCAAACGGATCAACACATCCTGTGTCGAACCAAAGTTTTGCACCGCTACCTCATGATAGCCGGTGGATTTGATGGCTTCACGAATGGTGTCGATAGGCGCGGATTGCGCGTAACGCACTTCCATCACCGTGCCGCCGGTAAAGTCGACCCCCAGATTCAGACCGTAGAAAAACAGTGCGAATACCGAGAACAGGAACGTTGCCAGTGAAATAGCCGTCGTGGTTCTGCCGTACCGCATGAACGGAATGGCTTTGTTAAATGGAAATAACTCAAACATGGTGTAGCCCCTTAAATCGCCAATTTTTGCAGGTGTGGTTTATAACCATAAACGAGGTTAACCATTGCCCGTGATACTGTTACCGCACTGAACATCGAGGTCAAAATCCCCAAACACAGCACCACGGCAAAGCCTTTAATTGGGCCAGAACCCAATAAAAATAGCGCAATACCGGCAATCAACGTCGTCAAGTTAGAGTCAATAATCGTACCCCAAGCACGCTCATAGCCGATATTGATAGCGACTTGTGGCGAAGCACCCGCGCGTAATTCTTCACGAATCCGTTGATTAATCAATACGTTGGCATCAATCGCCATGCCCAGCGTCAAGGCAATGCCCGCCAATCCCGGTAAGGTCAGGGTTGCTTGAATCATGGAAAGCAGCGCGAACAGGAAGAAGCCGTTAATAGCCAGCGCTACGCTGGAAATAACGCCAAAGACGCGGTAGTAAATCACCATGAATAACACCACTGCCACAAACCCCCAAATATTGGAGTTAAAGCCTTTCTCGATGTTTTCTTTACCCATGCTAGGGCCGACGGTGCGTTCTTCCACAATATAAACCGGCGCGGCTAATGCACCTGCCCGCAATAATAAGGCAAGGTCACGCGCTTCTTTCGGTGAATCTAATCCCGTAATCTGGAAACGTTTGCCCAATTGCTCCTGAATACGGGCAACGTTAATGACTTCTTGAGTCGTCGTGCTGGTTTTAACCGCTTGCCCGTCGACTTCTTTGGTCTCAATTTTGTTTTCAATGAAGACCACGCCCATCAATTTTTGAACGTTTTCGCCGGTCACTTTATTGAAACGGGTCGCACCTTTGCCATCCAGCGTAATGTGTACCGCCGGACGATTGTTATCATCAAAGCCTGAAGAGGCGTCAATAATGTAATCCCCCGTCAGCATCACTTGACGTTTAAGCAGAATCGGATCGCCGCTACGCTCTTTGTAAATCTGTGAGCCAAGCGGTGCACGCCCGCTTTGTTGCGCTTGCATTGGGTCATTTTGCTCATCAACCAAACGGAATTCGAGGGTGGCGGTTGCGCCCAGAATCTCTTTGGCACGGGCGGTATCTTGCACACCGGGAAGTTGCACCACGATGCGATTAGCACCTTGTTGCTGAATAACCGGTTCGGCGACGCCCAGTTCATTCACTCGCTTGCGCAAAGTGGTGATGTTTTGTTGCAGGGCAAATTTTTGAATATCCAGCATTGCGGTTTGCGAAATACTGGCTTGCAAATCATTGGTGTCGGGCAGTGCGGTGAATTGCAGACTATTTTGGTATTCCTTACCAAGTGCAGCACTGGCAGCATCGCGGCTGGCGGCATCGCGGAATTTTGCCAGTACGGTGTCACCTTCGCGGGCAATGCCCAGATATTTGATGTCTTGTTCGCGCAGGAAATCGCGGAATTCGTCTTCATAGCGGTCAATCTGCTTATCCAGTGCCGCTTTCATGTCTACTTCCATCAGGAAATGTACCCCGCCGCGCAAATCTAACCCTAAAAACATCGGGTTCGCATTCAATGCGCGTAACCAGCTTGGCGTGGAGGGCGCAAGGTTGAGCGCTACCACAAACTGATCGCCGACCGCTTCTTTCAAGGCTTCCGACGCTTTGAGTTGCACATCGGTGTCTTCAAAGCGGAATAAGGCTTGTTGACCGTTGTTCTCACTGGCGCGAATGGTTAAGCCTTGTGCCTGTAACGCTTGCTCGAAGCGCTGCATGGTTGCCGGGTCGATAGCCTGTTCGGTTTTAGGGCTTAATTGCACCGCCGGTTCGGAAGGAAAAAAGTTGGGAACAGAGTAGATAACCCCGATCAGCAGCACGACTGCGATCATGAGGTACTTCCAGAGTGGATAGCGATTCATTGTTATAGGATTCCGTGTGGGTTGGAGGTGAGGGGGAAAATCCCCCCACTTACCGTTTATGCGCCTTTCATCGTGCCTTTGGGCAGGACAGAAGCAACAGCCTGTTTTTGTACTTTGATGGTGACATTATCCGCAACTGTCAGGTCGACGAAGCTATCACCTAAGCCAGCAATTTTACCAATCACGCCGCCGCCGGTAACGATTTCATCGCCTTTGCTGAGGGATTCGATCATCATTTTATGTTCTTTGGCACGCTTTTGCTGCGGGCGGATAATCATGAAATACATAATGGCGAAAAATACGCCCATCATCAGCAACATTTCAATGCCACCACCTGCGGGTGCGGCTGCACCTTCGGCATGAGCGTTAGATATCAGAAAGTCCACGTTCAATCTCCTTGACTGTTATTGTCGGCGGCTATTATGCCACCTCCCATGAAAAAGCGATAACCTGTTTCAGGTCATCGCGTTGCATCCTGCACAGCAGAATCCGGTCGATGCCGAGGGCAACGCCTGCGCATTCTGGCAAGCCGTGTTCGAGTGCCGCAAGAAAACGTTCATCGACGGGGATGTCATGCCCGCGAGTGTGCGCATCTTGTACCAGAATTAAGCGATTCTGCGCTGAATCGGTTTGTTCCTGATAACCATTGCCAAGCTCCAAGGCACCTAAATACACCTCGAAACGTTCCGCCACCGCCTGCCCATCCACCTGCTGTATTTTTGCCAGCGCAGATTGACTGGCGGGGTAATGGTACAGAAACGTCAATTGGTCGGTAGGGAATTGCGTTTCCACACAATGCGTTAACAGCAAATCCCGCCAAGCTTGCACCGGCATTTCACCGCTGATGGCGATGCCGTGAGCTTGCGCACAAGCCGACAATTCGGCTTCTGTGGCAAGATGGGGGTCAAGCTGCACGCTTTCAAGGAATGCCTCACGATAACTGCAAAAACGCGGGGGTTTTTGCAGGTGTGGAATCAGCGTGTGCAATAAATCGGCGACTTCGTGCATCAATTGTTGCCAAGTGAAACCCAGCCGATACCATTCTAACAGCGTGAATTCGGGGTTATGGCGTTTGCCGCTTTCATCACGCCGCCACACTTTGCAGAGTTGGTAAATATCACCCGCACCCGCGACCAGCAAGCGTTTCATCGGGTATTCCGGCGAAGTGTGCAAATAACGCAAACCGTGCGGTGTATTGACGCTGAAGCTATCAATGAACGGGTCGGTGTTACCCGCTTGCGAAAGTGCTGGGGTTTCGACTTCCAGCACATCGCGTTCGGCAAAAAAAACGCGCACCTGCTGGTTCAGGGATGCGCGTTCGTGCAAAGCGGCTAGATTCACGCTTTGACGCGGGAAACGTATTCGCCAGTGCGGGTGTCGATTTTGAGGATTTCGCCTTCTTCCATGTAAAGCGGTACTTTCACGACTGCGCCGGTTTCGAGTGTGGCAGGTTTTGTGCCGCCAGTCGCCGTATCACCACGGACACCGGGATCGGTTTGGGTGATTTTCAATTCGGCAAAGTTGGGCGTGGTGACTTGTAATGGTACGCCGTTCCATAAAGTGACGACGCATTTTTCATTGCCTTTCAACCATTTGACGGCATCAGCCATGGCGGTTGCGCCTGCTTCTAGCTGTTCAAAGGAGCTGCTGTCCATGAATGTCCAGTTTTCGCCGTCGGTATAGAGGTATTCCATATCGCGGTCTTCCACGTCAGCCCCTTCGTGGGTTTCGGTGGATTTGAAGGTTTGTTCAATGGTACGCCCGGTTTTGAGGTTGCGGACGCGGGCGCGGGTGAAGGCTTGACCTTTACCGGGTTTTACAAAGTCGCTGTCTACGACGGTGTAAGGGTCGCCATTGAGGATAATCTTCACACCAACTCTTAAATCATTGCTACCATAGGTGGCCATTAGTCCGTCTCCAAATCATCTGAACTTAAAATAGCCCGCTATGATAACCGGAATCCAGATAAAAAATCAGGTAGAAATTGGCATGAAGTCGCATAATGCCGTATTGTATATACAATCCTTTATATTCAATACAACGGTGATGTGAGATGGCACTCAGTATCCGCAACGAACGCGCCGAACAGTTAGCCCGCGAAATCGCGCAACTGACGGGTTACAATATGACTTCCGCGATTATTATGGCTTTAGAAGAAAAATTAGAGCGTCTGCAACGTTTTCGCCGAGTGAATGGCAAGCTGGATGAAATTATGGTCATTTCGCGGCGCTGTAGTGCCTTGCCCGATCTGGATACGCGCAGTGCTGACGACATCCTCGGTTATGACGAACACGGGGTAAATACCCTGTGGTAATTGATACGTCTGCCATTATCGCTATTTTATTGGGCGAACCAGAAGCTGAAGCCCTTTCCAAAGCCATTTTAGATGACCCCAAGCGTTTGATGAGTGCTTTTTCCTTGCTGGAATGCAGTATTGTGATTGAAAGTCGCAAAGGTGAAGCTGGTGGGCGTGAGCTGGATTTGCTGCTGTACCGCTTGCAGGTTGAGATCGTGGATATGAACGAGGAGCAGACGCAACTTGCCCGCGCAGGTTGGCGGCAGTTTGGTAAGGGGCGGCATCGTGCCGCATTGAATATCGGTGATTGCTGTTCGTATGCGCTGGCGAAGTACACCGGTGAGCCGCTATTGTTCAAGGGTGATGATTTCAACCATTCGGATATTACTTATGTTGCTTTATAAACAAACGCCGGTAACTGTTTGGCAGCGTGAATTGGCGGGTGCGGTGCGTGATCCGTTGGTGTTAATGCAGGTGTTGGGGTTGGAAGAGCACCCCCCATCCCCAGCCCTTCCCCCGCAAGGGGTGAAGGGAGCGGAAGAGGCGGCGCGGCAATTTCGCTTGCTGGTTCCGCATAGCTATATCGCACGCATGAAAAAGGGCGATTGGAATGACCCGCTGTTACGTCAAGTATTGCCGCTGGATGCTGAGTTGCAAGTGGTGGACGGTTTTCACGCTGACCCAGTGGGTGATAATCAGGCATTGGTAGCCGATGGTGTATTGCACAAGTATCACGGGCGCGTGTTACTGGTGACGACGGGCGCGTGTGCGGTGCATTGCCGTTATTGTTTCCGGCGGCACTTTCCGTACAGCGACGCGAATCCGGTGAAGGGCGAATGGGAAGGGGCGTTGGCGTATATCCGCACTAATCCTGATGTGTGCGAAGTGATTTTGAGTGGGGGCGATCCGCTGACGCTTGCTGATGAGCGCTTGGCATTATTTTTCAAACAGTTGAACGGTATTCCGCATGTAAAGCGGGTGCGTTTTCATACCCGTTTTCCGGTGGTGTTGCCGTCACGGATTGATGCGGGATTTTTGCAGGTGTTGGCAAGTATTCGTCAGCAAGTGGTGATGGTGATTCACGCCAATCACGCGCAGGAGTTAGCAGCAGATGATGTGCGCCACGCTTTAGCCGCTTTGCATTCGGCGGGTGTGACTTTGTTGAATCAGGCGGTGCTGTTGCGCGGAGTGAATGACAGTGGGCAGGCACAGGTGGCGTTGAGCGAGGCGTTATTTGCCGAGCGCGTTTTGCCGTATTACTTGCATGTGTTGGATCGGGTGGCGGGGGCGGCACATTTTGAGGTGGCAGAAACCGAGGCAATCCGCATGGTGGATGACATGCGTCAACAATTGCCCGGTTTCCTCGTGCCGAAATTGGTGCGTGAAGTGGCGGGGGAAAAAGCCAAAACACCGCTTTTCTAGCTGCGCTTATTGTTGCTTGCGGAAATCCCACGGGGCTTGCGGTTGTTTGTCGCGCCATAAGCCGCGTTTGGCTTTACGCGCTTGTTTTTCCGCAGCGGCATACGCGGCTTGATCGTCAGCGCTTTGCTCTTTGGCGTAGGCGTCATAATGCCAGCCGCAACCGGCTTTGATTTGTTCCAACGCCACATCCTTGCCTTCTACCGTGACTTTGCCGATGACGCGCCCGTAACGGTCGAGTTTGTACGCTTCGACCTCGGCGGTGAGATTGACGGCGCGGGTCATGAGCATTTCTTTGCATTTTTGCCCGTGCGCTTGCTTGGTTTCAGGCGCGTCAATCCCTTGCAAGCGAATTTTGTAAGTGCGCTTGTTGCTGGCTAACACGGTCAAGGTGTCGCCATCGCTAACGCCGACTACGCGCCCTTGCGCCAACATTGTGCCGTCGTCGGTAATGCGTGCGCCCGGTGGCAATTGCGCTTGCAGTTTGTCGTCGGGCTGCGCGTCAAAACGGTCGAGACAGCCCGTCAATAGTAGGGTAGTTAGGATAATGGGTAGGTATTTTTTCATAATGGTTGCGCCATGGATAAGGGCGTAATTCTAACCTGAGGATGTCCGATGATGACAGCAAAACCCTTTTCTGAAGCTTGTGAAGAAAATAAAGCGCCGATTTTAGCCGTGATTCAGCCGCTTTTGCAGGATTGCGCGGCGGTGCTGGAAATCGGCAGTGGCACGGGGCAACACGCGGTGCATTTTGCTGCACAGATGCCGCATTTGCTTTGGCACATCAGCGATGTACGCGAGCATCATGCGGGTATTCAGTGTTGGTTGGATGAGGCAAATTTGCCGAATACCCGCAACCCCTTGCCGCTGGATGTGATGCATGACCCTTGGCCTGAAGTAAACGTGCAGGCGGTGTATTCCGCGAATACCGTGCATATTATGGGGTGGGATGCGGTTGAAGCATTGTTTGCCGGAGTCGGTAAGTTATTGCCAGATCGTGGTTTATTCTTGCTATACGGCCCGTTTAATTATAATGGGCAATATACCAGCGAGAGCAATGCGCGGTTTGATCAATGGTTGCAGATGCGTGACCCGCGCAGTGGAATTCGCGATTTTGCCGATTTGAATCGGTTAGCAGAACAGGCGGGAATGCACCTGCAACAGGATTACACGATGCCGGTGAATAACCGTTTATTGGTGTGGCAGCGGCGTATGCAGGCATGATCAAACTGTATTTTTACCTGCCCGGTTTATTCCAGCCACTGGATTTATGGTGCAAAGACTTTGCCTTTCAACCCGCCGCCAGCAATCTATTGCGTTTGTGTGCTAATAGCAGCATCACTACCGTGCCGGTGCAGGGCTTGGAAGCGACGCTGTTTCATGATTATGGGCAAGCGGCGGGGACTGAAATCCCGTTTGCCCATTACCGTTATTGCGCCGATTTTGGTTCGCCGCCGCCAACCGCGTTGTTGTGTGCCGATCCGGTATGGTTGAAAAGTGGGTTGGATAGCGTGGTGATGCAACCGGAATTGCCATCCCTGACGCTGGATGAGGTGACGCGCTTACTGGCGGTACTGAATCGGCATTTGCAGGAAGACGGTTTGCAATTGGTCGCCAAACATCCGCAGCGTTGGTACTTGCTGGGGGAACGGGTGCAAGCTGATGCAAGCTTGCGCACTGTGCCGCTCTCGCAAGCTTTGGGGCAAAGCATTTTTGCGCTGCTGCCACAAGGTGATAAACGTTATTGGCATCGTCTACTCAATGAAATTCAGATGTTATTGCACACGTGTGAAAGTCCTGCGGTGAATGCGTTGTGGCTGTGGGGGGCGGCAAATCCTGCTTCCATTGTTCCCGTGTCCGCAAACGCATTCGACGGATTTATTGGTATAACGCTGACCAGTCAGGTGATGGCATTGGCAAGCAATACGCCACATCAAGCGCCAACCACACTGTCGGAAGCTGGGTTGGAAACTGGCAAAACGTATGCGCTGGTTCTGGATGCTTTGCACGTACCGAGTGTGAGTGACGACATGCAAAGCTGGCAACAAACACTTGATTTAATGGATGAATACTGGTTTGCACCTGCATTGGCGGGGCTGCAATCCGGCAAGTTTTCAGTCAGCTTGACGGCTTGCGATGGGCGTACTTTGCATTGCCAGCCCACGCCTGCTTGGAAGTTTTGGCAAACCCGTCGTGCTACGTGGGAACAGCTTAGGGAACGCGAGTAACAATACTTTCAAAACTGCCGTCGGGCAGTTGCGTGGCAACCGTTTGTCCTAGGCGTAGTGCAGTGGTGCTACGCACAACTTTTCCGGTTTCTTGATGGCGCACAATGCCATAGCCGCGTTCTAGCGTTGCCAATGGACTCAGGGCGTGTAATTGCCTCGCTTGCATTTGTAGCCGGTTACGCGCTTTTTCCAAACGTTGTTGGATTAATACGTGCAGGTATTGTTGCCAGCGTGACAATTGCACTTGCTGCTGTTGTATTTGGCGTTGCGGGGATTGCAACTGTAAGCGCGAGGATAGATTTGCTACGCGCTGTTGCTGGCTTTGCAAATAACGCTGGAGGGCAGCTTGTAAGCGCATATCGAGTTCATCCAAGCGCTGCACTTTCTGTTGTAAGCGATTGGTCGGGCGTTGGTTTTCTAAGCGTTGTTGCAAACGTTGCAGGTGTTCGCTGGCAGTCTGTAAGCGCCGTTGCTGATGGCGTTGGAGTTGGAATAGCAGCCGTTGCACGTGGGTTTGCAGCGCTGCCATATCGGGGCTGACCAATTCAGCGGCTGCTGATGGCGTAGGTGCGCGGACATCCGCCACAAAATCCGCAATCGTGAAGTCGATTTCATGACCGACCCCGCTGATAATGGGCAGGGAACAGGTATAAATTGCGTGTGCCACCACTTCTTCATTGAACGACCACAAGTCTTCGATCGAGCCGCCGCCGCGTGTCAGAATTAGCACATCACAATGTTTTTTCCTGTCAGCTTGGCGGATGGCGTTGGCAATTTGGTCTTTTGCACCTTCGCCCTGCACGAGCACGGGGTAAACCAGTACAGGAATTTGTGGGCAACGCCGTTTCAATACGTTGAGGATGTCGCGAATCGCCGCACCTGTCGGTGAGGTGATGACCCCAATACAACGCGGAAACGCGGGCAGGGTTTGCTTGTGTTCGGGGGCGAATAAGCCTTGTGCCTGCAAGCGCTGTTTGAGTTCTTCAAACTGGCGTTGCAATGCGCCAACCCCGGCATCTTCCATGTGTTCGATAATGAACTGGTATTCACCGCGTGGTTCGTACAAACCGACTTTGCCGCGCACCAACACTTTCAAACCGTTTTTGGGAATAAGCTTCAGGCTGGAGGCGCGTCCTTTGAACATGGCACAGCGCACTTGCGCTCCGGCATCTTTGAGGCTGAGGTACAAATGCCCAGAGCTTGCACGGGTAAAGTTGGATATTTCGCCTTCTACCCACAGGGCAGGGAAGCCTTGGGACAGGCGTTGCCCAACTTCGGCGTTGAGTTGAGAGACACTGAAAGTGATTCGTTCGTTTTGCATTCGCTAACTGTATAAAAAAAGCCGAGACATTGCTCGGCTTTTTCAAGATTGGCTGGTTGCAATCAGCGTTTAGCTTTTTGCACCGGGAGCGGCAGGGCCAGCCGTTTTAGCTTTTTCTGCTTGTTCTTGACCTTGTACGCCAGCGGTTTCAACGGCTTTAGCAATTTTCATGGCATCGTCGTTTTTGCCATCGTTAGCGGCTTTGATCGCAGCTTCCAGATGTTTGCCAGCAGGCTTATTATCCCAGTACCATTCAAAACCGGCTTTTTTCGCCGCATCATTGGCAGTTTTTGCCGTTTCGATAGCCGCTTTTACTTTAGCATCAACATCGGCTTTCAGTTCAACCGCTTCTTCTTTTTTAGCTTCCGCTGGCTTGTCGCTTTTGGCTTCTGCTTTTTTGTCGTCAGCCGCAAAAGCAACGGATGCCATCAGGGACAGTGCAAGTGCTGCGAATAGTGCTTTTAAGTTCATCAATGAGTTCCTCCTCTCCTAAAAAATACGTCAATGAGATATATCAAATTACTTGAAATACTCTGGAGCGTATTGATAGCAGTTTACCGACTGGAGGTCAAACCCTATAATGAGGTGCTTCTTTCTCACAGATGGACATAAGCCCCATGCGTATCCTTCAGGAAGCTCTTACCTTCGACGACGTTCTCCTCGTGCCTGCACATTCCACGGTCTTGCCCGCCGATGCCAATTTACGAACCCCGCTGACTCGCGACATTATGTTGAATATCCCGCTGCTCTCAGCGGCGATGGATACGGTCACAGAGGCGCGTTTAGCCATTGCCCTTGCTCAAGAAGGTGGCATGGGGATTATCCATAAAAACATGAGCATACAAGCGCAAGCTGATCAAGTGCGCACGGTTAAAAAATACGAAAGCGGCATTATTAAAAACCCGATTACGGTTTCGCCGGATACCACGATCAGCGATGTATTGGCGTTGACCCGTGCCAACAATATTTCCGGCGTGCCGGTTGTACAAGGCGAAGATTTGGTCGGTATCGTCACCGGACGTGACTTGCGTTTTGAAACCAAGCTGGATCAGCCCGTCAGCACCATCATGACCCCGAAAGAGCGGCTGGTAACGGTGGAAGAGGGTGCAAGCAAAGGCCAAATCCGCAAATTGCTGCACACCCACCGTATCGAAAAAGTGCTGGTGATTAACGATAAATTCCAGTTACGCGGTTTGATCACCGTAAAAGACATTCAAAAATCCACCGATTTCCCGAATGCGTGCAAAGACGATCAAGGTCAATTGCTGGTCGGTGCGGCAGTTGGCGTGGGTTACGGCACGGAAGATCGCGTGCGTGCACTGGTTGAGGCGGGCGTAGATGTGATCATTGTTGACACCGCGCACGGGCATTCGCAAGGTGTGTTGGATCGGGTGAAGTGGGTCAAGGACAACTTCCCGCAAGTTCAAGTCATTGGCGGCAATATCGCCACGGGTGACGCGGCGTTAGCGTTGGTGGCAGCGGGTGCGGATGCGGTAAAAGTCGGCATCGGTCCTGGTTCGATTTGCACCACGCGCATCGTGGCGGGTGTGGGTGTGCCGCAAATTTCGGCGGTGATGAATATCGCCAAAGCACTGGAAGGCACGGGCGTACCGTTGATTGCTGATGGCGGTATCCGCTATTCCGGCGACATTGCCAAAGCCTTGGCAGCGGGGGCGCATACCGTCATGTTGGGCGGGATGTTCGCAGGTACGGAAGAAGCACCGGGTGAGGTGGAATTGTTCCAAGGGCGTTCGTACAAGTCTTACCGTGGCATGGGTTCACTGGGGGCGATGGCGAAAGGTTCTAGCGACCGTTACTTCCAGGATGGTTCGGAAAATGCGGCGGATAAGCTCGTGCCGGAAGGAATTGAGGGGCGTGTGCCGTACAAAGGGCCGCTTGCACCGATTATTCACCAGATGATGGGCGGTTTGCGTTCCAGCATGGGGTATGTGGGCTGCAAGGATCTGGAAGAGATGCGTACCAAGCCGCAATTCGTGCGGATTTCCAGCGCGGGTATGCGTGAATCCCACGTTCATGACGTGACTATTACGAAAGAATCGCCAAACTACCGGGTGTAATTGATGACACAGAATATTCATGCGGATCGTGTACTGATCCTCGATTTCGGTTCGCAATATACGCAGTTGATTGCGCGGCGTGTGCGCGAGGTTGGGGTTTATTGTGAGATTTACCCGTGGGATGTGGAAGCGGAAGCGGTTGCTGCATTCGGTGCGAAAGGCATTATTTTGTCCGGTGGCCCTGAATCGGTGACGGATGCTGAACCGCCGAAAGCACCTGAGAATGTGTTTACGCTGGGTGTGCCAGTGCTGGGCATTTGCTACGGGATGCAGACGATGGCGGTGCAACTCGGCGGGGCGGTGGAATCGTCCAGCCATTGCGAATTTGGCTATGCGCAAGTGCGGGCGCGTGGGCACACCGAATTGTTGCGTGAAATCGAAGACCATGTGACCGCTGACGGTTTTGGGTTGCTGGATGTGTGGATGTCGCATGGCGATAAAGTCACCGCGATGCCGGAAGGCTTTAAGCTGATGGCAAGCACCGATTCCGCGCCTATTGCGGGGATGGCGGATGAAACGCGGCATTTCTACGCGCTGCAATTCCACCCCGAAGTGACACATACCAAACAGGGCAAGCGCATTTTGCAACGCTTTGTGCAGGGCATTTGTGGTTGTGCGGGGTTGTGGACGACGGCGAATATCATCGACGAAAACATTCGCACCGTGCGTGAGAAAGTTGGCACGGATGAAGTCATCCTCGGCTTGTCGGGTGGTGTGGATTCGTCGGTGGTCGCGGCGTTGTTGCACAAGGCGATTGGTACGCAATTGACCTGCGTATTTGTGGATACCGGCTTGCTGCGTTACCGCGAAGGCGATCAGGTGATGGCGATGTTCGCCGAACACATGGGCGTGAAAGTAATCCGGGTGGATGCGGAGGAACGTTTCCTGTCAGCCCTTGCGGGTGTCACTGACCCAGAGAAAAAGCGCAAGATCATTGGCGGGTTGTTCATCGACATTTTCGATGAGGAATCTTCCAAGCTGACTTCGGCGAAATGGTTGGCGCAAGGTACAATTTACCCGGATGTGATCGAGTCTGCGGGGGCAAAAACCGGCAAGGCGCATTTGATTAAGTCGCACCATAACGTCGGCGGTTTGCCGGAAAACATGAAGCTGGGGCTGGTCGAGCCATTGCGTGAATTGTTTAAGGACGAAGTTCGCGTGATGGGGGTGGAACTCGGTTTGCCGCCGGAAATGGTTTACCGCCATCCGTTCCCCGGCCCTGGTTTGGGCGTGCGGATTCTGGGTGAGGTGAAGAAGGAATACGCGGATTTGCTGAGGCTGGCTGACCATATTTTCATTGAAGAACTGCGCAAGCATGATTTGTATGACAAGACTTCGCAGGCGTTCGCGGTGTTTTTGCCGGTGAAATCGGTGGGTGTGACCGGCGATGGGCGGCGTTATGATTACGTGATTGCGTTGCGGGCGGTGGAGACGATCGACTTTATGACGGCGCGTTGGGCGCATTTGCCGTATGAGTTGCTGGATCTATTGTCGCGGCGGATTATCAATGAGATACGCGGGGTTTCTCGGGTGGTTTATGATATTTCGGGGAAACCTCCGGCTACGATTGAGTGGGAGTAGAAGACCCTCACCCCCCAGCCCCCTCTCCCGGAGGTAGAGGGGGAGTAAGAATGTAGTGGCGAGCTTCTGTTGTAGGAGCTTGCCCTGCAAGCGATTCTTTCCTTGCGCATCCTTTGTTCAGCCGCTATAAAGAAAAATAATTTTTACGGGCTGGAGAAGTGAACATGAGTCAGAAATCAAATTTGGTAGAAGTCATTAAGGCATTACGTGCTGATCTGAGCGCTGCAATTGAAGCTGGCAACGCTGAGGTGTTGCAGTTTGATGTCAACGAAATTGAAGTTGAACTGAAGACCGTGCTGGAAGAGGGCAAAACTGCCGATGGCGGTTTCAATTTCAGCGTGATTAAGTTCGGCGGCGGTTTTAACGAAAAAGAAAGTGTTAGTCATACCATTAAGCTGAAACTGAGTCCGATTGTGTCTTCCACAGAAACTAGCGAGTCTGGCGAGGCTAAAACGTCTAACAAGGCACGAATTTCAGGGAAAGCAACCCGTATCGCCTGATACAAGATTAGGGGGCTGTAGATGGATGAGCAGTTTGTTGCTCGTATTTATGTTTGGAATCATAAATATGAGCTGTTTGTAGGGACTGGCTATCCGCTTCAGACTGGGGTGTTGCTGACGGCTTTGCATGTGGTGAGCATCGAAAATCAGAATATTGAGAAAGGTATTCTGGTGCAATGGCCTTATTGTGACCAACCTGATGAAACGCTAACGCCTGATGCGGTTCATGCGTGTGCAAGTGAGCACGATATTGCCCTATTGCACTGCTTAACGCCTTTGGCTGATGCAAGGTTTTATCCGAGACTGGCACAACGTTTTCCGAAACCAGATGATGCTTATCAATGTCGTGGTTTTCCATTGGCGGGGCAAGATGATAAAGGGCATGTCGCTATTTCTGCTTCGGGGCGTGTGAACGGTGGTTGCGAAGCTGATCAGCTTGAATTGCTTGCTACTACACCGATCAAAGTTGAAGGGGACTGGGCGGGGTTGTCTGGTGCGCCTGTTTTTATTAATGGTTGCCTGAGTGCGGTCATTACGATTAAATACAAGACGATAGATCGGTATTTGTACGCAGTTTCTATTCCTTACTTGCTGGAGCATATTACTACATTTCGCGAGGCTGTTGGTTACGCTGAGAGCAATCGAACTCAGCAATTTTTTCTTGATGAATGTGGCATTTACTTGGACAGTATCAATGATTCGCCGCTATTTCTAGCACTGATAACAGGTTTTGTTGAAAAGGGATTGCAGCCCAGTGCTGCAATCCTATTGAATGGTATTCAAACAGCGGTGGAAAATGATCCTGTTGCTGTCATCGAAAAGTTACGCTTGTTAGCTGAACCTGTCATGACAAAAGATCATGCAAGTGCGGAACATGCCAAAACGTTGCTCTGTCTGTTATTAGGCGTGATAACTGCAAAAAATCCGGCAAATGATCAGAATATCCACAACTTGGCGGTATATTCCCGCATGATGGTTGAAGTGTCGTTGGCAACTCATTACAAGGTTCGTCCCGATTTGAAGCGAGTACCGGGAAAAAACGATGTTGTTGGCTGTTACGTGATTGATGATGAGTGTTTACGGGAAGTAGGTTGGAAGACTGAAGACAATACTAAAGAAATTATCAAGGTCGTCAATGTGGCGGTGAATAAGGCTTATAAGCGGGTGCATGGTAGTGAACCCAAAGAAACATTGGGCAGGTTCGATCTACGTGCATTAAATACGACATTGTTGACTCGCCGTAAAAATAAACACCCTGAATTGATACGGTTTGAAATTGAAACGACCGATATGTTGAAGAAAACCCATCCTTTGCATGATGAGGCGGTTTGCGCTGCATTGCATCATCCGACATGTTTGCCTAATCTACCCATTGTCCGCTACGGCTTAGAAGCTGCTGACAAAGATGCAGATTTAGAAGCAGACTTATACGCACAAGTAAACGAGTTTTTCCGAATAATCCAGCAATACAGTTGAAGTTATGACTAACCCAACCCTGAAAAATTTCCACCCCGGCGACATCATCGACTTCAACACCTGTGGTTCGTGGCAAGGTGGCAATTACCTGCTGGATAAGCCTTCTGCTTTCGCGTTGGAAATGGCGTTGGCAACCCGTCGCCCATTGTTGGTGAAAGGCGAACCCGGCATGGGAAAAAGCTATCTGGCACGCGCCGCCGCTGCCAAGTTGAAGCGTAAGTTTGTCGCTGAAGTCATCAATATCAACACCGAAGGGCAGGATTTGCTGTGGCGTTATGATCCAGTGGCACGGTTGAATGATGCTCAAACCAAGCAGGAAGGTGATGCACTGAATCCCGCGCATTACCTCAACCCCGGCGTATTGTGGTGGGTGTTTGGCTGGAACAGTGCGGCTAAACAATACAACGACGTTTGCCGCCATAAAGTCTACCGCCCGCAAATCTGTGACGATGGCAATTTGGACAACGGTATCGTGTTGCTGATTGATGAAATCGACAAAGCCGAGCCTTCGCTCCCCAATAGTTTGCTGGAAGTGTTGGGCAACGGCGGTTTTGAAGTCCCCATGCTAGGTGAAACGGTTGGTAGTGAGCCGCAGCGACAGCCGCCGTTAGTGATCATTACCACCAACAACGAACGTGAATTGCCGCCTGCTTTCCTGCGCCGTTGTCTGGTGTTATCGCTGAAGGTGGAGGAAAACCGCTTTGAAGAGTGGTTGATCGAGCGTGCCGATGTGCATATCAACGATACGCAATGTTGCCAAGCCATCAAACGTTACGCGGCGCAAGAACTCAAAAAAGACCGCGACGAAGCCGAGAGGCATGGCATGGTGAAAGCGGGTTTGGCGGAATACCTTGACCTGCTGACCGCATTGGACGAGATGACTGAGGTGGGCTTGCAAGGTGACGCACGTACTGCCTACCAGACGACATTGCTGGATGACATCCGTGATTTTGTGCTCAGGAAAGCGGTCTGAATGCAGCCCACCAGCCAGACCAGCCGTGCCGATTTGTTGCGCTGGATGCGGCGCTGTCATACGCCTGCTGAAAAACAATTGGCGGCAGAGATACTGGGCTATGAATGGTTAGAGCCGCAAGCTAACGTCAATCTCAAGATTACTGTTAGTAACGGAGATCAGGGTGATTTCAAGCCTGAATCACCGGATGATGAGTCACTGAGTCCGCATCCAGAGGAAGATAAAGAACCCGCTGCGATAACGCGCCCACCCGAAGCATTTTACGCACTCAAACATCGCGAACAATACGCTGATCCTGATCAGCCAGACGATGATTTACCCGAATGTTTGCGGGGTATCGAACCGCTGTCAGCGGCAGATTTGCGCCCGCTCGAACAAGGTGAACCGTTAGCGCATCAGCCGCTTGTTCCCCAACAGCGGCTCTTGCCTTTTTTGCGCCAAGCGTTGACCTACCCTTTGGGGCAGCGGTTGGATGTTCCGCGTTTGGTGAAGCAGGTTGCTCGCCTGCAAGCCTTGCAGCGTATCCCGCGCCGTCCGCATGTGCTGCCCGCCGGTCGGGTGTATGTCTTGCTGGATTTGAATAAGCGCCTGTTACCGTTTTGGCAAGATGCGCATGATTTGTGTGATTTGCTGGCGTGTCAACACGGCAAAAATGGCTTGGAGATTCGAGTACTTGAAGATCAGCCGGGTGGGCGTTATTACGATTGGTTTGATCAGCAGCAAGTCGTGAAAGCTTGGCAGCCATTGAAAGTGCCGAGTGTGGTGTTGATTGTCAGTGATATGGGGCAGCTTAGTACGCAAGGCAGTGTGGTGTGCCAAGGCTGGTTGCGTTTTGCCCAGCAATTAGCGCGTCAAGGTATTCGCCCGCTGGTGTTAAGCCCAGTGTCGCCCGCGCAGCAGTACGCGCCATTCACCGCTTTGGTCGATCAGATACCGTGGGGTAGGCTGAGTCGGTTTAAGCCACAAAAGCCGAATCAGCAACAGCAAGAACACACCAGCCATGTGCAACGGGTGTTGAGTTTGCTGTCGGTGGCAGTGCATGTAGAGCCGGAATTATTACGCGCCATTTTGGGGTGTTTGCCCGCGATTCAGGCGGATAGTGGGGTAGAGGCTGCGGTGTATCTGCACCCGGATGTGGTGTGGGGCTATACCGCGATGACGTTGCGGGCAGACAAGCGTGCGGCGTATCAGGCACTATTTCGGCAAGAGCCAGCCAGTTTGCAGCGGCAAGTGTTGGCAGTGATTCGCCAGCATCATATTGGGCAGTTTCCGGCGGTGTGGGCGGAAACGGTGTTGAATGCCAAGCCGCTGACCGTGTTTACACTGGATGATGCAGCGTGGGCGGAGAAATTCATGGTGCGGTTTACGCGCAGTTTTGCGGGGCAGAGCAGGCATGAGGGAATGGCGCAGTTTGCGCGGCGGCATTTGCAGCGGTTGGGTAAGGATGAGGAGGGTAAGGCACTTTACAACGATAGCTATGCGTATGCCTTGTACAGTTTGGCATATCATGAGCAGTTGCGTGAGGGTGGGGCGGTATCCGCCGAGTATGATGCGGATATGGTGTTGGCGATGGTGCGGAAGCGGGTTGAGCCAAAACGTTACGAGTTGATACAACGGGGGGAATATTTAGAAGTTCGGGAAACCCATCTTGAACCCGCTGCTTTGGTGACTTGGGCGCGTCTGGCTGAGTTTGAAATGCACCATGACACGCTAATGGTTCAGGCGGAACAGGCTTATCCGTTCCGGTTACAAGATGTGGGGCAGGGGTTGAGAGTTTGTCATCTGCAAGGTCAGATGGTAACACTAGATACGGGTTTGGAAAGGTTGGTGATAACGCCATTGACTAAACCCGGTTGGGCATCTGAAATCATTCGCACCCCGACAGGCTTGGAAGCGGTTATGCCGTTCGCCGGTAAGCATTACCGCTTCTTTTGGGCGGAGGGTGAATATTCACGTTCTGGTAATGGATTTGCTGGTCACTGGGTTTGCAATACGAATGAGGGTGTGGGGTTTGATGATTACGGTCTGTATGCTGATCTCGATATAAAAGAGACTGGAAGAAGTTTTGGCAAAGAAGGCTTCATAGAAGTCATCATCCCCCAACGCTTCCGCTGGATTGAATCCGGCACATTCCTCATGGGTTCGTCCGAATCCGAAGCAGAACGCTACGATGACGAAGTTCAACACCAAGTTACCCTAACTCAAGGTTTTTGGCTGGCAGACAGCACCATCACCCAATATCAATGGAAATCCGTCATGGGCGACAACCCCAGCAATTTCAGAGACAATCTAAAAAACCCCGTTGAGAAAGTAAGCTGGAACGACATTCAATATTATCTCCAAAAGCTCAATGCCTTCATTTCCGGTGTACAAGCCAAACTCCCTACCGAAGCCCAGTGGGAATACGCCTGCCGCGCGGGCACGACCACACCATTTTCATTCGGTGATAATATTACCCCAGAACAAGTCAATTACGACGGAAATCACCCCTATGCGAATGGCAAAAAAGGTTTATATAGAGAAGAGATTGTTCCCGTTAAATCACTTTCAGCCAATCCGTGGGGTTTGTATGAAATGCATGGCAACGTGTGGGAATGGTGCCATGATGTGTGGCAAGAAAAATTACCGGCTTTGCCGGTTACAGACCCAGATGGTGTTGCCGGAGACGTCAAGCAGGCAGGTCTTGGGTACGCCGTTCGCGGCGGCTCGTGGCGTGATGACGGTGGGAGCGTGCGTTCTGCCTTTCGTCTCAGGCGAGATCCCACTTACCGTAACAACGACCTTGGTTTTCGTCTTGCCCTATCTATGTCTTGATCTCAAGGCTAGGATCGGATGGCGGAGTTACAGGACAGGCGCGAGCGGGATGCCGAGCCAGATTGTGGCAGCACTGGGAGCGGGTGAATCAAGAAAGAAACGTAAAAAATGAAACACAAGTTTTCATCATCATGAGCCGTATTTTCTCTAATTCACCCGGTTTCTTCGGCGCTTGCAGCATCGCATCCCGCAACAATTGATTCAGCCGTGTCTGATACCCAGCCCCATCAGATTGTAGCCAAGCCAAAATATCAGCATCAATCCTAACTGTACCCTGCTTCTTCACAGGGCGATAAAACTTGCCAACTTCGGCATTTTTCCACATCTCCGCTGTTGTTTTGGGGATGTCGCTAAAGTCGATTTCCTCATCCGGCATATTGACCAGATATTCCCATTCCTTATCCGCCTCGGTTTTCATAAAACCTCCTTCCATCATTAAATCCTTACAAAAGTGTAGTTACATCATGCGCTGGTGCAGGTGGCAATGGAAGCAGCCTTGGCGGTATGATAACGCTATAATCAGATCCATAATCTAACGATAGGAGCCTACTCATGCAAATCACGCTGGATGTACCTGAACAATTCTGCATGGAATTTTCACCCGTAGAGCTGGGTCGGCGTATTAAACTCTATGCAGCCCTGACCATGTACCAGTCGGGTAGCCTCTCTGCTGGTGCAGCTTGTGAGTTTGCGGGAGTTGACCGCTTTACCTTCATTACTGAGTGTAAAAAGCACAATATCGCCATGATCAATTACGAGCCGGGTGAGCTGGCGGCTGAGGTTGCAGCTTTCAGAAAGGCATCCTGATGCTGGTTGTGGCTGATTCCTCCGCACTGGTTGCAGTGGCGGTATGTGATGGCTTGCATTGGTTGGACATCCGTTTTCAGGAAGTGCGTGTGCCAGTTGCCGTCTTCAACGAATGCACAGTTGCGGGAAAACCCAAAGCCGACACACTCCGTGACTATTTGCAGGGCAAAACGATTCCCATCGACTTGTGTGAAACGATCATCACCCCTGCGGGTTTAGGCGATGGCGAACTGGAAGCCATGTCGCTTTATAAGCACTTGCACGCTGATTTTTTGCTGATAGATGATCGCCGCGCCCGCAAAGTTGCCATTTTCAACAAACTCAACACCATCGGCAGCGTCGGTATGCTGATCTGGGCAAAAGATTATGGGCATGTGGGTGAAATCCGCTCTGGCTTACTGGCTATCCAACAAGCTGGTATTTTCCTGTCAGACGTTGTGTTGCAGGAAGCATTGCAATTGGTTGGGGAATAGCTGGTGAGTGCCTACCGCAACCATCTCTCTCCCCCTGTTTTCCCTTACGCTTGGGCTTCCGACTGGGGCGAAGACCGCTACGGCCTATGGCAAGCTTTCACCTACAAAAACGTGCGCCATGCCTTCCGCTGGATTCAACCTGGCACGTTCATGATGGGGTCTCCTGAAGCTGAAGAAGGTCGCGATAGCGACGAAGATTTGCACAAAGTTACTATCACTCAAGGTTTTTGGCTCGCCGAAACTACCGTCACCCAAGCCCTGTGGCAAATCACTATGGGTGAAAATCCCAGCCACTTTAAAAGTGACAAACGCCCTGTCGAAACCGTAAGTTGGGAGGATAGCCATGCCTTCATCGACAAACTTAACCAAATCCACTCCGATTTAAGCGTGCGCTTGCCGTGGGAGGCCGAATGGGAATACGCCTGCCGTGCTGGAACAAAAACCCTGTTCAACTTCGGTGACAAGCAAGATTTAACACTCGAAAAAGTGAACTACTCAGGCAAGTGGGACGATTCTGACATTAAGGGGGAAACCAAGGATGTTAAAACCTACCCCTGCAACGCTTGGGGCTTGTACGAAATGCATGGCAACGTATGGGAATGGTGCGAAGATATGTGGCGAGATCATTTGGGTAAAGATGTCGTCTCAAACCCGAAAGCTGTTGCCAGAGACGACCAAGAAGCTAGTATTCTGCAAGTCGTTCGTGGTGGTTCGTGGGGCTCCAACGGCGGATTCGCGCGTTCTGCCTCCCGTCATAAGTTCTATCGTAATGACCGTCGCGCTCTCTTAGGCTTTCGGCTTGCCATAGGTCTTGAGTTACAGTCAGCCCAGCATGATGCGAAGCGCCTCCAAGGGAAGACGTGAGCGAACGGCTCTGACGCGGGCAAGTCATTTCCCGCTTGTGCTAAACTCCCCTTAACCGCGCAACCCCACGAGCACCTGATGAAAATCCCCTACGGTCTAAGCAATTTCAAACAAGTCATCACCGATGGCTACGCCTACGTAGACAAAACCGACTACATCGCCAAGTTGGAAGACAGCGGTCGCCACATTATCCTGTTACGCCCACGCCGTTTCGGTAAAAGCCTGCTGCTGTCTGCAATGGAATATTACTACGACACCCAACACGCGGCAGAATTCGATACTCTATTCGGCAACTTATACCTCGGCAAACACCCAACCCCCCTCAAAAACAGCTACCAAGTGCTGTTCATGGAGTTCAGCGGCATCGACACAGGGGAAGGTGAAGCACGGATTTATCAGCGCTTTAATGAAAAAATTGCCACCAGCTTGCAAGGTTTCCTGCGCCGCTACGGTTATGCAGAGGCGCTGGGGGCGACAATCGAGCTGAAAACTTCACCCGCTGCCAAAATGGAATATTTTTTTGAAGTCATGAGCGAGCAAAAAATCCTGTTGCTGATCGACGAATACGACCACTTTGCTAATACCATTTTGGCGGATGACCTGACATTGTTCCAACGTGTCGTCGGCAAAGGTGGCTTCGTGCGCAGCTTCTACGAAACCATCAAAACCGCTACCCAACGCGGTACAGTTGACCGTTTATACATCACTGGCGTAACCCCAATCATGCTCGACAGCATGACCAGCGGCTTCAATATCGGCGAAAACCTTTCCCTACACGAAGATTTCAATGAAGCCATCGGTTTCACCAAAACAGAAGTGGCGGCTTTGCTCCAGCCTTTGGTGGAAGCGTGCAACCTTGAACCCGCTACCTTGTTGGCGGACATCACCCGCTGGTACAACGGCTACCGCTTCGCGCCTGCAACTGACACCGTATTCAACGCCAATATGGTGCTGTATTTCGTCAAAAACTTCCGCCTAAAACACTGTGCTTATCCTGACCCGATGTTGGATGAAAACATTGCTTCCGATTACGGCAAAATTCTCGGCATGTTCAGCATCGGCAACCGCGATACCAATTTCGCTGTGCTGGATGAGCTGATGACGAACGGGGAAGTGACAGCGCAACAACGCCGCAAATTTGACTTTGAAAAAGGCTTCGAGCGTGACGACTTCATTAGCTTGTTAGCGTATATGGGCTTTGTGTCGTTGCAGCGCAAAACCTTGGCGGGCGAGGTATTCAGCATTCCCAATTACGTGATGCGTGAGTTGTACTTCCAGTATTTCAAAGTGGAATTGGAACGCCGCAACCAAATGACGATTTCCAATCGGGCGATTGCGTTGGCGGTCGAAGTGTTGGCGTTACAAGACGACATCCAACCGTTGATCACCGAAATGGAACGGGCGCTGCAATTGCTCTCCAACCGCGATGCGATGGGAATGGATGAAAAGCACGTTAAAGTGCTGTTGCTCACCTTGCTGTACCAAACCTCGGTGTATTTCATTCAGAGCGAGCGGGAAATGAACCGTAAATACCCCGACATTCTGCTGCTGGAACGTAGCCCAATTGTGGTGGATCACCAGCATTTGATCGAACTGAAATACAGCAAACAATCCGACGGTGAGGCGGGTTGGGCAGCTAAACGCCAAGCCGGTATTACCCAAGTAGAGGGATATTTGCAGTTACCTGATATTGCCGTACTTCCCAAACTGAGTGCGTGGCTACTCGTTAGCGATGGCGTGTGTGTGGAAGTGGTGAAGTTAAAATGATACGGGTATAATTCAAAACAATAAAAATCCAAAGGCACTGCCATGTTACATTTTCTGCGCCTCCTCCCCCTCTGGCTATTCTTGCTCACCACCGCACACGCCAACCCGCTTGCCCCCGAAAACGTCCCCGAACCGCTCAAAGCGTGGATAGGCTGGGTGTTGGATGGGCAAAAAGACCTGCAATGCCCCTACCTCTTCAACGCCGAAGAACGCCAATGCGCTTGGCCGGGACGTTTAGATTTGCAGCTTACTGCTACGGGCGGCACGTTCACCCAACACTGGGACGTCTACGGCGAAACCCAAGTACGCCTGCCCGGTGATGCGCAACACTGGCCTCAGCAAGTGCAAAACAGCACCAACACCCCCTTGGCAGTACTCGAAAAAGACGGCTATCCGGTTGTCACGCTCCCCGCAGGCAGCCACGATCTCAGCGGACAATTCGTCTGGGACAAACTCCCCGAAGCGCTCTTCGTTGCCCCGACCAGCGGCTTGGTGCAACTCAGCGTCAATAGTGCAAACATCGCCACTCCCGAATTCAACGCCACTGGCAGTTTATGGCTCAGCCAAACCAACCAAGAAGCCAGCGAAGACAACCTCGAAGTGCAAGTCTTCCGCAAAGTGTTGGATTCGCACCCTCTCGAAGTCACTACCCACATTCAATTGCGTGTCGCAGGCAAGCAACGCTACGCCGAATTCACCCCGGTCTTGCTGGACGGTTTTATCCCGCTGCACCTCGATAGTCCCTTACCCACGCGCATGGGGCAGGACGGCAAGCTGCAAGTTCAACTGCGCCCCGGCGAATGGACACTCAAACTCACCGGACGCGCCCTCACCAATGTCACCGAATTAGCCTTGCCCGTGAGTTCTACCCCTTGGCCTAGCGAAGAAGTTTGGGTATTTGAAGCCGACCCGACGATGCGCCAAGTGCAGGTCGAAGGCGTGAATAGCGTTGACCCCAGCCAAACCCGCTTGCCGGATACTTCGGCAAGTTTGCCTGCCTATCTGCTCACCAGTGGCAGCAAAATGACCTTGGCAGAACAACATCGCGGCATGGCAGACAGCCCCGCGCAACTCAATTTAACCCGCCAACTGTGGCTGGATTTCGACGGCAATGGCTACACCCTGCAAGACCAGTTGACGGGAACGCTGGCGCAACAGTCACGGCTGGAAGTGCTGTCCGATATTCACCTCGGCAGGGTCAGCATTGATGGCACACCGCAATTGATTACCCAACAAGCCGCAGGACAAGCCGCTGGCGTGGAAGTGCGCCAGCGTAATCTGGCACTCGAAGCCGATAGCCGTTACGAGGCAGCGCGTTCCAGCCCGCCGGTCAGCGGTTGGCAACAGGAATTGCAGCAAGTGACCACCACTTTGCACTTGCCGCCCGGCTGGTTGCTGTTTGCGGCGAGTGGCACGGACAATTTGCCGATGACTTGGTTGCAGCAATGGAGCCTGCTGGATTTGTTTCTGGTATTGCTGACTACGGTGGCAACTGGCTATTTATTTGGCTGGCAATGGGGAGCGGTGGCAGGGTTTGCCTTGTTGCTGACTTGGCATCAACCGAATGCGCCACGTTTGTTGTGGTTGAATCTGTTGGCGGTCACGGCGTTGCTGCGTTCCGTGCCGGAAGGAGCGATTCAACGTTGGCTGGGGCGTTACCGCTGGTTGAGCTTGCTGGGATTGGTGCTGGTGATTTTGCCATACACCATTGATACGGTGCGTTTGGCGCTGTACCCGCAGTTGGAATACAGCACCAGTGGTGGCATGAATGGCGTGGTCTATACCTCAGCCGCCGCGCCTGCCGCTGAGGAAGCGATGGATGCAGATGCGGTAATGATGGCAGATCAAGCCACTATGCCTGCTGCTCCAGCGCCTGCTCCCATGATGAAATCGGAGAATTATGCGCGTGAGAAAATGAGTAGTTTGGCAAACATCAGCGCGTATCCTGAGGCACGACCCGCCAAACAGCAGGCCAATCTGCGTGAAATCGACCCGAATAGCATGATTCAAACCGGCCCCGGCTTACCCACATGGCAATGGAATCAGGTGCGTCTGGAATGGTCAGGCGTGATTCAACCCGACGAACGCATGGGTTTGTGGCTGATTTCGCCGGTAGCACATTCGCTGCTCAAAGTGTTGGGGGTGATTATTATGCTGATTTTGGCGGCACGTTTGGCGTTGGTTTCCGGCAAATTGGCGGCGTTGTGGCAAGCGACCCAATCCGCCAAACGCGGTTTGTCCGTGACGTTGTTACTGGCGATGACCGTACCGTGGGTAATAGTAACACTGCCGCAAACTGCCTTGGCAGAATCGCCTGCTGTTGCCGCCATGCCTGTTGCACCCGCCAGCAATACACCCGACCCCAGTCTGCTGGAAACCTTGCAAGAACGTTTGCTACGTGCGCCGGAGTGTTTGCCTAATTGTGCGCAAATCGAGCAAATGTACCTGAATGTGGGGAATGACGGCTTGCAAATCCGGCTGCGGGTACACACGGCTACCGCCGTTGCCGTGCCATTGCCGGGTAGCCAAAGCACGTGGTTGCCACAAACCGTATTGGTGGATGCGCAACTGACGCAAGCCTTGCGCCGTGATGCTGAGCAACAATTGTGGGTAGTCTTGGCGCAAGGTCAGCACGAGGTGGTCTTGCAAGGCGCTATTCCCACGCGCAGCAGCATCGCGTTACCTTTGCCGCTGAAACCGCATCGCGTGACTTGGCAAGGCGATGGCTGGCAGGTGGACGGTATCCGCGACAACGGTGTACCCGAAGCCCAGCTTCAACTGAACCGCACCACCGTCAGCAGCGATAACACCGTGCAAGACATGCCAACCTTGCCCGCGTTCGTCAAAATTTCGCGACGCTTGGATTTGGGGTTGGATTGGTATGTTACTACCACCATCAGCCGCGTGTCTGACAGTGCCGCACCGATCAGCTTGGCGATTCCGTTGCTGGCGGGCGAACAACCGTTGAGTGAGCAATTCACCCTCAAAGATCAGGCACTGCAAATCAATCTCAAACCGCAGCAAAACACGTTGGAATGGACATCACGGCTGCCGCAGACCGCAGCATTGCAGCTTACCGCCAGTCAAAACAACGCTTGGTTGGAAGAATGGCGCATTGCTGCCAGCCCGGTATGGCACGTCGATGCCACGGGTTTGCCTGCCAATGCTTATGAAGAAGCCGACGCACAAGGCACGTTATTGTGGAAGCCGTGGGCAGGCGAAACCTTGAGTTTGGCGGTTAACCGTCCGCAAGGCACTGCCGGGCAAACCGTGACGCTGCTTGCCAGCCAGATGCAGGTCGAGATTGGCAAACGCGCCCGTGATGTCAGCTTGCGCCTGAATTTGCACAGCAGCCGGGGTTCACAACACAGCATTAGCCTGCCAGAAGACGCGGTGGTGCAAAGCTTGACGATTGATGGCACGAAACAAGCGATTCAACAGCAAGCGGGCAAGGTGATCCTGCCGTTATTGCCGCGCAAACAAGAGGCGGTGCTGGAATGGCAGGAAAACGGCGCATTGCCTTTGCATTACACCTTCCCGGCGGTCGATTTGGGTTTGCCGAGTGTTAATAGCGAATCACGCTTGCAAGTGCCGCAAGACCGTTGGGTATTGTGGACGCATGGGCCTTTGCTGGGGCCTGCGGTGCTGTTCTGGGGCATGGTCGTGGTGTTGCTGGTGTTTGCGCTGGTGTTGGGGCGTTCCAAAATTACCCCGCTAAAAAGCTGGCAATGGTTCTTGCTGGGCATTGGTTTGAGCCAAAGTACGCCGTTTTTGATGGTGTTAATGGCGTTTTGGCTGATTGCTTTGGCGTTGCGGAGCAAAGTGTCACGCGCTGACTGGGCGCGACCTTATTGGCAATTTAATCTGATGCAAGTGGGTTTGGCAGGCTTGACCTTGGTGGCGTTAGCGACTTTGGTGGGGGCGGTTGCCAATGGCTTGCTGGGGTCGCCGGATATGCAAATCACTGGCAACGGTTCGTGGGCACAACAATTGCAATGGTATCAAGATCGCGTGGCAGGGGTATTGCCACAGGCAGGTGTGATCAGTGTGCCGATTTTGTATTACCGCTTGCTGATGTTGGCTTGGGCGTTGTGGTTAGCTGTTGCCTTGCTGGGGTGGTTGCGTTGGGGCTGGACTGCCATTAACCACGGCGGTTTGTGGCAGCCTCATATTTCTGTCACCCAAACACCTACCGTCAGCGTTGCACCCGCAGGCCCGATGAATGCGCCTGCCACGGGTGGCACGGATTCGGGCTGACGGGCGACAGCTACCGCAATGTGGTCGGTTCCCACGATGGTGCCGACGGTGGGGTCGAAGCCTTTCCAGCCTGCGCCGGGTAGGAATATTTCTGCCCAGGCATGGGTTGCGCCGAAATCGGTCGGTGCCAGTTGTGCGTGCAGGTAGCCGCTGACAAAGCGGGCGGCAAAACCTAAACGCCGTGCCGTTTCCATAAACAGATACGCCGAATCACGGCACGACCCCGTACCACGGGTGAGCGTGTCGTTCACGGATTGCACGCCCGGCTCTTCACGTAACTGATACTTCAGGGTTTGTTGGATGCGTTCGGCAAGGCGTTTTAATAAGCTGTACGTCTGAATTTTTTCACCCGGTTGCCAGAGGCTTGCGACCCATTTTTCCAGCAAGGCACTGGGTGGATCGCCTGCTTGTCGGTAGGGGGCTAATACCGCTTGATCATCCGGCAGGTAGGTGAACGGGTAATAGGTGGCGTAATCGGCGACCAAAAAATCCAGTGGGGCTTCGTTGTATTGCTGGATGATGATGGTGCTTTCTATCACCAGTTGCGTGGTCGGGGTTTTGAACGTGGCAATGGCGACCGAATTGTCCTCCACATCCCGATGCCAGCGCAGGGTGGCGGCAGGCGTGATGTTTAAGTTGGAGGATTCGATGCGTAATTCGTAGCCTTCGCGGGGGCGTAAGCGCAAGGTGTGCGGTTCGAGGCGCACCATGCCGGGGAAGTTGTAATAGGTGCGGTGTAGGATTTTATAGCGTTGCATCAGCCGTTATACCCCACACCCAATCGCGAATTTCTGGCATATCTTGTCCGTATTTGCCGATGTATTGTTTGTGTTCAATCAACTTGTCCTTGAGTTGCTGCTTCAGGTAACTCCCCTTATCCCCTGTTTGCGGCAAGCGGTCAATGGCATCCATCACCAAATGGAAGCGGTCAAGATCATTCACCACCGTCATGTCAAACGGTGTACTGATCGTGCCTTCTTCTTTGTAGCCGCGCACATGGAAATTCTCATGGTTGGTACGGCGGTACGTCAGCCGATGAATTAGCCACGGATAGGCATGGAAGGCGAAAATCACCGGCTTATCCTTGGTGAAAATCGTGTCGAAATCGGCATCGCTCAAGCCGTGCGGATGTTCGCTTTGCGGTTGCAGTTTCATCAAATCGACGACATTGACCACGCGGATTTTTAGGTCGGGTAAGTGTTCGCGCAAGATTGATACCGCCGCCAACGTTTCCAGCGTCGGCACATCGCCACAACACGCCATGACTACATCGGTTTCGTCGGTTTGGTCGTTACTTGCCCATTGCCAGATGCTGATGCCTTGGGTGCAATGTTTGACGGCGGCTTCCATCGACAACCATTGTGGGGCAGGATGTTTGCCCGCAATCACCACATTGACGTAATGGCGGCTGCGTAAGCAATGATCCATTACCGACAGCAAGCAGTTGGCATCCGGCGGAAAATACACCCGCACAACTTCGGCTTTCTTGTTTACTACATGGTCGATGAAGCCGGGGTCTTGGTGGGTAAAACCGTTGGCAGTTTGCCGCCAGACGTGCGAAGTCAGCAGGTAATTCAGCGAGGCAATCTTGCGCCGCCAGGGTAGGTTTGCAGTGACTTTCAGCCATTTGGCGTGTTGGTTGAACATCGAATCAATGATGTGGATAAAGGCTTCGTAGCAAGTGAACAGCCCGTGCCGCCCGGTCAGCAAATAGCCTTCCAGCCAGCCTTCGCACTGGTGTTCGCTGAGCATCGAGTCCAGCACCCGCCCGCTGGGGGCTAGGAATTCGTCATTTGCTACAGTTGCAGCATCCCATTGACGTTGGGTGACTTCAAACAGGGCTTCGAGGCCGTTGGACAGTGTTTCGTCAGGGGCGAAGATGCGGAAATTGCGTTGTTCACCGTTCAATGTTGCCACATCGCGCAAAAAACGCCCCAGTACGCGGGTATCGCCAATACCGCTTACACCCGGCGTGGGTACATCCACCGCGTAATTTTGGAAATCCGGCATCCGCAAATCGCGCAGCAAGATGCCGCCGTTGGCATGGGGATTTGCACCCATACGCCGTTCACCCGTGGGGGCAAGTTCCGCGAGTTCCGGCTGCAATCGTCCGTGTTTATCGAAAAGCTCATCGGGACGGTAGCTTTTGAGCCAATCTTCCAGCAATTGGAGGTGTTCGGGGTGCGCCACTGGGTTGGAAAGGGGTACTTGATGCGCCCGGAATGTGCCTTCGATTGGTACGCCATCAACTACTTTTGGCCCTGTCCAGCCTTTGGGGGATACCAGCACGATCATTGGCCAGCGCGGACGGGTCAAATCGCCGTGGATACGCGCTGCTTTCTGGATCGCTTTAATTTGCGCTGTCACCGTGTCGAGCGTTTCTGCCATTGCTGCGTGCATCAACGTCGGTTCGTCACCTTCCACGAAGTACGGTGTCCAGCCGTAGCCGCGCAATAACTGTTCCAGTTCCTCGCGGCTGATGCGGGCAAGCACGGTTGGGTTGGCAATCTTGTAGCCGTTGAGGTGCAGGATCGGTAGCACCACGCCATCCGTCACCGGATCAAGGAATTTGTTGGAATGCCAAGACGTTGCCAGCGGCCCCGTTTCCGCCTCGCCATCGCCGATCACGCAAGCCACCAGCAGATCGGGATTGTCGAATACTGCGCCGAACGCATGGCTCAGCGAATAGCCCAGTTCGCCGCCTTCGTGGATTGAACCGGGGCATTCCGGCGAGGCATGGCTGGGAATACCGCCGGGAAACGAAAATTGCAGGAACAGCTTTTGCAACCCCGCTTCGTCTTGGCTGATGTCGGGGTAGATTTCGCTGTACGTGCCTTCGAGGTAGGTATTGCTCACCACCGCTGGCCCGCCGTGTCCGGGGCCAGAGATGTAGAGCATGTCGAGATCGTATTGTTTGATAATGCGATTTAAATGCACGTAAATGAAGTTTTGTCCGGGCGTTGTACCCCAATGCCCCAGCAGAGTGTGTTTCACATCCGCCAGTGTCAGTGGGCGTTTGAGCAGCGGGTTGTCGAACAGGTAAATCTGTCCGACGGAGAGGTAATTAGCGGCACGCCAGTAAGCGTCCATCCGACCTAGTAGTTCGGGGGAAAGAGTGGTAGTCATGGTTTGAAATTCCTTATTCGGCATTACGTTGCGCCAATATTGTTAGCAGCTTGTCGAACGGTTTATTGAATTTTTCGACACCTTCGTCTTCAAGCTGTTGGGTTAATTGGTCAAGGTCGATGCTCAGCGCGGGTAGTTGTGCCAATACGTGGCGGGCTTCGGCGACACCTTGTTCGAGCTGCGCTTGCGGTTCGCCGTGATCGCGGTAGGCGTTCAGGGTTTCCAGCGGCAGGGTGTTGACCGTATCTGCGCCGATTAAGGCTTCGACGTATTTTATATCGCTGAATGCGGGATTTTTGCTGCTGGTACTCGCCCATAACAGCCGTTGGACGCTTGCGCCTTGAGCTTCCAAGATTCCAAAACGATCACTATTAAAGATTTCTTGGTAGATTTGATAGGCGATTTTCGCGCTGGCAATCGCGACTTGCCCGCGTAATGCTTGTGCCGCTGGGGTTTCTAACAGCGGGTCTAGCAACGCATCAATGCGGCTAACAAAGAAACTGGCGACGGAGGCGACTTGCTGCACGGGTTCGCCTTGCGCGAGGCGGGCTTCAATGCCAGCGATGTAAGCCTCTGCTACCTGCCGATAGCGCGGCAAGCCAAACAGCAGGGTGACGTTGACGTTAATGCCTTCGCTGATGAGTTGTTGGATGGCGGGTAATCCGGCGGTAGTCGCGGGGATTTTGATGAAGACATTCGGGCGGTTCAAGGCTACCCACAAGCGGCGTGCTTCCTGCAATGTGCCGTCGGTATTGTGCGCAAGGTGCGGGTTGACCTCTAAACTAACGTAGCCGTCTTTGCCGTTGGTGCGGTCGTAAAGTGGGCGGAAGGCATCAGCGGCGCTTTGCACGTCTTGCTGGCTGAGGGTTTCGTAGATGGCTTCGGCACTGTTGCCTTGCTGTGCCAGCTCGCGAATAGCAGTGTCATAAGCTTGGCTGTCGCTAATCGCTTTCTCGAAAATCGCAGGGTTTGAGGTGATGCCGCGTAGTCCGTCCTCCTCAATCAAACGCCGCAGTTCGCCGCTAGTAATCAAGTCGCGGCGGATGTAATCCAGCCAGATGGACTGACCGAAGGTTAATAATTGATGCAGGGGATTGTGGTTCATAACGCCGTCCCAAAGCCTTTATCGACATCCATTTGCAATGAGGGTAAACCGGCTAAAGCATGGATGGTGCGGATCACGCCTTGTCCGGTTGGAAACAGTTCTTCCAGATACTTGCTACCACCTTTATGGGCAAAAGCCTGATCGAGGAAACGCACATCGTTGTGAATCTCCTGACTCTGGTCATTGTCGGTATTTTCCTGATAATGCTTGAACAGGGTGTCCACCACTTCAAGCACTGCTGCGCTGGGGGTAACATTCAGGGAGGCGGCATTTTGCTTTACCCGCTGGTGAATTTCTGTCAACGATACGTCTTCAATCGAGTGGTACAGCAGCCTTTCATTTTTTGGGCCAAGATTTGACATGACGACACCTTTTTAAACGGTATTTTTTGAACATAACAATGCTCTATGATTTTCGATAAAAACACATAAGTTTTTACACTGAATGCTAGATAGTTTTTTAGATAATAATAAAAACTAGGTTGGTTTTCATTAGGCGCTAAATTTGCTTATGTTGCAAGCTTCTGTCATTCTTAATACAGAATCTACTTATTTTAATAAAATACATATTTCCGTAACATAATAATCATTACAGGGAGAAAGTGATGGACACTGCTGTTTCTGAGCCTCGCGCTAATCTGCCCGTAGCAGAACCGGGTGCTACGTTTAAACAAGTTTTAAAAGTGGATGCTGTGCTGTTTATCGGCATTATTTTTCTGGCTTTGTTGGGCGTGGGTATTACCAATTACCGCGTAGACAATGCTTACAGCTATTGGAGCTATATGCTGGTATTTCTAGCGTTGATGACGACAGCGTGGGGAAGCTGGCGCTCTAAAAAGCTGGGGCTGTTAAAGGGCGGTAAGCTATTGTATCAGCAAGCTATTTTGTGGGGTGCGGCATTGGTTGCTGTGGCGGTCATTTACCGACTGCTTGAGGCGGGGCGTATTAATGTGGATACGACGGGTCTATTGGTATTATTGATGCTGACTTTCGCTACCTTCGTTGACGGAATGCTGGTGTCGTGGAAATTGTACGTGGTAGGTGCGCTATTATTGTTAACGTTATTAATGGCTGCTTATGTTGGACAATTTCTGTGGATTATTCTATTAGCCGCCGTGGTATTAATCGCACTGGTTTTGCTTTTTGTGGTATGGAAAATACGTTCTTACTCTAATGATTGATTTAAAACATACAATGCCACTGTATTGTGGTATCAGATGATTAATCCTATTAAACGGCAGAGTGTGTGATGGAATATAAGGATTATTACCAAGTTCTGGGTTTGACCAAAGAAGCTACGCAGGATGACATTAAGCGTGTCTACCGCAAATTGGCGCGGAAATACCACCCCGACATCAGCAAGGAAGTGAATGCCGAGGAGCAGTTCAAGGAAGTGGGCGAAGCCTACGAAGTCCTGAAAGACCCGGAAAAACGCGCCGCCTATGACCAGTTGGGCGAAGACTTGAAAGCCCAACGTGATGTCCGTCCGCCGCCCAGTGGTACTGCGGGAACGGGTCAGTCTGCCGATTTTGATGATTTCCTTGCCAACCTGTTTGGTCAACGTGGGCGTGCTAATGCGGGGCGGACACAATCCATGCAGGGTGAAGACAGTCACTTCAAGGTGTCGATTGATTTGGAAGATGCTTATCGAGGGGCGACGCGCAGCTTGAATTTGCGCTCTCTCCAGCAAGAACGCACCCTCAACGTCAAAATCCCCAAAGGGGTCAAGCAAGGTCAGCACATTCGTTTGCAAGGGCAGGGCAGCCCCGGCATTAACGGTGGTGCGGCGGGCGATTTGTATCTGGAAATCGCTTTCAACCCGCATCCACTGTACCGCGCCGAGGAACTGGATGTTTATCTGGAATTGCCGATTGCCCCGTGGGAAGCCGCGTTAGGTGGCAGTGTCAAAGTACCAACCCCAGACGGCGCGGTGGATATGAAGATTCCGCCCAATTCATCCACAGGGCGCAAGTTGCGCTTGAAAGGGCGCGGCATTCCCGCGCAAACACCGGGCGATTTTTACGTCACCCTCAAAGTAGTGATGCCGGATACCCTCAGCGACAAGGCCAAAGCCCTGTACAGTGAATTGGCGCTGGAACAAACCTTTAATCCGCGTGCCGGAATGGGAGTGTGAGTGATGCAAACCGCTTTGAATGAAATAATCGGCAGGATTCTGGAAGACGATGCACTGTTTTCGCTAGAGGAATTGTGCCGTTCTTGCAGCCTGCTACCCGAACAGCTTTTGGAAATGGTGGACGAGGGGATTATTGAACCCATTGATTACCAGCAAACCACCACGAGTTGGCTGTTTGCAGGCAATAGCGTGGTGCGGGTGCGTACTGTAATCCGGCTTCAGCGCGATTTAGGTGTTAATTTGGCAGGCGCTGCTTTGGCAATAGAATTGCTTGATGAAATTAAAGTTTTGCGAAATAGCCCCAATAGGGTCATTAAACGTTAAGCTTTAATTCTCAATAACAAAAGAGTGCTGGCTATTTGTTTTTTATCGGATTATTCTGGAATTGAATAATTAATCCAATAATTTTAATTCAGGAGAAATTCAAAATGGAATCTTTTGTTGCAAAACAACCAATGGCGGACGAATCCCGTCCCACCGAGAAGTTATTTACAGGATTAGCCGTTAATCACGTCAATCCAAGTGCTATTAAAGAATGGCTTAGCGCAGGCTGGCAAGATATTTGGAAAACCCCTGCGGCAAGTTTGTCCTATGGGATTATTTTTGCGCTAGTGGGCATTGTGCTTACGCTGATATTTCGTAGTAATCCTGTTTTTGTTATTACGCTATCCACCGGTTTTTTATTAGTTGGTTCGTTTATTGCGGTAGGTCTTTATGACTTAAGCAGACGTATTGAACACGGTCAGCCACCGACTTTTATGCATTCTTTGTCTGTTATTAGCCACAATGTATTTGGTCTGGGTATTTATGCCGTCGCGCTGAGTTTTGTCATGTTATCTTGGGTGCGTATTACTACGGTATTTGCTGGCTTAATGGCGACGAGTACAACCGTCACTGGCGACGGTTATGGTCACTTGTTTACAAGTTTGCTAACGATGGATAACGGTTGGCTGTTCATTCTCGGTTTTATTGGCGTAGGCTTGTTATTTGCCAGCATCGCTTTTACGACGGGTGTGGTGACTGTACCTTTGTTGTTGCACAGAAAGATCGACATTATGACGGCGAGTGTCACCAGCATTCGTGTTGTTAAGCAGAACCCTAAAACCATGCTGCTGTGGGCAATGACCATTGTGGCGATTATCGGCTTGGGTATTGCGACGTTTTATATCGGTTTGATTATAGCGATGCCGTTAGTGGCTCATGCCAGTTGGCACGCTTACCGTGATTTAGTTAAAGATTAAGGAGTAGAAAATGTCTAGTGTCGGTTATCACGAACCTGCGGAAGAACTCTCCGCTGAAACCCGCGATATGCACCGTGCCATCGTGTCGCTCATGGAAGAGCTGGAAGCGGTGGATTGGTATAATCAGCGGGCGGATGTGTGTAAGGATCAAGAACTCAAAGCCATTCTGGAGCACAACCGTGATGAGGAAAAAGAACATGCCTCGATGGTGCTGGAATGGATTCGGCGTAAAGACACACGGTTTTCCAAAGAACTCAACGATTATTTGTTCACTGAAAAACCTATCGCGCATCACTAAGCGAGGTGCATGAAACAACTTCCCGAAGAGGGCGTATACAATACGCCCCTACAGAGGATGGTTTTCGTAGGGGCGTATTGTATACGCCCTCTTCACATGACCACTGACCCAACGCAAAACTTCCAGACTCACACCAATCCCCAACACCAAAGCCATGCCTGCCACCAGTTGGGGAATACCCATGATGCTAAACCCCATAATGTTGCGCAGCACGGGAACGGTAAATACCACCACGAGCAATAATCCCACCGCGCCAAACATCCGCCAAATCCACGGATTACTTGCCGTCAAACCATGCAGCAGCGTCCGCGCCGCATCACGATTGGCAAGAATGAGCAGGCACAAACCCAGCACCAAGCCCATGAACATTGCCCCGCGTATTTCTTCAGCCTGAAAGCCTTGCCCATCCAGCAGCCAATACCCCAACAGCAACACTTCCGCCACCGCAATGCCTTGTAGCAACGGGTAAAGCAGCGCACTAAACGCAAACGGTGAATCGCTTAGTTTGCGCGGCGGGCGCGTCATAATGTCGCTGGCTTCCGGTTCCGCCTCGAACACAATCGAACAGGCAGGGTCGATCAGCAATTCCAGCAACACGATATGCACCGGCAGCAACAATATCGGCCAATGCAATAACGCCGGAATCAGTGCCAACACAATGATCGGCATGTGTACCGCGAAGGTGAACGCGGTGGCCTTGGTGATATTGTCATAAATGCGCCGCCCTTGCCGAATCGCCGCGACAATGCTGGCAAAACTGTCATCCAGCAGCACCAAGGCGGCGGCTTCGCGGGCAACATCCGTGCCGCGTTCGCCCATGGCAATGCCAATATTGGCGGCTTTGAGTGCGGGTGCGTCGTTGACCCCATCGCCGGTCATGGCGACCACTTCACCGTTTTGTTGCAGTATCTGCACCAGCCGCAGTTTTTGTTCGGGTTGCAAGCGGGTGAACATATCCACTTGCTGCAACTGTTCGTGCAATTCGGCATCGCTGAGTGCCGCCACTTCCGCGCCCGTCATCACCGCCGTGCGGGTACTCAAGTTGACTTGTTGCGCAATCGCCCGTGCGGTGGCGGGGTGATCGCCCGTCATCATGATAATGCGTACCCCGGCGGCACGGCATTCGGCAATCGCGGCGGGTACTTCTGTTCGTGGCGGGTCAACAAATCCCACCAGTCCCAGAAAGGTAAAGGTGAAATCGTGTTGGCTGGGCGGCAATTCCTTGCTTTGCCACTGACCTTTGGCAACGCCTAACACGCGCAAGCCGCGCTCTGCCATGCTTAACACTTGCTGGTGGATCGTGTCGCGTTCAGCAGCGGGCAGATGGCATAAATCCGCCACGGCTTCGGGCGCACCTTTGCACGCCAGCAAATGCGTGTTGGGGTCATTGCTGGAAAATACCTGCGTCATCGCCAGTATTTCGGCTGACAGGTCGTACTGAAATTCGGGTGCTTGCGAATGCCAATGTTCCGTACCCTTCAGCCACTGTTGCGCGAATACCCGAATGGCTTTTTCCATTGGGTCGAAAGGGTCGAGCGGCGTGGCTAACAGGGTGAATTCGGCGAGTTCATGGAAAGTTTCTGGCAGGGCGTTTGCGCCTTCATTGCGGAAAGTTGTACCCGCTGCCACCAGTTCTTCCATCTTCATGCGGTTTTGGGTGAGCGTGCCGGTTTTATCCACCGCCAGCACCGTGATTGCGCCCAAGGCTTCGACCGCTGACACCCGCCGCGTCAAAACTTTTTGCTTGGAAATGCGCCATGCACCTAACGCCAGAAACACGGTCAGGATGACGGGAATTTCTTCCGGCAAAATCGCCATTGCCAGCGCAATGCCGGATAACAAACTGTCCAGAAACGCCCGTCCGTCCCACAGCCAGCCCAGCAATACTAGCAGCGTGGCGAAGGTCAAACCCACGATGGTCAGGATGATAATGAGCTTGCGCGAAGCTTGTTGCAGACCGGATGGGGCTTCCTGCGTCGAGGCCAAGGCTTGCCCGATGCGCCCGACAGCGGTATTCACACCAATCGCGCTGACTTCCGCCATCCCCACGCCTTTGGTGACGACGGTGCTGGCAGATAAGGTGGTTGAAGGCGACTTATTGACCGGCACAGCTTCACCCGTGAGCAGCGATTCATCCACGCTCAATTGCCCATCCAGCAGCAAAGCATCGGCGGGGATGCGGTCGCCTTCGTGCAATACCAGCACATCGCCGCGTACCACTTCACGCCCCGGAATGCGGATTTCCTGCCCGTCACGTACCACCAAGGCACGCGGCGCAGACAGGTCGCGCAAGGATTCCAGCGCACGTTGCGTCTTGCGTTCTTGCGCCAGGGTAATGCCAATCACAACGAAGACGAAACCGAGCAGGAATGAGGCTTCGGCACGATCCCCCAACGCAAAATAAATGCCACCCGCACCCAATAGCATCAGGAACATGGGTTCGGTAAATACGCTCAAGGCGATGGCAAACATGGATTTGGGGACGCTGCCGGGGAGCATGTTTTCGCCGTCGCTTGCCAAACGGCGGGCGGCTTCGGCTTGGGTAAGGCCAGTTAAGTTTTTGTTCATAGTCTTGTTATACACCGGTCGAGTGATATATGGAAATCAATAAGTTATGAATTTTGAAATCATTGAGTTGAAAAAAATTTCAATCAGTAATTATTCAGTAATAGCAATAAGTATTTGCTATGGTTGAGTACGTCAGCGCGTTGATGATAAAGTGTTCAGATTGAATTCATTTTGGCGGAAAATAGGGCTATGTCAGAACAGATTGCGAACGATAAACTTGTACCAGTTAAGGATTTATTGAATAAAAAATTCTTGATTCCCTCCTACCAACGCGGCTACCGTTGGACATGTCGTCAGGTCAATGATTTGCTTGATGATATTTTAGAATTCTCCAAAAATAATGTAGACAGTTACTATTGCCTACAACCTTTAATTGTTAAAGAAATAGAAAATGGTGAATATCAAGGTTTTTGGGAGGTTATAGATGGTCAGCAACGTTTGACAACTATACATATTATTTTTAGTTATTTATCATTCAAAGAAAAACTCCCTGTTTGTATTGATCTTGAAAATTTTGAAATTCGTTATGAAACTAGAGAGCAACAAGGACATAGTAGTGCGGTTTTCTTGAAAGAAATCAATGAAAAGTCAAAGCCTGAATCAGAAAATAATGTAGATTTCTTACATATGTTTTATGCCTATAACACCATAGAAAAATGGTGTGAAATATATGAGATTAATGTTGGTGATCTGCTAAATAACGTCAAATTTATTTGGTATGATGTTAATAAAGAAGAAGATTCACATGAGGTCTTTGCCCGCTTCAATATGGGAAAAATCCAACTGACCAATGCGGAACTTATTAAAGCATTGTTCTTGCAACAAAAGAATTTTGGTGATCATGCGGAAACTATTAGACGTAAACAACTCGAAATAGCTATGGAGTGGGATACGATTGAACTTTCTCTGCAAGATGATGATTTTTGGTATTTTTTGAATAAGAAGAAGTGCGAAACACCGACCATAATTGAGTTTATCTTTGATTTGATTTCAAAAAAACAAGAAAAAAGTGATAAAGACCATTCATTTAGGTACTTTTACGGTGAATTAAAAGCGAAAAATGGGATTCAATTATCAAAGGATCTTCATGAAGAATGGATGAAAGTGAAGAATTATCACTTAGTTTTCAGAGAGTGGTTTGAAGATGATGAGCTTTATCAAATGGTTGGTTTTCTGATTGCAGCAAAAAAGTGTGAAATTAGTGACTTGAAGATAGAATATGAAACTAAGTCAAAAGTTGACTTTAAGACGGATTTGAAAGAAAAGATAAAAAATACACTAGAACTCAGTAAGCCAAAATCGGATTTTATCGATGGATTAAGTTACGATAAAAACAAGGAATTAATTAAAAATATTCTGTTGTGGTTCAATATAAAGCATACATCCCTTCAATATGAAAATAATAAAATATATCGCTTCCCATTTGGATATTATAATCGTGAGAATATATCATGGAGTTTGGAGCATATCCATGCTCAAAATTCTGAAGAGTTGAAAACCAAAAAGGAATGGGAACGCTGGTTTAAAGATCATCATGGTGTTTTAAAAGAGTTGCAGGAAAAAACAAATCTTCAAAGTGAAATTGATAAAAAGGAAGTTGATAAAATTATTCATGAATTATCAAATTTTTATGATGATGAAAACGAAAAATTAAATGGAATAAGTGAACTTAAGGATGAGCAGGAAATTAGTCGTGACATTATAGATCAGTATTCAAAAATTAAAGATATGGTTTTTTCCTTATTTGATAAATGCTTTCATCATAATCTACACGGAATAGGTAATCTTGCATTATTGGATAGTCGTTCAAATACAAAATTGAGTAATTCAATTTTTATAGTAAAACGCCAAAATATTATTGATATTGATAAAGCTGGATCACGTATTTTTGTCCCTCCATGTACTCGGTATGTCTTTATGAAATATTTTACTAAATATCCCTCTCAGTTTTATTACTGGGGTAAAAATGATGCGGATGATTATATAAAGGCCATTAAAGTAACTTTAGAAGCATCATTGCTAGCTGATGAAGGTAAAAATAAATGAATTTTTATAAACTTATCGATAAATATACCATTTTGATACCTATGATCCAACGTGATTATGCCCAGGGAAGAAAATCAGAAGAAAGAATTAGAGAAGACATTTTGTCTTGCATAATTAAAAAAATTGATACTGGTTTGCATCTTGATTTTATATACGGTTCTGTTGATGAGAATCTGCTCATATTTACGCCTTTAGATGGTCAGCAACGTTTAACAACGTTATTTCTATTGCATTGGTATGTAGCAGCAAGAGGTAAGCATTTGAATGAAAAGGATAAGCTGAAAAAATTTCGATACGAAACAAGAATAAGTTCTACAGATTTCATTACAGCACTGGTTGATAGTATTGGAAGTATCACAATAAAAAATACATCCAAGAAAAAACTTAGTGAAAAAATCAAAGATTGCACATGGTTTTTTTCATCTTGGGAACATGACCCAACAGTATCAGCAATGTTAGTAATGCTAGATGCAATTCATGAGAAGTTTGGTAGCAAAATTGATTCCTTAGTAAATCTTAAAAAGATAACATTCGATTTTATAAATCTTGATGATTTTAAGCTGACTGATGATTTGTATATAAAAATGAATGCAAGAGGTGTTCCACTGACACCGTTTGAAAACTTTAAAGCCAAGTTTGAAAAAATTCTTGAGTCAGAAAACTTAGAAAATAAGCTTTTTGTAGATACCAATGAAACCTTGAGGAATTATTTCTCAAGAAAAATTGAAACTGACTGGGTAGAGAACTTCTGGGATTATAAAACAGAAAAAAGCATTTGCGGAATGTTATATAAAACTATTGATGAAGCATTTATGCGTTTCTTTTGGTATATTACTGAAATGCTTTATTTTAAGAATAATCTTGAAGAGAAAAATACGTTTTCTTATGATACAGATGGTAATCCAGTAATTGACTATGATCTTATTAATTTGGTTTACCAAGATTCTTCCTCAGTAGAGTTTTTGTTTCAATCTTTAAATAACATTAAGATTTTAAATGAAAAAATCGAGGAGACATGTTCCTATAATCAAGATAATTCTGGTAAAAATAGAGTGGCTCTTTTCAAAAAAGAGTATAATTTTCTAACTAGATCAGTAGAAAATGAAAAACTAACAGATTATGAGAAATTAACATTATTTACAATAGTTTTCTATGTCAATGAATTATCTTTTGATTATCGGGAATTTACAGATAATTTGCGTGATCTGATTCGAGTTATTAGAAATTTATTACATCAAGTTAGAGAGTGGAGAGATAATAAGGCTCAGTTTAAACTAGAGCTAGATACATCTAAATATCATTTGATTTTAAAAGCCATTTTCAATAATTTTGTTAGCCGCAGAAACATTTACGAAATACTTTCATCGGCTCAAGTTCTAAATGCTGCAACAGAGGCTTTCAAAGGTGAGTATTTCAATTATGAGAGGGAAAAAGCTTCGATTATTGTCAATAATAATGCAATGCGGAAAATTATTTTTAAGTTAGAAGATCATCGTTTAATTAAAGGATCAACTCATAATTTTTATCTAGAAGATATAAAATTGTTAGAAGGTCGTGTGCGGGCGTTTTTTGATATATGGGGTGCTGAAAAATCTAATAGAGACCGAGAGATAGTGGAAAGCTTTCTGGGTATTATTGATTATTCTGTGGATATATGGAATGGACATGGCAAATTCTTTGGTGGTGATGGTGGTTGGCGATCTATACTAACTTTTTTCAAGAAAAATAATAAGTTGGTAAAGTTTTTAGATGTTTATAATGAGTGCTCTAGTTTAGAATCAATTAAGTGCAAATATTTACTTGACACAACTACGCAAAAAGATTGGCGTTACTATTTTGTAAACTATTCCAGTATGACAAAAGCAAAAGACTATCATCTTTTGTATGCATGGATTCCCAGTGAGAAAAATGGTTTTTCAATTAGACATTTAAGCCAATATCAATTTAATGGTTATCATATTAATCCTTATGTAAGAACGGTAATCAATATAATCAATGATCAAAAGATTTGTTGCATAGATAGTTCTCGCAGTAAAACAAGTGACCGCAGCCCACTGGAGCTAAAGAAAAATGATTTTACTTACAAGTGCCAAGTTAATGGTTATGTTCGCGGCTATTATCTGGCGACCGGGGCGGGTGCTATTGGGCGCGTTGTTAATGGTAATGTTCGGGGCTATTATCTACAATTATTTTGTGAAGATAAGGGATGGAGAGTTAACCCTGCTCTATCCTCTATTAACCAATGTAGTCAAGTTAAACCAATAGAGGACAGTAATGGTTATTTTTATCTAAAGCCAACTGAAACCATGGATATGATCGAAGTTGCCGTTGCTTTTATCTGCGAATTATATCAGCTAGAAAATCCATTAGATAAAAATAAAGTGGTCGATAGTTATGCAGAGGTTGTTGCATGAATGACCTCAGACTTGTGATAGCTCGTGCTAAACTCTCTGCATACCCCAACCCAAATATTGCCATATTATGATCCAGTTTCCTTACGGTATCAGTGATTTCCGACGCATTCGCTCCCAAGGCATGTTGTACCTTGACCGCACTGCGCACATCCCCGCGATAGAAGCCGCTGGGGATCAGTTGGTATTCTTGCGCCCGCGCCGGTTCGGGAAATCCCTGCTGTTGTCAACGCTGGCGAATTACTACGACCGCCACACGGCAGATGAATTTCCAGCGCTATTTGGCGATCTTGCCATCGGTAAAAATCCTACCGCCGAACGTAACCAGTACCTGATTCTGCGTTGGGATTTTTCCAAAGTCTCGGCTCAGGGGGATCTTGCCGCGATTACTAGCAACCTGTTCCGCCACCTGAACGAGTGCATCAAGGGTTTTGCCCAAAAATATCAGGCACTGATCCAGTTCCCGATTACGGTTTATCCAGAGGATGCGCTGGCGAGTTTTGATTCTTTAGCCAATAGTGTGAAAAACAGCGGGCATACCGTCTACCTGCTGATTGACGAATACGACAATTTCGCTAATGAAATTCTCACCAGTGACCCGCATGATAGGTTACGTTACCACGACTTGCTGGAAGGCGAGGGCGTGTTGAAAACCTTGTTCAAAGTCATTAAAGCGAGTGCGTCCGAAGGCAAAATTTCGCGGGTATTCATTACGGGCGTTTCCCCTGTGGTGTTGAGCGACATGACCAGTGGCTACAATGTAGCCACCAGCATTTATTTGGAAGAAGACTTCAATGCGCTTTGCGGTATCCATGAAGCAGAATTACAGGGGCTGGTGCAACAAATCCAGCAAGGTCATGGTTTAGCCGAAACATCAATTGCCGAAGTCATGGAAACATTGCGCCGCTTTTACAATGGCTATCGCTTCTGCAATGATTTGACCCAAGCCACGGTGTATAACCCAACCTTGTGCTTTTACGCTTTGCGCCATTACCAGAAAAAAGCGCAACTGCCCGATCAAATGCTCGACGGCAATCTAGCGATGGATGCGGGGCGCATCCGTTACATTGCCAACCTGCCAGCAGGCGCGGCGGTGATTGACCAAATTCTGGATGAAACCCGTACCACCCCTCTGCGGCAACTGGAAACCCGCTTCGGGGTAGAACAATTGCAACGGGTGCAACATGACCCGACCTACATGCTCTCCCTGCTGTATTTTTTTGGCGTGTTAACCATAGCGGATGTGGATGGCATGGGGCGGCTGGTGTTGGCAATTCCCAATTTGGTCATCCGTGGTGTGTATGTTGAGCAACTCAAAGAACAAACCTTGCCGCGCTTTGAAGACCAGCAAACCGCGCAACACTTGGCAGAAAACTTTTACCAGACGGCTGATTTGCAGCCCTTGGTCGAATTCGTCGAGAATAAATATTTTGCCGTATTCAGCAACCGTGATTACCGCTGGAGCAACGAACTCACGGTGAAAACCGCCTTCATGACGCTGCTGTTCAACGATCTGTATTACATTATGGATTCGGAAGCGGTGATTCAGCGGCGTTATTCCGACCTGCTGATGATTATTCGCCCCAATATGCGGCGTTTCCCGCTGCTGAAAGATATTGTATTGGAATTCAAATACGTGTCACTGGCAGATGCCAAACTCACAGCGGAGCAGGTGCGCGGGCAATCACGCGAAACCTTGGCAGCGTTACCTGTGGTGCAAACGGCAATGCAGGCGGCGTTAACCCAGTTGCGGGATTATCGCCAAGCATTGGAAACCAAATACCAGCAACCTGAGCGTCTGCACTGTCTGGCGGTGGTGGCACTGGGGTTTGAGCGGGTGTTGTGGGAAGCGTGCTAACATGCGCGAACATTGGCTTTATCCGAATCAATGCGCCCATCCACCAGTTCAATAATGCGGTCGCAACGTTGCGCCAAGCGCGGGTCATGGGTGACGATTAAAAAACTGGTATCGCTGGCTTCATTCACGCGGCGCAGCAAATCAAACACATTGTCGGCGGCTTTGGTATCAAGGTTGCCGGTCGGTTCATCCGCCAGCACCAGTGCTGGTTGCATCACCAGCGCACGGGCAATGGCGACGCGCTGTTGTTGACCACCGGATAAATCATTGCTCATGTGTTTGCCCACGTCGGTCAGCCCCACTTGCTCAATCAATTCGGCAGCACGTAAACGCATCGCCTCATCGGGTCGACCCCGTGCCGCCAGCAACGGCAACATCACGTTTTCCAATGCGGTAAATTCGGGCAACAGATTGTGGAACTGGAACACAAAACCAATCGCTTTGGCGCGTAACAAGGTCAGTTCCCGATCCTGCAATTGCGTCGTCGGCTGCCCCGTAATCAACAATTCACCCGCCGTCGGTTTGTCGAGCAAGCCAATCATGTTCAACAGCGTGCTTTTGCCCGACCCAGAGGGACCAATCAGCGCGACAAATTCGCCGCGTGCAATGGTTAAATCCAGCCCGTGTAGCACTTCGGTTTCAGCAGGCAAGCCGACGTTGTAGGCTTTGCGGATGCCTTTGAGTTGCAGGGTAATGGCGTTAAAGTCAGCCACGAATGGCCACCGCTGGGTCAAGCCGCGCCGCTTGCAGGGCAGGGAACAAGGCAGCGAGTATCCCCACCAGTGTTGCGCCTACGGCTGCGTACACAAACAGCATCGGGTCAAACGTAATCGGGAAAAGTTGCGTGCCGTCCGCGTTAATGGCGATAGTGCGCCACGCGATTAAGAATAGCCAACCGACGAATGCACCCAACAGCGAACCGATCAAACCCGTCAATGCGCCTTGCAGCAAGAACAGCCGCAGGATTTGCCGCCGCGATGTACCCGTCGCCCGCAAGATGCCAATCGCTTTGGATTTTTGCACCACTGATACCACCAACACGCTGGCAATGCCCAAGGCAGCAGTCAACCCGACGAAAAAGCGGATCACATTATTTGACATACCTTGCGCTTCCAGTGCGCTAAAGAATTGCGCATTGGTGGCAATCCAACTGTCAACTTTCAAGCCGGTTTGTGCCTGAATGGTTTGCGCCATGGTTTCGGCAGTAAACGGCGCATCCAGATTGACTTCGACGCTGGTGACACCGCCCGCCAAATCGAGCAGGCTTTGCGCGGTGCGTAACGCAATGTACACCGAGCGTGAATTCATCCCGCTATTGCCGTAATCGAAAATGCCGCGAATGCTCAAGGTTGCCGTGCCGCCAGAAGCGGTTTGCAAATTGAGTTTGTCGCCTGTCCACACGCCCAAATCTTTCGCCAAATCTAGGCCGATCAAGATGTCCGTGCCAGTAATATTGGCTGTGCCTGCGATGATTTTGCTATTGAGGGCGATGAGTTGCAAATAGGTTTCTGGTTCAATGCCGGTCAAGCCAACGGCTTTGTTAGCCTCGCCGCGCACGATAAAACCCGCACCCGATACCACTGGGGCAACGACGCTAACCCCGTCCATCTTCGCTACTTGCGCGAGGACGGTTTGCCATTGATCGACCGACTGCAAGCGTTGCGCCCGTGGTTGTACCAGTGTAGCAAGCATCACCCTGCCCCCCGCTTGATGCAGCGGGCGTGACACTTCTTTGGGCGGCAGAATGATGATTTGCGCTTGAAAATCCAGCGTGCGTTTGAACAAATTGGTTTGCAGCCCGCTAATCAGTGCAGAAATGAACACAATCACCGACACGCCGAGTGCGACACCCGCCATGATCAGCAAGGTTTGCATCCGTGCTTGGCGCATGAAGCGAATCGCTAAAATCCATTCAAACGGCATGGCTGAATTCATGGCGGCAATGTCACCCGCACGCGCTGATCGGCTTTGATCAGGGCTAAATTTGCCGGAATCACCGCTTCACCGGCGGCGAGACCGCTTAACACTTCCACGTTTTCATCGCCGCGCAAACCGAGTGTGACGGTTTGTTTCAGCGTGCGGTTATCGCGCACCACCAGCACCCACGGCGCATCGCTGCTGGGTTCGTGCAGCGCACCCGTGGGGATTACCAATGCATCCGGCTTTTTGGCAGTTTCTATATCGACTGAAACGGTCATGTCTTGGCGCAAATAATCCGGCGGCTCTTTGACGCGCAGTTTTACCTCCACCGCGCCGCGTGTGGCATCCACGCCGGGGTTGATGTAGGCAACTTCGGCATTAAAACGCTGTTGCGGGAAGGCATCGGCGGAACTCAGTGCAACTTGTCCGACGGCAAGTTTTCCGAGATTTTTTTCGTCGATTTGCACTTCGATCTGGGTTTCACCTTGTGCTGCCAATACCATGAGGGCTTTGCCAGCGGTGGCAATATCGCCCGGTTCAATGCTGCGGCTGATCAGCGTGCCGTCGGCGGGGGCGAGGATAGCGGTTTGCGCCAGTTTGACTTGCGCGAGTTGCAAGGAAGCGCGGGCTTGGTTCAGGGCGGTGGTGGCGAGTAGCGCATCGCTGCCTTTGGTTTGGTTGCTTTGCACTTGTAGTTGGGCGGCCTCCAGCTTGCTGTTGGCAACATCCAGATTACGCTGGGCGGTGTCCAGTTCGGTTTTGCTGAGGTATTTTTGGCTGTTAAGTGTGCGGACGCGGGTCAGTTGTTGGCGGGTTTGTTCGACATCGGCTTGGGCTTGACGCAGTGCTTCTTGCGCGGTGGGTAGCGCGACTTCGCGTTGTTGGCGCAGTTTGGCTTCGGCGAGTGCCACGGCGGTGGTGGCTTGGGCGAGGCTGGCGCGGTCGGTGCTGTCTGCAAGCTGGATTAACAAATCGCCGCGTTTGACCGCTTGACCTTCTTTAACGGGAATGTGAGTGACGCGCCCCGTGATTTCCGCCGCGACGGAGATACGTTGCGGCCAAGTGACGCGCCCACTGGCAACGACGGTTTGGCGTAATTCGCCTTGAACGACGGGGTGGGCTTCAACGGGTGTGCCGAAGAGCAGATTGCGTGCGAAATAGCCGCTGAGGAGTAGCACAATCGCGATCACAAGGGCGGGGCGATAGAAGCGTTTCATTAAGTGATGTATCCATGCACAGTATTTTGTTGCTCCTTGAGTAGACACTCACCATCGGCTTGATTCCCAAAGAAGCCAGAATTGAGGGGGCAGGTGGATGGTGGCTTCCAACCCTGATCTGGTTCAGGCTCAGGCAGTGTGGAACAAGCCGTTACACTGAATACTATAGCCGTTAAAATGGCTGCTCGTGCAGCCAATAAATGTGAAGTTTTCATCAGTTACTCAAGTGCATCCACGCAGAAAATACAGCGCCAGCAAGATCGGAATTGGAATTCCTACAAGCCACAGCAATATCCAGCCTATTTTGCCTTTTTCTTTATTAAGCATAGCGCATTTCTCCTTGCTCAAATGGTTGTGCAGTTTAGCGCACGCCGTTACCGATGACGCCACCAACCGCTGCACCACCAAGCGCTCCGGCGGTGGAGCCACCTGTTACCACGCTACCGGCAACGGCACCAACACCTGCGCCCACGGCAGTATTTTTCTCGCGGGTTGTCATTCCCGAACACGCGGTCAGACTCAGCAAAATAGCAAGGGTCATGGCACTGGTAGTGAATGAATGTAACGTTTTCATAATAATACTCCGTGCCCTTTAAACAAGGGCAACTGTTCAATTAATTAAGCAGACACCATTATTTCAGGCGATACGTAACGCCCATGAATAACGAATTGTCGATTTCGTCATTACCGTTGTCAGCAATATCATCATCAACTTTGGATAACGTCGCTACTGTATCAAATGCCAGTTTATTACTGAGGTAATAACGGTAGGTGGAACTCACCGCATTCGTGGTGGTATCGGCATCGGTGACATCATTGTGGTCGTAATTCATTGCCCAGCTATTCAACCAATCCACGCGATCAGTTAATTCGTGCGTCAAGCTCATGGCATTTTTAGCAGTATAACTTTTGTCGCTGTCTTGCAAAATGGCAGAAGCCGATGCTTCATTGGAAAACTGGGTTTGATTATTCAGTGGGCGATGGTATTCCGCGCCTACATCCAATGCTGGTTTAGTGTCGCTGCCATCGTAATCTTTGAAAACTTCACTGATACCAACTTTAGCTAACCAGCCGTGTTTGCGGGTAGAAATGCGCTCATTAATCAAAACATCACGCGCTTTAAGAATGCCAATAGCCCCTAATTCACCCGCTGTTTTACCGGTGGCTTGCAGGACTTTTTCAATATCTGCCATCCAGTTTTGCTGGTAATCGACTGCACCGTATTTAGTGCGGTATTCGCTCTCTCGCGCAATAATGTTGGCGACTTGGTTGTATTCCGCTTTAGTCAAGCTACCCGTCAAGCGTTTTTTATCTGTCAACGCTTCTACCAAACGAATCGCTTGTGCCATTGGGGTCACGTTGACAACACGACCATAGCCCACGCCAACGCCTGCTTTAATACGCGGGTCATCAGCACCTTTCTTAACGCCAACTTCGCCGTCACCGTACCAAAAAGCACCTTTGCTATTAGGCTTGAAATATTTATTCATACCCGCTGATGCGGTGCCGATGTAATTATCTTGCGTCGCATCGTCAGCATTCGGGCCGCGCTTGGATGAGCCTTGCAGATCGCCATTGAACTTAACATCACGATCGGGCGAACTGAAAACCCGCTCGTAATTCATATCCAAGTTCAAATCATGGCTGGTTTGATCTTGATTACCGCTATTTATGTTTAAACGCCCAGAAACATACGCATCTTCATACGCACTGGTCGGTTGTTCGTAATCAAACAGGGTTACGTCTTCTGCCATCACGGTTGCGGTTGCACCTAACAGTGCAGAGGTGACAGCGAAAGCTAGCATTTGTATTTTCATTGTATTCATATCCATCAATAATGAGTAAAACGCATCAGGGAAAATCCCGTAGAGTCTTATTTTTTCAACTCTTCTGCTTTTTTCAGGGCATCTTCAGCTTCTTGTTTTTCCCGTTCCAATCTGGCTTTCTCGACCTGCCCTTGCACGGCATCGGCTGCATCACCCGCTTTTTCCTTCACGTCATCAGCCGCATCTTTCATCTTTTCATTGGCTTCATGCGCTGCGTCTTTCATGGTTTCATTCGCATTGTGGACAGCATCCGCCGCTTTCTGCTCAGTATCATTGTCACAGCCCATCAACGTTGCGGCGAGTAACAAGGGTAATAACATAAGATTGATTTTCATAAAAACTCCGGTATGTGTTAAAGGTTGGTTTCTAGTTTCATGCCTTCGGCATCAATTTTTAAGCCAGTGACAGCAGCTTCTGCTTCTTCAAGGCTCATGTCGTAATGTTCTTGTAATTTACCCACGAGGACTTCGATTTTACCGCCAATTTCCAGTAAATCATCATCGGTCAATTTACCGAATTGCTCGCGCACTTTGCCCTTGGCTTGATGCCAGTGGGCTGACAAATAATTCGTATCCATGAGATTGATCCTTTAAAGCGTGTGTTAACTTTAATTGAAGGAAATTAAAAAGTAAGGCAGCCCACCTTTTGGGGAAGGTAAAGTCAATAGGCTGCCTTAAAATGCTAGTGTGTTAGCGAAACTGATTAGAAAGGGGAAGGAGAGTAGGGTCAGGCTTTGAATTTAGCAGCGGCATCTTTAACAGAATCACTCAGAGAATGCCATGCGGTTTCCACGCCATCCTTCATATTTTCCCATGCGCCATCACTGGCTTCGCCAAACTCTTTTAACTTCGACTTGGCGACATCAAACTTTTGTTCCATGTCGTGCATGTGTTCATTATAGCTAATGCGACTATCGGCTGACGCCATTTTTGCACGTGCTTGAAATTCAGCTAATTTGGCTTGCGCCAAGGCTAATTCGCCTTCGATTTTCTGTTGGTAATTTTCTCTAGTAGTCATAATATATCTCCTTGAAAAACTCTATAAGTTCATTAAGCGCTACATTGGTTAATATAGCAAGGTAAATCACAAAAATAGATATAAACAGTAGGGCTAATTAAAAATAAAATTAGCTCTGATTGTTTAAATCCATAAGTGACTTAATAATTTTAAATTATTTTAAATGTAACGTGATGTTCAATGTGATCATCCAGCAAGGGAATAACACCGTTAGGTTGATTAATACCGTCCAATGTCACGGAATTGTCATCTCCTTGCGCGTTTAATTGCGTAATCACAATGTGGTAAAGCGTTTCCCGATAACGGTAATGCATTTTGAATTCTGTCCACTCTGGCGGTAAACACGGTTCAAAGCGCAAACTATCGCCTTCGCGCCGCAAGCCCAGCAACGATTCGGTGATAAGCCGGTACATCCAACTTGCCGAGCCGGTATACCACGTCCAGCCGCCGCGCCCGGTATGCGGGGCAACCGCGTATACATCGGCGGCAATCACATACGGTTCGACCTTGTACGTTGCCACGGCTTGCGGGGAAGTGGCGTGGTTGATCGGGTTAATCATCCCCAGCAATTCCCACGCGCGTGCGTTGTCGCCCAAGCGGGCAAACGCCATTGCTGCCCAAATCGCGGCATGGGTGTATTGCCCACCGTTTTCGCGTACCCCTGGCACATAGCCACGGATATAACCGGGGTTCAAGGCGGAGGTATTGAACGGCGGGTCTAACAATTGCACCAGCGCGTGATCGCGGCGCACCAGATGCGTATTCAACGATTGCATGGCTTGCGCCGTGCGTTCGGGCGCACCCACGCCAGAGAGTACCGACCAGCTTTGCGCAATCGAATCAATCTGGCATTCCGGGTTGCTGCTCGAACCCAGCGGCGTGCCGTCGTCGAAGTAGGCGCGGCGATACCAAGCGCCATCCCAGCCGTGGCGTTCGAGATTTTGGCGCAATTGGTAACGTTCCTGCTGGCAACGTTCGGCAAAGGGGATGTCATTGCGTTGCTTTGCCAATTCGGCAAATTGCCCCAACACTTCGCAGAGGAAAAAGCCCAGCCAGATGCTTTCGCCCTTGCCTTCGATGCCGACCAGATTCATGCCGTCATTCCAGTCGCCCGACCCCATCAGCGGCAAACCGTGTTCGCCAAAGCGCAAGCCGTGCAGGATGGCGCGGACGCAATGCTGGTACAGGCTGGCAACGTCAGCCGAATGCCCCGGCAAGTCGTAGTAGGAATCTTCCCCGGCATTCACCGCCCGTCCGCTCAGGAAACCGCGTTGCTCATCCAGCACCGAATAGTCGCCCGTGGTCAAAATGTAACGGCACGTCACCAGCGGCAACCACAAATAATCATCGGAACATTGGGTGCGCACCCCACGGTCGGACGGCGGATGCCACCAGTGTTGCACATCGCCTTCCGCAAATTGATGCCCTGCACACAGCAGCAAATGTTCGCGGACTTTGTGCGGTTCGGCATGAACCAACGCCATCACGTCCTGCAATTGGTCGCGGAAACCGAACGCGCCGCCGGACTGGTAATAACCGCTGCGTCCCCACAAGCGGCAACCCAGGGTTTGGTACAACAGCCAGCCATTGGCGAGCATGTTCACCGTCGGATCAGGCGTTTCCACTTGTACCGTGCTCAAGGTTTGCACCCAATAATTTTGTACCTGTTTGAGTGCGTCGAGTGTCGCCGCCATGCCACGGAAACGTTGCACCAAGGCTTGCGCATCGTGCATATCACGTCCTGCGCCGAGCTTGAAAACGATTTCGCGTTCGCGTCCCGCCGCCAATTCAAACGGCACTTGGATAGCGGCGCACGGGTCAAGTGCTGCGCCCACTTTGCCGGACAAATACGCGCGTTGCAGTGCTGCCGGGTCACGCAACGAACCATTGCGCCCGATGAATTCGGCACGGTCGCCCGTGACCGTGCGGTTGTTATCATCCACCGCAAAGAACGCTACCCGTTCCGCAAACTCCATGCTGTAAGGGTTGCGGGCGAATAACGCGCCTTGTGGAGCAGTGCATTCGGTAATCACATGCGGGGCGGATTTCGGGGTCAAATCGCCCAGCACCCATTCCACGTAACCCGTGGCAGAAAGCTGGCGGCTGCGACCGGACGCATTGCGTACTTTCAGCACCGAGAATTTGACCGAGGCATCCAACGCCACAAACACCGTGAGTTCTGAGTAAATGCCATTTTCATTGTGTTCAAACACGCTGTAGCCGAAACCGTGGCGGCTGATGGTCGCACCCGTTCCCGGACACGGTAGCGGCGTGGGCGACCAGAATTCGCCGCTGTCTTCATCGCGCAAATACAGGGCTTCGCCGCTTAAATCGCTGACCGGATCGTTATGCCACGGGGTTAATCGGTATTCGTGGGCATTTTCGCCCCACGTATAGGCTTGCCCGCTTTCGGAAATGACTGTGCCAAAGTGGGGGTTTGCCAGCACATTGACCCAAGGCGCAGGCGTGGTCTGGTCGGTGGTCGGGGTAATCACGTATTCGCGCCCGTCAGCGGTAAATCCGCCCAAGCCGTTGAACAGGATCAGGTCGTCACGCGGCAACAAACTGCCCACGGTTGGCGGGGCAGGGAAGGGGTAACGGCTGGGTTTGAACGGTGGTACACGCACCTCCAGCAAGCCGCGCCGATTGACTTGATCGGTCAGCGAACCTTTGCTGTCGGTGATAATGACGCGGGCAACCGACTGGATCAGGATGCGGTCTTCGCTGGAAATCTGGTCGGCATGGCGTACAAAAATACCACCGGGGCGGTCAATGACGTGCGCTTCCACGCCCCACGCGATTAGCCCCATGATTTGTTCTTGCAGTAATTGACGGTAGCCTTCGCGGTCTTCGTTCCAGATCACCAGATCGACCGTCAAGCCTTTCAAACGCCAGTAGGCATGGGCTTTGACCAGTTGGCGTACCAGTTCGATATTGTCCAGATCCTTGATTTGTAACAGCACAATCGGCAAGTCGCCGGAAATGGCGTGCGCCCACAAGCCGGATTGCCCCCGGTGATTGCTGATCAAAGTGCTGGCATCCGCCCGTAGCAAAGCGTGGGAATAGATCACCGAATTGGCAAGTCGCCCGTAGAGTTGCGCTTCGGCTTCGCTGGCATTGAGCTGGCGCAATACCACTTGGCTGTGAGTCCAGGCCAGATCGAATACGCGGTCAGCGAGGCGGCGGTCACGGTATTTTTCCACCAATTGCAAGCTAGCTTCGCGGGTATCGGCGATGCCCATGACCATATCGAGCGTCACCGAGGCTTCAGGTTCGAGGGTGATGCGGTGGCGGATAGCAACGATGGGGTCAAGCACTGCGCCGACGCTGTTGGACAGGTGATCGGCGGCAGTCATGGCGTGCGGGGCAACGAGGGTATTGCCGCGCCCAATGAATTGCGCCCGGTCGGTTTCATACGAAATGCCGCTGGAATCGCCTTCATGCACTGCCATCAAATGGAATAGCCACGGGCTGTGTTCGTCGAGGGCGCGGGGGCGGCGGGTACACAAGATGGCTTGCAACGGGTCGATGATTTCGGTTTGCACAAACAGCTTGCTGAATGCCGGATGCAAGGTGTCGGAAGCTGGGGATGCCAATACCACTTCGGCGTAACTGGTGACTTCGATGGTGCGTTGCAGCGGTGAATCGTTGGTGATGCGCACGCGGCGCAATTCGATGTCGTCTTCCGGCGATACCACGATGTCAATGTGCGTGTCGTAGTCGTGGTCACGGCGGCGGAATTCTGCACGACCTTCCGAGAAAATCGCTTCGTAATGGTCTGCCGTAGCAAGTGTTGGTTGATGCGCGGTTGACCAGAATTCGCCACTCGCCACGTCGCGGATGTAGCAGAACGTACCCCAATGGTCGCGGGTACTGTCTTCCTGCCAGCGGGTGACGGCAAAATCCTTACAACGGCTGTAACCGCCGCCCGCATTCGTTATCATCACGTTGTAACGCCCGTTGGAGAGCAACTGCACTTCGGGAATAAGCGTGTTCGGGTTAGTGAGGACGCGGATCGGGATTTGCGGTTCGCTGGAAGCCAGCAAGACTTCCGCCACTTCCGCCGCTTGGGTATAGAACGCGGTCGCTTTGGGAATGCGTTCTTGCAGCAATAACAACGTGGCCTGAAATTGTGGGTTGGCAGCAAAACGCCGTTGCATCGGGCGATCCAGCAGCAAATATGCCAGTGACAGCAAACTCATGCCCTGATGGTGCGCCATGAACGACTGAATGACGACCCGCGTTTCGCCGCGCCGTTGGCGGGAGGGGGTGTAATCGACGGCTTCGTAAAAGCCAAACTTGCCTACCACGCCATCAGCAGCGAGGCGTTGCAGGTTTTGGCAAGCGGCTTCGGGGTCAACCATCAGCGCGAGTGCCGAGGCATACGGCGCAATCACCAAATCTTCCGCCAGCCCGCGTTTCAGCCCCAAACCGGGGACACCAAACGCACGGTATTGGTAATTGAGATGCACATCGACGGTGTTATAACCCGATTCCGACGTACCCCACGGCACGTTGCGCTGTTTGCCATAATCAATCTGGCGTTGCACCACCGCATGGTAAGTCTGGTCGATCAGGGTATTGGTATAGGTCGGCATCACCAGCAAGGGCATCAGGTATTCAAACATCGAGCCGCTCCACGACAACAGCGTGGGTTCGCCATCGGTGGTAATCAGTAAGCGCCCTAGAGCAAACCAGCTTTCTTGCGGCACTTGTTCCTGCGCAATCGTCACGAAATTGCACAACCGCGCTTCGGATGCCAGCAAGTCGTAATAACTCGCATCGCGGTGGCGTTCGGTCACGTTGTAGCCAATCGCAAACAAGCGGCGCGGCTTGTCGTAGAGGAAATCGTATTGCATACACGCGAGTTCGCTGGCTTGCCATGCCAGTTGTTCGAGTGCAGTGATGCGCTCCTGCGCCCACTTACTGCTTGCTGGAATCAGTAACAATTCCCGCAAGGTCGGAATGCCTTCAAGGTTATTCTCTGTTCCATCCGGCACAAGGAAACGCAATTCATCCAAATGCCCACGACACTGCCGCACCAACGCAACGCCCCATTCGCTGTTATCGACGGAGGCAAGCGCGATTAGGTGTTCGAGGCAATGTTCTACCGCTGCCAACGTCGTGGGGCGGGTGGTGGCGGCAACATTCAGCGCCGTTTGCAACGCAATCCAGTGCGTCCTATCCGCCGTACTTTCCAACATAATCCCGAACGTATCCTGCAACCCTTCCAACCACCGTACCGCCAAAATCGGCTGATCCGGCAACGCCAACAACCCCGGCTGCAAGGTCAGCAAATGCCCGCCCAGATTGCCGCTATCCACCGTAGACACATACATCGGCAACAATGGCTTCAGCGACAGCGTGTCATACCAGTTATAAAAATGCCCGTGGTAACGTTCCAGACGCTCCATCGTGCGCAAGGTATTCGCCGTCCGTTCAATCAGCCCGCCCAGCGGCAAGTAACCAAAGTCGTAAGCCGCCAAATTCGCCAGCAACGCCATGCCCATATTGGTCGGTGAAGTCCGATGCGCCACGCCAACATCACGGTAGACCTGATAATTATCCGGCGGCAGCCAGTTATCTTGCACCCCAACTAAGTTCTCGAAATAAGCCCACGTCTTGCGGGCAGTCTTGCGCAGAAACACGGTTTGGTCAGGCGTTAGCTTGCTGGTACGCCGTGCCAGCGGCTCACTCACCCACCAAATAATGGCAGGTGACAACCACCACAATAGCAGGATAGGCGCTGCGATCAGCAAGGTTTCTGGGCGTATCATTACCAGATACAAACCCGTGACCACAGCAATGAACGGCGCAATCCACATTGCCCGGTAAGCAGCAGAAAGGTTTGGGCTGTCGCGGTTGGTTTCACTCGATGGATTCCATTCCAGCAGCCGTTGCTTGGAAACCGCCATCCGCCAGACCGTGCGGATAATCGCATCCAGACTGAAATAGGCTTCGTAAGGCAGGCAAATCAGCGTCAGGGCGGCTTGGGTAAAATGCCCTTCCGCCGCCCGCATTTCAGCCGCCAGATGTTGGCGCAGCAGCAAATCGGCAGGTTTACGCACCAGACTCAACAAGGACGCACTGACCGACGGAATCAGCAAAATCGCCAACACTGCCAGCGTCCAGAAACCCGCCATTGGCAACACCGTCCAGCCCAACAGCAGCAACAGCGTCAACGCCGCAGCAGTAAGACTGCGCCGTAGATTGTCGAAAATCTTCCAGCGTGATAGCCATGACAGCGGGTTTTTCTGGCGTTCTTTCCCAGCTCCCGGCACGGAGGGTAATAACCAGCCCAGCAATTGCCAGTCGCCGCGAATCCAGCGATGCCGACGGCTGACATCGGCGCTGTAACGCACGGGGTATTCTTCATACAACTGAACATCACTGAGCAGCCCCGCCCGTGCATAACAGCCTTCCAGCAAGTCATGGCTGAGGATGCAGTTTTCCGGCAAACGTTCATGCAGTGCTTGCTCGAACGCATCCACGTCATAGATGCCTTTGCCGATGAACGAGCCTTCGTTGAACACATCCTGATACACGTCGGAGACGGCGCGGGTGTACGGGTCAATGCCTGATTCCCCGCCGTACAAGCGTGCATAGCGTGACAGGTTGGGGGCGGAAAGGCTCACGCTGACACGAGGTTGCAGGATGCCGTAACCTTGTGTAACCCGCTGCTTGGCAGGGTCGTAGACCGCGTGGTTCAGCGGATGTGCCAGCGTTCCCACAAACTGGCGAGCGGCATCACGCGGAAGCTGGGTATCAGTGTCCAACGTAATCACGTATTTCACCCCAGCAAGCGGCGTGGTATCGCCTACTACCAACGCGAAGGCATCCTTTGCCCCACCGCGTAGCAGCGCATTCAAATCCGCCAGTTTGCCGCGCTTGCGTTCGTAGCCCATCCACACTTGTGCTTGCGGATTCCAGCGGCGAGGACGGTGAAACAGGAAGAAAATGTCACCCGATTCGCCCGGATATTTTGTGTTCAGGTGGTCGATACCCGCTTGTGCCAGATGCAACAGCGCCGCATCACCCGCCAGTGTTTCTTCCGGTGCATCCAAGAAGTCGGTCAACAAGCCGAAATGTAGGTGCGCATCCCGATTGGCGAGAAAACGGACTTCCAATGCCTCCATCATGCTCTCAATGCCGGGGGTGCTACTCAGCATGGTCGGTACGATGACCAAAGTGCGCGATGGCGCGGGAATGCCTTCGGAAAAATCCATGCGCGGCAGTGCATACGGCGTGGTCAGCAAGGTTGCCAGCCAATTCACCAGTGCCACCGACAGGTAGCTTGTACCGAGTGCCAACACGATGCCCAGCAATGCCAACGACCAGCCCTGTACGCCTTCAGCGTGGGCTTGCAGCAACAAGCCGCTGGTAAACAACAACGTTAACAGGGCAATACCGCCCACAAAGGAGAGCAGCGGTAAGCAGCAAGCGGTTCTGTGGAGTTTTGTGAGCAGCGGTAGCCGTGCTTGCGCGGCTTGTTCGAGTGGGTGCAAGCCTGCGTCGATCAGGTAAAAACCAACGTGCGCGGTGCGGTCGTCATTGCCATGCTTTTCCGCGCCTGCTTGCGCCAGTTGCACGGCTAATTGCGCGACTTCGCCTTCGGAATAGCGGGTGTATTTGGCAATTTTTTCTACGACGTGGCGGTAACGGTCGCGCGTAGCAAACGTCATCTCGCCGTATGCACCCGCCGGATCGTCGAGCAGGGTTTGTTCGACCACGCTCATATTTTCGACGAATTCTTCCCAGTCCATCGAGCCAAGGAAGCGCAGACTGCCGATGCTGTTGCCAATGGAGACTTGATCAGCCGCTTGTTGCTGGCTTTCGATCTGCACCAATTGTTCGATGGTGAGGTGTGATTCCGCCAGCAATTGCTCGATCCAGCTCAATGGCAAGCCCAGTGCGGCACTTTGCCATTGCAGGCGGCGTACCAGTTCCGCCACAAACGGCGTGGTCATTGGCGGGTTGGAACGCGCCATGTCGGCAATCACCAGAATCAGGCTTTTGGGGTCTTGTTCCGCCGCTTCGACCATGCGGTTTGCCCACGTATCGGCAAGGTCTTGGTCAATTTTGTCGGTGGTAATGCGTGCCGCAATGCGCCGCAGGTTTTCGATCAATGCCAAGCGCAACATGATGGGAATTGCCCACAATTCGCCCAGTTTCAACGGCGTGACGGTTTGGTAAGCGGTGACGAAACGGCTGAGGCTGTCGGGGTCAACGCGCCCATCGCCGTGGGCAATATTTTCCAGCGCAATGTCATAGACACGCGGTAAGCCGTTGGATGCGCCGTCCGCCAAGCGCGGCAATTCGCGGCTGTAACCTTGCGGCAAGTGGCGTTTGGCGGTGCGGATTTGTTCGTCGATCAGGTAGAAATTATCCAGCAACCATTCGCCAGCGGGGGTGAGGCGGTGGTTGGAACTGACCGTGGCGGTTAACACGCGGGAACATTTCACCAATACGGCTTCATTGTCGGAGAGGCGGTCGAGAAGCTGATCGCGCGGGAAGGTTTGGCTGAGTTGGTGGGTGTCGGCGAGCGTTCTGCCGTGGCGTTCCATCTGGTCGGCACTGAAGAGTTCGGCGCGTAAGGGTTGTGCTTCTTGGGTACGATCGTGTACCGCATTGACCCGGAAAGAGTGCGCTCCCCAGGCACGGATATTGTTTAATAAGGTTTTTGGGGGTTCTTTCATACGATCTCTCTTGCTTGGGTTTGGTCAAATACGATTTTTATGATCATCAATAAGGGTACCGCCATGAAAATACCGGCCATGCCCCAGAGCCATCCCAGAAACAGGATAAACAGAAAAATCAGAATAGGGTTGATGGTGAATACCTTGCCCACGAATAGGGGCAGTACAAATTCTTCCAGTAGATTCAGCAGCACCAGTGCCAGAGGCGGTAGCAATATCTGTCCGATATGGTTGAAGGTCAGTGAGGATTGGGTATTATCCAGCAGGGTAAACAATATGTTCGACCCACCGACCATCACGTCATGCATCGGTGGATTATTCCCTGCCACCATGATTGTTGCAGATTTATCCGTCATTGCCCACATATCGGTGATAGCGCTTCTGAATAGGATTAATTTGCCTTCCATATGCCGCAATTCGGCAGGTAAACGCTCTACCCAAACACTCACCGGATCGGCAAGGTAATTGATCGCTGTTAACAGTAAAGTGAAAAACAACAGCAATATTAGAAAGCTGCTAACCGTGCTGGGAATACGAAACTTTTGCAGATAATTGACGGCTGGAGTCAGCAAAAACGAGGCAATAATTGCCAATGTCATTGGAATAAAAATGGCTTTGGCGACGTAGAGAACCACGCCCATGCTGATGATGAAAATTCCCCATACGGGAATTTTCAGATTGTTGGCAGCGTTGCCTTCCATAGTATTTATCCAATTTCAAACGCGCTTTAATAACTGCATAATCAGTCCCAATAAACTGGGCGATAACTGACCTTTATTTAACGTTCCCACTAAAACACCAGCCAGCAGTGATGCTCCTGCTGATTCAAGGGGATGCTTTTTAATGAAGCCAAAATATTCAGTATTGGCAAATGCGGTACGTAATTGCTGTTTGGCTTCGGTTACTGTTGGTGGCTGGTATGCCTCACGAACCATATCAATACTCCTGCCACCAGCAGGCACATTATTCCCATAATAAATAAAGCGCCCGCTGGCGGTAAATAAAAGCTTAACACTTGATAGCTGGCAGTCAGCAAAAGTCCGGCTGCCAGGCTGAAAAACAAGGCGGCAACGATCAGCAGTAAAATACGGCTGGTTGTCTGTAACACTTGGCTTTGCAGCACCCGACCTTCGGCTTCAGCCAGTTCAAACAGGCTAATAATGGCGTCGGTCAAAGCTTTCACGGCTTTACTTACCTTGCCCTAACACCTTGAAAATAGTGTAACCGACCCCGAAGGCGATCAGCATACTGGCAACCGGATTTTTACGAATATGCTCGCCCACGTCATTTAAACCAGCATTACCGGCGGCGTAGGCGTCATGCAATTTTTGTTCAGCTTTCTCTTGGTAATGCTCTACTTTGCTTTCGATGTTTTCACCCAGAGTAGCAGAGGTAGCTTCAGTTTTGTTTTTCAGGGATTTTAGTAATTCATTGACTTGATTACGAAGCGTGTCAAATTCTGCACGGAAGTCAATTTCTGTTTCGGTGGTTTTGCTGTGTTGCATGATATTTTCCTTATTAAAAATTAATATAGCATTGTTGTGGTTTATAAACGACGGCCTTGAATAACGCGCATTAAAATGACCACGACTGCAACAATTAATAATATATGAATAAATCCGCCCATGGTATATGAGGTGACAAAACCCAATAGCCAAAGGACAATTAAGACAATTGCAAGTGTTTCGAGCATAAGAATTCTCACTTCGCCAAGATTTGGCAAATCTCGAATTAAAATATAACGTCGCTTGACGTAAAATAATTTACGTATTAGTACTCAGATCGCCTGAGATAAACGGCATTACTAAAATCCTTATTAACTTAATAGGGGTTTGTATTAAGGGTTGCTACGTGTCGTAAAATAACGTATTAATAAAGATCATCTCCATTAAGCGCTCTATTCTTTATAATAGCAAGGTAAATCACTTTTATGTGATGTTTACTTGACCCGATGCGCCACAAACTTGCTGAGATTATCGAGGATTTCCCCACCGCGTCGAAACCCTAAACCGCAGCCTTCCCACGCGAAAAATACCCCGGCCTGATAATTGCGCCCTTGCGCGTCTTTGGGGTATTCGGCGAATGCTTGGTAAACGGTTTGGTAGCGGTCGTATTCGCCAGAGGTTTGCGTGAGGATGTTGCCTGCCGCATCGTAAATGCTGACATTCGCACCTTCGCGCCCGAACAATTTTTTCGCCACTTGCTGTTTGCCGTGCAGCTTTTCACTGCGGGTTTCCAGCAAATAGGGGGAGTCGGGGAATAGCTCGTACAACACTTTCAGAATGCCCTTGCTTTGGAACAGCAGGGTGTACGCGGGGTTGAGGATCACGGTTGCGGTATTGCGAGTAATGTCGTCGAGAATGCCGTTGATGCCGTCTGTTTGCAGCGCAATGTCTTCCCACGGGTAAAGCTTAAACCAGTAGTCGAAACGGGTTTGTTGCGGGTTGAAAATGCCTTGCTCTTCGAGAAAGCCGACTTCATCCAGGTAGCAAAAATCGGTCTGAAAACCGGCGTCATCCGCAAGGTGTTGCAAAAAACGCACGGTTTGTTCGTCTTCCGGCAAGCCGCGAATGCTGGAAAATAGGATGTTTTGATACCGGTAATACTCGCCAAAACGGTCGGGGTCGTTTTCGCCAGTCACTAAGCGGCGGAAGTTTTTCACGAGGCTGGCGTAGACGGTGTTGAATTGCGCGGCTTCATTCATGCCATTGGCTTTGAGCAGCGCCCATTGCACGATTGCGGTTTCAAACAGGCTGGTGGGGGTGTCGGCGTTGAATTCGATCAGTTTAATCGGCAAGCCGTCGACACCGCCTGCGAAATCGAAACGCCCGTAGAGGTGGCGATGGTCGTGTTCCCAACTGCGACAGATGTGGTCGACCAGATTGTAGGGAATGTCGAGTTCCAGAAAACGGTCATGGTCGATGACGTGTTGGGCGGCGGCGACGTACATATCGTAGAGTTCGTTGGCAGCGGTGTAATAAGCTTCGGCTTCTGCCTCGGTAACGACGACGATTTCAGCGGCAACATAGGGTTGGCCGTCGGGGTCGGTGTGCCAAGTCATGCCAACGTCTTCCATGAGCGCGGGGCTGATGGGGTTAACGGTTTCGAGTTGAATCATGAATTAGCCTCCTGCTGAGCCGCCGCCAAAGGAACTGCCACCAGTAGTGCTGCCAGAGCGGTTGCTGGGGTTGGCATTATTATTGTTGCCGAAAAAGCCGGATTTGGGTTGTTGCGCTTGATTGGGGTTGACCGCACGGGTGTCGGTGCGTGCGGCGGGGCGGCTGATGCTGCTTTGCGCTTTGCTGGCTTGTTGTTGCTGATGCTGTTGGTAATTGGCGTTGCCCATGAGTTTGTTAGCAAGCATTCCGCCAATCAGCGCCCCGGCTGCGGCGGCGAGCACCGTTTCACCCAAGCTCAAACCTTGATTTTGTGCCACGGGTTGCGTGAGGGCAGACGTGCCAGCTTCGACTTTTTTGGCTTCGGCTTCTGCCATCGCTTTGAGTTCGGCTTCGGTGAGGATGCGTTCGTTGCCTTTCATGTCCTTGAGGATAGCGCGGGTTTGGCTGGCGGGGTATTTTTCCACCAGTTCATAGGTGTCAGGATTTGCGCCAGTCTGCTGAATGACCATGAACATGGCTTCGCCTTTGGCGGCTTCAGAAATCGTACCCGCGCCTGCATTGGGCGGTGGCGCGGGCGGTTGATCACCGCCGCACCCTTGCAGGCTGGCGAGGATGGTAATGCCAATACTGCCTACCAAAGAATAGGAACTGATGAACTTTAGGTAGGGCTTATGCATGTTGGTTCTCTCACGCGGCAGTTTGTAAAGCTAACTCCGGCACTTCCAGCGCCGCGTTAATAGCATCGTCTACCCGCTCCAGCCACACAAAATTGAGCTGTTTACGGGCATTTTCCGGCACGTCATCCAAATCCTTACGGTTACGCGCGGGCAACATCACGGTGTGGATGCCTGCGCGTAAGGCGGCAAGGCATTTTTCCTTAACCCCGCCAATCGGTAACACCAAACCACGCAAGCTGATTTCGCCGGTCATGGCGACATCACTGCGCACTTTGCAATCACTGAGCAAGGATACCAGCGAGGTGAAAATCGACACCCCTGCGCTAGGCCCGTCTTTCGGGATGGCGCCCGCCGGAACGTGCAAGTGAATATCATGCTTCTCGAATACCTGCGGGTCAACCCCAAAGCGTTTAGCGTTGGCTTTGATCAGACTTAAGGCAGCTTGAGCGCTTTCTTTCATCACATCGCCGAGTTGCCCGGTAATGATCAGCTTGCCATGCCCCGGCATTTTGGTGGTTTCGATGAACAGAATGTCACCGCCAACCGGTGTCCATGCCAAGCCGGTTGCCACACCGGGGACGCTGGTACGCATCGCCACTTCGCTTTCAAAGCGTTGTGCGCCAAGGATTGCAGGCAACTCAGCGGGGGTAATCGCGACCCGCTCGGTCTTGCCTTCCGCGATTTGAATAGCGGCATTGCGCAAGACCGCCGCGATTTCACGCTCTAAATTGCGGCAACCGGCTTCACGGGTGTAATCGCTCACAATCGTGTGTAACGCGGCTTCGTTGACGTGCGCTTGTTCTGGGGTCAAACCGTGCGCTTCAAGTTGACGTGACAGCAGGTAACGTTTGGCAATTTCGACCTTTTCGTCTTCGGTGTAACCGGGCAGGCTGATGATTTCCATGCGGTCGCGCAATGGCCCCGGAATTGAATCCAGTACATTGGCGGTAGCGATGAATACCACTTTGCTCAGGTCAAACGGTAGCGCCAAATAGTTATCGCGGAAGCTTTCGTTTTGCGCGGGGTCGAGCACTTCCAGCAAGGCGGCGGCGGGGTCGCCGTGGAAGCCGCCGCCGCCGAGTTTGTCGATTTCGTCGAGCATAAACACCGGATTGCGGCTGCCTGCTTTGCGCATTTCCTGAATGATATTACCGGGCAATGCGCCCATGTAAGTGCGGCGATGCCCACGGATTTCGGCTTCGTCATGTACCCCGCCAAGGCTGGCACGCACAAATGGTAAGCCTAAGGAACGGGCAATGCTTTTGCCGAGTGAGGTTTTACCGACACCGGGCGGCCCTACAAAACACAGGATCGGGCTGCGGCCTTGCGGGTTGAGTTTGCGTACCGCGAGGTATTCGAGAATGCGCTTTTTGATCTTTTCCAAGCCGTAATGGTCTTCGTCCAGCACTTCGCGGGCTTTGGCAATGTCGATAGTTTCGGCTGCCAGTGTGTTCCAAGGCAAGCTGGTGAGCCAGTCGAGGTAGGTGCGGATCATGGAATATTCACCTGACGATTCCGGCATTTTTTGCAGGCGTTTGAGTTCCTTGCGGGCTTGCTCGGCGGCTTCGGCGGACATATTCGCATCGGCAATCGCTTGTTTTAGCTCTTCAATTTCGGTTTGGTTGCTGTCATCGTCGTCTTCGCCCAGCTCTTTTTTGATGGCTTTGAGGCGTTCGCGCAGCATGAATTCGCGCTGGCGGGCATCCATCGACTGTTTGGTTTGCTGGTCGATTTCACGGGTCAATTTCAACACTTCGAGCTGGTGGCGCACGTGTTCGGCGACTTTATCGAGGCGTTCGCGCAGGTTGATGGTTTCTAAAATTACCTGCTTTTCTGGTGGGCTAATGTCGAGGAAATTGCTGACCAAATCGGCCAGTGCGCCCGCGTATTCCATGCTTTGAATAGCGCTAATCACTTCAGGCGGGGCTTGTGGCAGCAATTGCACGGTTTCGATAGCTTTTTCCTGCAAATGACGCATCCGCGCTTTGACATCAGGGTCATCTTCAGCGGCTTCGACTTCGGGAAGGATTTCGACGTGTGCCGCCATGTAGGGCAAACCTTCCACATAATCGACGACACGAAAGCGCTCTTCGCCTTGCACCACTAAATGATGCGTGCCGCTGGAGGTGGTGACGTAGCGCAAAATGCTTGCAATTGTGCCGATCGGGTGTAATTGGCTGCCATCGGGGTTGCTGACGGTGGCTTGGGTTTGCAACACCAGACCGATTTTTTGCCCATTTTTCACAGCTTCTTGCGCGGCGGCGATGGATTGTTCGCGCCCAATGGTGATGGGAATTGCCATGCCCGGAAATAAGACGACATCGCGCATGGGGATTAAAATGAGAGCTTCGTTCATGCTGTTACCTCGGTTGGGGGCAAATAACCTAGTTTGGTTGTCAAGTACTCTTGTTAGACAAGATTGTGACAAGTCTTATTTTTTCAAGAGGTGCGCTGTGCATGACGGTGTGAATATTTCCCCACAAACGCGCCCGCCGGATCGTATTCGCGTTGTTGTTTGCCAATATTGAACTCGCGCCGCCCACGCGGATCGGTGCCGACACCCGCAAGGTATTGCCAGTTGCCCCAATTGCTGGCGGGGTCGTAATCAATCAATTGCGCTTCAAACCATGCGGCGCCGTCGCGCCAATCCACCCCCAATTGGTTGATCAGGTAGCTGGCGACGATTTGCCGCCCGCGATTCGACATCCAGCCGGTATTGCGCAATTGGTGCATGAAGGCATTCACGAACGGTGCGGCGGTTTTGCCTTCACACCAGCCTGCTAAGGCTTTGGGGTTTTTGTTCAGCAACGGGTCTTGATTGCGGATGCCGCGTAACAGGTATAAACGGTTGCCGTAGCGGTAATGCAGCCATTGGAAATATTCGCGCCACAGCAATTCAAAATACAGCCAGTAGGTGGAATCGTTCGCGCCGTATTGTGCTTCATAGTCCTGCAATTCCGCCACAATCTGCCGAGGGGATACACAGCCTTGCGCCAGCCAAGGGGAGAGTTTCGAGGAAAAGTCCCAGCCATCCAAACCGTTACGGGTCAGTTTGTAGCGGCTGACTTGGCGGGTATCGTGCAAGTAATAGCGCACTTGCGCCAAGCCTGCGGTTTCACCACCACTGAACGGCAGCGTGTTGGGATCAGTTTCGGGGGTGCTGAATTCGGGCAGCGGGTCGGATGCATTCGGCAATGGCGCGGGAAGACGCTGGGGGCGCGGCAATGGTTGCGCGACGGCAATTTGTTCCACTTGCTTGCGAAAAGGGGTGAAGCTGTCGGGCAACTTATTCACGTTAAAGGGCAATTGCCGCGCGTCAAACAAGGTGAAACTTTCAGTTTCTACCCACTGGCACTGCGGACAGGTTTGCTTCACATTGGTCAATTGACGTTGTTCATACGTTGCGGGAACAGGGGTTGTGCCTGCGATTTGAATACCGTGCGTTTGGATGAGTTCGCTGATAATTGCGTCAGGTTGACCGACGCGAATCACCAGCGTTTGCCCCAAGGCCGCTAATTGTTGCTGCAAATCAGCGAGGGATTCGCGGATAAATTGCCAGCGGAATGCGCCCATGGATGCCTGTGTATCCACCGCATAAACGCACAGCAATTGCTCGCATTGCCGCGCGAGTTTGAGTAAAGCAGGGTTATCATGCAGACGCAAATCGTAGCGAAACCAGAATAAACCGTTCATGGGGCAAAGCGTATTCCTAAGAAATCAAACAGTTCCCCCGAATCTTCGGGTCGCAAATGTTGCATCACCTTGAGCAAATGGCTGGCGGTGAATGCGGGTGTTTGCAGATGATCCGGCGGTACATTGCGCTTGAATGGTTCAGACAGCGCGGTGTCGGTCGTGCCGGGTTGCAAACCGACGATAATGGTGGGGCGTTTCATGCGCTGCAATTCGATGGCGAAGTTTTTGATGAGCATATTCAGCGCGGCTTTGCTGGCGCGGTAGGAATGCCAGCCGCCGAGCCGGTTGTCGCTAATGCTGCCGACACGGGCGGATAAAATGCCAATGGTGGTCGGGTGTTTGGGGTTAAGCTTTGCCAGCAAGTGTTTGACCAGCAACGCGGGGCCGACTGCATTGAGGGCGTAGGAACGTAGCAGGTGATCGGCGTCCAAACTGCGCCAAGTTTTTTCCGGTTGCAGCGTGTCGTCGTGTAACCAGCCGGTGGCGATGAAAACCCAGTCCAGTTCAGCTTTGTCGGGCAGGGCTTGCAACGCGCTAATGATGTTGGCTTCATCCGTCAAATCGAAACGGAGGTCTTGCGTGGGAATATTCAGCACTGGCAACGCAGCGGTATTGCGTGCCAGCCGGATGAGCTGAATGTCAGGAAATTGCGCGGCGAGTTGTTCGCAAAACGCTTGCCCGATACCGCCGGATGCGCCTGCTACCAAGACTTTACGGGGTGTCGTGGTCATCTTAGTTGATGCTGCCGGTGATGGGGCAGTCGGCAATGTCGTCGAAAATCTTTTTCAAGCCTGGGCTGTTTTCGCCGGTATGCATCGGAATGTCGAGGTATTCGGCTTTGTTGGCTTCGGACTGGAAGTAGATTTTCAGATCGCCATCCATAATGAACGGGGCGTTTTCAAGGTCGGTGACGTCTTCGAGCGTGATGGGGTCGAGTGTGGAAATGCGCATAATGGTTATCCTCCTAGTGATTATGGGTCAAGTGTCAGCAGTGTGGACAAGACTTGCAATTAATCCTGCTTTGTATCCGGTATTTATACAAGAGTGTGACAAGATGGGGCGTTGCGGTGATAATTACTTAACTTTTGATAAGCAAGGATTTCAATATGAAAGTCAGCCTAATTGGTGGAACAGGCTTCGTTGGCACGTATGTCATCGACGCTTTGTTGCAAGCAGGGCATACGCCGCGTGTGCTGGTGCGCCCCGGCAGTGCGGGTAAATTAGCCGCTGCTGCGCAATGTGAAACCGTTCCCGGCGATATTCGCGACGCTGCGGCGCTGGATGCGTGTTTGCAAGGCGCGGATGCGGTGATTTACCTCATCGGCATTTTGCGCGAATTTCCGGCGAAGGGCATCACTTACGAAGAAAGCCAGTTCAACGGCGTCGAGCGCACGGTCGCGGCGGCACAACGTCAGGGCGTGAAACATTTCATTCTGATGAGTGCCAATGGCGTGAAGGCGGGCGGTACGAAATACCAAGACACCAAGTTTCGGGCGGAACAATGCGTGCAAGCGTCGGGGTTGGCTTGGACGGTTTTCCGGCCTTCGGTGGTGTTCGGCGATCCGCGTGGCAAGGCGGAATTCTGCACGCAATTGCAAAAGGAATTGGTGTTGCCGCCAATCCCCGCGCCGCTATTTTTTGGCGGGGTGAATATTTTGCAAGCGGGCAAATTCGAGATGCAGCCGGTGCATGTGGAAGACGTGGCGCAAGCGTTTGCCGCAGCGGTGGATAATCCAGCAGCATTGGGCAAAACCTTCGCACTGTGTGGGCCGGATGCGGTGAGCTGGAAAGCGATTATCCAAACCTTAGCGCAAGCATCGGGGCGTAGCAGCAAATTGGCAGTGCCAGCTCCGGCGGAAATCCTCAAAGTGGTGGCGGGTGTGTTGGACAAACAAGCGTGGTTTCCGATTACCCGTGACCAGATTGTAATGTTGCTGGAAGGGAATACCTGTAGCGATAGTTCGGCCTGGCAAACGTTTGGAATTGCGCCGAAACGCTTTGCGCTGGAAAATTTGGGGTATTTGGCCTGACCGCTATTCCTTGAACTTGAAGACCGGCAGGTTGATATTGAAACGTATCGCCAGTAGCCGCGCGATGAAAATTGCCAAACCCGCGATAATCGCCGCCAGCGTGACATCCATGTGCAGGTACAACAGCCCAATGAACAGCAACGAACCCGCCCACGAGACCGTGGCATACAGCGGGCTTTGAAATACCACGGGCGGGGTATTACACAATACATCGCGGAAAATCCCGCCCATTGTGCCGGTCATGACACCCATGAAGCTGGCGACCAGCCACGGTGCGCCAACCATCAGCGATACCAGTGTCCCTGCTACGCCGAAAGTGGCTAAGCCCGCAGCATCGGGTATTAGGAAAAAGCGTTGCGGAATGACCACGACTCGCGCCAGCAAGAAAATCGCGAGGGCGCTGCCGAGTGAGGCGATGAAAAACATCTGATCACGAATCCAGAACACTTCCCGATCCAGCAACATGTCGCGTAGCGAACCGCCACCGAGTCCGGTGACAATAGCGATAATAATCACCCCAAACAAGTCAAACTGCTTGAAACCGGCTTTGAGCACGGCAGACGCGGAAGATACGACCACCGCGATCAGGGTGATCCAGTAAAGGTTTTGCAGCAGGGCAGGGTTGGGGTGTAGGGTCATTAGACTTTCCTGACGAATTCCGATTTCAGGCTCATTGCGCCAATGCCATCAATTTTGCAATCAATATCGTGATCGCCATCGACTAGGCGGATATTTTTCACCTTGGTGCCGACTTTGACGACCAGCGATGAACCTTTCAGCTTCAGGTCTTTGATGACGGTGACGGTATCGCCGTCTTGCAGCACCGTGCCGTTGGAATCTTTGATGACGCGCTCACTTTCCGCTTCGCTGGTGGCGGCGACTTGAGGCCATTCGTGGGCGCATTCGGGGCAGACAAACATTGCGCCGTCTTCGTAGCTGTATTCAGAACCGCATTTAGGGCAGGGAGGAATCGTACTCATTAAAATGTTACCTTAGTGTTGTTGCTCAATATTTTTTCTGAAACGCTGCAATTGTTTTTCACGCACTTGCTGCATATCCAGTCGATAAATGTCATAGGGAAATAAAAATTCGGTGACGCCGGAGTCGAACAAGCGCCGCACTTCGTATTCGTCGTGAGACGTGCCGCGTTGGTAGCGGTAGTTGAGGTAGCTTTGATTGGTGTGGATGATGAATTCCACGCGCATTCCCCCCATGCGGGCAAAGAATTTCAGCATTTGGGTTTTGCTGCTGCTGCCGACTGAGGTGGCGGTGTAATGGCTGCTCGCGAGTGTGTCGGAAATGTCTTCGAGCATCATGATCGAACCGGCTTTGACTGCGGAGCGGGTCAGGTGCCGCACGAAGCGTTTGACGTGGCTGATGTTATCCAGCACCGCCATTAGCCCCAATTCGTCATCGACGGCGACGGCGGGATTTTTCTCGTTTTTACGTAGCAATTTCAGCACTTTGGCGGCGGAATCTTTTTTACGCACCGTCACGTAGACCGGCACTTCCTGCCCGTTAGCTTGAAATAAGCGGCGTTTGACCAGCGTGAGTTTTTCATTTTCGGCGAATTCATGCAGGTGGCGGGCGGCTTCTGCGTCGATCACCGCGACTTCGCTGCAACTGAAATCGTTGCTGTCGTGGCGGCTGTGCAGGTAGGCAATGTCCAATTCACCGATCTTGAGTTGCGGACTCCACACGTATTGGTTGAGAAAATTCAGGAAGGTCGCAAATTTGTTTTCAATATCGGTTTCGCGTTCACGCTGGTCGATAGAACCCGCTAACCCCATCAATACCAACTTGCGCTTGGCCTCGAAGCGGATTTTCTGGTGGTAGCGGTCGTCGAAAATCATTAGCAATAAATCCACCGGATTTTTGGCGGTCTCGATTTCATTGCTGATTTCGATGTGTGAACTGTAAGTTGCCATAACTTTGCCGCGCAACATGCCGATGACGGCATCGGCGGTGTTCATGTATTCGTGGATTTTGCTGCGAATTGCGGCTAAATCGCCGCTGATACCGAACAAATTGCCCAATAATCGGTAGGCTTGGGCGCTGCGTTGCTCGCGCAATGCCGAGTTTTGGATGAGGGCGGGAATCTCATCAAAGCGCTGAATCTGTAACAAGTCGAACAATTGGTCGCGTACTGCGCGGTACTTGGTGGTCATTTGCCGATTTTGCTGGAAAGTTTTGACCCACAAGCGGTTTTGCGGTGAAAATGGATGGGCGCACGAGGCGTGTGGGTGGATAGCGAATGGCCCGTCCTGTTTCATGGCGATAAAGATGGATTTTTCGTCTACAACACTCATGGTTTCCGCCTTGTTCGTGGTTCTGCTGTTGGGGGCATTGTACGGCAACTGCGTCCATCACCCCACCTAATCCAGCTTATTCTGGCGCAATTCCACCATTGCCTTTTCCGCCTTTGCGCCCAAGAACACATACACACCCAGCGCGACCAACAAAGCGGCCGCCGAGAACATCATTTCCACCGCGCCTGCCAACATGTGCCCGTCGCCCAACACCGATTTAAACATCAGCAGCAATGCCTCAATCGACACCGCAATCAGGATAGCCGACATAAAGCGCGTGATAGTGCGGCGGGTGGAGCTGTGGCGGAAAATGTCCTTGTGCATCAACACTTCCTCTTCCAGCGTGGTTTTGGCGAGGTCGAAAATCGCCAGAGCCAGCGTCAGGTAAACGATAATGCCAAACGGCTTGGTGTAATGCAGCTCGTGTTGACCTGTCCCCGGTATGAAGACTGACCACAATTCTTCCAGCGAAAAATAGAACAGCAGCCCGACCACGCTGAACAAGCCCAGCGCAATCGCGGCGTAGATGCTCTTAAACAGCACGCTGAACTTGCGCCGCTGCGAATCGCCCATCAAAAACTCGATGGTGCGTGACAAATCAATGTCCAGCACGATGTAACTCAGCAAGACATCGGTAGCAGAACGCACCTCCACCGCCGCCGAAATGCACAAACTGCGGCTGGCAACCGACAAATACGGTGCAGTGACGATGGTGGCACGGCTGTCTTTGGCTTGTAGAAAATACGGGCGGTGGCTGCGGTCTTTGCCCACGCCGCCTTGCTGATCAGCCAAGGTATTGCCGGGGGCGACATTGTGGCTGAGTTGCTGCCCGCTGGGGTCTAGGGTGTAGAGCAAGTCCACAAACGGGTAACTTTCCATAAGGCAATCAATGGCTTTCTGTTGACGAGCCTCGTCTTGAAACAAGGTTTCGTCGTTGATGCCGCTGAGGATCGACCCCATCAGTTCGTTGATCGAGGCGGTGTGTTGGTGGTAGTGCTCAATGATCTGGATGTAGCTCATTTCAGACATGGCTTAGCTCCCTTTCTCAGGTTATTTTGTGCAGTTGCAACAATATCCATGCCATTGCATTGCCGTTATGTTTTATGATACATAACGAAACCATGAATACAGTACCCAACACCTACCACCTTCGCGGACGCTTTTGGATCGAAAGCCCTCAAGGAACCTTCCTCGGTCAAGGCCGTGTTGCCTTGCTGGAACGTATCCGCGAACACGGCTCGATCAGCGCGGCGGCACGTTCCATCGAAATGTCTTACCGCCAAGCATGGGCACTCGTCAATTCAATGAACACGTACAGCCACACGCCGCTGGTCAGCAGTGCCACGGGCGGGAAGGGCGGCGGCGGCGCAAGCCTGACCGAAACGGGCGAAAAAGCCATTGCGCTTTACCATGCAGTTCGCGCTGATTTTGACGCTTTTCTGGCAAAGCGTTCCGAATCCCTGACCCTGTAAAATTTTTTGCCACTCGTTATGTTTTTTTGGGAATAGCGAAATGAATGCACCACTGATTAACATTGCCATTAACCCGGTTAACGCCGTGCCAATGGATGTAACGCCAACCACGACGATGGAAATGTGTGGTTTGGGGCTGGCTTGCCTGATCGACATCCGCCAAGCGTTTGAGCTGGAGATCAAGGGCGAAATTCCACGCGCCACCCATATCCCGTTTTTCAACGTCAAGCAATTCTTTGGCTTCCAACTCAGCGAAGATGAACAGGAAATCCTCGATGCCGATGAACCCAACGATCTGGACATCCGCTCGTTCATCAAAGCCATCAACACCCTCAAACAAAGCCGGGATTGTACTTTCCTGATCGTGTGCAACAGCGGCAAACGCAGTGTTTGTGCCACCAAATTGCTACGCGAACTTGGCTATCCCAAAACGTTTTCGGTGCAAGGCGGCTTCATTGCCCTGAAACCCTTACTACCCATGCCCGGAGTCAGTGCATGAGTAACACCCTGAAACCAGCCATTTCCTGTGACACCATGCCGCAAGGCACACTCAGTGTTGAACAAGCGCAAGCACGGATACTGGAAAGCATTACGCCACTGCATGACACGGAAACGGTAGCGTTGCTGCAAGCGGGTGGACGTATGCTTGCCCAGCCCGTCTATGCGCAGATGAATGTCCCACCCCATACCAATTCTGCGATGGATGGTTATGCCCTACGCCATGCCGATCTGGTTGAGGGTGTGTTGTTGAAAATTGTCGGTAGTTCTTTCGCGGGTCGTCCCTTTGCTGGCGTGGTGCAGGCGGGCGAATGTGTGCGCATTATGACGGGTGCGGTCTTGCCCGCTGGCGCAGATACCGTGGTCATGCAGGAAAATGTGCAGTGTGAAGATCATGCCATCCACGTTTCTGGCAAGCTCCAATTCGGTGAAAACGTCCGCCATGCCGGGGAAGACAGCAAGGTTGGTGATCTGCTGCTGGTTGCCGGGCATAAACTGAATGCCGCTGACATTGGCTTGCTGGCTTCCCAAGGGATTGCCAAGGTTGCGGTGATCCGCCGTCTGCGCGTGGCGTTCTGCTCGACGGGCGACGAACTCAAAATCCTCGGTGATACCCTGCAACCCGGCGATATTTACGACAGTAACCGCTATATCCTCCACACCTTGCTGCAAAAGCTGGATGTGGAAATGTTCAATCTGGGTGTGGTGCGCGATACACGCGAATCCGTGGAAATGGTTTTCCGCCATGCACGCGATATGGCAGATGTCTTTATCACCAGTGGTGGCGTATCTGTTGGCGAAGCGGATTATGTCACCGACACGCTGAAAAGCATGGGGCAAGTCAATTTCTGGAAAATCGCCTTCAAACCGGGCAAACCGCTGGCATTTGGCACATTGGGCAATTGCCTGTTCTTCGGCTTGCCGGGGAATCCCGTGTCGGTGATGGCAACATTTCTGCTGTTTGTGCGTCCTGCTATGCTCGCTTTGCGCGGGGAAACCTTGCCACTTGTGCCTGAATACAACGCCATTTGCGATACGCCTTTGAAAAAAGAACCGGAGCGCAAGGATTACCAGCGTGGCATTTGTGAGCGTGACAAGCAAGGTCAATGGCACGTCCGCAGCACGGGCAACCAAGGCTCGCATGTGTTGCGCTCCATGAGCCAAGCCAATTGCTTTATTGCCCTGCCGCTGGAATGGGGCAATGTGGAAGCGGGAACAGCCGTTACGATTATCCCGTTCGAGGGGCTGATGTAATGGGTTATGCACTCCAACAACATAACGTAGTAAATCCAACAGGATTGTGAAAATTGTGATGAATGCAACAAGATTAAATTTAATCAAATTATTGAATTAAATGGGATTTTTCTAATGGCATGGCTTTTGCTTTACCTAAAAGCGAAAACCGAAATTTTTGTGCAACCCGTTATGCAGTAGAAGGTAATAACGGACAACGAACCGAGGAAGCAACAACATGGCGCATACTCCGAAACTCCATCTCCTTGTCAGCCTGCCGTTAATATTGGCGGCGCTGGATGCCCACGCCGATACCACCGTATACGAACTGGGCACGATTACAGTGACGGGCAAGCATCCCCAAATCGGTGAAATCAGCGCCGATCAGGCATCTTCCGAAATCAGCAGCAAGAAGATAAAGCAGTTTAACCGTACCAATGTTGCCGATGCGCTCAACCTGCTTCCCGGTGTGACGGTCGCCAGCGTGGGGGCGCGTAACGAAAAAACGGTTTACGTGCGCGGTTTCGACATGCGCCAAGTGCCGCTGTTCGTTGACGGCATTCCCTTGCAAGTGCCGTATGACGGCTACGTGGATTTTAACCGTTTCACCACCGCTGACCTTTCCGCCATTCAAGTGAACAAAGGGTTTAGCTCAGGCTCTTATGGGCCGAATACGCTGGGTGGGGCGATCAACCTGATTTCCAGCAAACCACGTGACAAGTTTGAGGGCGATGCCAGTGCAGGGTTTGCTGAAGGCGGTGAACATTCCGCCGCCGTCAACGTGGGTACGAACCAAGGGAAATGGTATCTTCAGGCAGGCGCATCCACACGCGAAAGTGACGGTTTTGAGCTGTCATCTGACTTCAAACCGACCACAACCGAAGACGGCGGCCTGCGCAACAATGCCTACCGCAAGGACAACAAGGTATCCCTCAAGGTTGGCCTGACCCCCAACGATACCGACGAATATGCGCTCAGCTATTTCACCCAGCATGGCAAGAAAGGCAACCCACCATCCACCATCCCCACCAGCGCCCGTTACTGGCAATGGCCTTTATGGGATGAGGAAAGCCTGCACCTGATCACCAACAAAGCCCTGACCCCCACCGAAACCGTCAAGCTACGCCTGTATCAGGACAAATACGAAAACGGCATCGACTCCTACACCGACGGTACGTACACCACCCTGAAAAAATCCGGGGCGGGCAGTGTCGGCGCAACCGGGAAAAGCCGTTACCATGACCGTGCCGAAGGTGGTTCGGTGGAACTGGAATCCACCCGTTTTGACAAACACACCGTGCGCCTTTCCGCCCACACCAAGCAGGACAAACACAAGGCTGACGACACCGCCACGCTGGTGGAACAATTTGAGGACACCACCCAGTCACTGGCAATTGACGACGAAATTGCCCTCAAACCCAACCTGACACTTTCCCTAGGCGCGGCACGCAACACGATGGAACCCGACTCAGTTTACAAATCCACCGATCCCGTCCCCATGCCTGCCAAACAATCCGCTACCAACGCACAGGTCGGGCTGTTTTGGGATGTCAAAGAAAACAGTCGCGTATATACCACCATTGCCGACAAAACCCGCTTCCCCACACTCAAAGACCGCTATTCGCTGCGCCTTGGCACTGCCATCCCCAACCCGGATTTGAAGGCGGAAGAAGCCCGCCATTACGAAATCGGTTATCAGGGCAAGTTGCATGACAAGGTAAAAGTAGAAGCCGCCGTGTTCCAGACCGACACCACCAACCTCATCCAGCAGGTCAACAACGTCAGCGGCACGAAGTACCAGATGCAAAACGTTGGCAAAGTACGCACCACCGGATTGGAAACAGGTGTGCGGGCAAAACTGACGGAACAGTGGGAAGCGGGTGGACAACTTACTTTGCTGGAGCGCAAGAACCAAAGCAACAGCAACAAACTGACCGCTGTTCCTGACCAGAAAATTTCCGCTGACCTCACCTACCGCCCAACCCCGCGCTGGGAAACGCAACTGGTGGTCAACCACGAAGGCAGCCGCTGGGATTCCAACACCGTCAAACTGGCTGGCTTCAACACGGCGGATGCCAAGGTCGCGTTTCGCCCTACCAAACAAATCACTCTGGATGCGGGTGTGACCAACCTCACGGACAAGAACTACCAACTGACCGACGGGTTTCCGAATCCGGGCAGGATGTGGTTTACCAATGCCAGCTATGACTTCTGAGCGGGGTAACAAAACATGAAAAGCTTTGCACAATGGTTCGGTATCCTGCTGCTGGCAAGCACTGGCAGCAGCTTTGCCGAAGACCTCACCGTCATGACCAGCTACCCCGAAGACGTGGTATCGCGTTTTGAGGAAGCGTTTGAGAAAGCCCACCCCGACATCCACGTACAAATCCTGTGGCGGATGCCTCATGACGCGCTGCCATACCTGCTCCAGCCACAGCAGGGTGGGGTGGATGTGTACTGGACACCTTCGCAAGGCAACTTTCTTGCCCTGAAAAATGCCAAGGCGCTTGGCCCCATCGGCATTGACCGCAGCGGCTTGCCGGACAAAATCGGGACTGCGCTGATTTCCGACCCGGACGGACTGTACCTTGCCAACGAAACCGCCGGTTACGGCATGGTGGTTGACCCTGACAAGCTGGGCAAGCTCGGCGTGGCTGAACCCAAACGCTGGCAAGACCTTGCCGACCCGCGCCTGCAAGGGGAAGTGGCGCTGCCTGTGCCGTCCGGGGTTGGCTTTGCGCCGATGCTGATTGACCAACTCCTGCAAGCCGAAGGCTGGGAAAAGGGCTGGAATACATGGCGGGCGATTGCGCTCAACAGCAAGCTGATCGACAAGCGCGGCAATGCCATTACCGATGAAGTGTCCTCCGGGCGGGCGGCAGTCGGCTTGACGATGGACTTTTTCGCAGCCTCCAATGTTGCCAGTGGCGGCAAAGGCAAGTTCATCTACCCGCTCAAGACCGCATTCAATCCGGCACAGATTGGGATTACGGCATCCACCACCCACCGTCCGGCAGCAGAAACCTTCGTCTCGTTCATTCTCTCCGAAGAGGGGCAAAGCCTGCTGTTCCACCCTGCAATCCGCAAATTGCCAGTGCGCCCGTCGGTTTACAGCAAAGCACCGGAAGGCTACACCAACCCGTTCACGCTGGGGATAGATGCCCGCTACGATCCAGTTCCCGGACTGGCTCGCAGTGGCTTCAACTCGGCCTTGTTCGACGCTGCCATTACCCGCCGTCAGGATGCCTTGCTCAAGGCATGGGCAAGTGTACGCAAGGCTGAAAACGGTGCATCTCCCAGCGAACAGCCGCTACTGCAACAAGCGCGTACTGCGCTGGAAGCCTTGCCTGTCGCTGAGCCAACGGCAGATTCCCCGTTGGTAAAGGCTTGTGAACAACGCCGCAAAAACACGAGTGCTGAAACCCAATGCGCCGCAGCGGAACGGGAGTGGGATGCGTTTTTCACCGCCCACTACGCCGATGCCCAACGTTTGGCAGACACGGTGCTGGCAGCACGGCAGGGGAAAGCTCCATGAAACGGCTGGCAGTGCTGGTGTTGTTGCTTCCGGCTTTGGTGTCGGCGGCGGGGATTTCTACTGGCGATACCAGCCGTCGCGCCCTGTCCAAAGCGATGGAAGAACTGGATGATGCCCAGCGGGAACGCTTCGCTAGTGGGCGCGGATTGTTCGATCAGATGTGGGTGATTGCCCCTTCCACCGATGAGGCGGTTGATGGGCTTGGCCCCGTGTATAACCGCATTTCCTGCGTTGCTTGCCACCCCGGTAACGGGCGTGGACGCGCCCCGGATGCTGAAAGTGAAGAAATGCGCTCCATGCTGGTGCGCCTGAGCATTCCGGGTGTGGGGGAACATGGCGGGCCATTGCCCCACCCGGCTTACGGGGAACAACTGAATGAGCAGGGTGTTCCGGGCGTCCCCGGCGAAGGAAGGATAGCGGTCAAGTATCAGGACATCCCCCTGTTTCTGCATGGCGGCACGGGCGTGACCTTGCGCAAGCCGTCACTGGTGTGGCGGGAAGCCCATTACGGTACACCTGACGGGGTGTTGACCTCGGCACGCATTGGTCCGGCACTGGTCGGGATGGGCTTGCTGGAAGCTGTGCCTGAAGCCGAAATCCTGAAATGGGCTGACCCGGATGACAAGAATCAGGATGGTATTTCCGGGCGAGCCAATACGGTCTGGGATGCGGCGGTACAGCAAAATGCCTTGGGGCGTTTCGGCCTGAAAGCGAATGTGGCAACCCTGCGCCAGCAAATAGCCGGGGCTTTCATCGGCGACTTGGGGATCACTTCGCCGCTATTCCCGCATGAAAATTGCAGCATGGCGGAAACGGCCTGCGCCCGGACGGTTAACGGCGGCAACCCAGAATTGAGCGCGGTACAGCTCGACGACATCACGTTTTATCACCAAACCTTGGCTATCCCGGAACGGCGGCAACGCGACACCGCGCAGGTGCAGCGTGGGCAACAATTGTTCCAGCAGGCACAGTGTGCCGCCTGCCATCGCCCGATGCTTTACACCGCTGCCAATGCCAAGCCTGACCTGCTAAGCCAACGCATTATCGAGCCTTACAGCGATTTGTTGCTGCATGACATGGGCGAGCCGTTGGCGGATGGACGCCCTGATTTTGCCGCCAATGGCTATGAATGGCGCACTCCGCCCTTATGGGGCATCGGTTTGGCTGAAGCGGTCGGCGATCAGGTACATTACTTGCATGATGGACGCGCACGCAACCTGCTGGAAGCCATTGTGTGGCATCGGGGGGAAGCGGCTGCCAGCCAGCAGGCGGTGTGGGCAATGACGGTTGAAGACAGGGAGGCACTGCTTGCTTTCCTGCGTTCACTTTAACGGAGACAACAGTATGTATTTCAGTGACGACGAACTAGACCACCTCATCCGCGAAGACGTGCCATTTCTGGATTTGACCACGCACGTCACCGGCATTGGCGCAGCAAAGGGAAGCATCCGTTATATCACCCGCGAGCCAACGGTCATTTGTTGCACCGAAGAAGCCTTGCGCATCTTCCAGAAACTCGGCTTGTTTACCCTCAGCATGTTGCCCTCCGGCAACCTTGTTCCGGCGGGTACGGTGGTGATGGAAGCCCAAGGCAGTGCCCAAGCCATCCACGCAGCGTGGCGGGTTGCGCTTAACCTGCTCGAATACGCCTCCGGCATTGCCACCCGCACCCACAAGATGGTGGAACGGGTTCAGCAGGTTGCGCCTCACGTTTCAGTGGTGACGACCCGCAAAAGTACCCCTTGGGCAAAGAAAATGACACTCAAAGCCGTCCTCAGTGGTGGTGCACTGCCACATCGACTGGGCTTGTCTGAAACCGTACTGGTGTTTGATGAACATATCCGCTTCATGGCGGACTTCGACACTTTCCTGTCTCAGGTCAGCACCCTGAAAGCGCGTCTGGGCGAAAAAATGGTGGTGGTGGAAGCACACACTCACGATACCGCCCTCAAACTGGCTCAAGCAGGGGTTGACATGGTTCAACTGGACAAATTGGACATTGAAGAAACCCGGCGTGTAACGGCTGCCATTAAAACCGCTTGCCCACAAGTCAAAGTGGCGATTGCGGGCGGTATCCATCTGGACAACGCCGCAGCCTACGCCGCCACGGGCGTGGACATGCTGGTGACTTCATCCTTGTATTTCGGCAAACCCGCCGACATCAAGGCAGACATCCAGAAAATCAACTAGGAGGCCGTATGAAAACCATCACCATGCAAATGCAACAACTGATGGCAACCCCACTACGCCACGGGCGACGCTGGGACTATCTGGAATTACTGGAACGCATTGATGTCACTGGCTCAATTTCCGCCGCCTCCAAAGCGATGGGCATGAGTTACAAAGCCGCGTGGGAAGCCGTGCTGATGGTCAACAACCTGTCAGAAGAACCCGTGGTCGAACGGCAAGCGGGTGGACAACACGGCGGCGGAACCAACCTGACCGCTTACGGGCGGCGCATGGTGATGGTTTACCGCCACATGGAAAAGGAACACGCCCGCATCCTCTCGCAACTGGGGCAGGTGGCGGACAATTTTGAGCAATATTTTCAACTAATAAGGAGATTCGATATGCAAACCAGCAGCCGTAACCAATTTCTCGGCACTGTCACCAAAGTAACCAACGGGCCGATTAATTCCGAAGTCATTCTCGACATCGGCGGCGGTGACGAACTCGTTGCCGTTATTACCCACAACAGTGTTGAGCATCTTGGCCTTGCGCCCGGCGTGCAAGCCTACGCACTGGTCAAAGCCCCGTGGGTGATCCTCGCCAAGGACGACGGCAAGATCAAAACCAGTGCCCGCAACAATTTGCGTGGCACGATCGTCAGCGTGCAAGAAGGCGCGGTCAATGCCGAGGTCATCATTGAATTACCCGGTGGCAAAACCGTCACCGCGATTATTACCAACGACAGCGTGCAGGATATGGAACTGAAAGTCGGGGACAAAGCCTGCGCTTTGATCAAGGCATCGCACATTATCCTTGCTGTGTCCAACTAATAACCAACTGATTTTTCCTCACTAGCAATTTAAGGAACTCACCATGAAACTGTTTAAACAAACCCTTCTCGCCGCCGCCATCGCTTTCAGCACTGCCAGTGCTTGGGCAGATGAAGTGCAAGTTGCCGTTGCCTCCAACTTCACCAAGCCACTGGAAGAAATCGGTAGCAAATTCAAAGCCGCTACCGGGCATGACATCAAGGTATCCGCTGGAGCAACTGGCAAGCTGTACGCCCAGATCGAAAACGGCGCACCGTTTGAAGTATTCATTTCCGCCGACAGCAAGACCCCGAAAAAGCTGGTCGAAGCCAAACAAGCCGAAGCTGATAGCCAGTTCACCTATGCTTTCGGCACGCTGGTCGTGTGGAGTAGCAAGGAAGGCTATGTGGATGACAAGGGTGACGTACTGAAAAAGGGCGAATTTCAGCATCTGGCGATTGCCAACCCCAAAACCGCTCCTTACGGTGAAGCGGGCATGGCGGTGATGGAAAAGCTCGGTCTGACTGCTGCGATCACGCCCAAACTGGTGACGGGCGAAAACATTACCCAGACGTATGATTTCGTTTCCACTGGCAATGCGGAACTGGGTTTTGTGGCACTGTCACAGGTATCCAAAGCCAACAAACTCAAGTCCGGTTCTGTTTGGGTTGTGCCACAGGAAATGTACAAACCCTTGGCGCAAGATGCTGTTCTGTTAACCAAGGGCAAGGATAACGCCGCTGCCAAAGCCCTGCTGGATTACCTGAAAGGGGAAGATGCACAGGCCATCATGACCAGCTATGGTTACGCTTTACCGAAAAAAGCCGAGGTGAAATAAACCATGCTATCCCCCAGCGATTGGTCAGCCGTTTGGCTGACCTTCAAACTTGCCAGCCTCACGACCCTGATTCTGTTGCTGATTGGCACACCGTTGGCATGGCATCTGGCACGTACCCGCCGCTGGTGGAAAGCCCCGTTAAGCGCAGTGGTGGCTTTACCGATTGTATTGCCGCCCACCGTGCTGGGTTTTTACCTGCTGATCACGATGGGGCCAAAAGGTCCGATTGGGCAATTGACCAGTGCTTTGGGCTGGGGGACATTGCCGTTCACCTTCACGGGTTTGCTGGTAGCTTCGGTGTTCTATTCGCTGCCGTTTGTGGTGCAGCCTATCCAGAATGCGTTTGAAACACTGGATATGCGCTTGATGGAGGCGGCAAGTACACTGCGGGCAAAACCGCTGGATGCGTTTTTCAGTGTGGCGTTACCGATGGCTCGTCCCGGCTTTCTTACCGCCTGCATTCTGGGATTTGCGCATACCGTGGGCGAATTCGGTGTGGTGTTAATGATCGGCGGCAATATTCCCGACAAAACCCGCGTGGTGTCGGTGCAGATTTATGACCATGTGGAGTCGATGGAATACGCACAAGCCCATTGGCTGGCGGGCGGCATGGTGGTGTTTTCCTTCATCGTGTTGTTGCTGATGTATACCCTCAACCGTGGGATCAGGATGTCAAAAATATGAGCAATACACCGCACGACAACTTACATGCACGTTTCCAACTGGCTTTTAGTGGCTTTCAGTTGGAAACCGATTTGCAATTGCCGGGGCGGGGCGTAACCGCATTGTTTGGGCATTCTGGCTCTGGCAAAACCACCTTATTGCGCTGCATTGCCGGGTTGCAACGCCCGGACAGCGGTTTCCTGCAAGTGCGCGGGCAGGTGTGGCAAGACAGCGCGAAGGGGGTGTTTTTGCCAACGCACCAACGCCCCTTGGGGTATGTGTTTCAGGAAGCCAGCCTGTTCCCGCATTTGACGGCACGCAAGAATATGGATTACGGGCGCAAACGAGCCGCGCAATCCGCCAATGATGCCGAACTGGCGGCGATCGTGGATATGTTGGGGATTGGGCATTTGCTGGACAAAATCCCCGCGCAATTGTCCGGTGGAGAACGCCAGCGGGTTGGTATTGCCCGCGCCCTTGCCCTCAAGCCGCAAGTGCTGCTGATGGATGAACCGCTTGCCGCGCTCGACCTCAAGCGCAAACAGGAAATCCTGCCGTTTCTGGAACGTTTGCACCGCGAACTCGATATTCCGATTCTGTACGTGACGCATTCACCGCAGGAAGTGACCCAGCTTGCGGATCATCTGGTGGTGCTGGAAGCGGGCAAGGTGGTGGCTTCTGGCGCATTGGCGGAGGTGTTGACGCGGCTGGATTCGCCGATGGCGCAAGGCAAAGAAGCCTCCAGCGTGTTGCAGGTGAAGGTATGGGATCATGAGCCGGAGTTCCACCTCAGTCACGTCGGTTTTGCGGGGGGCGTGATCAGCTTGCCTTACCAGCAGGCAACCGCCGTGGGTACGCCGTTGCGCTTGCGCATTGATGCCCGCGATGTCAGTCTGACGCTGCAACAACCGGTGCAAACCAGCATTCTCAACGTGTTGCCCGCGAGTATTACCGGTATGGCGCAACCCGTGGCAGGGCAAGTGATGGTGCGTTTGAACATGGGCGGTGTGCCATTGCTGGCACACATTACCCAGAAATCAGCGGTGCAACTGGGGTTGAAGGTGGGGATGGCGGTGTTTGCGCAGATCAAGGCGACCGCGATTGTGTGAGCGCCTGATGCACCCGCCGATTAACACCCGCTCCACCAACATTTCCCCTGACTCTCCTGAAATTTCATGGCGGCATCGTACTTGGGAGCGCTGCTACGCGGTTGATTCAGACTTTCTTTAATGCCGAAACTGCCGTATTGACTGAAGGTGTGTGGCACGCTAAACAGCATAAACGTTTGCCCACCCGCTGCTTTCCACATTTCTAACAGGCGTTGATAACGTTCGCCCATGCGCGGATCACGGTTGGCAGCGTGGAGCAAGTCAACCATGTTTTGTCGACGGTCAGCGGCGATTTCACCGCCAATCGTTAGGTGCTGCCCGCCTTCGTAAGCGTACAAAGCTTTGCCATACTTTTGTGCGACTGCTGCTTGCTTGGTGAATTGGTTTTTAAGACCTTCCAGCCCAAACGGGTCGTTGATATTATCCATCGCGGCAAAAATATCATCAACAGACGTGGCATTCACCAGCGGTTTGGGGATTTTGCTGCTGTCATTGCAGGCAGGCAATTTGGCATCGTCATTGCGCCAACATGCGTAAAAATAGCCGCCGGTGGCAATGGCATCGACGTACTGGCGCGTATCGCTGTAGGCTAACATGCGTTCGGTGCGGTTGGCGTCATTCTGGTATGTTCCTAACAGACGCACGAGGCGTTGCGTGCCACCAAATTCATCTTCCCAAATCTGAAAGACTTTGCTGGCTTGTTTGGTATAGTAATAAACCCCACGCCAGTTCCATTCACGTTCATCGGTTGGGCTGCTCAGATCTTCGCCCTTTTTAAGCACGTAGTAATATGCCCAGAAAATGCCATTCCAAGTTTCATTGCTGTATTCGACATGGGCTTTTAACCCGGTGTTGAGGTGCGCTTCGACGTAGCGGGCAAATTCCCTGATGTACGTTTCGGAGGCATTGTGCGGAATATTGAACCACGGGTGCGCGTTTAATTGATTGGCGAGTTCGACTTGCACTTCGATCGGTACGCCGCGCCCGTAACGTTCCAGACGCGCGATATTGCCGGACGCGCCCCAGACCGCATCCGCGAGTTTGCTGCGCTGCTCCCAGCGGAATTCTTGCACTAAACAGGTTTGGTCGAAAATCAGATTGCCATCGGCATCGCGGATAAAACTGTTGGGTTTGCCGGGTTCGGTTTGCGCACAGGTGAGGTAGCTGGGGCTGGCTTCCATCAGGTTCATCATGCGCACCACGCGGAAGTTTTTGAGGAAATTCAAATAACTGGGGTTGAAAACAATCGCATTGCGATCAGCCCGTAAGGTGTCTTCAAAGCTGCGGTATTGCCCAGCAGGGCAATTTGCTGCGCCATCGACGCGCGTGAAGGGCTGACCTTCACAAATGCCACCGGGCATGACAATGCGGATATTTTTGACCGTACCGCTGGTAATTCTTACACCGATACGGTTATTGGTAGCAACACTATCCAACTTGGCGGGTAGGGTTACGTCGATTTCATCGCGCCCCGGCGTGCTGTTCACCAGTTTGGCGTAACCGGAATATTCCAGTTTGCCAGTGCCTTCGTACAACACGCTGTAACGTCCATTAGGAACTTGGCCTTGCACGGCACTATCCAGCAAGAAGGTGCGAATAATGCAAGTGGCACTGGGTGGCGTGGTTGCCCAGCCGTTTTCATCATAAGCGACATCTTTACACGAATATTCACGCAATGGGCGGGCAACGCGGAAGATGTCGGCAAAGGGTACGGGGGACGAGATGCTGTTTTGTTCGGCTTGCGGTGCTTCGCTATTGATGCCTAACGACGGTTGGAACAAGGCGGCGGGTGTTTGCCCGTAGATAGCGAGTTGTTGAGCCAACACGTTTTCAAATTGATCGAGCGAAACGTTCCACGCCAAATTCAGGCTGTTGGCGTTTGCGCCCAGTTGGATGCCGTTGCTGGCGTTACGGTCGCTGTCGAGGCTGAGAAAAAAGCGTTCCAGATTTTTACGCGCGTGGTAAGTGCAAGCGCTGAGATCGGCATTGCCACTGCATACGGCGGCTGCGATATCGTGTTGCGTTAAGCGGGTTTTGCCGAGTACGGGCAGTTGTGTGGTGCTGCCTAAGTGCAAGGATAGGTTGCTGGAGGGGGCGCTGAAACCGCCATCCGCACCACTGACATTGCCCGCATTGAGGTATTGCAAACCACTAATGGGCGTTTCGGCGTTGTTGCGGGTGGGGTCGAGCAAGACTAAGCGCCCGCTGCTGGCAACGGCATTATTCGTGCCGTTATTGTTATTGTCAGCGGGAGTCTCACTTTCAGTGCCACTGCCGCAACCCGCCAGTAGCACCAGCAGGGTAATGAGTAGACCCATGCAGCGGGTCGGCAGTGTGTTAGCCCAGTTAATTCCTGTGTTCATAAGGTAGCCTTGTGTTGCGTTCTTCTCAGGTTTTTATCAGCTTGCGATACTTAGATGCCGATTATGGCGCTAAATTCCCGATTAGAAGCTAAAAATGCCATTGGCATTAACGGTGCGGGTTGGGCAATTGCCCCGGAACATTTCCCACTCGTCGCAACGTTTACCGCTGGGTAGTAAGCAATCGGTTCTGTCGCCTTCTGGGGTGCGGTGTGTTTCTAATTTGCCGTGATTTTGCAGGCAATTGAGTGATGCAGGGTTGGCGGCACGTGCCGCTTGCGGTGTAACGTTCATGGGCACTGGCGTATTGCTACAGGCGTAGAGTGTTACCATCAGGCTGATTATAAAGCCCATTCTCAACTTCATGAAATTTCCTCTTGGTTAACTGGCGCAACGGATGCAGAAACACTCATAATAACGCATTGTCGGGTTTCCGGCATGATGTCGTGTAATGGAGGAGTGAATCAATGCGCAAATGGATGATTGTCGCTATTAGCGGGATGTTGAGTGCTTGTTCGGGTGGGCATAATTTGGATTCCCCGCTTAAAACCTGCAAAGCCGTCACGGTAGCGTTAGCCGGTGATAAGGGCGTGGTGTGGCACAGTGAGCAGCAAACTGAACAAAAAGGCGTGCAGTTACAAGTCACCTTGGAATTCGCGCTGGAAGGGCAGCCGAGTAATGAGCTGTCACAAGCGGTGTGCATTTATGGCCTGAGCAGCCCGGATATGGATTACCGCAATGCCATGGGTGAATACGCCAATACCCCAACGGAAATGATGATTAACGGCATGGCGATTCCTGCTAGTGATTTGGTGCAAGCCATCAACCTTGCTACCGCTAATACTGCCAAAGCGATTAGTCAGAAAGCGGTCGAGACAATCAACGAGAAATCAGGATACTAGCTTTCAGGCCGGGGTGATTGTCGTGCAATTGCACGGTGGCGTTGTGCAATTCTGCCACGGCTTTCACCAGACTTAACCCTAGCCCATTGCCGGGCGTGCTGCGGGCATTATCCAAGCGGGTGAAACGTTTGAAGACTTGTTCGCGTTGTGCTTCAGGAATGCCCGGCCCGTTATCGGCTACCGTAATCGTGATATTGCTCATCTGTTGCGTCGCGGCTAGGTGGATTTCACCACCGGCTGGGGTGTATTTCACCGCGTTATCCAATAAATTGGTGATGGCTTGCGCTAACAATTGGCGATTGCCGTGTATCTGTAAGCCGGGGGCTGCGTGATAACTCAGGGTGAGGTCTTGCTCTTCTGCCACGGCGGTGTAGAGGTCGGCGAGTTCTTCGATCAGTAGCGTTAGATCAACTTCTACCCAGTCTTGGCGTTGAGCGCTGGATTCGATTTGCGCAATGCTCAACAGCGCGTTGAACGTTTTAATCAGCTCGTCAACTTCGACAATGGTGTCTTGGATCAATTGCGGGTAATCGGTGGGCTGGGATGGCTGAAATTGGCTGGTTTCCAGACGGTTCCGCAAACGATTGAGCGGGTTGCGTAAATCGTGTGCGAGGTTGTCGGTGACATCGCGCATACTTTGCATCAGGTGTTCGATACGTGCCAGCATGGTGTTGAGGACGCGGCTGAGGCTGTCGAATTCGTCATTCCGCGTCGTAACTGGCATCCGCCGTGCCAAATCGCCACTCATAATGTCATTGGCGGTGCGGCTGACGGCATTAATACGGCGTTGCACGTTATGGCTCATGAAGATGCCGCCCGCCAAGGCTAATGCCACAATAATACCAATCGCGGCTAAAACGGTTTGCAGCAAACGGTCTTGCAGGGTGTGTTGTTCTTTAAGATCTGTTACCACCAAGAGTTGATAGCCCCCCGGTAACAGTGTCAGCATCATGCGCGCAGGCTCAGAATGGCGTTTTTCGCCGGTAATCAAACTGAACGGTAAACTCGCAACAATCTGTTTGGAACGTTGGGTGTCTTGATTAAATTTGAGGTCGCGGGTCAAATCCTGTTGGCTGCGGTGAATCAGCCGCGAAATCAAATAACGTGAGCCGTTTTCACTGTTGCGCATGGTGATTGCGCCGGTCAAACCTTCGACAGCAAGGCTGCGGTATAAATTGAGCAGGGCATCGGTTTCGAGCTGCAAGCGGGCATCGGTTTGCTGTTCCATTTGTCCTTTTGCCATCCAGTAAATGTAGCCCAGTCCGCCCGCTGCCACGGCGCTAAACAGCAAGGCGTACACCAATGACAGCCGGAAAACCGAGGTATTAAGCAGATTGCGGGTCATGCAATAAATACCCCGCACCTCGAATGGTGTGTAGCAATGGCGTGTCAAAATCCTTGTCTATTTTGCCGCGCAACCGGCTAATGTGTACGTCGATGACATTGGTTTGCGGGTCGAAATGGTAGTCCCAGACTTTTTCCAGCAACATGGTGCGGGTGACGACTTGCCCGGCGTGACGCATCAGGTATTCGAGCAGGTTGAACTCGCGCGGTTGCAGCGGAATGACCGTGCCGCCACGGGTAACGCGGCGTTTGAGCAAGTCCATTTCCAAATCGCGTACCCTCAGCGTGGTGTATTCCTGCGCGGGTTGGGTACGGCGCAATAACGCCTGCAAACGTGCCAGCAACTCGCTGAAAGCGTAAGGTTTCACCAAATAATCATCGCCACCGGCACGCAAGCCTTCGACACGGTGATCGACATCGCCTAAGGCACTCAAGATGAGCACGGGCGTTTGCATCCCTTGCGCACGCAGGATTTGGATCAGGGAAAGACCATCGCGTTTGGGCAACATTCGATCGACAATCAAGACGTCGTAGTTGCCTTGCAGGGCAAGGTGCAGGCCATCCTCGCCATCAGCAGCGTGATCAACAATGTAGCCACTTTCCGTCAAGCCTTTTTGGATAAAACTGGCAGTTTGGCGGTCATCTTCAACGATTAGGATATTCATCAGACAAGCATAAAACACTTCCCGAAATCTAAACATGACAATTCCGTAACTTTCCCGCAAACCCTTGGTAATGTTCGTGCTGTCACTATATTGGCTATACACAGAATATTGCAGGAGTAAGCGATTCATGTTCACACGTAAGCAGCGGGTATTAGGCGCAGGTTTGCTGATGAGTTCAGCATTGGTGTTGGGTAGCATGTTGCCGGTATTGGCGGAAACGGCTACCACGTTTCCTTTGCAGCAAGCCCCAGCCGCCGCTCCCCTGATTGCCGCGCCAGCCGCCGCCCCGACTGCGGGTGCGTTGCCGGAATTGACCACCTTGATCAAACAAAATAGCCCCGCCGTGGTCAATATCAGCGTGGAAGCGTCAGCATCCTCTAAGCGCAATAGCGGTTTAGAAGGCTTACCACCAGAACTGGAACGCTTTTTCCGAGGCTTACCAGAAGGTGATGACGAGCCAGAATCAGGCCGTGCTAGAGCGTCCGGGTCAGGGTTTATTATTTCAGCGGATGGCTATGTCGTTACCAATGCGCACGTCGTGGAAGACGCCAAATCCATTACGGTGGGGTTGAATGATCGCCGTGATTTGCCTGCTGAAGTCATTGGCGTTGATACCCTCAGTGATATTGCGGTGCTCAAAGTCAAGGCTGAAAACTTGCCGACCGTGCAACTCGGTGATTCCAATGGTTTGGAGGTTGGACAGTGGGTAGTCGCGATTGGTGCGCCGTTTGGCTTGGATCTGACTGCGACGCAAGGCATTGTCAGCGCTTTATCACGGAGCTTGCCGGATGGCACGTATGTGCCGTTCATTCAAACCGATGTGGCGGTGAATCCCGGTAATTCCGGCGGCCCGCTGTTTGATTTGAGCGGGCGCGTGGTCGGGGTTAACTCGCAAATTTACAGCCGCAGCGGTGGCTACATGGGGATTTCGTTTGCCATTCCGGTGAACGTGGCAAAAACCGTTATCGAGCAACTCAAGAGCAAAGGCAAAGTTGATCGGGGTTGGTTAGGCGTGGCAATTCAAGACATGAGCCAAGATTTAGCCAGTTCTTTCAATTTGAATCAGCCGGATGGCGCACTCGTTTCCAATGTTCAGCCCGGTAGCCCCGCCGCTGAAGCGGGCGTACTGGCGGGTGACGTTATCGTCGGTTTTGGGGATGGCAAGGTAAGATCTTCCTCCGATTTGCCTTTGCTGGTCGGCAATACCCCGGTGGGGGCACAAGTTCCACTCAAGCTGTTGCGAGCAGGCGCAGAGAAAACCTTGAATGTCACGATTGCTAAACTCGGCGATGACGAAGAAGCGGCCTCGCCGGTCGCGAAAACCCAAGGTGAAAGCGGCATGTTAGGGCTGGGCGTCGCGACCTTAAGCAGTGACGAACTGAAATCCCGCAAGTTGGATAACGGCGTGGTGGTCGAACAAGTCTTAGCCGATGGCCCCGCTGAGCAAGCCGGTTTAACCGTGGGGGATGTGATTGTTTCGGTCAACAATCAGCCCGTGAAATCGGCGGCGGATTTGAAAACAGCGGTGCAAGCTGCCCCTAGCGGCAAACCGATTGCGATGTTGATTATGCAGGGTGAACAATCGCGCTTTATTGCGGTCAATAAACCTTAAGACACTTCACGAAACTTGGCACACTCCAAGCACTTTACCCGCCAATGGATACGCACCTTGGCGGGGATTTTTTTGTCAGCTTGCCGATTATCTGAAGATCACGGGGGTCTATAAACCCCGATACAGACAATGGCGCTCGAATCCAAGACCATGGTGCAATTAATCACTGAGGAGTTGCCCAATGTCTGATGATAGCGAAGCCTATACTGCACCCGTTGAAGAACTTGCTGCGCCAGAAACAGAAATGCCGGAAACAGAAGCGACTGAAGTGGCCTCTGAACCGCCGCCTGCTCCCCCGGCTCCCACAAACGATGTGGTGTTAGCGTCTTCCTTGAGTGTTTACCAACAACTGCTGACGCAACTCGACACCAATAGGCAAACCATCCACGACAATCGTCATGAACTTGCCGCCATTCGCCAGCAAATCCGTGAACTTTCCGCGCTCAGCAAACGTGACCCGCGTATGGAAGACGATGCGGACAGCCACGGCCTGCACACCAGCAAGGTTGCCGCGCAATACGACGACTGCGGCAGCATTATCGCGTATGCCGAACAAGTCCGGCGGCATGTGTACGACAATATCCATGAAGCGGAAGAGTTGTTATCCCCGATGACGCAAAGCATGGACTTGCTCAAATTGCGCGTGCGCCATATCCGTTTGTTGGAAGAATTGTTGGCGGCACAAGAAAACGGCTTGCGGATGGAAATTCAGCAACGCAATGCCGATGCCTGTATCTGGCAATTGGCCGACATCCTCAAAGTTTGACGCTTTGCGGGTGGCGAATCAGGTTATCCGGGTCGAATTGGCGCTTTAATGCCTGCAAGCGCGGGTAGGACTTGCCGTAATACGCGGTTTCCCAGTTAGGCAATTCGGCATCCGGGTAATTGCGGTAATGCGCTTTGATCCCGCCTGCGGTTAGCTTTCCTTGAATATCGCGCACAATCTGCTCTGCCTGTTTGGTTTGCGTGGCTTTGTCGTAATAGGTTTGCAATTCACCGAGGTAGCCGAAAGCGCGGTGGGGGTAAGCCGCCGTTGCTTCCAACGCGGGGTTATTAATCGCGCCGCCCAAGGTGTTGATTTGCAAAATAGTGGTGAGTTTAGCAGCACCGATTTGCTGGCAAATGGTGGGTAACAGCGCTTTTATATCGCTGAAACCTTGGTAATAGCCAGCGGAAACATTCTTAAAATACATTGGCTCAACCCCGCCTTTGTAGCGCTGGATACCGCGTAGAAACGCATCCTTGCGGGGTGTCATGACTTCGGTTGCGCCCGCTTTGAGTTTGGAGAGAATGGCTTTCAATGCGGCTGATGGGGTGCTGCTGGTATCGGTCACGATGACGGTAACGTGCTTGCCATTCAATACCCATGAGGAATAGGCAGTGTTGGGTAAGGTTTTCATCCATTCAAACCAGCGTTCCGCCAATTGGGTAGCGTTGGTGGGTGTTAAATTGCGGTATTTGTAACGGTGGCTGCTGAAATGGGTCGGGGCAGGGTGGGTCTTAAACTCCAGCTCGGTAATAATGCCGAAATTGCCATTGCCGCCGCCTTTACACGCCCATAACAATTCAGGGTTGGTGCTGGAATCGTGCAATTTGCCTTTGCCATCCACCATGCGTACCCGCTGCAAGCTGTCGCAGGTTAAGCCCAATTGCCGCGCAAAAAAGCCGTAGCCACCGCCCAATGTTAGCCCCGCCACACCAACGCCCGCACAAGAACCGGCAGGAATCATGCGCCCGTATTGGTGCAAATATTCGTACACCTTGCCCAGTTTTGCACCCGGTTGAATGGTTAAGCGCTTGGTGGTTTTGTCGTATTTTGGTTTATTCATACCCGACAAATCGAGCATTAAGCCGCCATCATTGGTGGAAAAACCTTCAAAACTGTGTCCACCGCTTTTGACGGCGATAGGTAATTTGGCTTGTTGCGCGTAAGCAATCGCGGCTTGCACGCCTGTTTCATTGGCGCACACTGCAATGATTTTGGGCATCGCGGTAATGCGTTTGTTGAAAATCTGGCGGTGTTTGGCGTAATCGGCGTCGTTGCGTAATAAAAAACGCACATTGGTGCTGGAAGCGGGGGCGCTGGTATCCGCGTCGGCAGTTAGTGGAAAGTAGAACGCGGGGATGCTGCTGGCGGCAAGTGTCAGGGCATTGCGTAGGAAGCGGCGACGGCTGGGGTTGGTGGTGGCTGGTGGGTTCATTGGACGTTTACCGCTGTGCCGCTGACCGTGACCATTAACATGCCACCGCTGTTGCCCATGGTGATGTTTTCGTAGTCAATGTCGATGCCGACGACGGCGTTTGCGCCTAGGCTTTGTGCTTGGGCTTCCATTTCGGCAAAGGCGATTTCGCGGGCTTTACGCAACTCCTTTTCGTAGGCGGCGGAGCGTCCGCCGATAATGTCGCGGATTCCGGCAAAGAAATCTTTGAAGACGTTTGCGCCTAGAATGGCTTCGCCGGTGACGACGCCGTGGTATTGGGTGATGCGTTTGCCTTCAATGCTGGGGGTAGTGGATTGGATCATGGGGTGCTCCTGTTTTGCAGCGATTCTTTGCGGAGATGATACAACAATTGCTGGAGGAGGTAAGGCTGATACAATAACATGGCAAGACTGAGCGCGGACTGGAGTTGCTACGCAAGGCGATGTGCAAGGGTTGAGAATAAGTATAGATACGGTACTATCTCTGCAAGTAATCCAAAAGTATTGAGCCATCCATGAAAGCTGTTGTTTACATTGAATCGTCTGTGATTAGCTATCTGACAGCCCGCCCCAGCCGGGATGTTGTTACCGCAGCGCGGCAAGCCATCACCTCTGAATGGTGGTATAACCACAAGCAACGTTACGAAGTCTTCATTTCTGCTTTAGTGGAAGAAGAAATTGCTTCTGGCGATGCAACAGCAGCACAGCGACGGATTGAAGCCGTAGCAGACATTCCTAGTTTAGGCATTACGCCGGAAGCGCAAGAATTAGCTCAGGTGTTTGGATGGAAAGGGTGTTCCGGCAAATAGTGTGGAAGATGCCCTTCATATCGGTATAGCTGCGACACAAGGGGCTGAGTTTTTGCTGACGTGGAATTTCAAACACATCAACAATGCTGAAACGAAAGCCTTGATTGAAAAGTTAGTTGAGGATCAAGGGTATATCTGCCCGATCCTGTGTTCCCCTGAAGAACTTGGAGGTTAAACCATGATGGATGATCCAATCGTTGAAGAAATCCGCAAACATCGGCAAGCCCATGCCGCTAAGTACAACAATGACCTGAAAGCCATTTGTGCGGCATTGAAAATCCGTGAGCAGCAATCCAGCCGCAAGGTTGTTAACCGAGCGCCTCGCTTGCTGCTGAAAAAAGTCAGCTAATTTCTGGTGCGGCAATGCTACTGTCTCTCTTTTCCTCTAATTTGCAGGCCACTAATAGTTTATTGAATCATGGAGATATGGTTTATTTAGAGTGCCAAGGGGATGTGCCGGGAAACAAGTGGCTAGATGGCAGAACTGCCAACGGTACAGTAGGTCTTGCTCCTAACACTTCTTCGCCTTATACAGGTACAAAGTGGAAAGTTTATGAGGTCGACGATGGTATGTTTGCTTTTAAGTGTATGGGCAATGTGGATGGTTCTAGGTGGTTAGATGGTAGGACGGCGGATGGTTCTGTTGGTCTCGCCCCAAAAACAAACCAACAATTCACAGGTACGAAATGGCAAGTTTTTGAAGTCGATGATGAGATAGTCACACTTAAATGTATGGGTGAGATAGAAGGTTCTAGATGGCTTGATGGTAGGACTGCTAATAGCACGGTAGGTCTCGCTCCAAAAACAAGCCAGCAATTTACTGGTACAAGATGGAAAGTGGTAAAAGCATAAGGATCCTATGAGACGGGGTGGAAAAAATGATTATCACCCCGTCAACGTAACAAACACCTGCGTCATCCTTTCCGGCAACCGCTGTACATTATCCACCACCGTAACGCGCTTGCCGAAAATATCCCGCACGTATTCATCCGCTCGCGGATCAAGGCTAATGCAATAGCTGTAAATGCCTTTCTGATCCAATTCTTTCACCGCTTGGCGCGTATCTTGCGTCAATAATTGCGGGTCATCCACATCAATATCCGACGGTTCGCCATCGGTTAAAATCAGCAGCAGTTTTTTATCCGCCTGTTGATGTTCCAGATAATGCGCCGCATGACGCACCGCCGCGCCCATCCGCGTCGAATACCCCGCCTGCATTGCCGCCAGCCGTCCTTTCACCTCGTCGTTCCAATGTTCCTTGAAACCCTTGATGTGCTGGTAACGCACCTCGTGCCGCGTATTGGACGCAAATCCCGCAATCGCAAACGGGTCGCCCAACGCCTCAATCGCATACGCCAGCAACGACACCGCCTCCTGACTCAGCTCCAGAATGCTTTGGGTCGCGCCTTCCGGCACTTCGCTGATCGAAGCCGACAAATCCAGCAACAGCATCACCGCAATATTACGCCCGTCATGCTTGTGGCTCATATTGATGCGCGGATCAGGGTTCGCCCCGCCCTTGAAATCAATCAGGGAGCGGATCGCCACATCCAAATCCAGCTCGCTGCCTTCTTCCTGATAGCGTACCCGCGTGTAATTTTGCGGCTTCAACAAATCCACAATCTGCTTCAACCGCTTCGCCAACGCCGCGTGTTTCTGCAACAGCGCATCAATCACCGCCGGATTACCCGCCGGATGCAAACTTTCATACACGCTCGTCCAATCCGGGCGATACGTCTGCGTGCTGTAATCCCACTCCGGGTAATGGCGCGGCGGCAAACCCGATTGCTCGTTTTGCTGCGCGGTTTGCTTGTGTTCGTCGAAGAATTCTTCGTCGTCGCTTTCCTCGATGTACTGCCACAAATGACGGTTATCATCGCGGTAAGGAATCGCGGTATTGTTGAAATACACGCTCGGCAACTGGTCAGTTTGCAAGCGTGTCTGCGCCACAAACGAAATCGCCAGTTGCACCATATCCGCCGTCGTCGCGTTGCCTTGCAGCATTTTCGCGTGGAACTTGCCCGCAAACTCATTGATCTTCGCGTTCTGATAACCATGCGCCGGATTCAGAATCGCCCAAGACAACATCGCCAACCGATGCCGGAAACACGACTCGGTTTTGGAATCACACTCGTTTTCCACGGGGGCAGGGTGCAATGCCGTGAAAATCCGCCGCAAACCGGGGTATTCCTGCATCGCCAGATATTCCACCCGACTGTCTTCCAGCCGTTCAATCGCAATTCGCTGTTGTGGGCTGAAATTATCCGCCACCACTTTGCGTGTCCAGCGTTGATGCGCCGCCATGTGTGCTAACACCGCGCGGTAACGGTCAATCCCCGTCACACCGTGCGCATCGTCGAATACGTCAGGAATGCGCATCCCGAATTCATCAAAGTACGGTTGCTGCTCGCGCATATCGCGAAAATCCACCGAATACGGCACGAGATATTCGTGACTTTCCCAACAGGCTTGCAAATACAAATTCAGCTTGCGCTCGTTGTGGGTAAACAGCGTGCCGTGGCGTTCGTGCTGCAACATCGCCTTGGCATCGGCGGATTGCAGGCTGAAATATTCTTCCTGCCGATGCGGGTGCTTGCCGTAGTTGCGGATGCCGTATTCAATCCAGTTTTTCAAGCCCCCCAAGGCTAACTGGCTCATTAAATAGGGCATTTGCTCCAGCAATTTCGGCAAGCCGGGGCTGGGAATAGTGGTGTGGAAACCGTGAATCGACCCCGTGGTACGATCCATCATCTCGAACAACAGGGTGATGTAATGCCCAACCAATTCCTCGCTTTCGAGGCGACGGCACACGTCCGGCAAGGTCTGCAAAAAGATGGGAATGATGCGCCCGTTGGGGGTGCGCGAGATTTTCCACACCGCTTGGCTAACGCGGGTCAACATGCCTTCGCCGAGCTTGTGGGCGATAACCGGCATTTCTTCCAAATAGGTCAGCACGGGGTCGAAACCGCGCCCGATTTTGCACACCAACGACGCACCGTCGAGGTAATCCTTGATGCCTTCCTCGCTCAATAGCGCGAGCGCGTCCTGCATACAGGCGGCGAAGGCTTCATCAAGCTGCTTGAAGTTGCAGCTTAGTTGGGCGCGGTAACGGCTTGTTACATCATCCGTAGGGGCGACCGGCTGGTCGCCCTTGCCAATGTCGGGTGTGTTTGCTTGGGCGACCAGCCGGTCGCCCCTACTATCTGATGACGAATTCATGATTTTTCACCCAAAAATCGCGTCAATCGCGTGGTTCAGCGTGCTGCGAATATCCGCATCATCGGTAATCGGGCTGACCAGTGCCATGCGGCAAGCGTCACCCGCTGCAATGCCGTCGCGCATCAAATTCGCGGCGTACACCAGCAAACGGGTGGAAATGCCTTCATCCAGTCCGTGCCCTTTGAGGTTGCGGGCGGTATGGGCAATTTTCACCAACTTATCCGCCATTGCCGCGTCCACTTTTGCCTCATTTTGCAAAATGGTGGATTCAACGTCGGCGGCGGGGTAGTCAAAATCGAATGCCACGAAACGTTGTTTGGTGGACTGTTTCAAATCTTTCATCAGGCTTTGGTAGCCCGGATTGTAGGAAATCACCAACTGAAAATCGGGGTGCGCGTTCACCAGTTCGCCTTTTTTATCCAGCGGCAAAGTGCGGCGGTGATCCGTCAGTGGGTGAATGACTACGGTAGTATCTTGGCGTGCCTCAACGATTTCATCGAGGTAGCAAATTGCACCAATGCGGGCGGCGGTGGTCAATGGGCCATCCAGCCAGCGTGTGCCATTGGCTTCGAGTAAATAGCGTCCGACCAGATCGGAGGCGGTCATGTCTTCGTTACAAGCGACCGTGATCAGTGGCTTGCCGAGTTTCCATGCCATGTGTTCGACGAAACGCGATTTACCGCAACCCGTCGGGCCTTTCACCATCACCGGTAAGCGGGAACGGTACGCGGCTTGGTACAGTTCGACTTCGCGTCCGGTGGCTTGGTAGAAGGGTTCGTGTTGGATGGTGTATTGGGAAGCGTCGGTCATGGGTGGGATTCCTGACAGAGAGATGGGGAGAAGTGGGCAGTGCGAATGCACCACCCACCTTTACTGTGGTCGCTTGCGGCTTACTTGTGTACGCCCAGCTTTTCGCGCCAGCCTGGGTAGATCTTGTCTGCATCGCCAGGGAATGACTCGAATGCGCGAGCAAATTCTTTGTGCTCTTTCGCAAATTCGATTGGGTCAGCACCCGCTTTCCAGCACTCATACGATTGACGCAAGGAAATTGCACCTGCCGCTGGGCTGTCAATGTGACCGTAAGCACCACCACCGGAAGTGTTGATAACGTTACCGTGACCCAAGTTCTCGAAGAAGCCCGGCAGACGCAGCGCGTTCATACCGCCAGAGATGATTGGCGTGGTTGGCTTCATGCCGTACCATTTTTGGAAGTAGACTGGGCCTTGGCACTCGTCACGCTCGATCATGTACGCGATGTTTTTATCGCTGTTTTCGCCTTCCATTTTACCGTAGCCCATTGTGCCGACGTGGATACCGGAAGCACCTTGTAGACGAGACAGTTTCGCCAATACAAACGCGGTGTAACCACGCAGTGCCGATGGCGAAGTGATCATGCCGTGACCTGCGCGGTGATAATGCAGGTATTGGTTAGGGTACTGGCGACGAGCGGTAGTGATCATGCCAGGGCCGCCGACGAAACCGTCAACCAAGAAGGCAACTTTGTCCGCATCCGGGCCAAACGCTTCGAGGATGAAATCAGCACGAGCGCACATTTCGTAATGGTCGTCAGCGGTGATGTTCGCAGAGAACAGTTTCGCTTGACCGGTTTCGTCTTGCGCACGCTTCATGGCGTCGTATACGAGTGGGTAAACTTTTTTCGCTGGGCAGAAAACCTGGTTGCCTTGCGGTTCATCGTTCTTGATGAAGTCGCCGCCAAGCCAGAACTGGTAAGCAGCCGCCGCGAATGGCTCAGGGCGCAGACCCAGCTTAGGCTTGATGATTGTACCCGCGATGTAACCACCGTTAACCACTGGACGACCCAGAATACGCCACATGTCAGAGATGTCTTTGGATGGACCATCGAACAATTGGATAGCACGCTCAGGCACATAGAAGTCATGGATTTTGGCGTGTTTGATGTCGCCCATGCCTTGGTTGTTGCCGATAATCAGCGTCAACATAGACACGACCATCATACGACCATCGGTGATGTTGCGGTCAAACAAGTCCAATGGATACGCGATACGCATGTCTTCAGTGGCTTCGTCGATGTAGTACACCAGCGCGTCAACGCCTTTGGTGAAATCATCGGTGGTAGACACTTCAACGTTAGTACCCGTAGAAGATTCTGCTGCAAAGTGAGCAGCCGCTTCCAAATAGCCGTGACCCGGCTGTGGCATCATTTTGTAAGCAACCAGAATGTGCTTGCCGCCAGCGATCAGGTCTTCTTCTTTCAAACTTAAGTCTGAATAACGTCCAGATTGGTCCATGACTCTCTCCTCGTGAATAAAAAGGGTGCAATAACTTTCGATGGGCGCAAGTATAAGCAATGCTTAAGATAAGGGAAAGTCATTTATTCTTACTTAAACATCAGACTTGATTATGTTAAGATGTTAGCAAGAAACCCTGAATTTCCGAGTGAATCCGTCAACATGCACATTTCGTTTCGCCAGATCCAGATCTTCCAGACCGTTGCCCAAACGGAAAATTTTACTCGCGCCGCCGAATTGTTACACATGACCCAGCCTGCAATATCCATGCAGGTCAAGCAATTGGAAGAAAACGTGGGTTTGTCGTTATTTGAACGCCAAGGCAAGCGCATTGTGCTGACGGCGGCGGGGCGGGCAATGCACACCTATACCTGCGAGATTGCTGCGAAATATCAGGGCATGGTGGAAACGCTGGAAGAATTGAAGGATGTGCATCAGGGCGTGATCAATGTGTCGGCGGCGAATACCTCGATTTACTTTATTACGCGGATGTTGGCGGGATTTTCGCAGCAGAATGAAGGGATTACGGTTTCGCTGAATATCACTAACCGCAAGACGCTGGTGGAGCAGTTGCAGAATTACGAGGCGGATTTGGTGGTGATGGGTGAACCGCCGTCGAATCTGGATTTGCATTCGCAACGTTTGATGTGCAATCCGCTAGTGTTGATTGCGCCTGCGAATCATCCGTTAGCAGGGCAGAAAGATATTCCGGTATCGGCAATTATCGGCGAAAAGTTTGTGGTGCGTGAACCGGGGTCAGGGACACGGGCGGCGATTGAGCGGTTTTTTGCCGAACACGGGCATACCTTTACCAGTACGCTGGAAATGGGCAGCAATGAGTCGATCAAGTATTCAGTGATTGCGGGACTGGGCTTGGGGATTGTATCGTTACACAGTATTCGACTGGAGTTGGAAACGCATTCGTTGGTGATTTTGGATGTGCAGAATTTCCCGATCCAACGTTACTGGCATATTGTGACGCGGGAGGGGAAATGGCTTTCCCCAGCGGCGCAGGCGTTTAAGGAATATGTGATTGCGGAAGCATCAAGCTATTCGCAAGATTATCAACAGCTTTTGTCGGTATTAACGTGAAACATTTGGTGGATGATCGAGGGCATATAATGATGATGAAAATGACACAAGGTTTATTGGCTGTGGTGGCGCTATTATTACCACTGCATGGCTACGCGGCTAGTTTCGACTGTGCTAAAGCCAAAACCTGGGCAGAGAAAACAGTTTGTAGCACCAAGCAATTATCCAGTTTGGATGAGTTGTTGGCCGCTTCTTTCAAAAAAGCGCTTGCGAGCACGGATGACAAGGCTGCGTTGAAAGCCGAGCAAGTGGCGTGGCTGATTGCCGAGCGTGATGTTTGCATTGATGTTGCTTGCTTGAAAGCGGCTTACACATCCCGATTGGCGGCATTGAATGAGATGATCGCGAACGCAGAGGAATCCACCGAGCCGGATAGTGAAGAAGTGGTGGGCTGGTATAAAGCTATCGCGAAACCTAGCCTGACGGTGCGCGACAGTGCGGCTGTGACCGGCAAAAAATTGGGCAATGTTCCCTATGATGGCAAGGTCAAGGTGTTGGCGCTGACCGATAAAACCGATTCGATTGGCGGGCGCGATGGCACTTGGGTCAAAATCGAATGGCAAGGTAAAACCGCGTATACCTTCGACGCTTTTCTGGAAAAGCTGGCGGTTGATAACAAGCAGCCTGACGAACCTGAAACTGACACCGCAGGTAAAACCTTGGTAGGCGTGATTGCGTCGTATGAGTGTGGCGATAACTGCTACTTGACCATTACCGACAAGCAAGGCGTGCCGCATTCGGGTTTGTGTTCTGCACCGTTGTGTGATGCTTGGAATGAGGTGGCAGAAATGCCCGCCACGTTTAAAAACAAAAAGGTGAAAGCGACGGTGGGTACTGGGATACAGTATGACGGTGGCGGCAATGTGATGGGTGAGATGGATGCGTTTGAAACGCTTACGCTGCTGAAATAGCGGTGGAGACTTGTCGATAGAGTTTATCAGAGATTCTGAAACCGTTGGCGATTGCCTGATCTAGCATGGATTGGGCAGTCAACGGGATTAATGATTATTTGAAATATTGCGCATAACAACTTGATATAAACTAAAAACGTAGTTACGTATTAATAATTAATATATTATTTTTCAAATGGTTAATGTGTTTTTCTATGAATTTTTATTTACGTAGTAATACATAATTAGTTTCTGGCTAGAGCAGGAGAATATTCAGCAATGCCGAGATTTATGGAATCCCGGCTACTTGCTTATGGGCTGATTTACGCTTCATACCCCAACACCGGAGCCAACCACCGTTCCGCTTCCGCGACCGTCATCCCCTTACGCTTGGCATAATCTTCCACCTGATCCCGCGCAATTCGCCCAATCCCGAAGTACCGCGAATCCGGGTGGCTGAAATACCAGCCCGACACCGAGGCCGCCGGATACATCGCAAACGATTCGGTAATGATCATCCCCGTATTCGCCTCCACATCCAGCAACGTCCACAACGTGCCTTTTTCGGTGTGGTCAGGGCAAGCCGGGTAGCCGGGGGCAGGGCGAATCCCCTGATATTTCTCGGCAATCATTGCGTTATTATCCAGCGTTTCATCCGCCGCATAACCCCAGAATTCCTTGCGCACCCGTTCGTGCATCCGCTCTGCCAAAGCTTCCGCCAGACGGTCACACAAGGCTTCCAGCATAATCGCGCTGTAATCGTCGTGCTTTTCGCGGAAGGCTTTCAAGTGTGACTCAATGCCAAAGCCCGTACTCACCGCAAACACGCCCATCCAGTCCGCCTTGCCGGATTCCACAGGTGCAACAAAATCCCCCAAACAGAAGTTCGGCTGCTGCCCATTGCGCTCCATCTGCATCCGCAAATTGTGCAATACGCTCAAGGTTTGCGTGCGGCTCTCGTCGGTGTACAGCACCACGTCATCGCCTTGCGCATTCGCCGGGAAGAAACCGACTACTGCTTTAGCCTGCACCCACTTTTCCGCGACCATCTGCTGCAACATCGCCTGCGCATCCGCATACAACTTGGTGCATTCCTCACCCACCACCTCATCCGTCAGAATCGCCGGGAATTTACCCGCCAATTCCCAACTACGGAAAAATGGTGTCCAGTCAATGCGTTCCACCAATTCCGCCAACGGATAATCGTTGAACACAAGCGGGGTAGGGGCGTTGGGTTTTGGTGGTGTGTAATTCGCCCAAGCCACCTGAAACTTATTCGCCCGTGCTGCTGCAATGCTCACCAACTTACGCTCAGTCTGATTCGCAGCCCGCTTCACGCGCACTTGCTCATATTCTGCTCGAATGCTCGCCACATAATCCGGCTTTTGCTCTTTGGAAAGCAGTGCACTTGCCACACCCACCGCCCGCGACGCATCCGGCACATACACCACGATGTCGTTCTTAAACTGCGGCTCGATCTTCACCGCCGTATGAATCTTGGACGTGGTAGCCCCGCCAATCAGTAACGGCACATGGAAATCCTGCCGTTGCATTTCCTTGGCAACGTGCACCATTTCATCCAGTGACGGGGTGATCAGACCGGAAAGGCCGATAATGTCTACCTTCTGCTCCCGCGCCACTTGCAGGATTTTTTCCGCAGAAACCATCACGCCAAGGTCGATCACTTCGTAGCTATTGCACTGCAACACCACGCCGACGATGTTCTTGCCGATGTCATGCACGTCGCCTTTCACTGTCGCCATGAGGATTTTGCCGTTGGCTTGCACTTCGCAACCGGCCTTTTCCAGTTCCATGAACGGGTCGAGGTATGCCACCGATTTTTTCATCACGCGGGCGGATTTGACCACTTGCGGCAGGAACATTTTGCCCGCCCCAAACAAGTCACCGACCACGTTCATGCCGTCCATCAACGGGCCTTCGATGACCAGCAACGGACGACCGAGTTTCACCCGCGCTTCTTCAGTATCTTCGTTGACGAAAGCATCAATCCCTTTCACCAGCGCGTGTTCGAGGCGTTTTTCGACCGGCCATGAACGCCATTCGAGGTCTTCTTTCTTAACTTCGGTCGAGCCATCGCCTTTGTATTTCGCGGCAATATCCAGCAAGCGTTCGGTCGCGCCCGTATCCTTGTTCTGGATCACGTCCTCAACCGCATCACGCAATTCCGCTGGAATATCGTCGTAAATCGCCATTTGCCCCGCATTCACAATCCCCATATCCATGCCCGCTTTAATGGCATGGTAAAGGAACACGCTGTGGATGGCTTCGCGCACCGGATTATTGCCCCGGAACGAGAACGACACATTGGAAACCCCGCCGGAAATGTGCGCGTGCGGCAGGTTCTGGCGAATCCAGCGCGTGGCTTCGATAAAGTCCACCGCGTAATTATTGTGTTCGTCGATCCCCGTCGCGACGGCGAAGATATTCGGGTCAAAAATAATGTCTTCGGGCGGGAAGCCGACTTGTTCGGTCAAAATCTTGTAAGCGCGGGTACAAATCTGAATTTTTCGTGCTTGCGTATCTGCTTGCCCCTGTTCATCAAACGCCATCACGATTACTGCCGCCCCGTAGCGGCGTACCAGCTTGGCTTGGGCGATGAATTTCGCTTCGCCTTCTTTCATCGAAATCGAGTTAACAATGCCCTTGCCTTGGATGCATTTCAAACCCGCTTCGATGACTTCCCACTTAGAAGAGTCAACCATGACCGGCACACGCGCAATGTCCGGTTCGGAGGCAATCAAATTGAGGAAGCGCGTCATTTCCTTTTCGGCATCCAACAAACCTTCGTCCATGTTCACGTCGATGATTTGTGCGCCACTTTCGACTTGTTCTAACGCGACTTCGAGGGCTTCGGTGTAATTGCCTTCTTTGATCAGGCGCTTGAATTTGATTGAACCCGTTACATTGGTGCGTTCGCCCACGTTCACAAACAGGCTATTTGCGCCGATATTGAACGGTTCAAGACCGGAAAGGCGGCATTCTTTGGCAAGCGTTGGCAATTGACGTGGTGCAATTCCTGCCACAGCATCGGCAATGGCTTTGATGTGCGCAGGCGAGGTGCCGCAGCAGCCACCGACGATATTCAGGAAGCCACTTTGCGCCCATTCACGGATGTGGACTGCCATTTCCGCACCGTCCATGTCGTATTCGCCCATTTCATTCGGCAAACCGGCATTGGGGTGCGCCGAAACGCCGGTGGCACACACGCGGGACATTTCTTCAACATACTGGCGTAACAAATCGGGGCCGAGTGCGCAGTTCAAACCAAATGAAATCGCATCGGCATGTGCCAGCGCGTTGTAGAACGCTTCGGTGGTTTGCCCGGACAACGTGCGCCCTGAGGCATCGGTAATCGTGCCGGAAATCATGATCGGCAGTTCGATATTGTCTTCGTCGAACACTTGTTTGACCGCAAACACGGCTGCTTTGGCGTTAAGCGTGTCGAAAATGGTTTCGATCAGGATAATATCCGCGCCGCCTTCGATGAGGCCCCGGGTCGATTCCATATAGGCTGTGACCAGCGCATCAAAGGTGACGTTGCGGAAACCGGGGTCGTTGACGTCGGGGGAAATGCTGCATGTACGGCTAGTCGGCCCCAACACGCCTGCAACGAAACGCGGCTTGTCGGGCGTGCTGTATTCGTTGGCGACGGAACGCGCCAGTTTCGCCGCCTCCACATTGATTTCATACGACAGGTCTTGCATGTCGTAGTCGTGCATCGAAATGGTGGTGGCGTTGAAGGTATTGGTTTCGAGAATGTCCGCACCAGCGGCGAGGTATTCCCCGTGAATCGTGCGGATGACTTCCGGCTTGGTCAGCACCAACAGGTCGTTATTGCCTTTGATGTCTTTGTGCCAGTCGGCAAAGCGTGTGCCGCGATAATCGGCTTCTTCCAGCTTGTAGCGTTGGATCATCGTGCCCATCGCCCCGTCAAGAATCAGGATGCGGTCGGCAAGGGCGTTTTGAAGTTGGGTTGTACGGTTCATGGTTAAGTCATCAGCAGTTCAGGAAGTTGCGTATCGTACCAGAATCTAACGCCCAGAACATAAACTGTCTTATTACAATAAACCGCTACGCTTAATATCGAGGTAATGATTCACTAAATTCACCGATAATTCCGGCGGTGGCACATCCATGCAACGGATACCCGCTGCCCGTACCCGATCCAAGGTTGCTTCGCGGCTTGCCAGATAATGTTGCACGGCGGCGGTATGCAATGCATCTTCTTGATTATCCACTGGTGCATCTAACGCCTGATCAAGCACCTGTTCCCGCATACTTGCCAGCAATACCACGTGACGTTTGCGCAGGATGTGCAGCGCTGGCAATAAATCATCCAAATCTTCATCGCGCAAATTGGTAAGCAGCACAATCAGCGCCCGTTTTTTCTGACGCACCAGCAATTCGGTGGCGGCTTGCACATAATCCGGTGCGTGCGTGGTCGGTTGCAAATCGTACAAGGCATTCAACATCTGTTGCACTTGGTGTTGCCCCTTGTGCGCAGGCAACCAGCGGTTTTGCCCCGCGAAACTGCCCAAGCCCACCGAATCCCCTTGGCGCAGCGCCACATAAGTCAGTAACAAAATGGCATTCAAGGTGTGATCAAAGTGCGATAGCGCGTCATCTTGCGCCAGCATCCGATGCCCGCAATCCAACATAAAAATAATTTCTTGATCGCGTTCGTCTTGGTATTCGCGGGAAATGGGTTTGCGCATCCGCGAACTCGCCTTCCAGTCGATTTGGCGCAAACTATCCCCAGCACGGTATTCGCGTAATTGGTGGAAATCCTGCCCTTCACCACGACGGCGTTTTTTCATAATTCCCATGTGGCTCAGGTGATTATCCGTCGCCATCAGTGCATATTGCGCCACGGCGGCAAAATTGGGGTAAACCTTGGTTTCAGAAATCACTGGCAGTTTCAGGTCATGCCACCACAATTGCAGCGGTGAGAGAATACGTACTTGCAAACAGGGGAAATGCAGCTTCCCACGTTCAATCCCCGTCACTTCATACAATGGCTCGGCGAATGTGCCGACATCCAGCCCCAAGCGCAGTGGAAAGCCTTGGGTTTGCACTTGCAGCGGAAAATGATCGAATATTTCCACCGTAAGTGGACGCTTACCCGTGTTATGCAGGCGTAACCGCACCGTGCGTTTCACCCCTAATGGCAAAGAATGTGGCACTAAACGTTCACCACGCGGCGCAGGTTCTGTCACCACCAGCAATAAATCGGCAAATGCCACCAATAGGCTGACACCAACCGTGATATACCATAGGCTGATGAGATCAGGAAACAGGCTGGCGAGTAAAGCAACCAGGGCATTCGCACCAACTAAATAGAAACTGCGGCGAGCGGGTAACATCATGAGCGCGGGGCTTCGGTCTTGTCGAGAATGGCGCGTAGTAAATGGTCGGCGTGATAGCCTTCCAGCTCCATTTCCGGTGACAAGGAAACCCGGTGGCGTAACACTGGCAAGCAAACCTGCTTAATGTCATCAGGGTGTACAAAGTCGCGCCCCGCCAGTAAGGCATTCGCCCGTGCCGCCCGAATCAGCGCAATGCTGCCACGCGGCCCTGCCCCAAAGCGCAAGCCTTGCCAGTGACGGGTAGCGCGGGTAATGCGCACGGCGTAATCCAATACTGCCACATCCACCGCAATCTCAGCGGTGACAGTTTGCATCGCCATGACCTGTGCGGGTGTTGCAATCGTTTGCAGATTATTGAGGTTGAAGCGGTCGCCGATTTGTTTGTCGGTGACGATCATGACCATTTCGGATTCTTCCTCTAACGCCGGGTAGTCGATGAAAACTTTCAGCATGAAACGATCCAATTGCGCTTCGGGCAGCGGGTATGTGCCTTCTTGTTCCAGCGGGTTTTGGGTGGCAAGTGTCATAAACGGCAGCGGCACGGGCAACGCTTTGCCTTCGATGGTCACTTGCTGTTCCTGCATGACTTCCAGCAACGCCGATTGGGTTTTGGCGGGGGCGCGGTTGATTTCGTCTGCCAGCAACAAATTGGTGAACACAGGGCCTTTGCGCACATTGAAGCTTTGATTTTGCATATCAAATAGTACATGCCCGCTGATGTCGGCGGGCATCAGGTCGGGGGTGAATTGAATGCGGGCAAATTGCCCAGAGATGGTGCGGGCAAGGGCGCGTACCAGCAAGGTTTTGCCCAAGCCGGGAACGCCTTCGATCAAAACGTGTCCGCCTGCGAGCAGGGCGATCAGGGTTTCGCGCACGACTTGTTTTTGCCCGATCACAGCTTTGCTGATTTCGTGGCGGATGGCTTCGGCTAAATGGCTGGCTTGTTCAAGCGTCAGGGTTGCTGTTGTCATGTTGTTTCCTTGTGCTCGGCAGAAGTTGGGTAACGCGGGCGGCGAACCCGGCGTATTGGGTATCAGCGTGTTTGCGGTGACGTTGCCACATAAACAAGCCGCTGGCGTGGATGTGTTCCAGAATACGGCGGCGTTCGGGGGCAGGTTTGGGAATCAGCGGACCAAAGCGCGGGCTGAGGGCGAGTATGGTCAGCGGAATGAATACCGCTAAGGTTAGCACCAATGCCCAAGCATGTTCCCACAATAAGGTCGATAAGGCGGGCATATCATCGCTGTGTATCAGCCAAACCGCTTGGGGTTTGTCGTGTAAACTGTGCAGCATGTGCCAGAAAAATTCGGCATGGTCGTGATCATCAAGGGCTGAATTTTCGATGAAATCGAGGTTGGCTGCCCAAGTGATCAAGCCATTGCCGTGTTCTATTTCCAGTAACCAAGTCGCGTCGTTGTATTTCTGCGGATAAGCTTGCTTGGTAGTAGTTTGCAGTGCATAGAAAAATTCGGGGTCAACGTGCAGCGAGTGGCTCATAGTCGAGAGTTCAGCTTCCAGTGGTAGGTCATCCTCTTCGGGGATAATGTGTTCGCCCCTAGTAATACTTAACGCGAGTTGCAGCGGGTCATGATCGTTTGTTTCCTCGGTATTTTCAGCCTCTGAATCATTGGTGAGATAGCGAGTACGGGTAATTAAGTGTCCGCCATTGGCTACCCACGCCAATAGTGCCTCACTTTTTTGGCGTGACAATGTGTAACGGTCGGTGTCAATGACCAGCACGGTGTCAGCATCAGGTAAAGTTTGCAGGCTGGTGTGGCGTTCGCTGGGAATCCCCATGCGTTTTAGAAATAAGCGGGCAGCAAACAGGGGATTTTCACGCGCTTCGCCTTGAAAACCGGTGTATTCATCCACCTCTTTGTATTCGTAAGCATCCAAAAACCAAAATACGCCAGCGGTGGTGACTAGCGCGACAAACAAACCGATCAGAATGGATTGAAGCCTCATACGCGCTCCTGGACTGCGTTGAAGGTGCGCCAGCCTTGCCAGAGGGGAATGAGGGTATGCGTATCGGGCGAGCGGTGCGCGTAAGCAATGGCTTGCCAAGCTTGCGTGGTCG